>JAMWZR010000025.1 GCA_024282035.1 Nitrosomonas sp.
CGATATCACTTACATACTGGCGCCATTGGCAGCGGCGCTGATTGAGCAAATGCTGGCACAGACAGAGACGCTGTATCGACAGCCTGCTTCTCTTCATCGCGTCACAAAAGCGCAATGGAAACAGCAACTATGGATTGCCAATTTGGATTATTTACTGGCAGAACTTCACCCGCACATTGAGCCTGTAACCTACATTCGAGCGCTTGCCTGCGGCATATCCGGTGAAGCGCAACTACTGCCGACATTGCGTGCCTGGTGTGCGGCGCTGGAGCAGAAGAAGGCCTATGGCACCATCCACACGATATTGCAATCACTCGTCACCGGTGCCGCAGAAACAGATCACACAGAAAAAGAAGATGCAGGTTTTTCTGAAGCAATTTTCCAGGAAAGCCTTGCATATCGGCAACTGCAACAAAGACTCAATTCTAATCATTCCAGTGCCCATCAGCCGGATATCCGTCATCTGCTGCAAGCGCTGGCAGCGGAAGATGCGCTGCAACTACAGCGCATTTATCAGGACTTGGGCAGGAATCGCTATGACTTGGCAGCCGCCCGGCTCAATCCTGTGGAATTGCTCGGCCTGATTGAATTTCGGTTGAAGACCCAATCTTCGACAGCCAGCGACGATGGGCATACATTTCTACAAGCCGTCGAAGCGCATGCCAGTCAGCTGACAGAAGCCGGTCATCTACCTGGGTATTACCGGCAGGTGCTGGCAGATGTGTTGCAGGCAAGAGAAATTGATCTGGAAATGATTGCTCTGCAGGTACAAACAATGACGCCGCATTTAGGTGTGGATAATGATGATCGGAGAGAAGAAACAAAACTGAAAGAAAGCAAAGCGATAACAGATGTCGAAACGAGAAAAGCAGGGATATTGAGCAAGTCTGCAGACGACACCCATTTGCAGCAAGCTACTCAATCGACTCTTGTTGACGCGCAAAAACCCAGGGCCGGGTATGAATCTCTGCACTTAAGGATACTGACAGCCTTGCATGAAGCGGGATTGATTGCTGCAATAGCAGATTTTAGTTCAGATACTACGCAGGCTGGCATCGAGCAACTCACACAACACCTGCGCAGCTTGATTCGGTCACCGGGGCAGCTTGCCCAATGGGTGAACAGGCTGGCGCAGCCGGTACTGCTCGACATTACTTATTTGCTGTCGGCATCAGCGGCCGCGCTGATTGAGCAAATGCTGGCACAGGCAGAGACGCTGTATCGACAGCCTGCTTCTCTTCATCGCGTCACAAAAGCGCAATGGAAACAGCAACTATGGTGTGTCAACCTGAATTATCTACTGGCGGAGCCTAGCCCGGACACTGAACCCGGGGCTTATGTGCAGGCGCTTGCCCGCGGCATGTCCGGTGAAGCGCAACTATTGCCGACATTGCGCGCCTGGTGTGTAGCACTGGAGCATAAGAAGGCCTATGGCACCCTGCATAAGCTCTTGCAAACACTGATCGATAGTAGTAGCGAGACCGGTGCCGCAGAAACAGATCACACAGAAAAAGAAGATGCAGGTTTTTCTGAAGCAATTTTCCAGGAAAGCCTTGCATATCGGCAACTGCAACAAAGACTCAATTCTAATCATTCCAGTGCCCATCAGCCGGATATCCGTCATCTGCTGCAAGCGCTGGTGGCGGAAGATGTGCTGCAACTACAGCGCATTTATCAGGACTTGGGCAGGAATCGCTATGACCTGGCAGCTGCCCGGCTCAATCCTGTGGAATTGCTCGGCCTGATTGAATTTCGGTTGAAGACCCAATCTTCGACAGCCAGCGACGATGAACACGCATTTCTACAAGCCGTCGAAGCGCATGCCAGTCAGCTGACAGAAGCCAGTCACCTGCCTGGGTATTATCGGCAGGTGCTGGCAGATTTGTTGCAGGCAAGAGAGATTGATCTGGAAATGATTGCTCTGCAGGTACAAGCCATTGCGGTGCCTTCTGATATGAGTAATGACGATCAGAGAAAGAATGCAAAGCTGATAGCAGCGCAAGGGAGCGGAGGGATCGAAGTAGAAACGGCAGAAGGATCTGGCAAGCATGCAGAAACTGCCAATCTGCTGCCGATCACCCCATCGGCTCTCGCAGGTGCCCAGAAATCTCAAGTTGTTTATGGACCGTGGTATTTGCGCATACTGGCAGCGCTGCGTGACGCAGGGTTGGCTGATGAGGAATTCAAGGATGTTGCCATGGATTCGCCGCAAGCGGACATCGAGCGATTCAAGCAACATCTGCGCACTATGCTGCGAACTGCGCAACAGCGCACCCGGCTGGTAGGTAAGCTTCCGCCATCAGTTTTACTCGATATCACTTACATACTGGCGCCATTGGCAGCGGCGCTGATTGAGCAAATGCTGGCACAGACAGAGACGCTGTATCAACAGCCTGCTTCTCTTCATCGTGTTACAAAAGCACAATGGAAACAGCAACTATGGATTGCCAATTTGGATTATTTGCTGACAGAACTTCACACGCACATTGAACCTGTAACCTACATTCGAGCGCTTGCCTGCGGCATGTCCGGTGAAGCGCAATTGCTGCCGACATTGCGTGCCTGGTGTGCGGCGCTGGAGCAGAAGAAGGCCTATGGCACTCTGCATAAGCTCTTGCAAACACTGATCGATAGTAGTAGCGAGATCGGGCGAAGCCCGACAGAAAAGACGGCATCGCTTCCCATTGATCTGCGTGGCTTATTGATGAAGATGCCATCGATGGAAATATTGGAAGAAATTTATATTCATAATGCCGGACAGGTATTGGCGGCGCCGTATTTGCCGCGTTTGTTCACCATGCTGAATTTGGTGGAAGATGGTGTGTTTATTGATCGGCAGGCGGCGGAACGAGCCGTTCATTTGCTGCAATTCATGGTGAATGAGCAGACGCAAACCCCTGAATATCAACTGACCCTGAATAAGGTGTTATGTGGCATTACGACAGGTATTCCAATTGATAACCGAATTGATATCAGCGCGCATGAGAAAAAAACTATTGAAGGTTTGATGCTGGGCATGATTCAGAACTGGAAAACCATTGGCAATACCTCGATTAGCGGTCTGCGACAGACATTTCTGCAACGCAAAGGCCGATTGCACCTGAAAGAAGATGGCATGTGGTATTTGACCATTGAACCGGGAACCTTTGACATGCTGCTGGACAGCTTGCCCTGGAGCTATTCTGTCATCAAACATGCCTGGATGGAGCGGGCCATTCATGTTACTTGGCGTTAATTGCATGCCGTATGTTGCTACCGATAGAGGTCAGGGTTGATGACGCAAAGCAACGCTAATGCAATAACGCTGGACAAGGAAATAAGCTGGTTCAAGCAGGTGCTGGCAACACGCTTTGATGATTATTTTCATCGCGCAACTGCTATCGAAGCTATTCGTGAAATAGCACCACCGGATGTGACCAACGATCAATCCGAATACGCGCGGCTTGTACAGGAATACCAGATGGGCTTTGATGAGCGCATCGTGATCATATTGGCGCTATTGCCGCAAATCCAGCCGCATGTGCTGGATACTTTTTTAATGAATAACCAGCAAATTGCGCGCGGGTTTACTGAGTTTGGCGGATGGAAAGGTAAGGATCACAGCGGATTTCTGCCGACTTGTGAAACGGCTGCTTTTATTTTGGCCGGAGATAATCTGGTCGAACGATTTGCGGTGATGCGTTTGTTTCAGCCGGATCATTACTTATCCAAGCAGCAAATGATCAAGATCGAACACGGTACGAGTGGTGAGCCATTTTTAAGCGCCATGCTGATCCTGACGCCGGAATATCTTAATCGGCTAACGACCGGACGATGGGATAAGCCGGATTATGGCATTCATTTTCCGGCAAAATTAATCACGACCTCGTTGACCTGGGATGATTTGGTGCTGAATCCGGAAGTGATGGATGAAATAGAAAATATCAATACCTGGCTGAAACATTCGCAGACCATTTTGCAGCAATGGAATCTGGGCAGGAATATCAAACCGGGCTATCGCGCTTTATTTTATGGTCCTCCTGGAACAGGAAAGACTCTGACAGCAACCTTAATTGGCTCTACGGCTGGTATTGATGTTTATCGCATTGATTTATCGATGGTTGTATCCAAATATATCGGTGAAACGGAAAAGAACCTGGCGAATGTGTTTGACCAGGCGGTGAATAAGAATTGGATTTTGTTTTTTGATGAAGCGGATGCACTGTTTGGCAAAAGGACGCAAACCAGCAACTCTAATGATCGCCATGCCAATCAGGAAATATCCTACTTACTGCAAAGAGTTGAGGATTATCCAGGCGTGGTGATATTGGCAACCAACTTAAAGACGAATATTGATGAAGCATTTGCGCGGCGTTTTCAGACATCGGTGCATTTTGCTATGCCGGATGCGGATCAGCGGTTAAGATTGTGGCAAGGCATGTTTGTAAACAATTCACTGTTATCCGTCGGTGTGAATCTGGTGATGTTGGCTGAAACCTATGAGCTATCCGGTGGCGCCATTACCAATGCAGTGCGCTATGCAGCGATTCAAGCGGTGCGTATGAAGCGCGATCAGATCTTGCTGGATGACCTGGTAAAGGGAGTGATCAAAGAGTTGCTTAAAGAAGGGCGAACGTTGTGAGACTATTATGAAAAAAATTTTCTTTTCTTGGATAGTGTTCATTGTATGGATTGGTTGTCTGTCTGCGGCATTTGCGGCGGAAGGATACTATGACCGTCTGTTGAATCAGGAAGCTTTCAGAAAGATGGATCATGCCACAGTGGTGCGGATGCAGCAGAATCTGTTCGTCATTTATCAGAATGACCGCAATTGGAGCCGGGATGCCGCACTTAGTCAACATCCGCTCACCGATGGTCGCATGGGTCCGGTCACTCTCTTCTGGTTGCAACGCTTTATCGTTGATTTCAAAATAGAACCCATTGGTAATCGCTACATTCGTGAAATAAACACGCGCCTGGAACAGATCGCAGCGTTTGCCGATATGTTTCCGGAAGAAACCAACGTACTGACCAATCCTGATTTTTCGATTTGGAATGATGAGCAAGCTGATTTGCAGAGAAACTACTATTACACAGTCAGACGGAGTGGATCAGATCAAGAGTTGCTCGATCTGGTCGATCTGTATCGACGCGTGGTTGATCCTTTGCTTCCTGCCGCGCTGCGCACCAGTCGCCGCGAATTGGTCACTTATTATTACCAATTGTCAGCAGAAGACTTCAAAGTGCTGCAAGGAAAAGAGCAAATTCAGGCGCAACTGGCTAAATTGGTGGATAAAAAATTCGACAATGTGTCAGCGTTGCAAGAAGCCGTGACGGGAGCCTTGAAGGATTATCCCGATCTGGCTAAAAAATTGCTGCCAGTTATTCAGCGCTATTACCGTTACGCGGATCCGGTCATTACCCAGAGTTTTCTGGAAATTCTTATGGGAGATCCGCTGTTCACGGCACTCAATGGCATATTTGTCACCTTATTGGATAAGACTTTGTCGGGCGTGGCTTATCCCACCCAGCAACTGTTTGCTAAAGCCGTACAAGCAAAAATTCATGCGGGCATCGGGGCATGCCAGGCGGTGAACAATCAGAATCCGTATGTGATCAG
Source organism: Nitrosomonas sp. (assembly GCA_024282035.1). Lineage (GTDB taxonomy): Bacteria > Pseudomonadota > Gammaproteobacteria > Burkholderiales > Nitrosomonadaceae > Nitrosomonas. The sequence goes on from JAMWZR010000025.1 coordinate 5,600, forward strand.
TTTGAAAATTAGCGATGAGGATTTTCATCAATTAGCGCAGGATTTACAGACCGGTCCTTATCAGGGCATGCGTGATTTTCAGCAGCAATTCCACGCTATCGATTCATTGCGCGCACGCTCCAAAGCAGCGTGCGAGGTTCAAGATCTGGAGTTGGTCGATGAGTTTGTAGCAGGTCTGTATGAGTCGGTCATTCAGCCAGCCATTGTGTTGCTGTATAAAAAACAGCCGACGTACAGTGCGGCAACGCCGATCCAATGGAACGGCGAGGGTTGTGGTTGCGTTCTCGATTATCTTTCAGGGATCGTGTATGGCTTTTATCCTTTCTGGATGGCCAGCGGAGAGAAGCAAAACGTCAATTTCAGTGTGCTGTCCAGAGTGGCCTATCATGAGCTGTCATTTGATGAAGAAGGCGTCATCAAGCAGACGAATACTGGTGGCAGTGATGTGGCGGTTTTATCGTCCGATAGCTCGAGCAGGCAACTGCAAAATGAATTCGTGCAAGTAGCGCGAAAACACAATAGTCAAGTCGATTGGGTGATTCATAACGATAAAGCCTACTGGGAAGCCTGGAAAGTGCAGGGTTATGAATCCAGGGCAGCGGTTCTGGAAACGCTGGCGGAGAATATCGTGCGTTTGCTGACCCGTCCCATCACTACCACGCTGTCGACCATTCAACAGGATCTGACATTGGGCGCTTTGTCACCGCCGACTTACGGTGATGGTGTAACGCTGTATTTTGAGGATTATCCGGAAGATTCGGAATCCATCCAACTGTTCAATAATTTTTTTGAAAATCTGCAAAAGAAATTAAATGCTAAGCATGGGGAGCATTTCACCAATATTCTGGCGCCGCAATCCGCCATGGGAGCCGGTATCTACAGCTACCCGAATCTGCTGGAGCGGATTAATCATCAAGAGTTCTCCGACAGCGCATATGCGATGATAGACAATAATGCGAACAATGTGCTGACAACCAGAATTCTGGTGCTGATCGAAGAACCCACCTCAAGCGCCAAAAAGCAATTGAGATTGGACGTGGAAAATAGCCAATTGCATGGGATTGAGCGCGGCTTGTTGTTGCGTAACATCATTCCCGTCATAGAATTTGATGGCAAAAACTGGAAGCAGCTTGAAGATGATATTGTGTATTTCAAAGATAACTTTGGAGGCGTTGGTTTCTGGCCTTTGCTAGTCAATGAAAAAGCGGTGACTGAAGACATGTCGTCGCGTTGTGACGAGATTCTGTCAGTGACTGGCTGCCTGGTTAGATTCTTTCAGGAAGCCACTTGGCACGGCTATCCGGATGCCATGATCGACCAATTTGTTTGCGAGAATCGCACGATTTTTCGCTGGGCAATGGGTTTGCTTACTTTACTAAGCTTGATATTGGTGTGCCTGTATCTTTATTCATGCCGTATACACAGTAAGATCAAATCTTTGTATATTCTGGGCTTGCTGGTTATCATTATTCCCGCTTTGGTGATTGCATTGCTGCTGTTGACGTATGATCCGGTGATTGAACCTATTTCATCAGGCAACTTGCCGCTTATCATCGTTGTTTTGGTCGGGATTGCGATTGGTATTATTGTTTATCAGCGGCGCAAGCAGCATATGAAAAAACCTTCGCGCCCGAGAATACAGGCCCCTTAGTCGTATATAGCCTGCTCAGGGGGCGCTGATCGCAACTTTTGCCTGTTATGGATCGGGGAATCAACCATGGATCTACTTGAAAAAGCAACCGTGATGCACTACCACCGGCATCGTATCGCCGAATACCAAAGCGGTTCGGTGGAATCGCTCGGATGGCGCAGCCAGGTCAGTCAACAATTGCGTTATCAGCAATTGATCAAAGTCGGCGATCTGAATGGCGCCAGCGTGCTGGACATTGGCTGCGGCTATGGAGATCTGAAGGCTTTCCTGGATTTGCACGCTGTCGACTTTGATTACATCGGTGTCGATCAAATGCCAGAATTCATTGCAGAGGCCAGGAAACGTTACGCAAACTACTCACGCACCGCTTTTTATCAAACCGACTTCAGCACCGCAGAATTACCGCAGGTGGATGTGGTCTTCGCCAGTGGCGCATTGGGCTATCGCTGCAAGAATGACAGTTTTTATACCGACATGATCTGTAAACTTTATAACAGCGCACGCTTTGCGTTGGCATTCAACATGCTGGATAAAAAACATTTTCCGCAGCATAATCTGCTGGTTGGTCATGATCGGGATGAAATCCTTACACTGTGTCAGGCATTATCACCTCGCGTGGATTGCTTAAGCGGTTACCTGGAAGATGATTTTACGGTGTTGATGTATCGGAATGCGGTGAATGATCAGTGATCATGGGAAGGCTGGCTTAATTTCCCATAAACGGAGAGTCCTATGAAGCAATCATTATCGATTGGATCGGAACAACAAGTTCGGCAATCACAAACGACTGCGAATAATCGATCTGCAACAAGCGAGGCGCAGAGTTTCGTGGACAACCGTCCGCAAACCATCGCGCAACGACAATTAATCAACACCATCCACGCCAGCCCTCAAATGATTGCTCAGCGCCAGCAGGCGGTATCGATCCATAACAGCCCGCGCATGGCTACGCAAAGAGAACTCAGCCGTTCATTACAATCCCCCAGTGTGCAATTGCAGGCGGCACCTGACGAGGAAATGTTACAAGGCAAATTTGAGACAGCGCAGCGAATTGAGGAAGAGGAAGAGCCTTTGCAAGGTAAGTTTGAAATGGCTCAGCGTGTTGAAGAGGAGGAACCAATACAAGGAAAATTCGAGGCAGTGCAACGGGTCGAGGAAGAAGAGCCTCTCCAGGGTAAATTTGCGTTGGCTCAACGAGTGGAGGCGGAAGAACCTTTGCAGGGGAAGTTTGATGTCGCTCAACGCGCACAGCAGTCTGCAGAAAAACCCAACAATACCGGCCTGCCGGACAATCTGAAATCCGGTATTGAGCATCTTTCCGGACTATCGATGGATCACGTCAAAGTTCACTACAATTCATCGCAACCGGCGCAACTCAATGCCTTAGCGTATGCGCAAGGCGCGGATATTCATGTTGCAACAGGGCAGGAGCAGCATTTGCCGCATGAAGCCTGGCATGTGGTGCAACAGGCGCAGGGACGGGTGAGGCCGACGATGCAGATGCGAGGCAGTGTGCCAGTGAATGATGATGCAGGCTTGGAGCGTGAAGCGGATGTGATGGGAGCTAAAGCACTACAAGGCGTTTTCAGCTCTCCAGTTGATCATGCCAAACCTGAAACCCAACCGAATAGTGTTGCTCAATGCAAGATAGATAAATTACGTATTGGCATTATTGGCCCAGGTCATCAATTGGATATATATGCAAATACATTACCTGCCAATACTAATGTTTGGATTTTATCCAATCGCGCTGTTGATGCTGATGCGCTTGACAAATCAGGTGTTACCAAGGGGCAAAATAAGTCTAGCCCTAGCCAAATCATTAATGCAAATACAGCTAAAGTGGGAGCACGAAAAAGATTAGATGAATCACGATCGGGTGGGGTAGTCAGTAGTCGTTTTTTTCAGTCAGGAGAATTTCTCATTCCGCGACAAGATAAACCGAGTAATCGAAATGAAGTGGATTATTCCTTTTTAAGATACGCTGCTTTTGAATCGTACAAGTTATGGCATGCATCAACAGGTAACGCGCTGGGATGGCCATCATTAACCGCAAATACCACGCTTGTGGAATCCATCGATAGTGATATTGGCGGTATTACCGGCAGCACCAACGATAGTAGTCAAGAAATGAGTCAAGGAAATAATAAGGTGTTAAAAACTGATTGGCTTGCTGAAGCAGGAAGCTATATTTGGGATTGGACTGAAGTTAAAGATCTGGATATCGTCAAAAATCGATTTACTCCCAACGGAGGTAGTCTTGATATAACGCAACGAGACCAAGCATTGAAAAAATTCTCTGAGGAATACTATCAAGCAGAGTTGTCTGAACGCGAAGCTGCTAAGAGTTCCGATATTTTTAAAATCTATTTTCCGGAGCCTGCAACACGTTTAAGCCCCGGTGCATTTACATTGCTGGGGAACTCTGCTTTCGGTAACTTAAAAATCACCCGTGGGGAACAATTGGGTCATAAACGCGAGAGCATTGGGTTGATTGCGGGTTTGGTCTTTTTGGATACGAAAGAAACAAAAAATACTGCCAGATCAAAATCAAAACTTAAATTTGATTCATCATATAAGGTTACAACAGGTCTGGGAGAACGCAAAGGTGCGTATGCCAGTGTATTTCTTGAATGGCACTCAAAAGCAGCAAATGTAAATGGCGGTTTTAACGATGTTTCATTCACAGACTTGAATGCAACAAAAGAATTTGATCAATCTTACCTAAATCCAGGTGTGCCTGCTAATGTGTTGAAATGGCATAACGCAACGTTGGATAGTTTGGAGCAAGAGAAGGAAAATGGCGCTTCCTTTTTTAGTCCAAAAGCGTAGATTCCGCCTTATAGAGCGATCTCGTATATTTATCGTCCATTCTTTTCATTCAATCCAAAACCCATGAGCTACCTTTTTTACATCCATGACCCCATGTGTAGCTGGTGCTATGCATTCAGTCAAAGCTGGGCCGCGTTGCAACAGGAGTTGTCAGCGAACATTCAAGTGGTTTATTTGCTCGGTGGGTTGGCGCCGGATTCAACGGAACCCATGCCGCTTGCGACGCAGAAAATGGTGCAGCAAGCGTGGCGAAGAATCGAACAAACGGTGCCGGGGGTGCAGTTTAATTGGGATTTTTGGTCGCAGAATACGCCGATACGCTCAACTTTTCCGGCTTGCCGCGCGATTCTTGCGGCCAGGAAGCAACGTGATGCAGCCGAGCTGCCAATGATCCGAGCCATACAACAGGCTTATTATCAGCATGCCAAGAACCCGGCCCTGCCAGCGACATTACAGGAATGCGCGCAGGAGATTGGACTGGACGTGCAGATTTTCAGCGCGGATCTGATCAGCCCGGAGATCGAGCAGGAACTACAGCTTGAAATGCAACAGGCGCGCAACATGGATGTGCACTCCTATCCTTCCCTGCGGCTTATGCACGGCAATAAAGTGTATCCGATTGATGCGGATTATCTGAATCATCGCACCATGCTGGAAGCAATCAACCGCATCATCGCTGCTAATCAACCGCGCTAACGGGCATCGGCGGTCAGTACGCGCAAGTCGGTTTCCCAGCGTTTCAGTTTGTCGTGTGCATGTCGGCGCTGGCTGGCGTTGGTGCTGTTGTGGATGCGTGCCGTGAAGGCGCAATTGTATTCCATCAATTTCTCTTGATAAACGCGGTAATCGGGATCGATAGAGTGTTCGATTTGCTTGGCCAGCCCGCGCAGTGCGGCGGTGACCTGATCGGCTTCATTCGGCTCGGCAGCAAGCCGGCGCAGTGTCGACAGAATCGCGCGTTGATTGCGTTGGCGTTCCATCAACCAAGCTTCGGGGTCAAAGGGAGAGGCTGCGATGCCGGTGGTGATCAGGTTGCGCTGCGCTTCATCAATATCGCCATAGAGATTCTCGATGCGCTTGACCGTGCGCTTGATCGATGCTTCCAAGCGTTCCTCGGCGCGCGGCTGCAAGTAGTCGCTACGCAGTTCATCGTTGCTTTTGGCGAAGCGCTGTTCCATGTGGCGCCACTGCGCTTCATTCAGGCCGGGCACCAGCGGGGCGCTGAGTTGCAATGAATGATCCAGCGCCGGTGCAATGGTGGTGCGTAAATCCTGGAACCAACTGCAGAGTTGCTCGGGCGTGACAGGATCATCGATCTGCGCGCGCAGCGTGGACAATAATGCCGCGTATTCGGGCAATTGCGAGGTGCGATGCCAGGTAAACCATTGGCGGATGGCCTCCTTGGCGTGCGGAGTCTGTTCGCTGCTGAAGTCGACATAGCTATCCAGCCACCACCAGACCAACTGCGGCCCCTGGTCGTAGCCAAGGCGCAACATGCTGCAACTGCTGAGCAGGAGCAGTAAGCAGATCAATATGCCTCGCGCAAGGGACACCCGCAGGGCATTCCACATGGTGCTTATTGGTTGCAAACTAAAAAGCGAAGACAGGGATTGAAGATAATGCATTTTGGTTCTCATGAGACAGAAATACCCCATAGTTTTTACGGTGATAGAAATTGATTTCAATCTGGATTTAATTGTTAGGATTAATCGCTTATTACCCACATTGATTGACTGGATTCGATCTGTTGCGAGCATTTGTTCGATCTTAAAAGGGCTCACCAAAGCGGATAAATCTGGTAACTGGCTTATTAAGATTTTAGTTTCATATTCCAATGCCAAAGTAACGGGTGCGTAGCTTAATGCGCGTTCTAGTGAACGGATGGACTACTTTATTAGGCAGCATGCTGCACTGAGTGCCTAGTTGTCCCGACTTCGGCTCGATGCAAAAGAGTTGGAAATATTTTGCAGCAAAGGGTTCTTCACCTGTAGTTTTTTACGAACATCATCCCACTGAAGGAGCAATGGTACACGTTCGACAATTCGATCATTCTCAACAGCTTGGGCTTCCAAACCGAGCAAGCTAGCCTCAGTGCTAGAACTCGAGGATTGATACCGATCTTGTTCTTCTTGTACGGTGCGGCGGGCTATTGCCACAGAATTGCTGATTGCGTCACGCCCTTTCGAATGGATTTCGCTAAGGGATTGCATATAAACCCGAGCTGCGATTAAAAGATCAACTTTCTCATCGCATTCCTCTAGTACAGTTTTCTTAAACTTCGTATCCTCAGCTAAGTGCTTCTTCTCCGCACATAGCGAAACACTAAACTCTCTGAGACCTTTGTCGGTTCGCTTGCTACCAACACTCCACCAGTGCAGTGGTAATCCATTATGTTGAACGTGATTCCGCAAAGCCTCCATGAATCGGTATTCGAACGCACTATCGTAGGCTTGGCTTAACCAGGATTGGGCCAGTGTAAGTTGATTCTTATCAGCCGAGCAATCTCGAATATGCCGCGGGAATTGGTCGACGTAAAGCCGGGCTGCTGTTAGTAAATTGACTAAAGCAACATTGAAAACCATACGAAATTCAAAGAACTCTGAATAATCACTCTGAGTGCGAACTTGCGCTACAACAGCTTGACGCACAATCTGCTGTTCCAACTCCAGATAATTAGAAATCAGAATTTCGTATTTTTCTTCGAGCGCAAATGCCTCTATTAAGGTGTGCCTGGCTCCTTTGAGAGAATCGAAACGCTCTTTATCAATTTCTAGTTCTTGACGCGGACCCAAAATTGCCAAGGTAAGTTGGTATTTCATATCGCCTAATGATTGAGTTCATCAGCCTGCACGACTTTTCTCCTAGGTCCGATGGGTTGAGATGTTGGGTCATTACTCATATCGATCCTTCTTATATTTGATAACATCGACTACATTATCATGTCGCGAACCAGGAACTGAATGACTGTTTTTGGTTGGAAGCGAACTTCCATCATGTCCATTATCAGCACTTATTCAATTCCATTCCTACATAGCTTGGATTAAATTCAAAATTTATCTCACCCAAAGGAAAAATATTTTTTCAATTTATCCATGAAGCTGTCTGAACTTGCAGGGATTGCCTCAATTTTTGCGGCCAGTAAATTTTCCAGGGTTAGCTGATAAATTTGCGACAGTTGTTCGATGTCATCGACTGCAACATGCTCATTCAATTTGTGAATGGTGGCATTGCGCGGACCGAATTCGACCACTTGGGAGCAAATATCCGCAATAAACCGGCCATCGGAGGTTCCGCCGGAAGTGGATAATTGCGGTTCGAGGGTGGTGACTTGCGTGATGGCGCTGCTCATGGCGTCAGCCAATTCGCCTTTGGGGGTGAGAAAGGGCTTGCCGGATAATTCCCATTGCAATTCATAATCTACGCCATGCCGGTCAAGAATCTCATGCACGCGGGTTTTGAGCGATTCGACCGTGCTGGCGGTGGAGAAGCGAAAATTGAACAATAGATTCAGTGTGCCGGGAATGACGTTGGTGGCGCCAGTGCCGCTATGAATATTCGAGATATGCCAGGTGGTGGGAGGAAAATAGTCATTGCCCTGGTCCCATTCGGTTTGCGCCAATTCTGCAATGACCGGTGCGGCCAGATGAATCGGGTTTTTGGCCAGATGCGGATAGGCGATGTGTCCCTGTATGCCTTTGATCGTCAGATCTCCGGACAGTGAGCCGCGGCGGCCGTTTTTGATGGTGTCACCAAACTGGTCTGCACAGGTGGGTTCGCCCACGATGCAGTAATCCAGTAATTCGCCGCGCGCTTTGAGTGTTTCCACAACTTTAACCGTGCCGTCGACTGCGATGCCTTCTTCGTCGGAGGTGATCAACAGGGCAATCGATCCTTGATGATTGGCATGTTGTGCGACAAAGGCTTCAATCGCAGTGATGAACGCGGCTAGTGAAGTTTTCATGTCAGCAGCACCGCGCCCAAAAAGGCAATTATCACGGATCGTGGGGGTGAATGGATCGCTGTGCCATTGTTCCAATGGACCGGTCGGCACCACATCGGTGTGTCCGGCGAAACACAGCACTGGAGACGTATTGCCACGGCGTGCCCAAAGGTTGTGGACTTCACCAAAGCGCATTCTTTCGATGTGAAAGCCCAGTTTTTCCAAGCGTTCGATTAAAATTTCCTGACAACCCGCATCGGATGGGGTCAGTGAACGGCGGGTAATGAGGTTTTGGGCAAGTTCCAGTGTGTCATTCGGCATGGGATTCCTCCTGAATTTTAGGCGGTTAAATGGTTTGAGTCGTGTGAGTGTATGAATTACACAACAAGTTTTTCATAAAATTTCTGAGTTAATGTAGGGATTTAAGAGATTATCATGTAAATTTGAAAGCGTAAGCTTTTTATGCAGACACTGGTACGTATTGGGTACATCTATGCATAGCCAGCATGTATTATGCGTAGCTTGTTAGGCTTAATTCACTACGGGGAAAATCATCATGCTCCTGTTTCTGTTCTATGTCATCTTGTTTCTGGTTGTCGTCGTCGGCTTGATTCTGGCGATTCCGGTCGTTCGTCGTTTTCTGGTTACCAATCATATACTCAAGTTGTTCCGTAAAATGCTCCCGCAAATTTCGCAAACGGAGCAGGAAGCACTGGACGCAGGCACGGTTTGGTGGGAAGGTGATTTGTTCAGCGGCAAACCTGACTGGAAGAAAATGCTGGCTTATCCCAAACCGGCACTTACTGCCGAGGAACAAGCTTTTCTCGATGGCCCGGTAGAACAATTATGCGCGATGCTGGACGAATGGAAAATTACGCATGAGTTGAAAGATTTGCCGCCGGAAGTCTGGCAATTCATTAAGGAAAAAGGTTTCTTCAGTCTGATTATTCCCAAGCAGTATGGCGGGTACGGTTTTTCAGCGCTGGCGCATTCCGAAGTAGTGATGAAGATTGGCTCCCGCAGCGGCACGGCAGCAGTGACTGTGATGGTGCCCAATTCGCTCGGCCCGGCTGAATTGTTGCTGCATTATGGCACTGAGCAACAAAAAGAATATTATTTGCCGCGACTTGCCAAAGGACTGGAAGTGCCGTGTTTTGCCCTGACCTCGCCGGAAGCCGGGTCTGATGCCGGTGCCATGCCTGATTTCGGGATTGTGTGCCGGGGCGAATTTGAAGGTAAAAGCGATGTCTTGGGCATGCGGCTTACTTGGGAAAAACGCTATATTACCCTGGGTCCGGTTGCGACCATCCTGGGGCTTGCTTTCAAATTGTATGATCCCGATCGATTGCTGGGCGGCAACGAAGATCTCGGTATTACCCTGGCATTGATTCCGACCAAAACCCCGGGAGTAAACATCGGGCGGCGCCATTATCCATTGAATGCCGCATTTCAGAATGGCCCGAATTCGGGTAAGGATGTGTTCATTCCGATGGATTGGGTGATTGGCGGGCAAGAAGGGATCGGGCAAGGTTGGCGCATGCTGATGAATTGTCTGGCGGCAGGGCGAGCCATTTCCTTGCCAGCCACCAGCGTGGGAGCCGCCAAACTGGCGGCGCGTACCAGCGGCGCTTACAGCCGGGTGCGCACGCAATTCAAAACGCCGATTGGCTATTTTGAAGGTATCGAAGAAGCGCTGGCGCGAATCGGTGGCAATACTTACATGATGGATGCTGCACGGGTGATGACAGCCGGCGCGGTTGATCTGGGCGAGAAACCTTCTGTCGTCTCGGCGATTGTCAAATACCATCTGACCGAACGGGGGCGCCAGGCAGTTAATGACGCGATGGATATCCATGGAGGCAAGGGCATTTGTATTGGCCCAAGAAATTATCTGGGACGTACTTATCAGCACATACCGGTCAGCATCACAGTTGAAGGTGCGAACATTTTGACGCGCAATATGATCATTTTCGGCCAGGGTGCGATTCGCTGCCATCCTTTTTTATTACAAGAAATCATTGCCGCACATGACAAAAATGAGCAGCGCGCATCGCTGACGTTTGATGAAGCGATTACCGGACATGCGCTGTTCATTGCGCGCAATACCCTCAATAGTTTGATTTACGGACTATTGGGGCAACACATCGAACACAACGCGCCTGATAACTGTGCGCCGGAAACAGCTGGCTATTATCGGCAACTGACGCGGTTTTCCGCCAGTTTTGCCTGTATTGCAGATATCGGATTGATGGTTCTGGGCGGTTCGCTGAAACGCAAGGAAAGACTGTCTGCTCGTTTGGGTGACATGCTGAGTATGCTGTATCTGTGCTCGGCGACATTGAAACGCTTTGAAGAAGATGGTCGGCCTGAGTCTGATCTGCCTTTGTTGCATTGGTCGATGCAGGATGCCTTATATCGCCTGCAACAGGCGTTTGATGAATTTCTGAGTAACTTCCCGGGCCCGGTTGCATTCTCCTGGTTGCTGAGAGGATTGGTGTTTCCGCTTGGTAAGCGCTGTAAACCACCGGCTGATGCATTGGCGCATCAGATCGCCAAGTTGATCATGGAACCGGGTGCCGTGCGTGACCGGTTGACAGCTGGCATTTATGTGCCGTCTGCGGACCATGAACCCTTGGCGGATTTGGAGCAAGCTTTGCAGTGCGTGATCGAATGCGCGCCCATTGAAGCCAAATTGCGGGAAGCTACCAAGTCACGTCAAATCACGGCCAGGGGTGATGAAAAAATTGCACAGGCATTGCAGCTTAAGATCATTACTGAAGTAGAAGCCGATTTGCTGAACAAGCTGAAAGATCTGCGCAGTCGAGTGATTAAAGTGGATGATTTTCCTGCTGATTTTGGCCCGGAAATCAAAACAACTGCTTCTCGGGCAGCGACTCAGCCGGTAACCAGTCACATCGCCAGCGTGACGAGTGCATCTGACAGTATGGACAGCACGGCAAGCAGTATGGATGCCGCAAGTGCTCAACGCAATGAGCGCCAGGAAAGTGCTTTCGAAGCACAGAACTTGAGAGAGATTGAGGATGTTTCTGCTAGTACGCGAACTCATCAAAGTACTCAGACGGTGATTGAAAGTAAAGATTGATCGGACTCTGTACGGGAGATTCGAGCGACGAGAGTATCTGTAACTCGAGTGTCTGTGTAAAAGGAAAAATTATGCAAACTGCGCAAGATGGAACAACCGATTTCATTCCGGTAGAGCAGGCAAAAACGCTGGATGGTTTGTTTAATGAACGAGTGAAACGTTCCCCGGAAAAAATAGCTTATCGTTATTTCAATCTGATCAGCGAGCAATGGAGTAGTTATACCTGGGCGCAGATGAATCAATCGATTGCCCGTTGGCAGGCAGCCTTGACGCAAGAAGCCCTTGTCCCCGGTGATCGCGTGGCTGTGATGATGAAAAATTGCCCGGAATGGGTCATGTTTGAGCAGGCGGCATTAGGGCTTGGCTTGGTTGTCGTGCCACTGTATACCGATGATCGTGTTGAAAATGCGGCTTATGTCATCAATGATGCAGGTGCTAAAGTGTTGTTGCTGGATAACCCTCACCAATGGAAAGAATTTCTTGCCATTGGTGATCAGATAACAGGGGTGAAGCGAGTAGTTATTCTCCGGTCTTTTGAGCAAAGCTGCATGGATCCGAATGACTGCACGCGAGTTGTCGGCATCAGGGATTGGTTGCCAGCCCACGCCAGCGAAGTGAAGCACTTCCCCAACGATCCACACAGTCTTGCAACCATCATTTATACCTCAGGTACTTCAGGTCGGCCCAAAGGCGTGATGCTCAGTCATTACAATATTTTGTCCAATGCACATAGCTGCTTGCAGGTGATACCGGTATTGCCGGATGATTTGCTGCTGTCTTTTTTGCCGTTGTCACATACCTTTGAGCGTACATCCGGTTACTATGTGCCGATGATGAGTGGCGCCACGATTGCGTATGCACGCTCAATTCCGCAATTACAGGAAGATTTGTCGATCATCCGGCCAACGTTAATGATTTCCGTGCCGCGTATTTATGAAAGAGTGTATGCCGGCATACGCGCAAAATTGGCGGAAGGCTCTGGTTTCGCACGCTGGTTGTTTAAATTCGCGGTCGATGTGGGCTATGGCCGTTTTGAACACCAGCAGGGCAGAGGAGGTTGGCAATTATCGCATTGTTTGTGGCCGTTGCTGGAGAAGTTGGTTGCACGCAAAGTGATTAACCGGCTGGGCGGGCGGTTGCGTTTTGTAATGAGTGGCGGTGCTGCGTTACCGGCGGAAGTTTCACGCATTTTTATTGGCTTGGGATTGCCCATTCTGCAAGGCTATGGAATGACTGAGAGCAGTCCGGTGGCCTGCGCCAATCGGCTGCAAGATAATGCTCCGGCCAGTGTGGGCTTGCCTGTCCCCGGTGTGGAGGTCAAACTGGGTGAAAGTAATGCATTGCTGATACGTGGACCCAATGTGATGCTGGGGTACTGGAATAATCCAGCAGCAACGGCAGCTATCATTTCGTCGGATGGCTGGTTGAATTCAGGGGATATCGCATCCATCGATGCACAGGGACATGTCACGATAACCGGAAGATTGAAAGAAATCATTGTGTTGTCGACCGGTGAAAAGATCCCTCCGGCTGATATGGAGGCTGCCATATTGCGCGATCCGCTGTTTGAACAAGCGATGCTGATCGGCGAAGCGCGTTCTTATTTAAGCGTTATGGTGGTTCTGAATGCAGCCCATTGGCAAAATGTTGTTTCTCAGTATGGTTTGGATGCCAGCCTGAATACCGATCAACAGCGACAGCAAATTGAGGAAATTTTATTGGATAAGATTACTGAGCAAACCAGTGAATTTCCAGGGTATGCGAAAATCCGCCGCGTTGCGTTGATTCAGGAGTCTTGGAGTGTTGAAAATGGCTTGTTGACTCCGACGCTGAAATTGAAGCGTGCTAAAGTGCTGGAGAAATATGCACGGGAAGTCGAGAGGCTGTATGCAGGACATTAGGAGCATTCATTTATTAATTTGACCATCGTTGTGTGGGAGCAAATCAATGGTAAAAGACACCAGTAAACTGGATAAAGTAGTTCTGCAAGCACGGCAGAATGCAGAAAAGCGCGCGCAAGGCTATCGGGAGCAGGCGCTCAAATTGTTTCCCTGGGTATGCGGCCGCTGTGCGCGTACGTTTGATCACAAAAATTTACAATTACTCGAAGTGCATCACAAAAACAGTAATCACGATGATAATCCTCCCGATGGCAGTAACTGGGAATTGCTGTGCACCTACTGTCATGAAAATGAACACTCCAAGCTGAAAGACTCCATGGGGCGTGTGGATAGTGGAAAAACTGACACAATTGCCACGTTTAATCCGTTTGCCGACCTTAAAGACCGGCTCAAGAATAAATCCTGACCTAAGGAAACGCTGATTAATTGACTGTACGAGCGAATCACTTTGTTGCGCGGTACTCGCTCCCTCGCCTATCATGTTGATATGTCTCGGTTGCTGTGTTCCGTGCGCCTCGTGCTTCATCTCGTTCGCCGAATTAATCAGCGTTTCCCTAAGCCAATAGAGCTCAACTCCATAAATAGATCGTTGTGTGACAAATCTCACAGCCATTCAAATGTTCAGGCATCGATAATACTTCTCAGCGGCGCAACTACCCTGCGCATTGAATATGTGCAAACTAGTGATGATTTAGCGCTAAGCAATAAATTAATGTTGGAAAGCCTCTGAGCAAATTGATTGCGTTTACGGTTTGGTAAAGCAAAAGTAGTTACTACTTCGGTGCTTTCTCTGGGATTGTCGAAGTATTTAATCAGGGTTTTCTTGATATTTTCAACGCGGTTTTTATAAATTTACCTCGGAGATTCAGAAATGAAAACAAATGATCAAACTTTGGTTACTAATCCTGGTTTAGAGCGAAGCATTGCGATAGATTCGTCTGCTGGTTCTCTAAATATTCCCGCAAATACCTATAGAGTGGGCTCTATAACTCAGCAAGATTGGCTAAACCAAGTAGGGAGATCTCCTGATGTGGTCTCGATTGACGATTCACTCCTTGCATCCCGAACGGAATGGATTAATCAGCTCACTAATTCGAACCAGAATGGCGGGCTGAAATCTTCTGATCAGGCTGTTTTGGCAGGTGATCAGATTCAACCGCATGATCAACCTGCACCGACGAGTGCAAAAGGAGATGCTTTTGGTGGTGCTACGGCTACTAATTCCACAGCGGCAAAAGGTGACAACAATATCGATGGACTTTTAATTGGCACACAGTGGGCATCGACGTCGGTAAGTTACAGTTTTACAGATACATTCGATTTTAGATGGACTGTATTTCCTATCGCATTTGATTACACTGACTATGAGGCTGGCTATTCTCAAGCAGCGATACATGACGCTAGTTTTCAGATGTTTAATGCGACGCAACAAGTGGCTGCAAAGGACTGGATTGCTACAGCAGGTGAATACTTCAATGTTTCCATGCTATCCCCGAATGACCTGACTGGTGCCAGCGATCGGGATGCCACAATCCGTATGGCCATGTCCAGTGATCCTGGAACTGCCTACGGTTATTACCCTGGCGGCTCGGTGGAAGCAGGCGATATCTGGGTCAACAATGGAGGTACTTACAATAATCCCATTATCGGTACTTATGCATACCATACGATCGGGCATGAATTAGGTCATGCGCTCGGGTTGAAACATGGGCATGAACTGGGTGGAGTGAATAACGTTGCCATGAATGCTGATCGTGACTCAATGGAATTCTCGATCATGACCTATCGATCCTATATCGGTGGGCCACTGACAGGCTATTCGAACGAAGCAGGTGGTTATGCTCAAACGCTGATGATGTACGACATTGCGGCGATTCAGCATATGTATGGTGCTTGGTTTGGTTACAATGAAGCTGATACCAACTACACCTTTTCAACGACGACAGGTGAAATGTTTGTGAATGGGATTGGGCAAGGAACGCCATATACTAATGACATTTTTCGTACCATCTGGGATGGCAACGGAATTGATACTTATGATTTCTCCAATTACACCACCAATTTATCCATTGATCTGACACCCGGAGGGTGGACTGATGTGGATACTGCCGGCAATTTCCAAGCTGCTTATCTCGGAGGAGGAAATTATTCCCGTGGGGAAGTGTTTAATGCGTTGCAATACAACGGCGATGCGCGATCATTGATTGAGAATGCCAAGGGGGGGATAGGGAATGACACAATTATCGGCAATGCTGCTAACAACACAATTTGGGGAGGAGCGGGTAATGATTCGATCAGTGGCGGAGGTGGCAATGATATCTACTACGCTGGAACAGGTGATGACACCGTATGGGGGGGAGATAATGCTGAAATTTATAATGGCGATGATGGTAATGATACCCTTAAGGGAGCCGGAGGAAGTGACACACTGAATGGCGGTAATGGCAATGACATTATATACGGTGGAGACGGCGATGACGTTGCAGATAGCGGAGCGGGTGACGATACGCTATATCTGGGAGCAGGCAATGATTTTGTCGACACAACCACAGGCGGCAATGATGCTTATTATGGGGAAGATGGCGACGATTATATCTTTGGTGGGTCCGGTAATGAAACCTATAGTGGTGGAAATGGAAATGATACCTTGAAAGGGTGGAATGGAGATGACACGCTGGAAGGTAATGCGGGAATTGATACGCTTGAAGGTGGTAGCGGTAATGATACTTATCTCATTGATACGACAACTGATATCCTCGTAGAATCTTTTGAGGCAGGTATTGATACGGTTAAGAGTAGCGTTAGCCATACGTTAGGTGGCAATTTTGAGAATCTGGTACTTTTAGGTGCAATTGCTATGGATGGAACTGGTAATCAACTGAATAATGTGATTACAGGAAATGCTGCTGCCAATACCATCAATGCAGATAGCGGGGCGGATATCATCAATGGTGGTGACGGCGATGATACGATTTGGGGGGCATCCAGTTCTGTGATTTCTGATATTGGAGATTCCTTGTTTGGTGAAGGCGGTAATGATGTACTAGGGGGATCTTACGGTAACGATATTCTTGACGGAGGGTTAGGCAATGATTCTTTGTATGGCGATGAAAATAATGATATTTTGCGTGGTGGTGGTGGGAACGATTATTTGAATGGTGGATGGGGTTGGGGAGCTGATACAACAGGTGCTGATACGCTCGATGGTGGAAGCGGGGTTGATACTCTGGAAGGCGGGTTTGGTGATGATACTTACATCATCGATACCACTACGGATACCATTATAGAGGCTGGGGGTATCGATACTGTTCGAAGTAGTGTTTCTTATACCTTGGGTGGCAATCTTGAGAAACTTACCCTGACGGGATCGTTTGTCATCAATGGTTCTGGTAATAATTTAAATAATACTCTGACTGGAAATGGCGCGAGTAACACGCTCAATGGTAACGGTGGAAAAGATATTCTGGTGGGCGGTTTGGGTAATGATACTTATGTGGTTGATACGACAACGGATACTGTTGCAGAAAATCTAAATGCAGGTACGGATACCGTTCAAAGCAGTGTTACTTATGCACTGGGTAACAATCTTGAGAATCTTATTCTGACGGGGGCTTTTGCCATCAATGGTACTGGGAACGGTCGCAATAACGCTTTAACTGGTAACAGCGTTAACAATACCTTAATTGGTGCCGCAGGTAATGATACGATGACTGGAAAGGGAGGTAACGACAAGTTTAAGTGGACTGCTACAGCTTTTAATACCGAAGATATTAAATTCTCAGCAGTAGATAAAATAATGGATTTTACTGTGGGTGATTCACTGGATTTTACAAGTGGCATCGAAGCGTTATTAAGAGTGAATGGACAATCGTTGGGTTCGGTAGCGTCAAATATCAATTTGCCCAGTTCTTTCAATGCTAACACGAACATAGCTTGGACCGGAACGGATCTCGTGATTGACTTGGATGCCAGTCACAGTATTACGGCAAATGATTTTCATATTCAGTTGGTTGGATTGGCTGGAAGTCTCAAGTACGATGCAGTAGCGGATACCATTCACGTTTGATACTTGAATGGATTGGATTAACCGCATACCTTTTAAGTGTGCGGTTAATTCTTGTTGCAGTACGTGTCAAATTAATCTTAAATCATGATCATCAGTTTGCAAGACAAATGATGATCATGATGTCTACTATTCACTCAAATGTTTGCGGGGTGAAATACGACAGACCTGAAGTTCGTTGTATTAAGCTGGCAGATCGATATAATGAGCTTTTCAAGCAAACAGGAGTCTAGTCATGGTTAAGTTAACTGATGTTACTGGAATCGGCCCCGTTACAATCAAGCTGTTATCTGAACACAATATCAAAACTGTTGAAGCACTTGCTGCTCTTAGTCTGGTGGAATTACTCAAAATACCAGGGTTTAGCGATCTGCGCGCACGTGCGGTCAAGAAGGCAGCTACTGCTGCTTTGCGCACCAAGGTCGTCAAACCATTGACTGCGGCCGTAACCGTGAGTCGTGAGCCAACGACAATTAAGAAAACGGTGGCTAAGAAGACTGCTGCAGTCATCCCCGTCGTGATTCCACCGGTGAAGCTGGCAGAAACTGAGATCGTCAAAGACAAGAAGAAAAGCAAGAAAGATGACAAGAAACAGGAAAAAGTAAAAGACAAGAAGAAAAAGGATAAGAAAAAGGACAAAAATAAAAAGAAAGGCAAAGACAAAAATAAATCCTAATGTGTGGTAGAGGTTCTGATTCTTTGCGAGAGCTCTCAATATCAGCAGCTTAACTGCTGGATTAGTTAGAGTTCTTTGGGTCTGATCAAGTGTTTGAGATTTGCATGGTGAGATTGGGTGGAGATCGGGCCGGCACCGTAATTCAGCACGGCCACTGCGCCGGTGGTCATTAACTTGCCAGCATGACTAAGCGGTAGCGGATCCTTGGATAGATGGTCGGTTAATTGATCCAGACCAGGATTGTGACCAATCAAGAACAACGTATGGATTCCTTGGCTGTATTGATCGACAACTGAGAGTAAATCACGCAATGATGCCTCATAGATCGCGGACTCCCAGAGTATGTTTTTCTGGGAGACGCTCAATTCCTGTAAGACCCATTGACAGGTTTGCTTTGCCCTGAGAGCTGGCGAACATACGACCCGGTCCATGTTATATTGCTGCTTTGACAGCCATTGTCCCATCAGTTTAGCGGCTTTGATTCCACGTGCTGTCAGCGGACGATCGAAATCAGGCAAATTGTCCTCAGACCAATCTGATTTGGCATGACGCATAACGATTAACTGATGCTCTAGCATAATATGCAGTAAATTAATAACCTTGCTAATTTAATATCACTTTTATGACACCCATTATGGATGAATCCTATGCTGCTGTCGATTTAGGTTCGAACAGCTTCCACATGATCGTTGCCAATTTGGTAGATGGTCGGCTGCAAATCATCGATCGCATGAAAGAGATGGTCAGACTGGCTTCAGGTTTAAATGATAAACATGAGCTGTCCAAAGAATCGATGCAACAGGCATTGGAATGCCTGCAACGCTTTGGTCAGCGTATCCGGGAAATACCTCATTTGAATGTGCGTGCGGTTGGTACCAATACCTTGCGCCAAGCGCGCAATGGTGAGGATTTTCTGGCGCGCGCGCATCTCGCCTTGGGGCATCCGATTGAGATCATTGCAGGGCGCGAAGAAGCGCGGCTGATTTATTCCGGAGTGGCGCACAGTTTGTATGATGAAGCGAGTAAGCGTCTGGTGATTGATATTGGCGGCGGTAGTACGGAATTGATTATCGGCTGCGGGTTTAATACCTACTATACTGAGAGCTTGTACATGGGCTGCGTGAACATGGGGCAGCGTTTCTTTGATGATGGCAAGATTAAAGCCAAAAAGATGCGTAAGGCCATACTGTTTGCGATGCAGGAACTGGAATCTCTCGAGACAGCATATAAAAAAATGGGCTGGGATCAGGCGTTGGGATCTTCGGGCACGATTCTGAGCATACGTGATGTGGTGCAGGCACAAGGCTGGTGTGACGCTGGAATCACAGCCTCGGCGTTAAATCGGTTGATAGAAACCTTGATTGCCATCGGTGATACTGAATCCATCAATTTGGTGGGTTTATCGGAGCGCAGAAAGCCTGTCTTTGCCAGTGGTGTGGCGATATTAAGTGGTGTTTTTGAAGCTTTGAGCCTGGATCGGATCAATATATCGGAAGGCGCATTGCGAGAGGGCTTGCTATACGATCTGATAGGTCGGGTACATGATGAGGACATCAGGGACAAAACGATCCTGGATGTGTCGCAAAGATACAGTGTCGATATAGAGCAAGCCAATAAGGTCAGGCAAACGGCTGAGCTATTTTTTCATCAAGTAAAAGCTGATTGGGCTCTGGATAAAAAAGCGGACTTGAAATTATTGCAGTGGGGCGCGTTAATTCATGAAATCGGGCTTTCAATTGCACATAATCAGTATCATCGGCATGGTGCGTATTTAATGGCTAATTCCGATCTGGCGGGGTTTTCCCAGCAAGAGCAAATCAAGCTGGCGATGCTTGTAAGAAGTCACCGCAGGAAATTTCCACTGGAAGAATTCGAAACCATTACCCAATCGCGCAGAATTTCAATTATTCGCTTGTGTGTGTTGCTAAGATTGGCGGTGGTTTTGCACAGAAGCCGGTCCAACAATAGTCTGCCGGAAGTGCAGCTCAGTGTGAACAAAAACCGGATTAATCTGAAATTCCCATCCGGCTGGATGGATCAGCATCCTTTGACACTGGTTGATTTAAGTATTGAGCAAAGTTTCTTGGAAATCGCAGATATCAAATTGAATTTTGACTGAAAGTATCTGATTTCTTCCGTGTGAATTCTACGCAACATTTATTTAGTGTAATTCCACATGCAAAAGTGCAGATCCACTGTCTGTAGTGATTGGTAAGTCAACAAAGAATATTCATGAAATCATAAAGTGTGACGATAAGGTCGGACGGGAGAATACAAATTCTGCCGGAAATTTTTTATCCAAATAAAAAAACGACTAAATATGCTCACATTGCCGTTGCGACCTTACCTTCGACTCAGTATAGGGTTAATTGTCTTAACTTTAAGTATTTTATTGATTGGAGAATCGCTGGGCATTGTGCCGGACAAGTCACAAATTATTCTTGATCACCGCAAGAAATTAACCGAGATTCTGGCTGAGCAATATGCATTAGGTGCAGAAAAAAAGGATCTTTCCCAGATAGAAGCCGCGTTGAATGCGTTGGTGAAAAAAAATTCAGAAGTACTTTCAGCGGCGATACGCCAAAGTGATGGAACATTTTATGCAATGGCTGGTGATCACCAAGCTATTTGGCAAACTCCGGATGTTGGAAATCCATCTTTAACGTATATTCAAGTGCCTATCTTGCAAGACAATAAGACTTGGGGGACAGTTGAATTAAGTTTTGCTCCTTTTGATAGCAATGATTTTTCCAATATCGTCAAAAACTCGTTTTGGGGATTGCTGCTGTTTGTCGCCTGCTCAGGTTTCTTGGCTTATTTGTTGATGCTGAAGCGTGCTTTGAAAGAATTGGATTCTTCCGCGGTTATCTCGCCGCGTGTTAAAGCAGCGTTTGATACCTTGACGGAAGGCATACTCATTCTCGATGAACAAGGCCGAATCGTATTAGCAAACAGTGCATTTTGCGATAAGTTTGGATTAGCCTTTGATAGCTTGATGGGTAAGGAAGCATCAAATCTTGGCTGGGAGAAATCTTCCATAGAGCAATTGAAGGAAGATTGGCAGTACCCCTGGATTGAATCCTTCAGGAATAAAAAAACACTGACTCGTATTCGATTGAACTTCAATGCAGGCGATGACAGCAAAAGTGTTTTTATGGTGAATAGCGCGCCGATCCTAGGTGAGAATAATCAATGCAAGGGAGCGCTGGTAACTTTTGATGATGTCACAGAAATCGAAGACAGTAATATCAAGTTGGACATGATGCTAAAAAGACTTGAGTTGTCCCGTAATGAAATATCCCGTCAGAACAGTGAATTAAAGAAACTGGCGGAAATTGATCCGTTAACTGGGTTTTACAATCGCAGAGCGTTGAATATTTATTTCAATGAAGTGTTCAATCAAACCTGCGAGCAAAGCACTGATCTGGTTTGTATTATGTTGGATATTGATCGTTTTAAATCCATTAACGATACCTACGGGCATCAGACGGGCGATGAGGTTATCAAGTTGGTTGCCGCGATTACCAAAGAAAATTTACGCGACACAGATATTGTTGGGCGTTATGGGGGCGAAGAGTTTTGCTTGGTATTGCCCCGCCTTGAGCTTGAGGCTGTTTTGAGAATCGCGGAACGGATTCGCATCAATATCATGGATTCTACCGGCTACCATGCTTATGGCGTTGAGCGGGTGACCATTAGTTTAGGCGTTTCAACATTAGCTGATGGTGTTCAGAATCCTAATGAGATGATCGATTTGGCAGATAAAGCACTCTATTTTGCCAAAAATAATGGCCGTAATCGTGTTGCCGTTTGGCGTGAGATTTTTCAGGATAATGTGGGTGTGGTTGTGACAGAAAATACTGCCACTGATCAAAATGACATGGTGATCGCTTCCAATGATGCCGTGATTACTGATGTGCACCAGCTACATGCAAAGATTCGAGAATTAGAGCAGCTAACTGAGAAACAGCATAAAATAATCGCACATAGGTTGAATTTCGATGCTGCAACCGGGCTGCCCAATCGTATGGAATTGCATAGTCGCCTTAAAACGGCCATTTCATATGCTGCCAGATCAAATAGTTATGTTGCTGTGCTGTCTCTTTCTTTGAGCAGCTATAAACGCATTCACAGTACTTTGGGCTATGAAGCGGCAGAGAAATTGATCATCGAGATCTCGCATAGAGTCAGTAGTATTCTACGCACCACAGATACTATATCCTCTGATATTGGCATATCAAACTTTGATTCGATTTTGTCCAGAAAGAACGACAATGGTTTTTATATATTGCTTTCTGAATTAAAAAGAGATCAATCGATTACATGGATTATTAATCGTGTGTATGCAGCTTTAAATCAAACATTGATCATCGAAGATCTCAATATTCAAACAGAAAGCGCCATTGGCGTCAGCATGTATCCAATTGATGGGCATAATCCGGAAACTTTGTTAGATTTTGCAGACCAGGCTTTGCATAATGCGGAATCTCAAGGTAAAGGATCTTGTCAGTTTTATTCCAATAAAATGGATAACGAGTATCTGGCCCAAATCAAAATAGAATCTGGTCTTATACGTGCCATTGAGCGCCTTGAGTTTGAAATTTTCTACCAACCGATAGTGAATATGCAGCATGGCATGATAACCAGGCTTGAAGCGCTGTTGCGTTGGAATCACCCGGATAAGGAGATCTTTGCCGCAATGAGTTTTATTGATGTTGCGGAACAGAGTGGATTGATTGTACAGATAGGCGATTGGGTGTTGCGTGAAGCGATCCGGCAGCTAGCGATTTGGCGCAGGGAAATATCACCAGAAATACAAATCTCAGTGAATATATCCAGCGTGCAGTTACATCAAACAGATCTTGCGGAGAAGATTCTTGGT
The DNA here is from genome assembly GCA_024282035.1 of Nitrosomonas sp. Lineage (GTDB taxonomy): Bacteria > Pseudomonadota > Gammaproteobacteria > Burkholderiales > Nitrosomonadaceae > Nitrosomonas. The sequence goes on from JAMWZR010000025.1 coordinate 28,648, forward strand.
TACTTGCAGGACTATCGGGTTCCTGCTGAGAACCTTGTGCTTGAAATTACTGAAAGCATGATTATGCAATCGATTGAAAATGCAACTCGGATTCTCGGGCATTTGCATGATCGGGGAATCAAAATTGCACTGGATGATTTTGGTATGGGATATTCTTCCTTGCAGTATCTACAAAAATTTCCAATCGATTTTATTAAAATCGATCGTTCTTTCATCACAGATATCGCGGCGAATAATTGCAACGACAATATCGTTTTAGGAGTGATCGCTATGTCGAAAAACATGGGATTCATGACGATAGCTGAGGGCGTTGAAACCGAAGAGCAATTCAAACACTTGTACAAGCTGGGATGCGATGAGGTTCAAGGTTATCTAACCGGCTTTCCAATTCCTAAGGAACAGATGCACAAGGTGTTGGAGCAGCAGAAATTAACTATGCATATTAAGTCCGTTGCTGTCAATCAATGATGCAATGGACTTGTGCTTTATTCCGTTTCTGATTTTTCCTGGACTCATCACAAGCGTCCAATATCACCGCCATTATCTGGGAAGTGGTTTTTAGCAGCTTGAATAAAATTGTGCTAGGGCAGATCGCAATAATGTTCCAATAACAACTGTTGCGCTGAGCGCGGCTTCGACGTGCCGGGTTTTGAGCGTTTATACGAACCATCGCTTTGTAGTATCCATGCCTGAGTGTTATCTGATAGATAGCTTAACAAACCATATTCAATCACTGTGTCGCTGGTGCGCTTTTCCTCGATCGGGAAACATACTTCAACCCGGTAATGCAAATTGCGCGTCATCCAATCTGCACTGGAACAAAATACCAGTTCGTTTCCTCCATTATGGAAATAATATACCCGAGTATGCTCCAGAAAACGTCCTACAATAGAACGCACACTGATATTTTCCGATACATCCTTGATACCTGGACGCAGGCAGCACACTCCACGGATGATTAAGTCGATTTTAACGCCAGCTTGCGAAGCCTTATACAAAGCCGTGATGATCTCGGGATCGACCAGTGCGTTCATCTTGGCAATAATCCAGGCTTTCTTGCCTTGGCTGGCTGCACTGATTTCTTTTTCGATATGATTTAAGATGCCTTTGTGCAAAGTGAAGGGCGATTGCAGCAGTTTTTTGAGTTTGCCGGCGCGACCCAGGCCAGTCAATTGATGGAAAAGCTTATTGACGTCCTCACCGATAGCCTTGTCACAACTCAAAAGACCATAGTCAGTATATAGCCGCGAGGTGCGTGCGTGATAATTGCCGGTTCCCAAATGCACATAGCGGCGTAGAGTGCGGCCTTCCCTTCTGACCACCAGAATCATTTTGGCATGGGTTTTATAATTGACCACGCCATATACCACATGTGCCCCAGCTTGCTGTAATTCACTGGCCAGTTCGATATTGGCTTCTTCGTCGAATCGTGCCCGCAGTTCGATGACCACGGTGACTTCCTTGCCGGCACGCGCTGCAATTTTTAATATTTCGACGACTGCCGAATTAACACCGGTACGATAAAGCGTCTGCTTGATCGATAGCACATTGGGATCGGCCGCAGCTTGCCGCAGAAAGTCGATAACCGGCGCAAACGATTGAAACGGATGATGCAGTAAGATGTCGCCATTGTGCAGGGCATCAAAAATACTGGTATTTTTGAGCAAACGCTTGGGTATTTCCGGTGTGAATCCGGCGAATTTTAATTCCGGCCGATCAACCAAATCACAAATCGCGAGCAAGCGCCCCAGATTGACAGGCCCTGCGACCTGATACAGATCACTTGGTTGTAATTCGAATTTTTGTAACAAGAAGCTGCTAAGATTGTCCGGGCAATTATCTGCAACTTCCAGGCGCACGGCATCACTGAATCGACGCGAAGGCAGCTCACCTTCCAGGGCGCGCAGCAGATCGTCAATTTCTTCATCGTCGATAAACAAATCACTGTCGCGCGTCACTTTGAATTGATAGCAACCGGTTGCATTCATGCCAGGAAACAGATCACTCACATGCGCATGAATGATTGATGACAACATGACAAAATCATGACTCCCGTCACTGTATTTTGCCGGAACCGGAATGACTCTGGGCAATGAACGCGGTGCTTGCACAATGGCAAGCCCTGAATCCCGACCAAAGGCATCCTTGCCATCTAGCGATATGATGAAGTAGAGGTTTTTGTTCTGTACTTTGGGAAAAGGGTGTGCAGGATCCAAGCCAATCGGGCTGAGCACAGGCAATACTTCATCCTTAAAGTAGCGATGTACCCAGCGGCTGAGCAAGGGTTTCCACTGCGCACGGCGCAGTAATCGTATTTTATCCTTGGCCATCGCTGGAATGATCAAGTCATTCCAGACGCTATATTGTTCTTCTACAAACCGGTGCGCGGTTTCGCTGACCCGCGTCAGCACTTCGGTGGGCGACAGATTGTCGGGGCCCGTTTGTGTCGAGCCGTATTTGACCTGTTGTTTTAAACCGGCCACGCGGATTTCGAAGAACTCATCCAAATTGGTGCTGGCGATACATAAAAAACGTAATCTCTCCAGTAGGGGTAAATTTTCATCTTTAGCCTGTTCGATGACTCGCCGGTTAAACTCAAGCAAACTCAGCTCGCGATTGATGTAAAGCGTGGGATTTTTAAGATCAGTGGTGTCCATCGATGATGATTACTTGAGTAGATTTGCTTAAGAAAATGACTGGCCAGCCTTGATTAGGGGGCGACCAGCAGGATTTATATAAAACGCATTTAATTCTAGCGTAGTTTGTGGCGAGCCTGGATCTTATTTGTTGCGACTCACGATGAGTGTTGGTTTTAGCGCGAAATCGGATATTTCAGTGCTTGGGTGTGATTTTTAAGAGCCTGCCATTGTCTTCATCCGTCAATAAGTACAATGCACCATCCGGGCCTTGTTCGATATCACGGAAACGTGCCATCTGCTTTACCAGTTGTTCTTCCCCGAGAATTTTTTTGTCATCTACCGATAATCTGACGACATGCTGGCCTACTAATGCGCCGATAAACAAATTGCCGCGCCATGTTGGGAACTGATCGCCGGTATAAAACATCATGCCGGAAGGAGCGATCGAAGGTGTCCAAAAATAAATGGGTTCTTCAAAATCCTGTTCAGCATGTTCATCTTTGATGGGAATCCCACTGTAATGACTGCCATAACTGGCTTTGGGCCACCCGTAATTTTTGCCCGCTTGAGGAATGTTGATTTCATCGCCGCCTCGCGGGCCATGCTCATGAATCCATAGCACACCCGTTTTAGGATGAATGGCCGCACCTTGCACGCTGCGATGACCATAAGACCAGATTTCCGGTTTTGCCTTCGGATTTTTGACAAAAGGATTATCAGCAGGCACCGAACCATCAGGTCGGATACGGATGATCTTGCCGAAATGATTGTTTAACTGCTGGGCTTCATCCATGTGATTGCCGCGATCGCCCAATGTGATAAA
>JAMWZR010000026.1 GCA_024282035.1 Nitrosomonas sp.
AATGTGCTGACCATTACCGGCACTGGTCTCTTGCAGAAAAGTGGCGCCAGCAACGACATCGACTTATCCAAACTGACTCTTACCGGCGAAGGCGGTGCAACCTACACGCTGGCCAGCGCGACAAACATCGAAATTACATCGGGCACTTCGTTCTCGGTGACACTGACCGGAACAGACCTGATCAATGTTGAAGCATTGCTCGACAAAAACGGCATCTCCGCAGTCAGCGGCACGACGTACAACCTGGCTGCCGCCGAGGATTGGGCAGCTGGCGCGGATAGTGCCGTTGCAGTCGCCGACTTGACTGGCAATGGCATTACCGTCAGCAACTACGCAGCACCCGCCATTACTTCCGCCACGTTTGACGCCAGCACCAATATTCTGACCGTCACCGGCACGAACTTCATTGCCAACAGCGGCGCCAGCAACGACGTAACCGTCTCGCTGTTGACATTGACCGGGGAAAGCGGCAGCTACACATTGACTTCTTCTGCCGTCGACGTCACTTCAGCCACCGCCTTCAGTGTCACGCTCAACGCAGCCGATCAATTAGCAGTGCGCGGATTGCTGAACAAAAACGGTACCACTTCTTCCGGTGCAACGACTTACAATGTCTCCGCAGCGGAAGACTGGATGGCTGGCAGCGCAACCTCGATCGCGGTGGCCGATCTGGCCGGCAACGGCATTACCGTCAGCAACGTGCAGACACCGACGATCACGTCGGCCACGTATGATTCCAATACCGGCATATTGGTTGTCACTGGCAGCGATCTCTTCAAAAAAATCGGCACCAACAACGACATCGACATTTCCACACTCACGCTGACCGGCGGCACAGCCAATGCCACCTATACCATCACCAGCGCCTCGGACGTCGAAATCACATCAGCTACGTCGTTCAGCATCACGCTAACCGGCGCAGACAAAACCGCTGTCGATGCTTTGCTGGACCAAACGGGCACGACCTCATCCGGCGGCTCGACATACAATCTGGCAGCGGCAGATAACTGGCTGAGTGCTGCCGATGCTGCTTCCGACATCAGCGACACAATCAACGCGGTCACGGTTTCTATCAATCCGCGTATTACTTCGGCCACATATGATGCTTCATCTGGAGCATTAGTTGTTACCGGAACCAACCTGCAAGCCAAGGCGGGTGCCAGCAACGATATCGACGCCTCGCTGTTCACATTCACCGGCGAAGGCGGCAGCACCTATACACTGACCGATTCCACCGATGTCGAAATCACCTCCAGCACAGCATTCACGATCAGCTTGAGCGCAACCGACAAAGTCGCGGTCAACCAGATCGTCAACAAAGACGGCACCAGTGCCACCAGTACGACCACATACAATCTGGCTGCTGCGGATGACTGGAACACCAATGTCACCAGCGGCGACACTGCCGATGCCACCAGCAATGGCATCACCGCCTCGAATGTCGCGATACCGGCAATCACCTCTGCCACCTATAACGCCAGCACCGGTGCACTGATCGTAACCGGCACCAGTTTTCTGAAAAGCAACGGTGCCGCTAATGATATCGATGTATCCAAGCTCACTTTCACCGGCGAAGGCAGCGCAACTTACACATTGACCAATTCCACCGATGTCGAGATCACTTCCGGCACGGCATTTACCGTGACTTTGAGCAGCACCGACAAAGCGGCAGTCAACCTGATCGTCAATAAGAATGGCACTGCCTCTACCGGCGGCACAACCTACAACCTGGCGGCAGCCGATGACTGGGCAGAAGGCGCTGATGCAACGATCGACGTGGTCGATGCAACTGGCAACAGCATCACGACTTCCAATGTGGCTGTACCAGCAATTACATCAACTACTTACAATACCAGCACGGGTGTATTGGTCGTAACCGGGTCGGGATTCTTGAAATCCAGTGGTGCAGCAAACGATATCGATGCTTCCCAATTCACGTTTACCGGCGAAGGCGGTGCAACCTACACGTTGACCGATACCGCCGATGCCGACATCACTTCCGGCACGACATTCACGCTCACACTGAGCGCAACCGACAAGGCCGCGGTCAAATTACTGCTAAACAAGGCAGGCACGACATCTACCGATGCAACCACCTATAACCTGGCTGCTGCCGAAGATTGGGCACCAGGTGCAGATGCAGCTGTCACACTTGCCGACTTGACCGGAAATGGCATTACCGTATCGATCCCTTCCTCTGGTGGAGGAAGCGGTGCCGGAGGAGGAAACGGTAACACCACGACCACGATAGTAGATGGCACACCCATCACAACCACCACACAGCCCAATGGCACTGTCGTCCTCGATGTTCCGGCCATCCAGTCTTCCCGACAGGACGAACCAGACTCGCTACTTGGTGATTATGCAGATATTCCCGTGACATTGGATGTGCAGAACAGTCCTCTGTTGATGGTAAGTTTGCCAATTGGTGTTGGATTGACTACCACTGACAGGATAGCAACATCCAATCCGGTGCAAGCCGAAACAGACATATTGGCCACACTGGCACAAATCAGTGGATTGCATGCTGACATTGCTAGCAATCTAGTCAAAAAAGCACAACAATTTCTGACGCAATCACCAAACATCGATCAGATCAGCGTCCATTCCGTTACACCTCGCATTGTCGGTACACAGGCACCAGCACTCTCAATTATCATCAGCCAACCCACTACCAGCACGATCAGCAACATGGTAGTGATCGATGCTCGCGAATTGCCCCTTGGTACCGTCATCCAGTTGGATAACATCGCTTTCGCATTGATCATCGGCGCAGCCCGGATCGTCGGTGGCAGCGGGCAAAATTTTGTCGCAGCAGACGATCAGAATCAATTCATCGTTCTTGGTGCAGACGACGACATCTTATCTGGTGGCGGTGGCGATGACGCCATTGGCAGTCTGGGCGGAGACGATCAAACCTCCGGCGATGCCGGAAACGATACGGTATACGGTGGCACCGGCAACGATGTGTTGAACGGCGGCGTTGGAAATGACCGGCTCAATGGTGGCTTGGGATTCGATAGCGCCATTCAGTCAGGGCAGTTATCCGGCTACCAAATTGCAATACAAGGCAGCACCGTCACGTTGACGCAAGATAATGGTGAAGCCGATGCACTGACCGATGTCGAACTGGTCCAGTTTGACAGCGGACCTACTCTGGTGATCGCGTACTCGGAAGTTGAAGCAGTTGCGCATCATCTCGCCAGAACCTGGTTGGAACGAGATTTGACGACTACAGAAGGTAGCGCGGTGCAGAGCTGGATTGGCGCAACGACACAGGATATTCTGGCTGCCTTTCGGAGTTTGCCGGAAGCCGCACCATTCCAGAACAAAACCGATAGTGAACTGTTGACCGGCTGGGATACCGATCCAACAATCGTCCGGATCGAAGCCGGACACAATTTCACCGGCGGCGATGAAAACGATCAGGGTTATCTGCCGCTTGGACTCGCCATGAATGCTGACGGTGGCGCGGGTCATGATGTCTTGCGCATGCCGGGAGGACGAAACGATTTGCATCTGGAATTTTCCAATGACCGACTGGAATTGACACAACTCAGTGACGGCGCGATGCTGAGTTTGAAAAATGCCGAAATGATCGCATTCGACAACGGCGACACCGTGGTGATCGCCCACGATGAAACAGAAGCGGTTCTGGCACGTCTGGTACACAGCTTGCTGAATCGCGATGTCACTCTGGAAGAATGGCAATCAGGCCGGGAAGCACTGGCATCACAGATAAGTCAGAGCACGATAGTGGCATGGCTACAGCAACAGGCCAGCCTGCAATGCCTCTCGGATACGGATTTCACCCAGACAATTTACATGCAGACATTGGGACGCTCTGCTACCGATGAGGAACTCGACAACCTGTTATCCCGATTGCAAAACCATACTTTGAACCGCGACGATCTGGCTGTCGAAGTTGCACAGAGTGCCGAAGCAGCAGCCCATCTGGTTGGCAGTGTCCTGCTGCAACATGAATGGGTGTAACTATTTTCTCAATAATAGAACCATTCCGCATCAAGGAATGGTTTTACTTTAAAACGAAGCTCGGGTTATTGCTATGGCAAGCGTAATGATGACTGGAAATAATAATTTGCGAGTCTGACCATAATTATGAATGTTGATCTTCATGACCAGCAAGAATGGAATGGACAATAAAAAAGCATATTGCACGGCTTCGAGTACAAACGGAGATACAGGTAAATCTTCCACCACGATAAAAGCAATAAATCCCGAGAACAGAAGAATCAGTAATTCAAAATCGGCTGCGAAAATAATTTGGCTATATTTAGTAAAAAACAATTTCAGGGCAACCCAAGACAAAGCAACAGCGGACAATAAATTGATATATTCGCCTAGCCAGGATGGATGAATCAACGAAGAAAGTTTATACATGAATATCAACGAGAATATGCATAAAAACAGAATACCATGCAATATACTCAGATCAGCCGCACGTCGAATGCGCAAACTAAGGAATATAAACACGATTACAGCGACATACAGCACCAAAATTCCATCACCGCTCAGTGACAATAATGGAGCAAACAACGCCGGCAGCAGTAACGCCGCCAGTAATATCGCCCCAATCGGTTGAGCAGTCACTTTGAACCAGTAGGCAATGTATTTTAAAGCATCGAGCTGCCTGATCGAGTCAAAATCATTTCTCTTTAGATAGTTATAATGCATGCCAGCACTCTGCGCCAACCAGATACTCGAAAAAATAAAGATACCGACACCGATCAAGCTCAAGAAAATTACCCAGTCTGGTTCATTTTTAATGGTAATAGCCAGTAACCCGAAGCAAAACATCATGAGATAGATCAGTGCAACAGCCTCGGGATGGGGCAATCCCAAATCGATCAGGCAATGATGCAAATGTGTCCGATCAGAATGAAAAGGACTCTGCCTTCTCAACATACGACGCGCCATGACAATCAGCGTATCCATCAATGGCAATGCAACCACCATGGCAAGTGAGGACAATGGTTGGTGCGCGCTATGACTCAGACTAACCAGCATGACTGCCAATACATAACCCAGCATCATGCTACCGTTGTCGCCCATGAAAGCTCTGGTCGGGTAACTATTGAACCGTAAAAAACCCAGAATCCCACCCAATAACGATACTGCGATCACCAGCAACCAGATTTGACCCGCACTCCATGCAAAATAACCCAAAAATATCAATGCTATTGCTGAAATTCCACCAGCCAAGCTATCCAGGCCATCTGCAAAATTGAGTGCATTAATCATGCCGACAGAAAAAAACACCGTGACAAGAAACGCCATTGGCCCCAAATTGATCTCGCCCAAACCAAAAATATCGCCAACCTGCTCTACTTGCATACCACTCAGATACACAAAAACCAAAGCCGCCAAAATCTGACCGAAAAATTTCCAATAGGGTGAAATTTGTTTTATGTCGTCCACAATGCCCGTCACTGCTATGACAAAGAAGCCGGACATAAAAGCAATAGTAGTGGTATCAAACGGAAGAAAAAACAGACAGATGATTGCCAGACTAACGGATATGGCCAAACCACCCAATCGCGGCTTAGGCTCACTGTGCATGCTGCGATGCTTGGGGATATCCATCGCACCAACCCTTTTCGCTATTTTAATGGCAACTGGAATGAGCAATGCAGACAGAAAAAGTGTCATCCAGAATATTAACCCGAGCAATTCGACTGATATTTCATTCATAACGAGTTTCGACTAGTAAAGAGCCTTGTAAAGAGTAAAAAATTGAAAATTGCTTTCAAAACAAAGTCTAGTTAAAAGTGTACGTGCAGCTTCCGGTCTAATTTCCCTAATTCTGCATTTTCCAGCAGATTCAAAAAAATAAAAGCAGAGCTAAGCTGATTTTTATTCAATGAGAAAATTCAAAACAAACAAGAAAAGCTAAATTGTTTCCATGTCAGTGAGATGACATTTCAACACGTTGAGCTTTATCCCAGTTTACAAGCTGATCCGCAGTCGCGATGTCGATAAACTTATTTTGTCCTAACCATTGATCCAGTTTTTTATATGCGCCTTTCAAACCGACATATGACTTAAATTTCCGAGAAATTGGCAGATCCAGAACCGGTTGTTCAGAATCAAAATCTCTCGGATGGAAATACGTCATCACATAATCGGCGCGTTCCGTCAAACTTTGAATGACCGAGAATGGCATTAGCCTAAAATAACCTCCACCAGAGAAAACGAATGTTTTCCCCATGAATTTCCCAAGATTGATCGGAAATTCCTTGATCTTTCCCGTCGAGCAGTTTAGTAAGGAGGGTTCCGCTCTTCCGAAATTGTCATAGCCACCATGCCCTCTTTCCGCAGGAAAAATTGAGCTGTCTCTTTCTATTCCACATTCCAACAGTGCTTCAATGGCCCAAGCATTCCCTCTCATGATCGAGAAACCCGGAGCGCGATAGGTTTTAATCTTTTTACCGGTTATATCTTCGAGGGTATAAATCGAACGTTTGAGATCTTCAAGAAATTGCTGGGGTGTTTGCTGATAAACCAATTGATGCATATGAGAGTGCGATGCCACTTCAAAACCCAACTCATCGATTCGCCGGATAATTTCTGGATAGTGTTGAGCCACCCAGCCCAGACAAAAGAAAGTTGCAGGATGTTGATGACGCAAAGTCAGTTCCAGCAATCGCTCTACATTGGCATGAATCCGGGGTTTAAAATTCCCCCACTCAGCTTCTGTAGCGGTTGAATCAATATCAAGCAAATGAAACCAATCTTCAATATCGTAAGTGAGAATATTCATAAAAAATAATTAAGATATTTAGAAAGACATAACAATCAAATGATGGACACGAAAAATCTGCAAAACCTCCCGATCCTCGTACAGTTTGTCCACAGAAAAGCCACAGGAACAATGTACGACACGACCCTTAATCACTAAAAAACCGCTTCAATACCCTGATCATATACTCATGGTCCAATACACCGGCACTTTCGCGAACACTATGCATTGCCCACATCGGACAACCCACATCGACACCACGAATACCAAGCTTTGCCGATGCTATGGGCCCGATCGTACTGCCACACGGCAAATCACTGCGGTGCGAGTAGCGCTGGTGAGGAACACCTACTTCTTCGCACCATTGGATAAAACGCGCAATGGACACGCTTTCTGAACTATAACGTCGATTAGCATTAGATTTGATCACCGGCCCCTGGTTGACGTATACCCGGTGATCCGCGTCATATGCCGCAGGAAAATTCGGTTGATAGGCATGTGCCATATCGGCACTGATCAAGAAACTTTGAGCCAATGCACGCGCATGATCTTCACGCTCTGTAGCTGTCGCCATATCGATACGCTGCAGAACATCAGTCAGAAAACTGCCGCCCGCACCAATATGGCTCTCACTGCCGATTTCCTCATGATCGAAAAACGCGCAAACGAGCGTACGCTGTGCTGACTCCAGCACAGTCTTATCTAGCAAGGCTTGCAATGCGGCATGACAGGAAGCCAGATTATCGATCTGGCTATCGGCATAAAACTCCTGATTTGCTCCCCAGAATGCGCCTTTTTGAGTATCGTAAACTGCTAAGTCCCAGGATAATAGTTGTGCTGCGTCTATCCCAGCAACCTGCGCTAGCAGTTCGAGAAAATAGGGTTTTGGCAATTGTTCGCTAGCCAACTGCGCAAACAGCAATGGCAGTTCATTCTGTTTATGCAGCTTCAAGCCATCTTCGTTGACACCGCGATTCATGTGAATCGCCAGATTGGGCAACCGCAGTATTGGCTTATCGAAACGCACCAGTCTATGTGATAATTTTTTGCCGGAATCGAAAAAACTGATGCGCCCGGCCAAACTTAAATCACGATCGGTAAACGTCGCGAGGATCGGTCCACCGTAAATCTCGACACCCAGTCGGGCCATGCCGTCACTGACGGTAGCTCCATTGGGCCGAATGCGAAACCCCGGCGAATCAGTATGTGCCCCCACAATTCTGAATCCGGATTCAGCAGGGACTCTGTTACCGATCACAAATAATATAATCGAGGAATCGTCACGAACTACATAGTACCGGCCACCGGCCTGCAGCTGCCATTTTGAAGATTCGTCAAGCTGGGTAAATCCGAAGGTCTGAATTGCTTTTTCAATCGAATCCACTGTATGCCAAGGACTTGGACTCTTATCGATGAAATCGAGCAGATGTTGCACATACTGTTGAGTCATCGTTATTCACCTATTCGATTCAGCGGACTAATTGAATGCCACTACCAAACTCGCGTGAAATATACGGAAACTCAGGCCGCTAGTCAAATATCCCGACGTAACACCCAGCAATTTTTTACCCCGAATCCAAACAAAAGTAATACGTAAATGAAGAATTGGCTGGTAAATATGGATTTTAGTCAGTTTAAGCAGGGTAACACATTGATGTTAGAATCCGCTACTTTCCGATGAAACTGGTTACAGCAAGGATCCACGCCACGATGAATCGTCAACCCATTCATTTTGTACTGATTATGCAGTTGCTTGGTTGCCTGCATTTAATGAGCATAACCACTCTATCCCTTGCTTCGAAACTGGATTCCGACGAAATCAAGCGACTGTTATCCAATCCCTCTTCGCTCGCCCTCAAAAAATCTGCCGAGGAAGATTTACAGCGTCTGTATGCTGCTCGGAATGATCAACCCATTTGGCTAACCGCCGAATCTGATTCACCCCGGATCGAACTGGCGCTCGGCTTCATTGCGAATGCCGAAACCGAAGGCCTAGACAGTCAAGATTATCAATTGCCACGACTGCGACAACTTCAACAGTCATCCCAACAGTCGATCTCAGCTGCTGCCGAACTGGAGCTACGCACCACGCATGCGTTGATGACGCTGGCTGGGGATCTTGCGCATGGACGATTTGTGGCTGCCGCCGCCGATCCTGACTGGCATATCCAGCAACCAGCATTTGACGCCGTATCATTTCTTGACGAAGCCATCAAAAATAACAGGCTGGAACAGGCATTCTCGGCCTTGCCACCGCAGTCGGCAAGTTATCAGCGACTCAAACAAACATTGCGCCGATACCGAAATTTGAGTGACAAACAATCAGACTGGGTGCGTATTCCCGACACCCCTCTGATACGTCCCAATTCCACCCACGCCGCCATACCACTGATTCGTCAGCGCATGGCACAAGTCCATGCTGTCGAAGACATTGCCGCATACAAGCTACCACGCAGCAATAGTCAACAGTACGACACACCGCTGGTAAATGCCATCAAGGCTTTTCAGATTCAACATGGACTCAATCCTGACGGCGTCATCGGCGAACATACCCTGAATGCCTTGAATACACCGTTCGCATGGAAAATTCGCCAATTGCGCATCAACATGGAGCGGCTACGCTGGCTTCCACGCAACCTGGGAACACGCTACCTGCTCGTCAACACCGCCGGTTTCCGTCTCACAGCCATGCAGGAGAATGAACCCGTACTCAGCATGCGCATCATTGTGGGTCGCGATTACCGCTCGACACCGAGTTTCAACAGTGCCTTGACGCATCTGATCATGAATCCCTACTGGAATGTTCCTGCGAGTATTGCCCGCAAGGATCTGCTACCCAAGCAGCAAAGGGATCCAAGCTTCTTCAGCTCCTCGAACATCAAAGTCTACCCTGCACAACGCCATGACGCCAAGCCACTGGATCCCGCCACCATCAACTGGAATGCCATCAAGCAGGGCTTCCCTTATGTGCTGAGGCAAGACCCCGGTGACCACAACGCCTTGGGCAAAATCAAATTCATGCTACCCAATCCTTTCAACATCTATTTACACGACACGCCGTCCAAGTCATTGTTCCAAAAAGATGTCCGGACTTTCAGCTCAGGCTGCATCCGTCTGGAAAAACCACTCGACCTAGCTGCTTTCACGCTGGGTGAAACCAGCCTGTCGACAGAATTCGTCACGCAGCTGGACAGCGGCAAAACCATCACCAAGCATTTACCTAGACAACTCCCGGTTTACTTGGTGTATATTACGGCCTGGGCTGATGAGCAGGAGACAGTCCATTTCTCAACCGATATCTATGGCCGCGATTCTCGCGCCTTACGCTACGCCGGCTGGTAGAAAGCCGCAAACGATACACAACTTACCGGAGAATCACAGACGATGCTGATAAACAATCACTCGGATCAAAATCAATCTTCGCCATCACACCCTCATACCCTTCATAGTCGTCGCCATTTTTTAAAAGCTGGAATCAGTGCATGCAGCCTGCTGGCATTGCCCATGGTTGCGCCGTCCGTTCATGCAGCGATCAAGCAGTCCTATGAAAAGAAACTCGGATTCCTGAATCTGCACACCGGCGAACGCACGCAAGCCACATACTGGGCCAACGGACGCTATGTTCCGGAAGGATTGCGCGCCATCAATCATGTGCTACGCGATCATCGAACCGGAGACCGTTTCACCATCGATCCTGAATTGTTCGATCTGCTGCATTTGCTACAACGCCGCCTCGGTACACGCCAGGAATTTCATGTCATCTCGGCCTACCGCTCACCGGCGTCCAACGAAATGCTTGCTGCACGCAGTAACGGCGTAGCCAAGGCCAGCCTGCACACCATTGGCAAGGCCATCGATGTGCGTCTGCCAGGTCGTCGCCTGTTTGATTTACGTGCTGCGGCTCTATCCATGCAAATGGGAGGAGTAGGTTATTACCCGGGTTCGGATTTTGTACATCTGGATACCGGACGCGTCCGCTTCTGGGGCGGTTAATCCGACATGCAACATTCTTCCTGTTTGATTCGCTCTGCGGCAAGGACAATTGTCCCGTCACCGTCATTTAATATTTGCTTATCTTGCAGGTAGTCACTGTAGTGACAACGGGCCACTCGCCGCAGTAACAACTTTAACTCATGCATGGGCTGTTTCCTGACTACTTTGTCGAATAGCTCAACAATGATTCAACTCTTGTCGATCCGTCGATTGTGTGGTTAACTCAACTCGTTGCCTGTGAAGCATTCCCCCTAAGAGCGAAAAATGGACAAACGACATGACCGGATACCTCTACCTGCCGATCGCCAGTCACTCGCTACGCCTATTTGGACTTCACTGAAGGTCATCCTGTCCGAGTTAAGAAATTCTTCGCCGATAGCGGCAATGGGATTGCACATATGTATCGAGACATGTGACAACCCAATCGGGTAACCTGATTCCTGCCGATGCTCTGGCACAGTTACCACCGGAGAAGCGGGAAAGACTGGAACAAGCTATGCAGGTGCCCACTGGGCAATCAAAGGTTGTTGGCTTGTGCGGCACAGTGCAAAAAACGAGTTGATGCGAAGAAGTCCTTTTACTTGAAACCAACCGGATACCAACACCAATGATGAGAAACCTGTTTAACCGAGTATTCCAGTTGATGACTGGAAAGTCGCAACGACATCAATTCGTCGCATCGAATCCGAATACAACCATCCCATCCGGCAACAGCCGACAAAGCTGGTTTGAACTGGATCGCCTGCATCTGCCGGTAGTCCTGATCAAACCCAATGGAACCACACACAGTGCAGTCCCGCGAGTCACGGAAACCTCACCCAATTATCACTTCGAACTGGAACGACTCGATCCCCCGCTGGCACCACCCAATGCTCAGCAAGCCGAGGAACCACGCCTGAGTTTTTGCTGCAATATTTGCGGTGGGTCCAACACCAATATCGCACTTAATCTCGTCACCGATCGCGAAGCCAGCTCCTGCATCCATTGTGGATCGAGCTTGCGCATGCGTTCAGTGATACAAGCCCTGACATCGGAGATTTATGGTCAAAGCCTGTCATTACCTTCGGCCCCGGCTAACCGGTCGATCCGAGGTGCCGGCATGAGCGACTGGAAAGGTTATGCCAAGCCACTGTCCAAGCTATTTGATTACCAGAACACTTTTTATCATCAGAAACCCAGACTCGACATTCTCAATGTAGCCGAATCCGAATTCGGACAATACGATTTCCTGATCTCCAGCGATGTCATGGAACATGTACCGACGGACATCGACAAGGCTTTTGCCAACATGGCCAGAATGCTCAAGCCAGGTGGATTTCTAGTATTGACCGTACCCTACAAACCAGACGGTGAGCACGAAGAATTCTACCCCGATCTGCACGAGTACCGATTCATCAACACCGGGGGCAAAACGTTTTTATACAATCGCACAAAGAATGGCACGGAACAGATCTACGATAATCTGGTCTTTCATGGTGGCGATGGATTCACCCTGTTCATGCGCATGTTTTCTGAAGCCAGCCTGATCGGCATGCTCGAATCCAGCGGTTTTGATGGCGGCATCAAGATATATCGTGAAAACGACCCCGAGCATGGAGTCGTCTGGCCCATTTCCTGGTGCCTTGCCATCGTTGCACGCAAAGCTGGCAAAACTGACTGAGACCCGGCTGCTGCACTGTCGATCGTTATCTCAGCTCACCCCATACTGCTCCCGATACCGTTGCACTGCATGCAGATATTGAGCGAGTTCCTGGTGATTATGCAAATACTCGACCAGATCATTCAAATTGATGATCGACGTTACCGTCATGCCGTGAACCTGTTGTACTTCTTGCACAGCCGATAACTGACCGCTGCCACGCTCCATCCGGTCTAACGCAATGACAACACCCGCAGGCATCGCACCGGCAGATTGGATCAGTGTCACGGATTCGCGTACCGAAGTGCCCGCAGAAATGACATCATCGACGATCAGCACACGCCCCTGCATGGGCGCTCCCACCAGTACGCCCCCTTCGCCGTGATCCTTGACTTCCTTGCGATTGAAACTGAAAGGATAGTTATGTCCCGATTCGGCCAATGCGATGGCAATCGTGCTGACCAGGGGGATACCCTTGTAGGCAGGACCGAACAGCATATCGAACGGAAGCGCTGCATCCAGCATCGCTTTGGCGTAAAATTGCCCGAGTTTGCGTAGTGCATCGCCATCGTTGAACAAACCTGCGTTGAAAAAATAGGGTGACATGCGCCCTGCCTTGGTCTTGAATTCACCAAAGCACAATACTTTGCGCTCGATGGCGAACTGGATGAATGCTTGCCGGTAGTCGGACATTTCTGAAAACGATCGAAAAAATGCAAATTATAACCCTGAACCTGAATGGCATACGTGCAGCTGCAAAAAAAGGCTTTTTTGAATGGCTGGACAAGCAAACTGCGGATGTCGTTTGCGTGCAGGAACTCAAGGCGCAGCTACCCGATTTTTCCCAGACTATGCTGACCCCCGATGGATATCGCGGATACTTTCACTGTGCAGTCCAGAAAGGCTATAGCGGCGTTGGGATCTATTGCCGCAAGCAACCGGACAAGGTCATCGAAGGCGTAGGTATTACCGAAATTGATGCCGAAGGCCGTTTCATCCAGATCGACTTCGACGAACTGAGCATCATCTCCCTGTATCTCCCTTCCGGTTCCAGTGGTGAACATCGTCAGGCAGCAAAATTCTTTTTCATGGAAAAATTCTTCCCTGTCCTGCAAATGTTGATAGCCAGCGGCCGAGAAATCATTTTGTGCGGGGACTGGAATATTGCGCACAAAGAAATCGACCTGAAGAACTGGCGTTCCAATCAGAAAAACTCCGGTTTCCTCCCCGAGGAACGAGCCTGGTTGAGCCAGGTTCTCGATGAAATCGGTTTTGTCGATGTATTCCGTCGCCTCAACCCCGATCCCGAACAATACACCTGGTGGTCGAACCGTGGCCAGGCCTGGGCCAAGAATGTGGGATGGCGCATCGATTACCAGATTGCCACACCTACCATGGCACAAAAAGCGCAACACGCCTCCATCTACAAAACCGAACGTTTTTCCGATCATGCGCCACTCCTGATCGACTACGACCATACCCTATGACATCTTCCCTGCCATCCAGCTGGCTGCAAGCCCTGCGGGTCTACACACATCCGCGTGTACTGGGGATGCTGACGCTCGGTTTTTCCGCAGGGTTGCCCCTATTGCTGATCATGGGCACATTATCTTTCTGGCTACGCGAGGCCGGTATCGATCGGACAACGATCGGACACCTGAGTTGGATCGGTCTGGCATATAGCGTCAAGTGGATGTGGTCCCCACTGGTGGACCGCCTGCCGCTACCGCTGCTCACGCGGTTGTTGGGACGGCGGCGCGCCTGGCTACTGTTGTCGCAAATAGTCATCACCATCGCTTTGATCGGTATGGCTATGACCGATCCGCAGCTGAATTTGGCACAGCTGGTTTTTTTTGCACTTGCGGTAGCATTTGCTTCAGCCACTCAGGACATTGCACTGGATGCCTATCGTATCGAAGCCGTGGCAGTCGAACTGCAGGGGGCCATGGCTGCAACCTATCAGGCCGGGTACCGCATGGCCATGATTCTCGCTTCGGCAGGTGTGCTGTGGATAGCGGCTGCAATGGATGTCTCGGATATCACCTATGAACATGCGCCGTGGCGCGTGGCCTATCTGATCATGGCATTGAGCATGAGCATTGGCATCGTCACGACTGTACTGATAAGCGAACCGGACGTGGCCTACGATCGATTGTCATCCGAAAACGAGCAGATCGCTCAAACGGCGATTGCGCAATGGCCGCTGCATCCGCTACTCCGGCGCTTTCTGGTCTGGCTGTACGGTGCATTGATTGCACCCTTTCGCGACTTCATCATCCGGCATGGGCGGCAAGCCTTGCTGATTCTGGGACTGATCGCCATTTATCGCATTTCAGACGTAGTCATGGGAGTTATGAGCAATCCGTTCTATGTCGACATGGGGTACAGCAAAGACGAAGTCGCCGCCATTTCCAAAGTCTATGGCGTACTGATGACCATTGCCGGCGCGGCCATCGGTGGTATTCTGACACTGAAAATCGGCATCATGCGCACCCTGTTTCTTGGCGCGGTGCTGTCGGCCATTACCAATCTATTATTTGTCTGGCTGGCGGGACAAGGTCACGATGTCGATGCTTTGATTTTCACCATTTCGGCCGACAACCTTTCCGCCGGAATTGCCTCCAGTGCCTTCATCGCCTATTTATCCGGTCTGACCAACTCCGCCTATTCAGCCACTCAGTATGCGCTGTTCAGCTCGGTCATGCTGTTGTTACCCAAATTTATAGCCGGCTTCAGCGGCCAGTTTGTCGATGCCTATGGTTACGAGCCCTTTTTTATCGCTACGGCACTCTTGGGAATGCCGGTCCTGATTCTGGTCTGGCTCGCCGGTCAGGCACGATTCGACCAGCGTACCGAAACCCCAGCGCCATGATTTCTGGTTACCATGTCTTTTCAACCCGGCCCTGAAGCAACTTACCAGTCGCTCATCGAAGCCGGCGAGATCAAGCCTGACCCGGATCAGGTGCATGCCGTAGCGGCATTGCAACGCCTGTATCAGGAATTGATCGACTATCCGGTCATTACCGGCAATGAGTACGGTTGGTTCACCCGTATGACCTCCGGTTTGTTGCAAAAACTGGGACGTAACCAGCCGCCAGCTCCTAGAGGGATTTATCTTTATGGTGGTGTGGGTCGGGGCAAATCAATGCTGATGGATCTATTTTTCTCCCTCGCCCCCATTGCTTCCAAACGGCGGGTACATTTCCATGAATTCATGCTGGATGTCCATGCACGATTGCGATGGCAGCACGATCAGGCCGCACGAAAACGACAGCAGAACCATAAATCCGACAGCGAGGATCCAATACCGGCTATTGCACTGCAGATCGCTACCGAAGCAACATTATTGTGTTTTGACGAGCTTGAAGTTACCGACATCGCCGATGCCATGGTACTGACACGATTGTTTGACGACCTGTTGTCACGTGGTGTCGTGGTCGTCGCAACTTCCAACCGCCCTCCCGAGGAGCTATACAAGAATGGGTTGAATCGTCAGCGCTTTTTGCCTTTTATTGCGTTGCTCATGGAAAAACTTGAAGCAATCCCGCTGATGGGCCCCACAGATTACCGTTACAACCGGCTGCGAGGCGCCGAAACGTATTATCACCCAGTTGACGAGGAAACCACGGCGCAACTGTCCGCAACATTTTTCCGTTTGACGGACCGCAGAATCGAAGACCGTGCCAAGGTACCCACTGCCGAATTACGGGTGCAGGGGCGCATGCTGTTTGTACCTAAATCGGCACGAGGCGTTGCCGTATTCTCGTTCAAGCGATTATGCGAAAACCCGCTGGGAGCCGCAGAATATCTGGCCATCGCCCGCAATTACCATACCATCATTGTCGTGGCGATTCCACAATTGATAGATGAAAAACGGGACGCAGCCAGACGCTTCATGACCCTGATCGACGCACTGTATGATTATGGCGTCAAATTCCTGTGTTCAGCCGCGGTACCCTTGCAACAATTGTATGCCGGTCACAGCCTGGAATTTGAATTTGAACGAACGTTATCTCGCCTGATGGAAATGCAGTCGGTAGACTATTTGATTCGGGGTCACGGTAAAACAGGCAATGCAGAACACAACAACAACGGGGACAGCCACTAACACCACAACCACAAAAACGGTCCGGCGTTAGCAACTACCTCTGATACAAATTAAGCGGATTAAAACCTACAATCCGATCAACCCAGACTGAATACGACCATTTCCGCAGTGATACTGTCCAGATTGGTCATACCGACTAATTCAATGGAGGCAATACCTCCACCAAAAATGACATTCACTCCATTCACTGTTGTAGCCACATCAGTAATTGCACCAACGAGATCCACAACATTATCGACACCAATCTTTTCGGCATCGAAAAAGAAACGGTCTTCACCAATTGTGAAATCGTTGACGTGATAAATACCAACGCCGTAAAAACCGAAGGTGTCACTACCCGCACCACCCGTCATCAGATCGTGACCATCACCTGCTCTCAAAATATCGTTGCCGTCACCACCACGGAGGATATCTGTACCCGCTTGTCCATCCAGATCATCATCACCGGCATCGCCTTCCAAGGTGTCATTACCATCTCCACCTAATAATCTATCGTTGCCGGCTTCGCCTTCGATTTCGTCGTGGCCGATCTCGCCGATCAAATCAAAATTATCGGCATCATCGCCAACAATCAAAAAATCATTGGGCCCAAATCCTCCTGAACCGAGACCTGGAAAAGAAATTCCATCAATACTATCGAATGTTGAAGATCCCTGACTTGGGCGCGTTACTTTTGTTGTAGCCATCTAAATCTCCTCCTAAAAATACTAAATTGATAAACAAATCGATCAAACTAACTGACACCCCATTCACATCAAATGAGAATTATTCCCATTATAGGCAACAATGAGTAAAATACCAAGCAAAATTATTTTCGACTTGAATCATCATGACAGAAGAACTGGATTTACTACTGGAGCAAGTACAAGCCTTGATTACAAAGGGACAATATACAAAGGCAAACGAGATTCTGAAGCCACTCAGAAATCAGCATCCTCTATCCCATCAGGTGGCAAAGCTGTGGTGTTCCGTGGCATTACGAACCAACCAAGCCAATGCAGTTTTAACCGATGCAGAGAAATTCTATCAACATGCATCGGATGATTTTCGCAAGGCTTACTGGGCGCACACTTGGGGAATGGCCTGTTCGATAACATTGGATCTACCTAGTGCCTACATTCATTACATGACAGCCTTGGAACATCTCTTGGCACTGGCCAAATCCGGCAAAATCCCACCTCAGCGCAAACTGCCGGAATTCGAGCCCATCGACAACAACCTGTTTGTCTCGGGTAAAGCAGAAGAACTGCTCTGGGCAACCTGTGCTGCGCTGGAGCAAGCTGGCGTCCAAGCTTTTCCGTTTGCCGGTACCTTGCTGGGTCTGGTGCGTCACGAGCGATTGCTGGATTTCGACAAGGATCTAGACATTGCGGTGTGGACAACTTCCCTGCCTACCTGTTACGCCGAACTGGAAAAGCTAGGCTGGGTCAGAACAACCATGCACATCGATTACAGCAATTTCCGCGATTACATTCATTCGGAGTTGGGAATCACACTCGATGTCTGTGGTTTGCAGGCTAAGGACAAGCAAATACTGGGCGGCTTCTGGTTACCGGATCATCCCGACGAATATCAGCGCGTATCCATTTTTCCACAATTCGATCTGATCCGGAAACAAACAGCCCATGGCGATGTCTGGTTTCCAAAACAACCCGAGAGAATCCTGACTGCATTCTATGGTGACTGGCGCACGCCAAATCCGCACTGGGATACCGTGGTCTCGGCATTGAACCAGCAGAAATTCACCTTGTTGATACGCTGCTATGCCTATCACCGGTTGATTCAACGCTGGTTAACCGGCGACCTGCCCAAGGCCTGGTGCTATGCCCATCAGATCGCATTGAAAGATCCCGACGATGTCCTGGCGCTACGCAGCCGCCAATGGCTCGAACGCGCAATCACCCGTCTCAACCGGGACATGCCCGTATGGCCGCGCAATCAGCGGCAGAAACGCGTATATACGCGCATGGTGGCCGATCTGTTTCACGAAGGGCATGTCAACTTCCTGCGAGAGGCCCGTGCGCTTGGCACACACTTGACGGTTTGCGTGGTATCGGATGAACGCGTGGTGGAAAACAAGGGAAAACTACCGGTCATGACTCAGATGGAGCGTGCTGCCGTGGTTTCGGCTTGCCAGCATGTCGATGCCGTACTCACCGAAACCCCATCGCAAGTAACGCGCACGTATATGCAGCAACATGGCTTCGACATTTATACCTTCGCCAGTGCCAGTGATCAGGAACGACAGGACAAACTTGCCTTATGCGCGGATTTGCCGGCGACCATGATTCACGAACTGGATTACACACCGGGTATTTCTACATCAGACCTGGTGCAGCGCATTCTTGCCGGTGCGGGTTATAAACCATCATAATTTCAGCGGCGGCGTAGGATCATCATTTTTTGTCGTTGTTTCAGTTACAGCAGGCTCTGGTTGCGGAGAATGCGGCGAATCCTTGCCGCGCTGCGCGATCTTGCCAATTAAAACAAAGAAATACGGCACGAAGAAGATCGCCAAAAAAGTCGCCGCCAGCATGCCCCCAAAAACGCCCGTTCCGATGGAATGACGGCTGGCTGCACCGGCACCAGACGCCATCACCAACGGCAACGTTCCCAATATGAACGCCATCGAGGTCATGATGATTGGCCTGAAACGCAAGCGTGCCGCAGTCAGCGCCGCATCCACCAGCGGCATGCCGGCAGCATGGCGCTGATTGGCGAATTCAACGATCAGGATCGCGTTCTTGGCTGCCAGACCGATCAGCGTCACCAGTCCAATCTGGAAATAAATGTCGTTGGTCAGTTCGCGCAGCCAGATCGCTACAAAAGCCCCCAGAATGCCGAATGGAATCGCCAAAATCACCGCAAACGGAATAGCCCAGCTCTCGTACAAAGCCGCCAGCACCAGAAACACCATCAGCAACGCAAACGCAAACACAAAAGCCGACTGCCCGCTGGCCTTGCGCTCCTGCAGTGAAATGCCGCTCCAGTCGATGCTGTAGCCCTTCGGCACCAACACTTCATTGGCAACCTGCTCCAACGCTGCCAGTGCCTGCCCGGAACTGTACCCAGGCGCCGCGCTGCCCAGAATCAGCGCAGAATTGAAACCGTTGAAATGCGTCACCGGGTCCGGACCACTGTTGAACTCCGTTCTCACCACCGCATCCAGCGGTATCATGGCTTGCGACGAACCGCTGCGGGCACGCACATAAATCTTGCTGATGTCATCCGGATTGGACCGGTATTCTGGTAGCGCCTCGGTCTGCACACGGTAAATCCGTCCGTATTTGACGAAATCATTGACGTACAGATTGCCGAAATATGCCTGCATGGTGTCAAACACTTCGGAAATCGGTATGCCGAGCGCCTTGGCACGCTCACGATCAACCGTTGCATACACCCGAGGTGCGCTCACGCGAAAATTGGTATTGGCCACCGCGATCGCCGGATGCTCCATTGCCTTCGCCGAGAATTCCTGTGCTACTGCAGCAAACTGGGAAAAATCCCCGCCACCGGGATCCTGCAGTTGTGCCGAAAAACCACCCGTCGACCCCAGACCACTGATAGACGGCGCGTTGAAAGCCAGAATCAAGGCTTCCGGAATCTTGGCAAATTCCTGAAAAGCGGCGCCGATCATGGCCTGCACCCGCTCGGCAGGATGCTGACGCTCATCCCAATGATGCAGTGGAATGAACATCGTCGCCTGATTCGTACCACGCGTGCCGAAAACGAAATTCTGTCCCGCCAGCGTATCCGTGGAATGTACCGAAGACAAAGACTGAAAGTACCCCTCCACCTGCTCCAGCACTTTGATGGTACGCGCCATCGAAGCACCATCGGGCAATTGAATGACGGTAATGAAATAGCCCTGATCTTCTTCCGGCAAGAAACTGTCGGGTATTATCGTGAACAATCCCCACACCATGATCAGCAGGGAGACAAATAAAATGAACACCATTCTGGATCGCTGGATCAAGCCCCCGACCATGCCGACATAGCGTGCCTGCGTCCAGTCAAAAAATCGGTTGAACACCTGCCAATGACGCTTGGGAGCACCATGTCCAGGTTTCAGCACCAATGCACACAATGCCGGACTCAGAGTGAGCGCCACGAATCCGGAAATGGCCACCGACAAAGCAATGGTAATGGCAAACTGCTTGTAGAGCTCGCCTGTGATGCCTCCCAGAAACGCAACCGGCACAAATACCGCTGCCAATACCAACACGATGGCAATCACCGGCCCGGTCACCTCATCCATGGCCTTTTTGGCTGCATCCTTGGGTGACAAACCATCCTGCGTCATATGCCGTTCTACATTTTCCACCACGACAATGGCATCATCGACGACGATACCGATGGCCAGCACCATACCGAACAAGGTCAGCGTATTGATCGAAAACCCCAGCGCTTCCATACCCGCCAGTGTACCAATCAGCGAAATGGGCACGGCAATGGCCGGAATCAATGTTGCCCGCCAGCTCTGCAAAAAAACGAACACCACCAAAATGACCAGTAGCATGGCCTCGGCCAACGTCTTCACCACCTCCCGGATCGACACATCGATGAACTTGGTGGTGTCATACGGAATATCATACGAAACACCGGCCGGGAAGGCCTTGCTCAACTTGTCCATTTCATTGCGCACCAGTCGAACGGTATCCAGCGCATTGGCGCCCGGTGCCAGAAATGTCAGCAGGAAAGTATTGGGCTTACCATTCCAGCGTCCCTGCAGATCATACGATTGCGCGCCCAGTTCGACTTTCGCCACATCGCGCATGCGCACCATGGAGCCATCCGGATAGGCACGGATGATCATGTCCTCGAATTCCTTGACCTCGCTCATGCGACCGTGCGTAATCACCGGTATGGTCAGCTCGGTGCCGTGCGGTGTCGGTTCACGGCCTATTCGTCCCGCTGGAAAATCGCGGTTCTGTTCGCGAACCACCGCGGCAATTTCGGTTGGTGTCAAGTTCAGTTGCGCCATGCGCACCGGGTCCAGAATCAACCGCATGGAATAATTCTGCCCGCCAAAAATGATGGCATCACCCACTCCGGGAAGGCGTTTGACATTATCGAGTATGCGCAGCAAGGCGTAATTCGACAGAAATACGTTGTCATGCTTCGGGTCGGTCGAACTGAGCGCCACCACCGCCAGCAAATCCGGTGAAGTCTTTTTCACCGTGATGCCCTGACGCACCACTTCCGTCGGCAATTGCGGTTCCGCAAGACGCTGGCGATTCTGTGTCTGCACCTGCGCAATATCGATGTCGGTACCAATCTCGAACGTCAGCTTCATCGTCATGTGGCCATCGTTGGTACTGGTCGATTCGTAATACAACAGGTTATCGATACCCGGCAACTGCACCTCGATCGGACGTGCGACGGCTTCCGCAACTACCTCGGCACTGGCACCGGGATAATCGGCGTCGATCTGCACCATCGGCGGCGTGATTTGCGGAAATTGCGCAATGGGCAGTTTGTTCAGCGCTACCAGACCGATCACGACGATCATGATCGACAGGACCGAAGCAAAAATGGGGCGATCGATGAAAAAATGCGATTTCATGGCGCACCCTGCATATCGGCTTGCTCGGCAGCAGGAGGCTGCGCAACTTTTTCAGCCTGCGATGGAATGGCCGTCACCTGAACACCGGGCAGAATACGGAAAAATCCCTCGACTACGACCCGTTCCCCGGCCTGTAAGCCTTCCTCGATGAGCCATTCCTTGCCCCGCCACATACTCGCACGGATCGCGCGCAATTCCGCCTTGTTGTCCTGACCGATGACGAACACGAACGAGCCGCTGGGTCCCTGCTGCACCGCACGCTGCGGTATCAGAATGGCATCATTGCGGATATAGCCCCGGATGCGAACCTTGACGAACTGCCCGGGGTAAAAATACGATTGTCCCGGTGAAAAACTGCCTTCGGGATTCGGAAACACAAACCGTCCCTGCAATGTACCGGTTTCCGGGCGTAGCGCCACGTCGGCAAAATCCAGCACGCCTTCCTGCGGATACACACTGCCATCCGTAAATGTCATCACGCCGCGCAACTGAAAAATGTCGGGGCGTTGCACCTTGTGCTCTGCCAGCTCACGGCGACGCCGCAATAAATAGCTTTCGGGAACGCTGACATTGACATACATCGGATCCAGTTGATCGATGGTCGCCAGCAATGTGGTCTGCGCTGTGATCAGCCGCCCTTCGTAATACAGGCTGCGACCAATGCGTCCGTTGACCGGTGCGGTAATAACGGTATTGTCCAGATCGAACTTGGCTTTCACCTGCTCGTTCTGCGCAGCCTCCAGGGCCGCCTTGGCTGCCAGCACTTCGGCTTGCGCATCGTCGACATTCTTTTTACTGACCGCCTGTTGTGCCAGGAGCGGCTTGACGCGCGCCAGATCCTGCTTGGCCTGGTCCAGCTTGGCCTGCGCCTGTGCCACCTTGGCCTTGCTGCTCAGATAAATCGCCTTGAAAGGTACAGGATCGATCAGATACAGCCGGTCGCCCTTTTTGATGTTACGTCCCTCGGTAAAATACACTTTCTTGATGATGCCGCTCACCTGGGCGCGAATTTCCACCGGACGGAAAGCCTCGGTCTGACCGATAAATTCCGGCTCATCCTGTATGGTTTGCAGCGCCACCGTAATGACCTCAACCTGTGGCGCTTGCGGCGCCGGAGGAGGAGTCGACGAACCGGAACAACCGGCAAGCCACAACACCATTCCCAAACATCCCCCTGTCAGACCTATCCAATTAAGTGGGATTCGTAATATCGAATTCATCAGACCCTATACCTCTTTTCTATTGAATCAGCACACAGCTTTCCTGCTCGTCCATGTACGGATCAGCAGGCATGCTTGCTCACCCAGGCTACATAGCGCCCCATCCAGTTCTGCAGAAAATTGCGACTGGTCTCACCGATATTCCCTTCGGCATCAAACAATCCATCCCGCATCTGGATGAAAGCTTCGGGCTGCCCCAGTGTCGGCACATCGAGATAAGCCAGAATATTGCGCAGATGTTGCTGCGCCATGGCCGTGCCCATCGCACCGATCGACACCCCCAGTACGCCCGCAGGCTTACCAGCCCAGACGCTTTGCCCATAGGGCCGGGAAGCATGATCGATGGCGTTCTTCAATAGACCCGGTATGGAGCGATTGTATTCCGGTGTCACAAACAGCAAACCTTGCGCAGAAACGATGTCCTGCTTGAGTCGTTTGACCGATTCGATTTGTGCATTGTCGTCATCCTGATCGTACAGCGGCAAGTCATCGATGCGCACAGGATGAAATGAAAATTCGGCTGGAGCGAGTTTGGCCAGCGCCGTAGCCAACTTGCGATTCAACGAATCCTTGCGCAAGCTGCCCACCACTACTGCGATTCGATACTGATTCAAAGTAACCTCCAATAAATTAATGGGTCATTGACATCCGGAGAAAGGCCATTCCAGTTGACAGTCATTGCGTAGTCAACCTACCCGATACCCAACTTTCGCACCGATCGTGATACGAGGCTTAGAGTGCCCATCCGCCCCCCAGCGCCTTGTAGAGCTGCACGACCGACACCAGATGTAAACGGTGTGTAGCGCTCAGCGCCGATTCCGCATCGAACAGGGTGCGTTTGGCCAGCAATACGTCAACATAACTGGTAACACCCCCTTCATAACGCAGATTGGCCACCTGCAGCGCCGATTGCAATGCAGCAACCTGCTGTTGTTGCGCCTTGAACTGATCGTCTGCTGTGCGAATGGCAATCAGCGCATCCTCGACTTCCCTGAAAGCCTGCAGGATGATCTGTTCATATTGCGCCAGTGCCTGCCTGGCCTGAGCTTCTGCTGCGCGCTGCTCGAAACCAAGGCTTTTGGCATTCAGCAACGGTCCGGCCAATCCCAGTCCACCCACACCGAACTCGCTACCCGAAGTCAACAAATTGGACAAGGCCGGGCTGGCCACACCGAGAAAACCAGTCAGCGTCAGCTTGGGAAAACGCGACGCCTTGGCCACACCGATCCGGGCTGTCGCTGCAGCCAGATTTTGTTCTGCCTGCAGGATATCCGGACGGCGTTGCAGTAACTCGGATGGCAATCCTGCCGGCACTTCCAGCAACGTCAATTGCCCCGTCAGCGCATGTCCACGTGCAATTGGCAAAGGTTTCCTTCCCAGCAGCACACTGATTTCATTTTCCTTCTGCACTACCCTGCGCTCCAACTCAGCCACACGGGCAGAAGCATTGGCACGCTCGGCTGCGAACTGATCAAAGTCCAGTCTGGAGATCATGCCACCCTGGAGCTGGGCCTGTGCAATGTTGACCGATTCCTGCCAGGATGCCAGGGCGCGATGCGCAATATCCCGCTGACTATCCAGTTGCAGCAAATCGAAATAGGCTTGCGCGACCGCACTGATCAAGGTCAGGACTATCGCGCGGCGATTTTCCTCACGCGCCAGCAAATCCGCACGTGCTGCTTCATTGGAGCGGCGTATCCTGCCCCAGATATCGATTTCCCAGTTCAGGGTAGTCTGCCCGTAATAATTGAATGGCGTGGCAAACCCGGGACGCAGGAACCCACCCAGCGTTCCCATCGCCGGTGCATTGGCATTGACATCCATGTTGGGCAGAAAATCCATCAGGGTGACATTCAGCCTCGCCTGCAGCTCTTCCACACTGGCCACGGCCTGCTGCAAATCCTTGTTTTCTTTCAGGGCTAGATGAATCAACTGCTGCAGCGTTTCATCGCGAAGCAATTGCCACCAGGGCAGATTGGCTATCGATTGTCCCTCGGTATCCGCCATGCGAAAACGCTCGGCCATGTCGATTTCTGGCCGCCGGTAATCAGGTCCCAGAGCACAGCCCGTAAGCAGCAAGCCCACCAGACACCAGCCTGCTAGACGCCATGCGCTGTTCGTCACGGCGATCGGTTCCCGATCTGAAAAATGACTCAATCCTTTCATCACAAACTTGGCAGTTACATTAAACACAAACAGATCAATAAGATTGATCGACCCCTTACACTCGTTCCCAAGACAACCGGCAAGACATGAATATCTCAACGACACGTCTTGCAACACTACCCGGCAAATTTTACCCATCTGAACTATACCTTTGTCTGTAGGACATTGCTGATGTTAATTGTTTCCCCTTTCATGATAGCGTTGCCACTCGGCTGATTCCTTTCACATTACTACCTGACATGTCGAGCGCAACGATGAATGAAGTGAATTGTTATCTGACAGTTGAATACCCCGACACGGGATTTCGGCGTGCTGTCTCTTCGCAAAACCCGGATTCCGGCATCAACAGATTGCTTTCCGTTGCCCGATAATCGAACGGAATGATCATCATGAGCAAGTGCATGAAGATATTGATCGTCGAAGATGAACGCATCGTTGCGGCCGATCTGAAGAATCGCCTGATGAAGCTCGGTTATCAGATCACTGGACTAGCAGCCGACAGTGACAAGGCATTGGCACTCATCAATCAGGATCCTCCCGATATCATTCTCATGGATATCCGCATCCAAGGCGGTCTGGACGGTATCGAAACAGCCGCATTGTTGCAACGAACCCACAGCATTCCGGTCATTTATTTGACCGCTTATTCGGAACAGCAGACCCTGAACCGGGCTATCGCAACCAAACCGTATGGTTATCTGCTGAAGCCTTTTTCGGATCGGGAGCTGCACATCGCGATCCAGGTGAGTCTGGAGCGCTTTGCCAGCGACACGCAGTTCCGCAAGAACGAACAGCATTTTCGTCTGGCACTGGAAGCAGCCCACTTGGGCACATGGGAAATTACCAGCGATACTCAGGAAGTCAATCTCGGCAAAAGCCCGGATGGACACCTTTACCCCCTGCTCAGCTGGAAACATTTCTTCGCCGTAATCGACAAAAATGATCAATCACGGGTCAACGATTTCATCGACAGTCTGCGCAAAAACGAAGTCAGCACAGCTGAAATCGAGTTTCGCGTTGCCACGGAATCAGCACAGGACTACTGGTTCAAACTGTATGGCAAATCGTTTCACAACAACGCGCTCAGCCATCATCAAACGGTAGGCATACTGCAGGAAATCACTGAAAGCCGGCATATCCAGGACGAGCTGGCGCAAGCCGCTGCCGTTTTCAAATACGCAGTAGAAGGCATCATCATCCTCGACAAGTACAGACATTTCACCTGCGCCAACGATGCTTTCTTCAGTATCACCGGTTTCCAGGCAGCCGATCTGCTGGAAAAGGAACTTCCCTTCCTGACCGAACACAATTTGGGCAAGAATGATTACGACAGAATCTGGCAGGTCGTCGACCGCTCCGGTTACTGGTTGGGTGAAGTCGAAGCCGTCAAGCAGGATAGTGAACCTATCTTTATCTGGTTAAGCATTGGTTTGATTCCCATAGAAGGCGCCAGAGATCAGCGGTTCGTGGTCATGATTTCGGACATCACCGGTATTCGGGAAACCGAAAAACAACTCTCGCAGATCGCCTACTACGACAGCCTGACTAACCTGCCCAACCGCATGCTGATCATGGATCGCCTGAAGCAATCCATCGCGCAGGCTGCGCGCGACTCATCGCTGCTGGGTGTGCTGTTCATCGATCTGGATAATTTCAAGCGCATCAATGACACCCTCGGGCACAACAACGGTGATACCTTGCTATTTTTCGTATCGCAGAAAATGCAGGCCGTACTGCGGCAGAGTGACACGCTGGGACGCTTGGGCGGAGACGAGTTCATTGTCATCGTTACCCATGTAGAGTCATACGAGGGATTGATTCGGGTCGCTGAAAAAATACGCGAAAGCCTCGCCAGTCCCATCATCATCGACAGCATCGAAATCGTACCTTCATGCAGTATTGGTATCAGTCTGTACCCGGATCATTCGATTCACCCCGACGAATTGGTGCAGATGGCCGATACGGCCATGTATGAAGCGAAAAACAAAGGCCGGAACAGCTTTGCCTTTTATCATCGTTCGCTGACACAAAAAGCGGCGCATCATCTGACGCGCGAGCGTGAGCTGTATCATGCACTGACGCAACGCCAGTTTCGCCTGCATTATCAACCGCAATTCTCGCCCTCGAAACAGAAAATCACCGGAGTTGAAGCCCTGATCCGCTGGCAGCATCCGGATAAGGGTCTGCTCTCACCTGCTGAAATCATCCCGGTAGCGGAAACCAGTCGGTTGATCATCGAGATCGGCAACTGGATCCTCACTGAAGCCTGTCATCAGTTGCGTCAATGGCGCGATCTGGGCTTCGACGATTTGCGCATTGCAGTCAATCTGTCGATCCGGCAACTCGCCGACAAAAACTTGATGAAATTCATTGCCGACTTGCTGCAGCAATATGCCTTGCCGGCGCACCTGCTTGAACTCGAGGTCACGGAATCGTGCCTGCAGGACGAACTGCTGTACATCAATAGTCTGGAACAACTGGACAAACAGGGTATCCCGATCTCGATCGACGACTTCGGAACCGGTTATTCCTGTCTGAGTTCGTTAAAAAACCTGCCGATACGGCGACTCAAGATCGACCAGAGTTTTGTCCGGGGCATCCCCAATGACAACAATGATTGTGCGATCGCCTCGGCAATCCAGGTATTGGCGCAAAAACTGGGTTTACAGGTCGTCGCCGAAGGGATCGAAACGATGGAACAAATCCATTTTCTGACGAAACTGGGATGCGATGAACTGCAAGGTTACCTGTTAAGCAAACCGGTCGCACCCGAACTGATTCCAGAGATCATCAGGACGCTGCCCGCTGATCTGCAAGTGATGACATCGTAGTCTTCATATCCAGACACCAACCTCCCGGTAGGACACTTTTGTATGGCACATACCAAACAGCGCGCCACCAGCACGGCGGACGCCATGCTCAGTCTGGTCGTTGAAGCCTCGCCCAGCGGCATGATCATGACCGATCAAGCCGGCACCATCGTCATGGTCAATAGCGCCACTGAAGCCTTGTTCGGATTTACCCGCAGCGAACTGATCGGCCAGCCCGTACACATGCTGATTCCGCATGTCCAGCGCGCTCATCATCCCCAGCTGCTGCAACACTATGTCGAAAACCCGGGTGCGCGTCCAATGGGGCATGGTCGGGATCTCAGAGGGTTGCGCAAGAGCGGTGAGGAATTTGCTGTCGAGGTCGGCTTGAATCCCATTCATACCCCGCAAGGCCTGATGGTGCTGGCATCGATCATCGACATCACTGCCCGCAAGCAGCAGGAACAACAGCTTCAATCGGCACTGAAAGAAAAAAACCTGCTACTGTCGGAAATCCATCATCGGGTAAAAAACAATCTGCAGATCATCGATAGCCTGCTGGGCATGCAGGTCGACAATCTGCACCACGAAGCAACGGTTTCCGTATTGAAGGATTGTCAAAACCGCATCAAGTCGATGGCCATGATTCATCAGGTCCTGTACGAATCGGCTGATTTCTCGCAGGTCGATTTTGCTGCTGTCGCCCATCGCCTGGTCAACAGCCTGTCCGTTTCCTATGCCCTGAATCTGTCGAATATCGCGATAGCCATGGATATCGAGGATGTGCAGCTCCCCATCGACATCAGCATTCCGCTGGGACTGATACTAAACGAATTGTGCACCAACGCCATGAAGTATGCTTTTATCGATCGAACCCGAGGTGAAATGGCCATCGGCCTGAAACAGCGCCCCGAAAACAGGATCGAACTAACGGTTACCGATGATGGCCCAGGATTGCCGGCTGAAATCGACCTTGAAAACGCGTCGACACTTGGATTGCAACTCTTACAACTGTTATGTGAACAAATCTCGGCACAACTCGACATTCATCGCAGCAACCCCACACGCTTTACTCTGCTGATTCCGATCCCAAGCAATACGCACTCTTGACCAGCGTACCGCAGTCAATTCCGCTTCATGGATTGCAGTTTTCCGTAAGTCAGGGTGCGCCATAGCCATTCTAGGGGTCCAAAGCGGAAATACCGCAGCCACCAGGCGCTGAATGCCCCTTGCAACCCATACACCAGCACCCCCAGTAGAAATACCGGGGTAATTCCAAGCTGCCCAAACTGCCCCAGTCCATAACCATAAAAAATAAAGGTAAAAATGACCGACTGCATGATGTAGTTGGTAAAAGCCATGCGGCCAATCGGTGCAAAAACGTGCAACCAGGCCCCCGCCCGCGTGAACTCGACCAGGGCAATCACCGCAGCAGCATAGCCGCCAGCCAGTATCACGACCGTGATATTTTGTATGGCGGTCCGCAAGGGATTGATGGCATCCCAGTCATCGTAGGCTTCCGTCGTAGTTACAATCATCAAACTCGCCCCCAGTACCAAACCCGTTCTTGCCAGATTGATCAACAGACTTCGATGCGCTGCCGGATGCTGCAGGAAACCACTGCGCCACAGATACGCACCGAGCAGCATCAGCGCCAGCGTGCGCGGAAAAATATAAAGATGCAAAGGCAACAGGCTGGGTATCTCGGAGAGACTGAGTTGCAGAATCTGTCCATAACTGCCAGTCGCATAGACGGCGTTGGCAATCGGAAGATGTTGCATGATCCATGCTTTTTCATAGGCCGCAATAGGCAACGGTATGATGGAAATGACAATATAAATAGCAAACAGGCACAGCGACGACAGCGCCAACACCCAGCCCGGTGCCGCCAACAGTGGCAGCAAAAGCAACGCCGCCAAAGCATACTCGGCGAGAATGTCGCCATTCCATATCAGCAGCAGGTGCAGCAATCCGAGTACGAGCAGCACCAGCATGCGGCGCCGCAACCAGTACAGAGGGGAATCCATTTTCTGAAAGCGCTCGTACTGCACGGCCAGGCCGACTCCGAACAAAAAGGAAAATACCAATACTGCCTTGGATTCCAGTCCGTAGTACACCAGTCGCTCGATGACACGATCGATCCACCAGGGCGATGCGAAGGGCTCGACGACAAATTGCTCGAAAATCGAGATGCGGAACTGAAAAATCAGGTTGACGATCAGCACACCGAACAGCGCCATTCCGCGCAGGATATCGATGGAATTGATGCGTTTCTTGGGTTCAAGCGCCTGTAACTTATGCATCTGGATAGTGAATCTCGCTCCTGCAGATAAACGACATGAACATCAACAACGCGCTGTGAACCTGCCGGATCAGCTACGAATAGACGTATCATTTCCAGATTGGGTCCGCTGTTGTGGCACTCGCCAGTTCGATCGGCATACTAGCACGTCCAGCAAAGGTGCCTTCGCGATAAAAAGCCCCGCTTTCCTGCCACTATTCACCCAATCGATTCGACTGCGGCTTCCTATAATGATCGACAAGCTGCTGGTGGATCGTCATGCATGAATGTGAGCCAGCAATGGCGTCGGCAGCAGCGATAACAGCAACATTTGAACACCCGGAAATCACTGAGGAATCGACAACATGTCTCATCATATCGACCTGAAACAATCACTCGAACATATCGATGCTTTACCGGCCATGCCGGTTATCGCCAAAGAAATGCTGACACTGGCCCTGGATACGGACGAAGGCGAAGCGCGATTGCTGAAACTGATTGCACAGGATCCCCAGATTTCCGCAAGAATCATCGGCCTGGCGAACAGTTCGCTATTTGGCGCGCCAGGACATATCACGTCGGTCAGCGATGCAGCAATGCGCCTGGGACTATCACAAGTCAAGTCGGTAGCCATCGGCATGGCAGCCATCTCTGCTTTGACCAAGCACCCTGAAGCCAAACTCAAATCCACGGATCTCTGGACCCACAGCATTGCCATTGCATCGACCATGCGTACCATCGCCAAACACATGCCGAGCAAAATCCGTCCGCTCGACGATCAGATTTTCCTCGCCGGCCTGCTGCACGACATCGGTTTCAGTGTCATCAACTATATTGCCAAGGATCTGGGCAATTCCCTCTACGACAGCATGCA
Organism: Nitrosomonas sp.; assembly: GCA_024282035.1. Taxonomy (GTDB): domain Bacteria; phylum Pseudomonadota; class Gammaproteobacteria; order Burkholderiales; family Nitrosomonadaceae; genus Nitrosomonas. The sequence goes on from JAMWZR010000026.1 coordinate 31,418, forward strand.
TAGCACGCCGGATGCCTCGCTATGGGATGTAGAGTCGGACGTACTCGGCACACATCATGGTGATGTAGGTGCGCAGCTGGGGTTATCCTGGAGTCTTCCCGAAGATATCATTACGGTAATTCGCCATCATCACGATCCGGATCACCCTGATGCCAGCGCCACCCCTTTGGTTCGATTGGTTAATATTGCGGAGAAATTGCTGCCGGATTTCGCCGTAACCGAACATACCACGGTTACAGTAACGGATGCAGAATGGCTTGGTTTGGGTATCGATCCTGAAGTAGCCAAAACCATCGCGCTCGACCAGCCCTGGTATTAAGACCCAGCCCGCATTACGACATCGCCCATCGGGCCGGATCATCGGCTGATTAAGGCACAGCCTGATCGCACCAGGTCGATCTCATCTTTCCATGGCAGAATCCACGGATTTCTGTCTCGATGCATAAGCATAACCCGCCAGTGCACCCACAATGACGCCCAGAGGCGTCGCAATGAAGATTCCGACCAGCGGCCCCTGACTGGTATCCTTGCCGATCGCCATCGGACCCAGGAAACCGATGATAAAACAGAGTCCACCAAGAATCAGCGCTCCACTTGTGATGGCCATGACCGGATGGATGACATCCCCGGACACCAGCTTCCAGGCAGCCCACCCCGCCAGCATGGCACTTACCAAAG
>JAMWZR010000027.1 GCA_024282035.1 Nitrosomonas sp.
AATAGTCACCCCAATCTTTTACTCGGATCGGGATCTTTGAGGTAATCAGCCAGACTTTTCCTGCGGTACGTCCGTCACATATAACTGATTGGGGGCGGTAACTGTAATTTGAACCGGAATAACCGGTCATTTCCAGAAACTTCTTACACGTATTGCGGCTTTGTTTACTGGATAGACTAAAAATTTTCTCAAAATGTTTTGTTCCGAGCCGTAAAACACTTTGTTCATTGTGTAATTTTTGTCGAGATTGTTCGAAGATGCTAACCCTGCCGAGTAGACTGCCATGCTGAAACCCCGCTTTATATCGTTTCATCTCCATTTTCCTCAGTTTGTCCGCTTCGGGCAAAAGCGAAAGGTTTTTTTTCAGCGGGCATTTACAGTCATTGAATTGATGGTGACGCTGGCGATCGTTGGCGTGATTGCCACTATCGCCGCACCGGCCTATGAAAATTACCGGGACCGCATCAATACCGCGCAGGCTATTGCGGATATCAAGACAATCGAAGGTATGCTGGAGCGCTTCTATGGCAGCAATAACCGGTATCCGCTTTCGTTGACTGAAGCTGGAGCCAACAACATTGTCGATCCCTGGGGAAATGCCTATCAATACACGAATCTATCCGACCCCAGCATTAGAAATGTAACCGGCCTGGCGCGCAAGGACCGTAATCTGGTGCCGATCAATTCCGATTTCGATTTGTACAGTCAGGGCAAAGACGGCCGAAGTGTGTCGCCATTAACGGCATCACAAAGCCGCGACGATATCGTGCGGGCGAATAACGGCAGATATGTCGGTCTTGCATCCGGCTATTGATTGTCCGCCGGAATGAAACTAGAAAATCATTTTTTACGCAGCCGGGTTGCCCGGCGCATGCTGCTTTTTTTTATTCTTTCTGCGTTTATTCCGATCCTGTTTCTGGCTGTCCTGTCGTACTGGGAATCCAGTCAACTCTTGACCAAACAGGCCCAAACACGTCTGGCTACCGCCAGTAAAATTTATGAAACATCAATCTATGACCGTTTGCTTCTGCTAGACCGGGTTTTGATCGAAGTTTCGCAGCAGCTGACGGCTAACGAATTACCAAACGACATGCAAGTGCAACTGCAGGATAAGTTTCGCCATCTTGCACTGCAATTTTCTGATGGCAAGATCCTGACTCTGTTAGGGCAAGACTTGCCAATCACGTCACTGAGTACTGCGGCGTTGCAACATCTGCAGCGTGGTCAATCCTTGCTCGTTACACAGCAAGTGGAATCCGATATCCGGATATTTGTTTTGCGCGTCCAATCTTTTTCCGTAGATCGTCCTGTCATCGTTCGTGCTGAAATTGTTCCGGAATTTTTATGGGGAGAGCCGGAGAATTTTGCGTTGGATAATAATTTATGTGTATTCAACGAGCTCAACATCAATCTGTTTTGCACCAACGTACCCATTTATCCGTTAGATCAGGAGCTTCAGGAAAAAACCCGCTTAACCAAAGGTGATCTGTATTGGCAGCACCAAGGTGAAAATTTTATTGCCAGTTACCATGAAATTTTCTTGCAGGCCAAGTTTATGACGCCGCGCTGGGTCGTGCTGGCGTCGCAATCGGAAATGGAAGCGCTGCATGCGCTGAAGCAATTCAATACCATTTTCTGGGGCAGCGTGATTTTGTCTATTTTGCTTATTCTGTTGTTAAGCATGACTCAAATTCGTCGTGTTCTTGTGCCGCTCGAACAATTGATCGATGGTACCCGCCGTTTGAGCAGCCGTGATTTTACTGCCAAAGTGTCTGTGTCCAGTACCGACGAGTTCGGTGAACTGGCGTCGTCATTTAATGCGATGAGTGACAAATTGGGTTATCAGTTTGAAACTTTCGAAGCATTGGCGAAGATTGATCGCGATATTTTGTCATCGCTCGATATAGACAGTATCGCGACAGATGTTTTGAGTCACCTCAAAAAATTGACGGGTGCGGAGTTTGGCAGCATTTCTATCATGAATGCCGATTCTTCCCTGTCCATGCATACTGTTGCCAGTAATGATTCGGCTGGCAAATCGATTGTTACGACTGACGTCTTGCTGGAGAACACACATGGTTTGCTGGTAAAACATCAACGCGGTATCTGGGTGGATCATCAGCTTATTCAGCACCAGATTAAAGCATACTACACAACGGCAACCCGATACTTCTTTTTGTTTCCACTGAACTGGAAGGAGCAGTTGGTGGGTTTCATCGCTTTGGGATGCCGAAATAGTCAGCAGTGGGCGGAAGATGAGAGCCAGTTGATTCAGGATTATGCCGATCGGTTAGCAGTGGCACTTTTTACCCGAAACCGGGAAGAAATGCTCATTCGTCAGGCGAGAATCGATGCGTTGACAGGCTTGCCCAACCGGTTTTTATTCGTTGAGCAGCTGCAGAAGGAGATCGCCAAGGCGAATCGCACAACGGCAAAATTCTCGGTGTTTTATATTGATTTGGATCGCTTCAAGAAAATCAATGATAGCCTCGGACATTCCATTGGGGACAAATTACTGTGTGAAGCGGGGCGGCGTTTGCAACACTGCGTGCGCGAGAGTGATATGGTTGCCCGCTTGGGTGGCGATGAGTTTGCCATTCTGATCAATCCCGTTGAGCATGAGCATACCGCTACCCGGATAGCTGACACTATCATTCAGTCTTTGACCAAGCCTTTTTTTCTCGATGGCGATGATCATGTGGTGGGAGCCAGTATCGGAATAGCTCTGTTTCCGGGTGACGGTGAAAGCGTCGAAGAGTTGATGCGCAATTCGGATATCGCCATGTACCGTGCCAAAGCAAACAATGGCAATGGCTATATCTTTTTTGAAGAAAGCATGAATTCGGAAGTGATCAGGCGCGCCAATACCGAAAGAGAATTGAGGAAAGCCATCGCCGAGAAGCAATTCGTCTTGCACTATCAACCGCAGATCGATCCCAAAACAAATTTGCCCCGGGGTGTCGAAACCCTGGTGCGCTGGAATCATCCCCGGTTGGGGCTGATCTCTCCTGCTTCATTTATCCCGATTGCTGAAGAAGCCGGACTGATCGTGGATATTGGATATTTGATCCTGCACGAAGCTTGTTCTCAGTATCGTGCGTGGTGTGATCAGGGAATCGTTTTGGATTATGTTGCTGTCAATGTTTCAGTCGAACAATTCAACCATGCCCACTTTGTGCAATCGGTTGAGGCGGCGCTCAGAAACAATGATATGCCAGCGCATTGTCTGGAACTGGAGATTACGGAAAGTGTACTGATGAACGATACAACGGCTGTACTCGAGGTTTTGCATCGGCTGCGGCAAATGGGTATTCAGCTTTCAATTGATGATTTTGGAACCGGATATTCATCATTATCCTATCTCGAGCAACTGCCTTTTGACACGCTGAAAATCGATATATCGTTTGTCAAAAAAATTCAGGATGATTGCAGTGGCGGTACGATTGCGGCCACGATTGCTGCCATGGCTCATACACTGGGCAAGAAGGTTGTCGCAGAAGGCGTCGAAACCCAGGCCCAGCTGGATTTTCTGCGAAATCATAACTGTGAATTGATACAAGGTTTTTATTTCAGCCGTCCATTGTCTGCGTGCGAGCTCTCTGCTTTCATGAGTTCAAAACGTATCTGTCGGAAAGACTGAGAGGACCGAAATCGGTCCAGTTTAAGTCAAATTTTCTCGATTGAATCGCTGCGCATGATCGATTTTTCCTGTCGTCAGTTCCCGATAGCTGCCACCGACAAATTGTTTGTTACATTAATTTTTATGGCTAAATCATTGAGGTAGCATGAAGATTTTTTCAGAATACCAGTCAATTTTGCATGAAGATATTGTGAAGTTATTTGTTGCTGTTTCATTTTTGTTGCGATATGATTGGCGCCGGAAACAGCGCTCATTACCGTCAAAATGACTGATGAGCATCCCGAGGAAGTTCTGAATAAATATCTACGCAAGCGAGTCACTGTGTATTAGGTAGTGCTCGATTTTTTTATCCTATCCATTTTGTTTCCCAGGCACCATTAGCCTTTTGCGTCATCTCACTCTGCGATTTATTCGGGATTCCTTTTCAATATTAAAGGAGCCTTTCATATGCAACATATGCAAAATCAGAATATTATTTCGTCCAAAAAAAATAAATCAGAAGTTACAAATAATATTCCTAGCCGCACTACAAAACGTGGATTAATGCCTTTGGTACTCGCCTTTATCGTTGGCATGGCATTGATTCCCTGGAAACTAGGGCATGCGGCTACCGCCAATCCCATCAAATGGCACCCTGGTCACTATAGTATTCTAGTTGGTGACCCCAACAACCCGAGTCTAATGAGGCAAGTTTATAATGAACTGACCGAAACTCCGGCTTTGCGGGGAGTCGTCATTCGATATGAATGGTCAGAACTGGAAAAATCTCCTGGTGTTTACACTTTCGCATCCATTGATGCGCGCCTCAAGGAATTGGCTGCCAAAAAGAAGCGACTCATTGTTCTCCTGGAAGTAAAGTCTTTTGATAAAACCAAGATTGTTCCCAGTTATTTGCTGACCGCAAAATACGATGGTGGCGTGTTTCCAATTGGTAAATATCGTAGCAACACCGTTAACGGTTATAACGTCAAGCTCTGGAATAATGCTGTCAAAGAGCGCATGGCGGCACTGATTACCGCATTGGGAAAACGCTATGATTCCAACCCTTATTTTGAAGGTTTTGGAATGCAGGAGACCGCATTGGGTGATCCAGTTAAGCCGGTTACCAATGCGCAAGTCGATGGGTACTATAAAAACTTAACGAGCCTAGACACGCATATGCGGAAGCAATTTCCACATACGATGGTTTTTCAGTACACCAATTACCCACGTCCTGAAATTAAGCCAATTATCGATAATCTGAAGGCAACAGGTGGAACGCTTGCTGCAACGGATATCTTCTTGGAAGATCCGGGTCTTAACTATAAAGGTACGCCACCAGGTGCTTACACCTATTTTCCTAAAAATGCGGGTGCCATGCCTTTAGCGGCTCAAGTGGAGAAATCGAATTATCTTGATTCCCGACATGATGGTACAGGCTATAAGCCAACGGTTACGCAGTTATTGAATTTTGCTCGCGATAATTTGCATGTCAATTATATTTTCTGGACGAGAACACCGGAAATTTTCCCCAGGGTGTTGGAGGTGCTGAGAGGAAAAGCTCAGAAAGCCACCCCTTCGGGTGGATTGCCAGCTGCATGTCCTAAGAGCTATCAATCCTGCCAGAATTAAGAAGCTGGTGTAAATATAACTGAGCCAGAGTCATGGCGACGTGATCTTTGGCTCAGTTCTTGGTGTTTTGGAGATCAGTCTCTAGTGTGGCATGGAAACGTTTTGTCATGATCATTCAAGTAATTTAGAATGACTCCCTGACTGGACTGATTAATCTGAGAAAATGGAAAATTACGAAGCACTTCTGGCTACATTAGCCTTGATGATGGGAACCTCCTGGGCCAGCGGGATCAATCTGTATGCAGTATTGCTGGTATTGGGATGGGGAAGTGCGGCAGGGCATATCACATTGCCCCAAGAGTTGGCAGTTTTAGAGGACCCATTAGTAATCGGTGCCGCAGGTGTAATGTATTTTGTCGAGTTTTTTATCGACAAGATTCCTGGTGTCGATTCAATGTGGGATTCCATTCATACGTTCATTCGAATTCCTGCGGGTGCCATGTTGGCAGCCGGTACAGTCGGTGATGTAACGCCGGCATTGGAAATAGCAGCAGGCATTCTTGGGGGCGGAGTGGCGGCTACCAGTCATGCCACTAAAGCGGGCACGCGTCTTTTTCTGAATACCTCGCCCGAACCTTTTACCAATTGGTCTGCTTCATTGACAGGCGATGTTCTTGTTTTGTCTGGGTTATGGACTGCATTGAAACACCCTGAGCTGTTTCTGGTGCTGTTTGTCATCTTTTTGGTAATTGCAATATGGTTATTACCAAAGCTCTGGCGTTTTGTGAAAATCGTGTTTTCCAAGATCGGAAAAATTCTAGGGTTCAAACAAGATACGCCCAATATGGCTGAAGCAACAGGGTATCTAGCTCCCGATTCTGCTCAGGATAAGCAAATCACAGCTCTGGAGAGATTGCAGCGACTGAGAGATCAAGGCATGCTCACAGACGAAGAGTTCGTGGAACAAAAAAAGCAAATCCTGAAAGCAAAAAGTGAATGATTTTCAGATTATCTCAATTTAATTGTTGAAGCCTTTTTAAAATGACGGATTGTAGTTCGGTATTGATCCATGCATCTCTGGGTAAAGCCCAAACTGTATTTGTTGCAAAGTTTTGACATAGCAGAGCGTTATCTTCCGGCATGAGAATGATCTCGGCATCCTGGAATTGTTGTATGTCGGCTGGTGTGAACGCGTGATTCTCCGGGAAAGTGCGCAGTTGCGTATTCAAACCAAAAAACTGAATCAGATTGTACATCCATAAAGCGTTATCTTCCGTTGCGATGGCTTGAAGACGCTTCTCCCTGAATCCCGAAATGGGTTGTCGGGTTGTTGATTCGAAAATGGGATAGGCTGTATTGTTCAAAAGTTTCATGTTGAATGATTTTCTCCAATTTGACGTATCGACAAATCGTTGCGACCTGTCGTTAGTGACGACAATGTCTGTTTTTTCCAGTTGCTTGATGTCGAAACGCAATGGACCGGCAGGTAGGCATAATCCGTTGCCAAAGCTGTGTTCTGAGAAATCGACGACGACAATCTCGAGATCGCGCTCGAGACGAAAACAATTCACTCCACCATCTTGAATGATGATATTGCAACGTGGATGTGCAGCCAGCAATGATTGGGCTGTTGTGATTCGATCGCTGCCGATCCAAACCGGGCAAGATTCACCACAATGGCGCGCCAAGAGGAAGGTTTTGGCTCCCACTCCATTCGGGTCGCAATCGGTGGTGACCTGACGGGGCTTTCCGGGATGATCGGTGCTGCCGTGAGTGATGACTGCGGGGTGATAGCCTTGCTCGAGCAAATACTGAACCAGCCATTCGATCAGGGATGATTTGCTACCATCTTCGATGGAAATACTGTCTACAACAATTACTGGTACGGTAAGTTTGACTGTAGGCAAGATGTCGAGCCAGTAGCAGAATTTCTGTAACCGCAGGAAAAAGCTATAAATGAGGCTTAACGGCCACAATAAAAAATGCAGGGGAGTGATACGATGCCAATAGAGATCAGATAACTTCATGCTTGATTTCCTTTACTGCAAAATGCTGATGGATAATGATGTCGTAAGTGTGTTTCAGGATCCCGGAAAAGCATAAAACTCAAGCTGTAAATAGTATACGAAAGGATTCGGATACTGGAAATGGAGAATAAAAACATTTTATGGTTTTATTAAATGAAATTGGGGTGAATGCTACATAGTTTGAATAATGCCAGTGCTTATGAAATACTCTTGAAGGCCTTGATGGCCAGCTTGAAGCTAGCCAAATTAATTGCCACCCATATTATCAAGAAAATAAACAATGAAAATCCCTGTCAAGAGATTGTTGGTTCCTACACCTTCCTGCGATGGCAGACAGAAAGCTCCTCATTATATTGCTTATACGGATTGGGGCGATGTTCATAACCCGCATGTAGTCATCTGTGTGCACGGATTGACACGAAATTGCCGTGATTTCGATTATCTTGCCCGCTCGCTGGAAATGGAATGTCGTGTGATTTCAGTGGATATTGTGGGGCGGGGTCAAAGTGACTGGCTGGAGCAGGCCAGTGATTATGATTACTATCCGCTGTATCTTTCCGATGCCATGAGTTTGATAGTGCACCTGAAATCCGAGTATCGGATACCGATCAAACTGGATTGGGTTGGCATTTCCTTAGGCGGATTGATTGGAATGATCCTAGCCATACAACCCAATCTCCCTGTGAATCTCAACAAATTGATCATGAGTGATATTGGCCCCCTGATACCTGCCACGGCTTTGAAGCGGATTGCCGATTATGTGGGCAGGGATCTGCGTTTCAATTGTTTCGATGAATTCAAACAGTATATGAAATCGATTTCAGTTTCATTTGGTCCCCTTACTGAGGAACAGTGGGAGCATATGGCCATACACAGTGCGCGTGAATACGAGGATGGCAGTATCGGTTTTCGCTACGATCCAAAAATTGCGATCAGTTTCAAGCAGCACGAGATTACCGATATCGATTTATGGCAGCAATGGGATCAGTTAAAGGTACCGACTATGGTCTTGCGAGGAACGGAATCGGATATCCTGTCTGCTGAAACGGCAATGCAAATGCAAACTCGTGGTGTAAAAGCCAAAGTTGTGGAGCTGTCTGGTATCGGGCATGCACCCATGCTGATGGATCAACAGCAGATAGGAATTGTGCGGGATTTCATTCTGGATTGAGCTAAACAAAAATGGCAACCTCAGGTTGCCATTTTGTTTGTTGAGACTTAGAAGCGGAAGTTATATTGAACGTAGAAGAGATCAGGTGAAATACCTGGTCTTTGCTTGTCAAGAAAATGTCCACTAAACATTTTTGAATAACCAAACAGCACATCCTGATGACGATTGACATGGACGTTGAAGCGGAAATCAAATTCATCGCCGATATGACCGCCCGATTGGCCGGTAAGATCCCGAATGGTTGCTTGACCTGCAGCGTTATATAGAAAATCCCGATCATTGACCAGATAGAAGCGATGGTATTGTGTAATAACCGTCAGCCATGGCATGGGATGCAGGGTGAATTGAGCATTGATGTCATGTATGTTCTGACGACCTACCCGATCCAGGAAACCGAGGTAATAATGACCGAACGGGAACAGTTGATGGAAGGTGTTGCTTTTTCCGTCTTTGTTATTGCCGTCACCGGAAGCAAAGTCATATCGTATCCATCCCTGTGGATTCATGGGAACTGGGAAACGGTAGCCAACACCGGTAGCCACTGCAAAAGCCGAAATATCCTGTCCGGAACGACGACCAAACTGGTACATACCTTCCAGTTCATACAGGAAGTTGTCAAAGTTTCCAGCCAAACGTGCACCCAGTGTGTGTACGTCAGAATTTCCCTGCATGAGGTTTCCGGCCAGCAAATTGGCTGTCGGAACGGGATTGTCATTAAGCAGACTCAGAAAATACAGATCAATTATGTGACCGGGTTTAGGTTTGTTGGTAGCCCACAATCCGAAGAAATTTTGCTGTGTATCCCAGTTGTCGAGGTTACCCTTCTCGATAATCATAGGACGTGTCCAAAATGCATCGACATCCCACTCGGGTGAACGCCAGAAAGCTTTCACACCCTGGAAGGTTCTACGTGTGTTGACCCAGTCCAAAGTTGAGATCAGTCTTTGTGAACCGTACATCAGTTCTTGTCTACCGAAGCGGATATAGACTGGTCCATTGTTGATATTTGCCAGTTTGATATCGGTAAACAGGTTCAGAATATCGGCGTGGTTTCTATCGGTAACCAATGGCGACAACTCGGAACCAAATGCGCGTGCATCAAGCATTTCCGCAAAGAGGCGTACCTTATCCCGATACCATAAGTCCGCATGAAAGCGGGTACGCAACAAATGGAAATCATTGTTTACTCCCGCAGCGTTGAGGCGACTATCTGTTTCGTGGGTATAGCGATACCAGAAGTTTCCACCAAAAGAGAGTATCCAATCATCGCCAAAACGAATTCTCTTAACTGGATCAAAAATATCTTTTTCATGACCAGGGGTGTCCATATAACGGAAATCGATGTCATATGCCGGTGTCGTCAGTAATGCAAAAGGTGCATAAGGTGCTACTGGTGGTTTCTCGCGCTTATTGCCAGTTGCTAAATCCCATAGTGAATAGTATCCGGGACCGGTGGGCGGCAACAGAAAAGCACCTGGACGCGATGGAGTACTGACAGCTGGGATTTTGGTGGTGTCAAATGTGTTGCTGGTTGATACCGGTGCTGGTGGTTTTGGTGCTGCAGCACCGGCTGCTGCAGGTGCAGGTGCTGGTGCAGACGATGCAGCCGGGACCGGAGCTGATTGTGTGCCTGAATTTTCCGTTTTTGCTGGAGCAGGATTGGTGGCATGAACCTGTGCAGCTAAACACGTGATAGCTATGCAACTGATAGAAAGTTGATACAGCTTGCGCTTCATATTCTTGACCTTGTGCACTTTCGATTCAGCACGTGTTTCGGCTGAAAGGGGAAAAATGCGAGATGAATTCATTACGGAACTCCTGTTTTATGAAATGAACATTGATAAATCCGTATTGCAACCTAAGTGAGTACTCTCAATTGCAGACAGAAGTATCTTTTTACGGGTATGAGCTTGTTTTCTTGAATAATCTAGGCGGCTATTATATGCGATAACATTTTTTGTCAAAGCTAAGAATGAGCTGTTTTAAGGATGCAAATCCCAAGTTGTTAGTTGTCCCCTAATTTGTTGTATATAAAAGCATTAAATATCAGCCATATAAATATCGGTATTGATCAGGATCAAAAAATATGAATTGTTGTAAATAAGTGACACTGAATTGGAGAGGGGGTGGATTAGTTATGGCAGGAAATTTATTCAGCCAGGATATCAGCAAGATATTTTGACTGATAATCCCAATGCTTTAATCCTTTCTCCAAAAGCAGACAGCCATGATTCCTGTGCCGGTGCTAACCGAGCGGCTTCAGGCTGTAGGGACGGGCGTGCGATTCCGTAGAGCAAAACACCCTGAAGAGGTATGTTTTCTTCCTTCAATTGCTGCAGAAACTTCAGGTAGGCATCAATTTCATCTGTGCTGGGTGGGTTTCCATCCATCTGGAACATGCAGGTTTGTATCCATGTAGGGCAGAGAGACGTTGCAATGCGAAGATGTTCGTGTATTTTATTTAGACTTATTCGTACATTATTAATTTTTTGTCTTTCTTCCGCCAATGCGCGGTCAAATTTGAACCAAACCTCTCCATTGAGTTGCGCCATGCGTTGCAAACCTGCCTGCACAGAGGTTTTGTGTATGAGACTGCCGTTGGTGATTAAAACCAATTTCAGTTCCTTGGGTAATTTGTAGTCTGTGATGGTTCTTCCAACTAATTCAATGACGGACTCGAATTCTTTGGCACTGGTGGGCTCGCCATTCCCGGATAGAGCAATGTCGTGGATTTTTCTGGCTTCTTCCGGTACATGCTGTTGCATGAAGTCACCTTCGGTTAGTTCGTGCAGAAAATTTCTCAGCTCGGCTTCGAGTTTGTTCAAGTCAATGTGTGGAGCGGAGCCGCGTTTGAGGTCAGGCACCTGGCAGTACACGCAGCGCCAGTTACAGGCGTTGTTGGGATTGAGGTTGATGCCAACTGATACACCACCGGCACGTCGGGAAATGACAGGGTAGACATACGTCAATCCAACGCGATCGCGACTGTGATCCGTTGTGTTCAGTCGATCATGTTTTGCTTGCAATGTTACAATCCTATCTATTTTTGTTGCTGTTTCTCACAGGTATGTTAATTACACGTAAGCTGGAATTTGATGCAGGCCACCGCATTTCGACCCATACGAGCCAGTGTCGTCACTTGCATGGCCATCGTTACATGATTGAGATCACGCTATCTGGTACCATTATCACCGATGCGGGTGTTGCCCAGCAAGGTATGGTCATGGATTTCTCCGAAGTGAAGCAGATCGCAAAATCGGTATTGGTTGATCACTGGGATCATGCTTTTCTCGTATATGCTGGTGATACTCAGGTTTTGCAGTTTCTGCAGTCATTGCAGGATCACAAAACGGTCGTGCTCGAAGTTCAGCCGACGGCTGAAAATTTGGCCCTGATAGCGTTTAACATTCTTGATCATGCCTATCAGGACAATTATGGCAACCATTTGCAACTGGAGCGTGTGCGTTTGTTTGAAACTCCCAATTGTTGGGCGGATGCAGTACGTGGTGAATAAATTTTCTCGATTGTAAGGCTATGTTCATTGATTCGCATTGTCACCTGGATTTTCCTGATTTAGCTAAAGATTTGCCCGAACTGCTACAACAAATGCAGCATAACCAAGTTACGCATGCGCTGTGTGTCAGTGTCAATTTACCGGATTTTCCACGTGTGCGTGCCCTGGCTGAAACGCACGAAAACCTGTTTGCTTCGGTGGGAGTGCACCCCGATTATGAAGAGCAGCTTGAACCGAAGGCTGAAGAGCTCGCCGAATTGGCGCTTCACCCCAAAGTTATCGCCATTGGTGAAACAGGTCTGGATTACTTTCGTTTGCAGGGTGATCTGGAATGGCAGCGGGAGCGTTTTCGTCAACATATTCGGGCTTCCCGGATGGCAAAAAAGCCCTTGATCATTCACACGCGCTCGGCTGCAGAGGATACTTTGCGCATCATGCGGGAAGAAGGCGCCGATCAGGTTGGAGGTGTGATGCACTGCTTTACGGAAAGCTGGGAAGTTGCACAACAGGCGATCGAGCTGAATTATTATATTTCCTTTTCGGGTATCGTGACATTCAAAAATGCCACGGCATTGAAAGAAGTGGCTAAAAATATCCCTCTGAACCGTATGTTGATCGAAACAGATTCTCCCTACCTGGCACCTGTACCCCATCGCGGCAAAGTCAACCAGCCAGCATTTGTGCGTCATGTGGCAGAAGAAATCGCGCGTTTGCGGGATACCTCGCTGGAAAGTATTGCAACGGCGACCACCAACAATTTTTTCAATTTGTTCAAGGTGAAGAGACATGAATGCGAAGCTTGCTAATTTTCAATGGACAACTCTGGTTATCGCGCTGGTCGTGTTTTTCTATTCACCCATCACGCCTGCGGGGGTTCAGGAGGATTTTTTCTGGGCCATTGAAAAAGGTAATCCTACTCAGGCAGCCGAGTGGCTGAAGAAAGGCGCCAATATCGATGCACCGAATGCCGAGGGCTATACGCCACTGATGGTCGCAGCACAGACCACTAACCTGCAGATTGCGCAATTTCTCGTCGAAGCTGGAGCAAACCCCAATATTCGCAATCGCTACGGAGAAACGGCAATCATGCTGGCAAGTTATCATGGGCAAACTGACATGGTGCGATTGCTGCATCTCAAGGGGGCTGATATTCATCATGGCGGCTGGAACCCATTGCTCTATGCTGCATTCAATGGCCATCTGGATACCATACGCTGGCTCCTGGACAGTCATGTAAACATCAATGCAACATCCGACAATGGGACCACGCCTCTGATGATGGCAGTACGCGGCAATCATCGCGATGCGGTTGCTTTATTGTTGTCCAAGGGGGCGGATCCCGCAATCAAAAATGAACAGGGCGACAATGCACTGATATGGGCGGAAAAACGTGATCATCAAAGTATCGTCAAATTGCTCAAATCACAAAACCAGCCCAAATAACCGCTCCTTCTGCTCTTAACGTAATTTCATTCGATAGTACATGGCTTCATTAGATGGAAAAGTAGCAATCATTACCGGCTCGTCACGCGGAATCGGCGCCGGAGTGGCCAAGGCACTTGCTTGTGAAGGTGTTCGTGTGGTGATCAACTATATCCAGAATAAAAGTGCGGCAGATGCGCTCTGCAATGAAATTGTCAGCGCAGGCGGTGAGTGTATTGCCGTCCAGGCCGATGTGGGCAATCCAGCAGCAGTAAAGCAACTATTTGATACTGCATTGGAGCGTTTTCAGCAGATCGATTTTCTGGTGAATAATGCCGGGATTTTACTGTTCAAGGAAATTGCTGAAATCCAGGATGATGAATTCGACCGCATACTGACAGTCAATCTCAAAAGTGTTTTTTATACCTTGCGTGAAGCTGCGAACAGACTGGCTGATCACGGTCGGGTCGTCAATATCTCGAGTACCGTGACCCGGATCATGATGCCCAAATATGGCGCTTATGCAGCAACCAAAGCCGGAGTGGAACAACTGACGCGCATTTTTGCAAGAGAAATGGGAAAACGCGGCATAACCGCCAATGCCATTTTGCCTGGTCCGGTAGATACCGAATTGTTTCGTGCTGGCAAGACCAGCGCCGATATTGAGCGCATGGCAGCCATGTCGGCGCTGGGACGCATCGGAACGGTCGAGGATGTTGCTCAGGTTGTGCTGTTTCTGGTCAGTGATGAAGCTGCCTGGGTCAACGGACAAATGATTGGCGTGAATGGTGGAATTATCTAATTTGAATGAAGGGAGTATTTGATGCGTATCGGTGTACCCAAGGAAATTAAAACTCATGAATCCCGCGTAGGACTGACGCCGACTGCGGTACGTGAACTCGTTTCACATGGTCATCAGGTCATGGTGCAGAAGAATGCCGGGGTACAGATCGATTTGGGGGACGATAAGTATGTAACGGCAGGAGCCACGATAGCAGCGACCGCACAGGAAATTTATGCTGAGGCCGACTTGATCGTCAAGGTCAAGGAACCTCAGCCTTCGGAGATACCCTGGTTGCGCGAAGGGCAGGTGTTGTTCACGTATCTGCACCTGGCGCCCGATCCGACACAAACACAAGGCTTACTGGACTCCGGATGCATTGCCATCGCATATGAAACCGTAACTGACAGCTACGGCGGACTTCCTTTACTGGCGCCAATGAGTGAAGTGGCCGGTCGTATGGCCATCCAGGCCGGCGCTCGAGCGCTCGAACTGGATCAGGGGGGACGCGGTATGCTGCTGGGTGGCGTATCCGGTGTGCCGGCAGCTCGTGTCGTGGTGCTGGGTGGCGGAGTAGTGGGCACCAATGCTGCCCGAATTGCCATGGGCGTAGAAGCGCATGTCACCGTGCTGGATAAATCCATTCACCGTCTGCAGCAACTGGACGCGCAATATGGTTCCCGGATCAATACGGTTTTTTCTACAGTAGACACGGTGGAAGAATACGTCTCTAACGCCGATCTCGTGATTGGCGCGGTGCTGGTGCCGGGCGGTGCAGCGCCCAAACTGGTTAGTCGGGAACTGGTGGGTCGAATGAATCGTGGTGCCGTGCTGGTCGACGTGGCCATCGATCAGGGCGGCTGTTTTGCAACATCCAAACCGACTACGCTTGCCAGTCCGATTTATCACATTGATGGCGTCGTGCACTACTGCGTGTCGAACATGCCCGGTGCCGTCGCTCGGACTTCCACCTTCGCGTTGAACAACGCGACACTGCCATTTGTGCTGGCGCTCGCCAATAAGGGCTATCGTCAGGCACTATCTGACGATCTTCATTTACGCAATGGGCTGAATATTTTCAAGGGACGACTAACCTATGCTGCCGTGGCGCATGCCTTGGGACTGACTTACGTACCAGCCATGGATGTATTGAGTACTGATCGATAGTTCTATAAAGGCAACGAATTCGGGATGACAGTCAATGCGGCGGTATGCCAGCGTTTGATATAGGGAATGGTCAGCAATTCGGGTTTTGCTTGTACATACCGAATGAACCACCGCATCATGCCATCCCATTCATTTTCATGTTCTGGTGGGAGTAGCTGCCATTGCAACTGTTCCAGAGTCCAGTTCGGTTTGATGCTGTTAGTCAACATCGGACAGCAAACCAGATTTTCCTCACTATCTAGCCCTCATCTCGCAACAGCCATATTAGTCGCTTTTCTTGACTCACATCGTATTGAGTCGATTGTGCTTTTCTTCACAGACGCATTGACTTCGATCGGTTAATTTAGGCGCAACCACTGTACTCGACGAACAGTGAAGGTCAAAATCTTAACCATTGTGGAGAGAAAACATGGCACTTATAGCAGATTCCGATGTTGAAGGCCCGGTTAGCGCGAACCCAGTTTTCAGTAATAACCAGGTGACACTAATCGTTGCAGGTGTGACGGTCATCGCGGACAGCAATACGCTCATACGTACGCCAACCAAAGTTTTGAATCTGACCGAAGTGGTGGATACAACGCCGTTTCCAGGACGCAGTGATCCCGGTTTCGTTAATGGATCAGCTCAAGCTGATGGAGAGTACGACACCACAGTAGGTGTGTTACGGGCGAGCAGATTGTTTTTGGAGCCGGCAGAGCATGTTTTGGTGGGACCGATAGCCAATCCCACCGACAGCGGCGCCGTGGTGAATGGTGTCAATGCCGAATTGACTAACGATGCACGCATTCCAGAAAAACCCATACAGAACGAGTTTGGTTTTCCAATCAAAGCGGACACCATTCCGAACGATTCTCTGGCAGCTGCCGAGGGTTACTATGCGGGAGGCAGTCTCCGTGCATTCCTGATTTCAGTGGATGCACCCGATGCACTCCTGAAATTGGATGGGCCGCAAATATCGTTAATGCGTGCACGGGTGCAAGAAAAACCGGCGGCTCCCGAAGAAGGCAGGAGTGCCAGCTATCGGTTGAATGTGCGAGGTGCGGTTTATCCTGGTTTCACACCCCAGCGTATCGATGTATATGCTCTGCAAAATGGATTGCCAGTCTATCTGGGTTCTACGGAATCACGTCCAGTCAGAAATACACCCTATGGCAAATACGATGATGATTTCAAGAATATCCCAGGATCGGCTCCGGTCAGCATACGGGTAGTCAATGTAACTGCACCTGGTAGTCCATTCGCCGAGGAGTATGTGGATTTCTGATGAAGCGGGAGTGGAATCAGAGCAAGAAAAGATTGAATGTGTTATGAGTGCTATTTTCTGATTAGAAGAATTGGCACATTTCAAGACTGAGTAAATGTGAAAAGTTTATTAATGCGCTTGCCTTTGGATTCGGTGAACGAAGCAATATGGTTAGATGGTATCCATGCTGAACTAAGTAATAACTGATCCAGAAGTTGATTCAACTATAAAAGACAGAGCTGCATCAAGTTGTATTAAAAACGGTTGGTATTAATTTCGCTGGGAGGGAACGATCATGGAAAGCATTCATCATGCAATGACACACAGGCTGATTCTGTTTATTTTATGCTTGTGGGGTGGCGGTGCGACATTGCAAGCAGCACAGTGTCCTGACGATGCGTTGGTGGCGGATGTCGTGGCGATCGATCACCCCATGGTATTCAACCGGTTGGGTGCGCAGAATGTCAACTGGATGATGTATGCGTTGCGGCACGACATAGTGGATATTTCCGATCCAGAGCGCTTGCGGACACTCGACTATACCAAGGAGGGTGATGCACTATTTGAAAAAGTGAAATCAAGGCAAACCAGCAGGGACATTGCCTTACGGCCGGATTTGCGCCCACGGCCGCTGGTTCTCAGGGTCGCAGCGGGTGATTATCTGAGAGTCAATTTTACCAATCTGTTGCATCGCAATCTTAAGCACTATCCGTCACCTACACCGGATTATCTCCCACTACCTCCTGAAGATAAATCTAAATCAAATAAGAAACTTTCTCCGCCATCGCCCAATTTTGCCAATCCTTTTGATTATCTTGATCCATTGAAAGGAATCGAACATCCCCTGGAGCATCAACCTGAAAATCTTTTTGTTGATAACCAAAGCAATGAAACTACTGACTTGAACAAGGATTCAATCCGCGATGAATCTCTGAAAGGGCCTACTGAAGCTGATCTTAGTCGGATCTATACCAGCGATGATCAGGTTGCTAGCCGAATGGTTGGTTTTCATCCACAAGGACTTGAGCTGGTCAGCAGTATTGATGATGACAGTTCGTATGTAGGAAGCAACGGAAATAGTCTGGTAGCTCCTGGAGAAACTAAGACTTACTGTTTTCGGGCGGAGAAGGAGGGTGCTTATCTTGTAAGCAATGATGGTGCAGTATTTGGTGGTGAAGGTACTGCGGGAAATAGTGGTGTGGGACTTTTCGGTGCCGTCACAGTGCAACCGAGCAGTAAAAAATATACACATGGCGAGGATAAAAGTCTAAGCACTAGTTTCTATCGTGCGCAAGTGACCGAGGAGGAGTTGCGTCTGGCCACTCGGAAAGATGATCAAGGAAATCTGATAAAAACTGCAGCTGGACAACCGGTCATTGATTACGAAGCGACTTATCCCGATGACTGCGCCAGCAACGGTGTATGGTGCCGGGAGGGCAAAGCAGGTAAACCCATTCTCAATATCGTGCATAATAATCGAATCATGCATGGCGATATTAATGCGATCATCGTAGGCCCAAATCTAGATGGTAGCTTTAAAGCTGATACCTATCCTCTGGAATCCATTGGTGAGAGAAACCCTACACTTCCTAATCGATTAGAGTCGTTTCGTGAATTCGTATCGATTTTTCATGATGAGAATGCGGCAACGCAAGCTTTTCCCTATTTCTTCAAACACCCCGAGTTGCAGCATACGCTGCATGGGGTGCGCGATTCTTTCATGATCAATTACGGGTCTGGAGGCATCGGTGCGGAAATCATCGCCAACCGATTAAAAGCTGGTCCAATGCACGATTGCTTGGATTGTGCCTACGAAGAATTCTTTTTATCCTCATTTGCAGTCGGAGATGCAGCCATGCTGGTGGACAAACCGGCTAATCTGATGACTAGTCAATGTCAACCAGAATATGTGCAAATGATAACGGATCCAGCCGATCCAAAAAGCAAAAGAAAAATACCGGATCCTAGATTCAGTGCAGAACGTGAGCAATTTTGTGTTCAGACCCCCGAAGATCGGGCTACAGAAGCTTTCTATCCTCATGATCCTGCAAACGTACATCACAGCTATATTGGTGATTTTGTAAAATTCCGTAACCTGCATTCCGGGAAAGAGCAACATATTTTCCACTTACATAATCATCAATGGTTATTCAACCCGAATGACGACAATTCCAATTACATCGATGCACAAGGTATTGGCCCCGGTTCCGGCTATACCTACGAAATTGCTTTAGGTGGGTCGGGCAATCGCAATAAAACAGTCGGCGATGCCATTTTTCACTGCCATTTTTATCCTCACTTTGCCCAGGGTATGTGGTACATGTGGCGCAACCATGATGTTTTTGAGGCTGGAACACGATTGCAAGTTTCGGATGACGGTAATGCGGGCTTTCATAGCAAGCCTTTTGCATTGCAGTCGGGTAAACCATCAGTAAGTGGCCGTGCCTTACCAGATGGTGAAATTGTTGCAGGAGCACCAATTCCGGCCATTGTGCCTTTACCGGGAAAAGGTATGGCGCCCATGCCTTTGAAAGATGTTTCGGTTAAGCCGCGTATTGGCATGGATGGTGAGGTCCACGGTTCGATGGCTGAAGTAATACTTCCAGAAGGAGAGGGTGAGCATGCCAATCCAGGGTTTCCATTCTGGATTGCTGGTGTATCGAGTATCGCGAATAGTGAGGAAGAAAAAGACAAAAGAGTATCCATCGGTTCCCGTCCAACAACACCACCGTTGGATATGTGTAATAAAGAGGATTGTGAAGAAATATTGAAAGATACAGCTGCAAGTATCGGTAATGCCGAGGGGCATGATGGTGGATTGCCCAGACATGCACTTGCCGGTTTTTCTGCTGGCGGAGTAACACATTCCGAGTTTTCCAAGCTGTCAGCGGAGAAGCTGATCGAAAAAGCAAAGCCAGTTTACTATGACGAGAAAGGCACTAGATTAGAAAAAATCGCCATGAAATTTCATGAGAAGCCCTATCCGGGCTATCCAACTCATGCAATTGGTAGGAGAGGAGAGGTATTACCAGGAGAGTTTCACTTTAGGGTGAATGGAGCAAAGCCAATCCCCGGCGCTCCCTTTAATGAGCCTTGTATTGACGATAAAGGAACGCTATTGACCGATGGTGGAGATGGGGAATTCTTTGGTGGAGCCCATGGCTTTGTTCACGCCAAGTCGCCACTATTGCCCAATGGTATTGAGTTTGGAGCGAATAAACCACGTGTTTACAAAGGCGCCAATATTCAGCTTGATGTTGTATTCAATAAACTAGGCTATCACTATCCACAACAAAGGATATTGGCGTTATGGGAGGATGTCGGGCCATTATTGCGTGAGGAGAATAAGAAAGCACCGGAACCCTTGGTTATTCGCATGAATACATTCGATTGTGCGATGTATGCGCATAGCAATTTGGTTCCAGCTGTTTTTTATGCAGACGATTATCAAATTACAACGCCAACAGATGTAATCGGTCAGCATATCCATTTGCCAAAATGGGATTTAACATCGGCTGATGGTGGTGCAAATGGTTGGAATTACGAAGACGGTACTTTTTCTCCTGACATGGTGCGCGAACGTATTCATGCAATCAACAAATGGAATGAGTCGGCGGGTATAAAAACAGAAAAACTGATACCCAAAGTGCATCCTTATTTTAATGATGCTATAGCTGAAGGGCTGCAGAAACCCAATTGCGAGGCATTATGGGAAGAGACATTAGAGAAAGCAAAAAGAAATACAGAGGAAAAATGTATAAAAGGTGGATTCAAAAAACACTATGAGAGTGTTGCGGAATGCGTAAGTGAGAAGGAAGACGGTTTATATCAGTTTCATATTGAATATGGTGCAGTGCCAGGTGCTTGTAATTGGCTAGGTGCGCGCACGACACTGCAGCGCTGGTTTTCCGATCCGATTGTCAACAAAGAGAATGTTCATCGTGGTCTAGGAACGACATTTACTCACGATCATCTCGGACCATCTACACACCAGCAATTAGGGCTTTATGCGACGATGCTGAGTGAACCCCCCGGTTCGGAATGGCGGCATAATGAGACCGGCGAGAAGCTTTATGATACTGCGAAGCGCGAAGATGGTGGTCCAACATCATGGCAAGCTACTATTACCGGAAAAGAAGGTAAGTGTATTGATATCGATGGTGACGGCGACGGAGATTGCTTTAAGAAAGGGGATGATTCGCATCGTGAATTCTTCTTGCAGTTTGGTGACTTTCAGCACGCCTATGTAAAAGGTGCGTTTTATGGGGTAAACGAAAGAGGAATTGGCTGGATATTTGATCCTAAGGAAAAGGCAAAGCCAACACCTGATAGTTTCCGGTTCGCCATCAATCCATCGGCCAGAGAACCGGCAAAGCCCGTATTTCCGGATATTCTGGCTTTCGAGCCAACATGCCCGGGTGGAAAGAATACCCCTTTTGAGGATGTTTTGCCGGGTTCTATTTATTTTATAGCAACGGATTTCTCTAACCCTGATCTTTATAGTCCAAAAGGTGAACCTCTGCGTCCATGCCCCGAAGCCATTTCAGCGGATGATATCGGCATGATGGTAGTGAATTATCGCAATGAACCGATTGGCGCGCGAGTTTATGATCCGGATGCTAAAGGACCCGATGATAAAAAGGGAAGTCAAACCAATGGTCGAAGCGGGGATATGGCTTTTGCCATGCAAACAAGAACCGACCGCGCCATAGCTGTGCTCAATAGTGTCCGGGGCAATACGCCTTATCAGCCCCTTACACAAGGAGTTTATGCTGGAGATCCGTTTACTCCCATTTTGAGGGCGCATTCCGGTGATCGAATCAAGATCAAGATTCAGGGTGGAGCCCATGAACATGAACACAATGCATCGATCAATGGACTCTCCTGGTTGCAGGGTGGTTCGGGGTACGGTCAGGCACCTCATTCAGGTTGGCGGAATTCTCAGAACGCTGGTTTATCCGAGCAATTCACATTCCAGGCCAGTTTGGTGGATTATGAGACTCCGCTTGGAATCAATGATCGGATGTACACCGTTGATGCAAGCCAGGATGGTTTATGGAATGGTGTCTGGGGGGCAGTACGCAGTTACACTAGGCTCAGAGAAGATTTGACTGTATTGCCGAGTAACCCTTTGCCGAGTCTTATAGCCGTGACGTTGGCTGAAAAAGACAATTCCAGGGAAAGAATGGATAATGTTTGTCCTTCAGATGCTGAGGTCAAGCACTACACGATCTCGGCGGTACTTGTTAACGAGATTTTAAGCAATGAGCTGGGTGTGACCATTCCACAATGGAAATCTGATAAGTATGAAAAGCTTAATTTTTTCAATAGTGGTTGGAAGTATTTCTCCACAAAATCATATCTGAGCCAGCAAGGTGGATCGCTCATTTTTAATGCTCGTGAAACGGTTATTTCTATTAGGGATCAGTCTGATAACTTGATCAAAGAATTTGGTACAGGGCCTCTGCATGATCCAACAGCAATTGTATTCGTGCTTGACAAAGATCTGGATGAGCATGGACGTCTGAAGAAAGAGGCTCCGCTAGAACCGCTAGTTTTGCGTGCGGCTGCAGGTGATTGCATACAGATCACTTTAAAAAACCGATTGCCTAGAGATCCCGACAAAATGCCGGATTTATATGGCTATACGTCGGTTTCAGGCATTATTCCACGCAATTGTCCAAAATTTGGTTCCGGTTTCGCTAACGTAGGAAGCGACTGTGACCAGTCAGGTAATCGTGGTTCGAATGAAGATTCGATGACATCGTTTAATAACAATATGATTCGTCCATCGAATCACATTGGTTTGCATCCGCAAATGGCACATTATGATGTACAGGCTTCGGATGGCAGCAATATTGGCCTGAATGCTATAAGCACCGTGGCACCGGGTGAGACTCGACGCTACACATGGTATGCAGGCATGATTGAAGCACCGGTTGAGAACTGTGAGACTGAGTTTGATGAAGATGATTATGCGTATCTTCGGTATTTTGGAATGCCTTTTCAAGGCATGACGCTGTCTTCTGGCAAGTTTCTAGATCCTAAGGATGATCTGGGTGGTTTTGTTGGGGATATTCACACCATGTTATCGAATTTTAATTCTGAGTTGATACCGCCAGAGAAGGAGCAACAGAGGAAATTTGCTGATGTCAGCAAGCTTTATGAGGAATGGCGGAGTGAAAAAAGAATTAAGTGGATGAGAAGTCAATTCGATAATTACAGCGTGCTTCGGAATAAGCTGGTTTATTGGTTGGATGACAAGATCGAAGCAATCGACAACATTATTGATGCAGTGTATGCAAAAGCAACGAGAGTTTATTTTGATAATCCTTTCAATAAGAGTTGTGAGAATCGCATTTCCGAAATGTTTAATGGACCGGGAGTACTTTTTGATCGTGGCAAAATGGCTTATGCATTGAAAGAAATAGCTGAGTGCCGAGGAAGCATGTTCCTCAACCCCAGTCTCATTGATTCTGGAACGACACGTCTTTTACCGATTGAGAAATATGTGAAGAACGGTAAAAAAGATAATTGCAAAGCACATTTTGTTTCAATCGAGTCTGGTGGTAGTAACTTGACCCCGCCTGATCGTATCAAGCAGGGGCAAAAAGGCGCAATAGGTGCATTGGTAGTTGAACCAGAAGGAGCGACCTGGGAGGAGAAAGATAAGGTTGCTGATCGGCAGCAGTCTCCCAAGTCAGTGAAACCCAACTTGCGTTTTACTCGTACCATGGCTGATGTAGCCTATAAAGTACAAGGAGATGAACAGCGGCGTCTATTCCGTGATCTGGTACTGGTTCATCAGAAGGGACTGAATCTACGGTACAAAGATGGCAGACCTGTCGCTAATCTGGCGGCCGAAAAGGAGCATGCGGATGAAGATTCCGCACAATCAGCGCCTGAAGACGCTCATGACTCGGGTCACATGGCAATCAATTATGGTACCGAGCCAATGTGGTTCCGTTTTGGATTGCCTCCGGATGCGCCTTTTGGGAAGTCTGGGTTGGGTGGTGCAGATAGTGCCTGGCAGGCGTTTAGCAACGAATGTTGCAGTAATGGCAACGGTATCGGCACAGTTAACAGTGCTGACAAGAAGCCAGTGGGCGAACCGTATGTTCCTGTCATGAAAGCCTATGCAGGACAGGAAATGCGTATTCGTGCGCTGATGCCAACCGGGACTGGACGAGGTTCAACCGTGGAATTACATGGACATGGCTGGATGCGCGATCCGTATTTGGCTGAATTTGTCAATCCTGAAGGGTATCCGGGTGGAGGGAATTTTCAGGGTTGGGGTACGCCCTCCAAATGTATCGGAGCGAATGCTTTGGCAATGCAGATGGGTGGCCAGGAAAGTTTGACGCCAATGGCGCATTTTGATCTCATTTTCCCGCGCGCCGGCGGTAAGCATGGAGTTACAGGCGATTATCTGTGGCGCGATCATGCCGGATTTGGTATTACGAATGGCTTGTGGGCAATAATTCGCATTGAAGCTGTGCCAGATGGATACGATGCGTCGACTTACAAACCGTTGCGTACCAACTGTAATACTGATCTTTTGGCGCACATCATGGAAACAAAATGAAAAAGCCGCATCGATTGTTGTTACCAATGGTTGTGGGATTGGCGTTACTGAGTGCGGCAGCCTTGGCATCGCCTCCGCGGTATGTAGATCGTGTGATCGAGCGAGAGGGGCTGCGCATGAATGTGCACATTGACGCCGTCGACGATGCGGCACCTGCATCGCCACAGGCAGGACAGTGGGTGCGATTGTCGCTGAACAGTCAACGTTTGGCTGACGATCAAGCGCTGAGTAACTGGCGTATCGGGGCATGGCTGGATCGTGAAACCGATACCATGTCGGGTACTGTACCGGTCTGTGGACAACGGGTGGCGCGTTACCTGAGCGGAAATCTGTTGGAACGGCCACTTCTCGATCTGACAGGGTATTTCGTATTGAGCCTGGATGCCGAACCGAGTGTTTCTGTGCTCGATCCGGCAGTCAATTTCAGTGGTCGCAGCAGTTTGCAGAGTGCGATGCAATTGCAGGGCAAAGGTTTTGACTGGATAAAAACCAGCGACGATATGCGTCTCTATGTTGCGCTGCCGAATGAAAGACGATTGGCCATGGCCGATTTGCAGACTTTCAAGGTGCTTGATCACCTGGCATTTTCCGGGCAGCCGACAAGGTTAGCATTGCAACCCGATGAGCGCCTGCTATGGGTAGGCACAACTGGTGCCAGCGAACAGGAAAGTGCTGTCGAGATAATCGATACCGTTACGGAGAAGCCTGTTGCGCGCTTGCCACTGCCGATGGGTTACCATGAAATCGTTTTTTCTGGGGATGGTCGGCATGTCTTTGTCAGTAATCGCCAGAACCGGTCACTGACGATCGTCGATGCAGCGACACTGACGATCGTGCGCACGGTAGACTTGGGTTATGAACCACTGGGTCTGGTATTCACAGACAAGCAGGCTTTGTTGTGGGTGGTCAACGCCAAGGATGGCAAGATCCATCGGTACGATGAACGTGGTCATCCGGTTGATAGCCTAATGCTGGATGCCGGTTTGGGACCCATCAAGCTGACACCCGATGCGCGTCATGTCCTGGTAGTCAATCCAGCCCAACACCGCCTTTATGTTGTGGACGCGACCGATGGTAAGGAAAAACATCGTTTAACCATATCCGGTCAACCTTATGACATTCTGTTTTCGGATCAGTATGCATATATTCGAACCTTGCAAAGTGAACAGATCGGATTGTTGTCGCTGACCAGTCTGGACGCTGCCCAACCCATCCTGAAGAAGATTCCGGCGGGCGCGGGAGTTTTGGCCGATACCCGGAATCTGCCCAGGGCATCGAGCATGGCATTGACACTGGATCGCTCAGGGGCTTTTTTCGCAATGCCATCGGAACGTACGCTCTACCATTATATGGAAGGCATGAATGCACCTGGTTCGGGACTCAAGACCTATGGCCATACTCCGGTATCTGCGATGGTGGTGCAGCGAGGATTGCGTGAAAACAGGCCGGGGCATTATTCCACCATGCTGCGACTGCCTTCAGCCGGACGCTTGGTGCTGGCCCTGGCAAGCGAGACGCCGGCATTGCGTGAGTGCCTGGGGTTGAAAGTAGAGGCATCATCCAAAGTGGCAACGGTGGATGGGCTATCCGTGACTTGGCTCGAAACGGGGACGCGGAAGGCGAAAGTGGGCGAAACCATCGATTTACGCGCGCAAGTTGGCGAAGCTACCGATGCTCAACCTAAGCCTGGCCAATTAAAAGCATTGATCATGCCGGCACACGGAGGCGCTGCAACTGTGTGGTCCATGCAGGAACATCCACAACATCCCGGAATCTGGTCTGTCAGTGGAAAGCTGTTACAGAGTGGAGCCTATTATGTTCATCTTGAAGCGGACAAGCCACTCAAGTCTGCTTTTTCCACCCTGATAGTCGAGTAGCCGCAATGTCTACCCGTGCCGCCATGATTGCCAGACGGAGATTGGTTGTAATGATCAGTTCAGTGGTGATTTTTCTGATGCTGCTGCCTTCGGTTGTATTGGCTCAGGATGAGGCATACAAAATGCAGATCGTTCTGCCCGAGATCAGAGTGCATGATACACAGGGTCGCGAGCTACGCTTGCATGAAGTTGTAAAAAACAAAGTGGTGATAGTCAATTTTGTTTTTACCTCCTGTGCAACGATCTGTCCGATGTTGAGCGGAATCATGCAGACTCTGGAAAATCACTTTCAATCGAGATTGGGGCATGACATCGAGCTGATATCACTGACGGTTGATCCGCAGCGTGATACATCTGACAAACTGCGCGAGTATGCCGAGAAATTGGGTGCGGGACCGCATTGGCACTGGTTGACCGGCAATGTGGCCGATATGGTTCGACTGCTGAAAGCGTTGGGAGTGTCCACCGGACGACCCGAGGATCATCCGCCAATGATGCTGGTCGGCAAAACCGATTCGAATCAGTGGTACCGCTGGGTGGGAATCCCAAAACCGGAAACGATGATTCGTACCGTCGACCGGCTTGTAGTCAATGATCAGTGAGATGATTTCATGAAAACTCTTGTTATTTCCTTATTGTTGTGTTGCCTGCTGGTTAAAACAATCTGGGCTGATACGACAGACGCTGCACCGTCTTATCAAGTAGATCGACTGGAACGGGCACTATTGTATTTCGGTGATGACAAACTGACCGATCAGCATGGCGAGTCACATCGGTTTGTCAGTGATTTGCTGGGGCAATCCGTGGTATTGATCAACGTGATTTTTACGCACTGTCAGGATGCTTGTCCCATGCAGACACAAAAATTGCAGGTCGTTCGTGAGCAACTGAAGCAACATTTTGGTTCGCAGATCGCTTTCTTGTCACTGTCTGTCGATCCCGATCGGGATACACCCTTGACCCTGAAAGCTTTTGCCGAGAAACAGCAGGCAAATGTTCCTGGCTGGAAATTCCTGACTGCCGACAAAGCCACCATGACCCGTATCTTGTCGCGATTGAATCAATGGACAGATCAGCCGGATAATCATAGTACGTTGCTGATTGCAGGTAACGCGCGTCATGCGCATTGGGTCAAGCTGCGTCCTGATTCGCCGCCCGAACGCATTGCAGCCGATCTGTTGCGCCTAGTTTCGCGCTAACGTGACTATGCAGAAACTGTCACTGATTCGCTGGGTATTATTGGCAGTGT
Source organism: Nitrosomonas sp. (assembly GCA_024282035.1). Lineage (GTDB taxonomy): Bacteria > Pseudomonadota > Gammaproteobacteria > Burkholderiales > Nitrosomonadaceae > Nitrosomonas. The sequence goes on from JAMWZR010000027.1 coordinate 27,228, forward strand.
TGCTTGTTGGCTGGGGGCAGGTCAGTAGCGCGCCAGAGTCGGTTGAGTTGGGGCGATCGATCTACGAGCGAGGCATCGGACGTGATGGACGGGAAATCACCGCTCGAGTGCATGGCAGCATGACCTTGAAAGGGGGTGCCGTAGCTTGTGGCGGGTGTCATGGTAAAGATGGATATGGAGGCGGAGAAGCCTTTGTTCGGGTTCCGGATATTCGCTGGATCAGTTTAAGCCGTGCATATCCGGCAAGGCGAACCGGTTTTGTACAAATACCCTATGATCCAGTCAGCTTCGCCCGGGTCTTGCGATCTGGTATTGCGTCGTCCGAAAGAAAGCTGGATGCCGTCATGCCGCGCTTTGATCTGGCCGATGATGAAATGAACAGTCTGATTGCTTTTCTCAAGGTGATTGATCATTCGACCAGATCCCAAACTACACGACTACAAATTGTGGGTTTGTTACCTGTTGTGGGGCAGAATGCATTGGCCGACGAACTGGGATTGAGATTGCAGAATTGTGCCGTGGGGAATAGCAGCGCACCCATTGCATCGATCGACACGATTTATTTCAAAACACCAGAGGAAGCAATTGATAAACTCGATGCGCGCTTGGGGAAAAATAACCAGTCCGTGATTCTGGCTCCTTTTCTGATTGGCTGGGAAAATCGCTATGTTCAGGCTCTGAGAGATCGACAAATCGATACAGTCTTACCTCTTTCGTTGCTAGATCCCCCTACCGGGAGTCGCTGGCTGTTTCCATTTCCCGGGCTGGAGTCGCAGATACTGGCGCTAATCAGGTCTGTCAAAGCTGATGGTTTCGAGCAGCTTCATATACATTACGAACCCGACTTGCCCCTTAGTGTTCGATTATATGATTTTGTACAAAGTGTTGTGCCTTCGCTGGGATTATCGGTAATAACGCAAACTCCGGCAGTTGAACAGGAACGTGTAAAAACAGCCCGGTTATGGCTTAAACCCGTTGATCAAAGTGCCATTGATGCAGAACGCTCGGAAAAAGATGTCATGCTGGCACCGGTGCTTTTCTTTGCGCCAAAGCCAGCTGATGGCAACCCGGTGCGAAGAGTAAACTTTCCTGGATGGCGTATTGCATACCCTTATCAACCGGAAGCCGATGCAAGTGGTGTCTGGTCTACACCGGTGGAAATCTGGGCCAAGGCAGCTTGCGAGTTTCTGGCACAGGCCGGAGCAGGAACGATGAATAACCATATCATGCCGGAAAACTTGCAGTGGGGAAAAGGAAAAGTGTTGCACCGCCTACAAGATTTGGAAATGTTGTCAGATCAAGTATTTATCGATCAATAAAATACATTGGTGATCAATTGTATGGCGTTGCTGCCTCTCGGATCATATGAGAAAGACAAAAAAAATTTCTTTGATGAAGCTATCTGTCATATAACCACTAACGGAAATCGAATTGTTCAAAATGAATTTGTTGCCTATGCATATCATGTTTCCGTAGCCATTGGGTAACCTTAGCCATGAATGGCGGAGGGCCGCAAAGATACACTTCTTTCTTATTGAGATTATCAATGCTGTCCAGCTGTATAAATAAAGGGGTCAAATCATTCGTCATCGGCAAAGAATGAATACGTAAGAGTGATTGGCTTGTGGCAAACATTTGTAGTTCTTCTTCGTAAGGAACACGTTCACCTTCACGATGAATGTAAATCATGTCGGTATGCTGGGTGACTGGTTGACTTCGCAGTAATGCTAGAAAAGGAGTTAAACCAATACCAGCAGCGATCCAAATTTCTGGTGCAATTGGACGAGAAAGTAAAAAATTGCCATAAGGGCCTTGCAAGCGAACAGCAACACCAGGTTCAATTGACTGAATATTCCACGTGCAATCTCCCAATGCCTTGATACTCAACGTCAAGCCACCATCTTTTGTGATATGACTTACGGTATACGGATGAAAATCGCCACAACCTTGAAAATGCGATCCTTTAAAAAAAGCTGCTCGGACGAATTGACTCGGTGCAATTGATATGGGCTTTGCCAATGGGCGTAAATTTACTTCGGTGATGTGTTCTGTAGGATGGTTAACTGCACTGACTTCGTAAGGGAGAGTGTCGCCACTTCGATCGGCATGCAATAGCCGCCACCCAACAGGTACAACCGCAGGAAGTAAAGCCACTGCTAGGCTAATGGAAAACCCACTCACAGCCCAAATATGCCCAAAACCGAGTGCTATGGCCAGAATTAACAATATATGCGAGCGTCGCCAGAAACCGTAAGAGAAATTCAGACAAAAAGTCGTGAACATTCCGAGCGTAAAAATAACCAATGCCAGCCAGCCCAAGATATTCGTCGATTGTGGATTAAGTGGTGATAAATATTCCTCTGCAATATCAGCGCCCAAGGGTAAATAATATCCCGTTAGCAGCACAGGATGCATTAATAAAAATACAAAACTCAGCACACCCATTCCATGGTGCCAACGGTACATCTGTTGTAATCCTCCAAAACAAGATGCCCAATATGGTTCCCGGATCATTAATAATAAGCTCGCCACGAACGATCCCGTTCCCAACCACCCCAACAAAAGACCGATTCCTTGAATATTCAGTGAAAGAGAAGAAACGATCGTCAATGCAGGTAGCAGAGCAACGAAGATGACCAGAATTACCGAAACTGCTATTGATCTCATAGGCGATATATTGGGGGCCCGAGGAAGTTTAAGCGGGTTTAGACATAGATTATCACGGTGATGATTAAATCGAAATTTAGTTTCTGTAGATGCGGATACAAGGTATGTTCAGGAATGCCATTAAACTTTGCAAAATCTCATTTTGCATAACTCTAGAAAGATTCACACCTGACGTGGAAGCGTTGCGCTCATTGCACTATCTTCCACAGCCGGGTTTGATAAGGCCGCCAGATTTCCTGACGATTCAATAAGGTTAATCGAATGCGTTTGTGTATGTTCATCTACAGTGTTCGCCTGAATACTCTAAATAAAGCTAGAAATTATTACATATAATCATAAAAACCTTATCCGCAGCGATCTGAATCGCCCTTCTTCAATTGTGCTGTTCTGCTGACGAATGTAATCGCCAGTCGGATTGATGTGCTCTCAACCTAACGGTGACAAATATTGCAGAAGTAAATCATCAATAGATTCGACCAATTCCCGTAGTTTCTCGATGGCTCTTTTCAGATAGACGGTGTTCCATAACACGATGGCGGCAGTTACCAGATTGAGGCCGCAGGCTCTATAGTGCTGTTGCTCGAATCTGCAGCCGTGGATTACGCTCAAAAGATTAAAAATACTGCTCTTTTCTTTGTTAGGAATTTGTTGGGAAATTATCTAATGAATTATTCCTGAGTAAAAAAGTAGGATATTTTGTTGGAATTAATTTTCGATTATGGTAGAGTGTTTCCAAGGTTAAGAAAAAGCCTTATATTTCTTAACCTTAAGTAAATAATGGTTAATCTGTGAATAGGAGAAATTGATATGAATGTGATGTTTTTCTTGCTCAACATGCGAGCGGAGTTGAAAGATAAGAAGATTTTGAACGGAATGAATTCCTCAACCTGTACCAGAGCTTTCCCAACCTATACTGAACGCATTTTGGAGGAAAAAAATGATTACATTTATCCATGATTGGAAAATATCCATCAATAAAGCACTTAAATTATCTTCCCTACTTTTGGCACTGACAGTGTTAGCTGGCTGCGCACAAATGAGTCCATCAGTAGCTAATCCCACGGGTATTTCGGGTGACAATCATAACGCTTTAGTTAAATATTACGAAGGCGTTGCCAAAGACGCAAAATTAAAGCTGCAAGCGAACAAAAAAATACTGCGGGAGTATGAAGCACACCCTTACTACTTTGGCAGACAAGGTTTGGATGCTAGATCGCATGCTTTAGCCAATATACGACAGCACGAGAAAACGATACAGGAAAGTCTCGCAATTGCTGAACTTCATAGAAAAATGGCAATTGAGCAAAATAGCAACCAAGCAAATAAAGTAGTATCAACCCAAGATCGTAACTTTGCATCGAAGATCTCAGGATATACAGAACATTCTGATAATACGGGTCTTTAATAAAGTGACGAACAACCACCGAAGATATTCGGTGGTTGGTCTTTAGCCTCATCGCTAATCT
>JAMWZR010000028.1 GCA_024282035.1 Nitrosomonas sp.
CAAACTCAAATTTGATGAGCTAAACCATCTCTTAATCTAGACAATCGTCTGTCCAAATTGCCTTGACGACGTACACTTGCTGTAACTTCCAGCACAAAAAATTCCAGTAACCTTAACTGTACTTTCCTTAATAATCTACAATGACTTATCTTCATTTGATTAGCTTAACAACTAAGCTAATCTACTACAGCTCCTAAAAATCTAAGTCTCCAGTCGCGGTCTCAAGCAATTTGAAATTCACATCACCAAATGTGAATACCTCGCAGGGATGCAAAGTTAGGCGGTCGAAAGTTGAAGTAATCACTGCATCAAAACTGAAGGGTATCGAAATCGTAATACTGTTAATTTTTGCATCCTGATTTATGACAAATGGAATTTTTTGATCCGGTATGGGTGATAAATTTAACCCAAAAACTCCTGTTTGAAGATCTATGGTGTTAGGGTTATCTATAATTACGGTGTTCAGATTGGCAGAAAGTAGCGTCAACGTATCATTAGAAGGGATAATCGCATATAGTGGCAAACCAGTTATGGAAACTGTATTAGCTTTAACTGAGCTGGTATTTGTTAATGCTACTACCATAACCTTGTACGTCGTTAAAGCAAACTGGACAGATAGATGCTTAAATCAAGAGATGCTTTAGCTTATCAAATTTGAATTTATAGATAGGTTTTTGTAATACATTTGCCGTCGCGTTACTAATGTTCGAAGCTTAGTTTTCTCTCGTTTATCCAGAATCGCGGCCTGTGTTTTATCTTGATCTGATCGAGTCCAGTAAAACGTAATGCATCATCCAACGTATTTGCACCATCAGGAGTACTCATGATGGTGCAAAGACACAAGACTATGATGAGTAGGGAGAGATAATCCGGCATGGTCGATAAGTAATACCATCCCCAGCCAGTAATTTTGAAATAGGTGAAGTTGGTCTGCCACATTTCATTGACTCGCGTTGTGGGATGCTGGATTATTTATCAATGTACGTTACGGCCAATTCCCGTGGAGATAGTTCAGGCTTTTCCAAAGCGAGCTTGATAATCTCCGCTTGTTGGTCTTCCAGCAGTCCATACCAATCAGGAACAATTTTTTTTGATCTTCTAGTTCATCTATGCCACCTGATTGATAGCGCTTCAGCCAATTATAGAAAGTGGATTTGCGAATACCAAGCCACAGCAGTGTCTGACGTACTGATAAATTAGATTGTTCAACCAATCGAATGATCTCGAATTTTTTGGAGGCACAATATCTCATATACTGTCTTCCCTATCCCCGACCATGCTTTTTTTAAGCAGGCGGTTTTCCATTAACAGCCCCGCTAAGATTTCTTTAAGCAGCCGGGTCTCGGTACGCAGGTTTCTCACTTCATCCGGAGTCGCTTCACGGGCAGTATTTCCGGCTTTCAAAAAATCCCTTGACCAACGTAATAGATATTCGTATTGATTCCTTCACGGCGGCATAACTCAGCTATGCTTTCTTTGCCTCGAAGACTTTCCAGCTCGATGCGTATCTTTTTTTCTGATGAATATTGGCGACGGGTTGCTCGACGTATATCACGATCCGTCTTCTCGGCACTACGGTTTTGTTGATTTTTCTCTGTCATTCATCGTTCCTTTTTATGTAACGATGAACCAAAACACTCTCTTAGGCAATCACCCTAGTTTGTCCAACTTGCGCTGACGGGATACAGTTCTTCATGGTTTGGAAGAAAGTGTGAACGCTGAACTCAATAGGCAGGAAATCAGGTTGAAGGAATTGCTGGCCGGAATGACTGACTGATTTCGATTGATTTTATAGATTGAAAGCTGACACAATGTGATGTGTCTGTTTTGGTTTATTCTATATATAGCGTAACCAATTTAAAAAAACGTGTATCAGAAAGTTGAAGCAAAAGTTTTTTTGGTATAAAGAAATGAAAAATCAAAAAATATTTTACTTATCAATCAATGTGATACTTGGACTGTTTGGTGCCCAGAAGAGGACTCGAACCTCCACACCCGAAGGCACATGGACCTGAACCATGCGCGTCTACCAATTCCGCCATCTGGGCGATCACGCAACCCAATAATTAGGTTGCAAGAAGCGCGTCATTCTATAGGAAACCACTCTTTTGTCAAATAAGAAGAATCAGAAACTGCGTAATCTGGACCCTCACTTGCAGCGTGAAAAAGAACGTTACAAGCAACCACTACCAAGTCGTGAGTACATATTGCAGATTTTGCAGCAGCAGGGTGTGCCGGTTGCAGAGAAATCATTGCAAAAAGTGCTGTCGATAACCAAAAGGGAGCAGGAACTGTTTAATCGGCGCCTTGCTGCCATGATTCGCGAAGGGCAGCTTTTCCGTAATCGCAAGGGTGATATTTGCGTGATGGAAAAGCTTGATTTGATCAAAGGAGTCGTGCAAGGCCACGCCGATGGTTTTGGATTTCTGATTCCCGACGACAGCAGTGCCGATCTGTATCTCAGTGCCAAGGAAATGCACAAGGCGCTACACGGTGACAAAGTATTGGTGCGCGAAATTGGTGTGGATCGCCGTGGCCGTAGAGAAGCCACGATTGTGGAAGTGCTGGAATACGCCAATACCACGCTGGTTGGGCGTCTGCATATCGATCACGGCATTCTGTCGGTTTCTGCCGAGAACAAACGTATCAGTCAGGATATTCTGATTTCCAGAGAACATTCCCTGAAAGCCAAATCGGGTCAGGTCGTGATGGTGGAAATTATTCAGCAACCCAGCAAATACGCTCAGCCCATTGGCAAGATAGTCGAAATCCTGGGGGATTATACGGCTCCCGGTATGGAGATCGAGATCGCACTGCGCAAACATGACCTGCCGCATATTTTTTCTGATGAAGTCAAAGACATGGCAACCCGCTTTCCGAAGCGAGTACTCAAGAAAGAATCGAAGGGAAGGGTGGATTTGTGCGCATTGCCGCTGGTGACTATTGACGGCGAGACAGCCCGGGATTTTGACGATGCCGTATTTTGCCAGCAGGAAGGCAAGGGCTATCGCCTGTTTGTGGCTATCGCCGATGTCAGTCACTATGTCAAACCACAGGATGCCATTGACCGGGAAGCGCTGAACCGCGGCAACTCGGTATACTTTCCTCGCCGGGTGATCCCGATGTTGCCGGAAGTGCTATCGAACGAATTGTGCTCACTGAATCCGGACAAACAACGCTTGTGCATGGTGTGTGAGATCGAATTTCGGGCGAATGGCGCCGTAGTGGATTATGATTTTTATCCTGCTGTCATGAGTTCGCATGCACGCCTGACTTACACGCAGGTTGCTGCGATGCTGGCGCACCCCAAGGGAGCCGAAGCCAAGCAGTTTGCAGAATTGCTGCCACACATGAAGTTGTTGCACAAATTGTTCAAAGCGCTGTTAAAAGCTCGTATCAAACGTGGAGCCATCGAGTTTGAAACTGTCGAGACACAAATGTATTTCAATGATCAGGGCAAGATCGAGAGAATCGAGCCGGTTCAGCGGAACGAGGCACATCGCTTGATTGAAGAGTGCATGTTGGCGGCCAATGTGTGCGCAGCGGATTTTTTGCAGAAACATGGTCAGATCGCACTGTATCGCATACATGAAGATCCTACGCCGGAAAAAATCGAGGCGCTGCGCCAGTTTCTGAAGGAATTCGGTATTTTGCTAGGAGGAAAAAGCAAACCGACGGCCAAGGATTATGCCGACACGTTGCAACAGATCAATGATCGACCGGACGCGCAGCTATTGCAGACGGTCATGTTGCGCTCCTTGCAGCAAGCCATCTACAGCCCTGAGATCACTGGCCACTTTGGCCTGGCCTACGAAGCCTATACGCATTTCACTTCACCCATCCGGCGCTATCCGGATTTGCTGGTGCATCGTGCCATCAAGGCGGTTCTCCATGGGGAACGCTACGAACCGGGTGACTGGCAGGAGCTTGGCAAGCATTGTTCGATGACGGAGCGTCGTGCCGACGAAGCGACCCGCGATGTTGAATCGTGGCTCAAATGTTTTTATATGCAGGACAGGATTGGTGAAAACTTTGATGGTGTCATCAGTAGCGTGACCGGTTTTGGGTTATTTGTAGCGCTGGACGATGTGTATGTCGAAGGGTTGGTGCATATTTCAGAATTACCCAGCGACTATTTTCATTTCGATGCCACCAAGCACAGGTTGCTGGGAGAGCGGAGCGGTGTGCAGTATCGCCTGGGCGATCGGCTACGGGTTAAATTGGTGCGGGTTGATCTGGAAACCAGCAAGATCGACTTTGTGCTGGCCGAGGAACAAAAGAAAAACGGTCGAACAAGAAAAAAACGGGTATCCAAGGCATAACATCAACGGTCACACAAAAATTGTTTACAATACCGTCGCTTTTGGGGGCACAACGTGATCTTTTGTAACCGTTTCGATGACTTGGTTTTTCAATCCATAATGTTTTGTGTCACAGTGAGTGGCGTCTGAATAATGTCAAGTACCCGATTTATATTTGGTTTTCATGCTGTTACCAGCCGATTGCGACAAAATCCAGAAAGTATCAAGGAGTTGTTTGTTGATGAAATGCGTTCCGATCAGCGTATTCGCGGGTTGATCAAGCTGGCTGAAATGCACGGCATTCATTTGATTCCGAGTGATAGCTCAAGATTGTCGAACATGACCGGAAATGACCGGCATCAAGGGGTAGTGGCTAGCATCGATGTGACTCGCCAGCATGTTGACATCGGTGATGTACTGGATACGCTGACCGAGCCGGCACGCTTGCTGGTGCTGGATGGAATTCAGGATCCACATAACCTAGGAGCCTGTCTGCGGGTCGCCGATGCATTTGGTGTGCATGCCGTGATCGCTCCCAAGGATCGAGCGGTGGGCTTGACTGCGGCGGTATACAAGGTTTCCAGTGGCGCTGCGGATACCGTGCCGTTCATTGCCGTGACCAATCTGTCACGTACCTTGGAATTGTTGAAGCAGCAGGGAATCTGGATTGTCGGCACGGCGGATTCGGCGCAGCAGGACTTGAGTCAATTCCAGATACCGGAGGCCGTTGCCTGGGTGCTGGGTTCTGAGGAGAAGGGTATGCGCCGCCTGACACGCGAACACTGTGACCAGCTGGTGCGGATTCCAATGCTAGGTAGTGTCGAAAGCCTGAATGTCGCGGTGAGTGCAGGAATTTGTTTATTCGAGACACATCGTCAACGCACTTTGGCCTGATTCGGCTAACTGATAAAATACATGCATTTTCTCAAACAGGTCGTGCTCACACTTATCCATAGCGCCGAAACTTCATGATGACTTCATCCGTACCGCACTTCAAAACACATTTTGCCAATCTTTTTCGTCAGGCTGCTAATCGTATTACTACAGTCGATCCGCATGCTCGAATCGAACTGACGCGAACCAAGCAAGCCAGTCATGGCGATTATTCATGCAATCTTGCCATGCAGCTGGCCAAATCATTGCGGCAAAATCCGCGTGAAGTGGCTCAGTCTCTGATCGAGGCTTTGCCGGCTTCTCCGTATTTGGAGAAAGTTGAAGTGGCTGGTGCAGGATTCATTAATCTGTTTTTGAAATCCACCGCTAAGCAACAGTATGTCCAGGTCATTCTGCACAATAAGGAAGCCTTTGGTTGCAGCGACTATGGACAAGGCAGAAAAGTGCAGGTGGAATTCGTTTCTGCCAATCCCACTGGTCCCCTGCATGTGGGGCATGGTCGTGGCGCCGCGATGGGGGCTAGTCTGGCCAATATCCTGTCGATGGCGGGTTTTCAGGTGACACGGGAATACTACGTCAATGATGCCGGGCGACAAATGGACATACTGGCACTTTCTACCTGGTTGCGCTATCTCGAACACCATGGTGTCAGTATTCCATTTCCAGCCAATGCTTATCAGGGAGAGTATGTGAGAGCCATGGCGCAGCTGATTCATCAGGCCCATGCGCAGCGTTATGTTCATCATCCCGACCAATTAGTCGAGGGTTTGCCGGACAGCGCCCGGGAAACACCCATCAGTACCGATGACGAGCTGGATCAGTTGATAGCGAATTGTAAAAGGATACTGGGGCAGGATTATGCTTACATCCACAATTTTGTGCTGACGGAACAACTTGGAGATTGCCGCAATGATCTGATGGAATTCGGCGTGGAATTCGATACCTGGTTTTCTGAACAGTCCCTGTTCGATAATGGACTGGTGAATCATGCCATGCAATTGCTGGACGAAAAAAAGGTGCTTTACCAGCAGGATGGGGCAACCTGGTTCCGTTCCACCGACTTTGGAGACGAAAAGGATCGGGTGGTGTGCAGGGAGAACGGACAGTTCACTTATTTTGCATCGGACATTGCTTATCATCTGAACAAATTTGAACGTGGTTTTGATCAGGTCATCAATATTTGGGGCGCCGATCATCATGGATACATTCCCAGGGTAAAGGGGGCTCTACAGGCATTGGGACAGGATACGTCACGGCTTGAAATCGCCCTGGTTCAGTTCGCAGTTCTGTATCGGGATGGCAAGAAAGCATCGATGTCGACCCGCTCGGGTGAATTCGTAACATTGCGTGAGTTGCGGCAGGATGTGGGCAGGGATGCTGCACGATTTTTCTATGTTTTGCGCAAAAGTGACCAGCATCTGGATTTCGACCTGGATCTGGCAAAATCGCAGAGCAATGATAATCCGGTTTATTACGTGCAGTATGCACACGCCCGGGTTTGCAGCGTTCTGGCGCAGTGGGGCGGTGAGGCGGATGAACTGCTGCAGGCCGATACTTCGGTGCTGACTGAATCGGCAGAGTTGGCGCTGTTGCAGAAGCTGATCGATTTCTCTGATGTCGTGGAAACGGCTGCCAGAGAACTTTCACCGCATCTGATCGCTTTTTATCTCAAGGAGCTGGCAGGGGAATTTCACAGTTATTACAACTCCACGCGTTTTCTGGTACCTGATACATCGCTACAGCTGGCGCGGCTGGCACTGGTTGCATCCATTCGACAGATATTGAATAATGGTCTTTGCTTACTGGGAGTTAGCGCTCCTGATAAAATGTGACCGGATTAATGCACAAGGATATTCATGAGTCGAGATTACAAAACCCATAAACCAGCCAAATCCGGTAGTGAAAAAGGTGGATCTGCTTTTTTTGGAGGATTTGTTGGCTATGCGCTGGGCCTTGCCAGCGCGATTGCAATCTGGTTGTACCTGAGTTTTGCACCCAGCCCCTTCCTGCAGTCCGAGAAGGCTGCTGTTCCGACTGAAAAAAGTGATTCGACACCGGCAATTCCATCCAAGCTGATCAAACCGGTTCCAGAAGAACCTCAGCAAGTCGTCGAAGAAAAACCCCGCTTCGATTTTTATAAAATCCTGCCTGGTATCGATGAGCCGGAAATCGATCCCACCAATGTGAGGAAAGTGGAGGAAAGACCAGTTCCGCCTGCTGTAACCAAAACACCAGAGCCTCAACCCAAGATAGCTGAAACTCCACAGCCGCCGGTACAAGTTGTTCCGCAACCCGCGCCTTCCATTCCCCAACAGTCTGCTGCGATTCCACCGCGCATGGCACCGATCGAGTCGTCTCAGCCGGTCGCGCCGCAATCGAAAAATCCCAAATCCACGGAGAAATATCTCCTACAGGTCGGTTCATTCAAAAAAAATGATGATGCTGAAAACATGAAGGCCAGACTAGCATTGCTAGGGATCATGGCATCGATCCAGACTATCGATCTGGCCGAGAAAGGCGTGTTTTATCGCGTTCGCGTGGGGCCTTTCACCAAGAAAGAAGATGTGGATGAGACGACTGCATCGCTGAAAGAAAATGGTATTTCGGCGCAATTCATCAAGGTGCAGTAATTTTTTGAGTTCGATTTTGTGTCCTGGTTATGTACCGTATCAAATTGTAATTACCGGAAGTTCATTGACTTTTTTTGAGGAGCTAGAATGAATCGACGTCACTTAGGTTTTTTTCTGATGCTGTTGCTGAGTTCAAGTTGGATGTTGGGAGCCAATGTTCAGGCTGAAATCGTTGAGGGCAAGGATTACACCGTGTTGAGTAAACCTCAGCCAACGCAAAATAGCCAGAAAATCGAGGTGCTGGAATTTTTCTGGTACGGTTGTCCGCATTGCGACAGCTTGCATCCGCATTTGAAATCATGGTTGAAGACGATGCCTGACGATGTCAGTTTTACGTATGTACCAGCAACATTGCGTCCCAACTGGGCAACCGGTGCAAAAATATTCTATACGCTACAGGCAGCAGGTATGCTGGATGCCTTGCATGACAAGGCTTATGACGCTATCCATCGGGGCAAGATTGATCTCAATAACGAATCGGTTTTGTTTGACTGGATTGAGAAACAGGGCGCCGACAGGAAAAAGTTTGAAAACACCTATCAGTCTTTCGGTGTACAGAACCAGGTGGCCAGATCCTCGCAACTCACGCGCCAATATCAACTCAATGGCGTCCCTGCACTCGTGATCGAAGGTAAGTACCTGACGAGTGGCAGAATGGGAGGAACGCCACAGGATACCATTAGAACCTTGAATGAGTTGCTTGAAAAAGTGCGCAAGGAACGTATGGCAAATTGATGGCATCAGGATCGAGAGTTTTAAAATCTGGTTGATGACAGGTTTCTCTACTTTGTTGCAGAGTGGCGCAGTATCTTGGGCAGTGTGAAGAATCCATCGAATAGAACAGTTATGGCATTGGGAAAAGTGAATGTTGCGTGCAGTATGAAACGAGATTGTCATGAATAATCATAGAACAGGCTGTCTGTTTATTGTTTGTGCCCCTTCCGGAGCAGGAAAAACCAGTTTGGTCAAGGAGATACTAAAAGCAGGACTGGATCTCAGCCTATCGGTTTCGCATACCACGCGTGCGCCTCGTGCGCAGGAAGTCAATGGCAAGGATTACCATTTTGTCAGTCATGAAGCTTTCGAGCGTATGCTGCTTAATGGCGAATTCCTTGAGAGTGCTGAAGTGTATGGTAATCTGTATGGCACTTCACAAACCTGGATCAATAATGCGGTGGCGACCGGGCGCGATATCCTGCTGGAAATCGATTGTCAGGGAGCAAAGCAGGTTAGACAGATTTTTCCTCAGTCGATCGGTATTTTCATACTGCCTCCATCGATGAATACACTGGAAACGCGATTGCGTAGCCGGGCGCAGGACAGTCCCGAAGTCATACAGAAAAGACTGGATGCAGCACGTGAAGAGGTGAGTCATATTAATGAGTTCGATTACGTCATTATCAACAATATTCTTCCGGAAGCTTTGAATGACCTGACATGCATTATCAAGGCCGAGCGTCTGAAGAAAGAGCGTCAGTTGATACGGCACCAGTCATTGATAACTCAGCTAACCTAGCGCGTAAAGTTTATAATACCAACCTGATTTTTAACCCTACTTTTTTGGAATAAGACACTATGGCTAGAATAACCGTTGAAGATTGTCTGGAAAGAATCCCCAATCGTTTCGATATGACCCTGGCAGCCACGGCACGGGCCAGACAGCTTGCGATCGGTTCGGCGCCGATGGTGGAACCAGCACGCGATAAACCCACGGTTATTGCATTACGTGAGCTGGCACAAGGCAAGGTGGATATGGATATCCTGAATCCCAAAAATTTGTAGAATAGCCTGTTTTCAGCATTGTTTGGCAAAGCAGGGCTAATTCCAGCATGAAGCGATTGGGTCAGCCATTCGCTTCATCAATACTCGAGTTCTCATTCACCGTCTTTTATGCGTAGGTCAAACATAATCCTGCGGCTTTCATTCGGGTCAAATCCCGGCATATAATCACAACAGCAGATTGCCAGTAACTGCTCGTTGAGCCGAAGTCAAACTTAAGTTTTTTTCTTATACCGAATTTTCAATGCATTGGGACCATGCCTGAAGCGGAACAGTTATTTTTTGAGACATCGCAGTACCTCAAACCGGAAGATATCGCATTACTCAAAAATGCATATACCTTTGGGCAAGGCGCACACTCGGGACAATTTCGCAAATCTGGCGAACCCTATATCTCGCATCCGCTTGCAGTAGCGAGGATACTGGGGACACTACATCTCGATGTACCTACGCTTACAGCAGCCCTGTTGCATGACGTCGTCGAAGATACCGATATTTCCAAGGCTGAGATCAGTGAGCGATTCGGGGAGCCTGTCGCGGAACTGGTCGACGGGGTGTCCAAACTTGCAAAGATCAAATTCCAGACTCAGGAAGATGCGCAAGCTGAAAATTTTCGCAAGATGTTGCTTGCGATGGCGCGCGATGTACGCGTCATTCTGATCAAACTGGCCGATCGTTTGCACAACATGCGCACTCTGGAAGTCATGTTGCCGGAGAAGCAGCGCAGCATTGCGCGTGAAACCCTGGAAATCTACGCGCCTATTGCTCATCGTCTGGGACTGAACAATATTTATCAGGAACTTCAGGAACTGGGATTTCGTTATTCGCATCCGATGCGCTACAAGGTATTGGTGAAGGCGACCAGAGCGGCGCGGGGCAATCGCCGGGAAGTCGTGGGGAAAATTCTGGAATCCATCAATCAGAAGCTCAAAGAAGCCGGATTGGATGCGGAAGTGACCGGGCGGGAAAAGCACCTCTACAGCATCTATGCCAAGATGCAAGACAAACACCTCTCGTTTTCGGAAGTACTCGATATTTATGGTTTTCGCGTCATCGTCAAGGATATTACCGCCTGCTATGTGGCCCTAGGGGTGCTGCATGGGCTGTACAAACCCATTCCCGGCAAATTCAAGGACTATATCGCCATTCCCAAGAACAACAGTTATCAGTCGTTGCATTCGACACTGGTAGGTCCCTTTGGTCTACCGATAGAAGTCCAGATCCGAACCGCGGAGATGCATCGTATTGCCGAAAATGGCGTGGCATCTCATTGGCTCTACAAATCTTCCGATAATGATTTCGATGATCTGCACATGAAAACTAGTCAATGGTTGCAAAGCTTGTTGGATACCCTGAGTGGGTCAACCGATTCGCTGGAATTCCTCGAGCATTTGAAGATCGATCTGTTTCCGGGAGATGTGTATGTTTTTACACCGCAGGGGAAAATTCTGACCTTGCCCAGAGGGTCAACCGCGGTCGATTTTGCCTATGCGGTGCATTCGGATGTGGGGAACTGCTGCGTGGCAGCGAAGATCAACGGTGAAAATGCGCCATTGCGCTCCATACTGAAAAGCGGCGATCGTGTGGAAATTGTCACAGCGCCTTATGCCAGACCCAATCCGGCATGGCTGGGTTATGTGGCTACCGGCAGGGCACGCTCGCATATTCGATATTTTCTTAAGAATATTCAGTTTGATGAGTCGGTTAAACTGGGTGAACGCATGCTCAATCAGGCTCTGCTCTCATTCAATTTGAATCCTGATCTGATCACAGAAGCGCAGTGGGAAAAGCTGGTACGGGATAGTGGTGTCAAATCCAAGCAGATATTGTTGGCTGAAATGGCGTTGGGCAAGCAGTTTCCCGCCGTCGTGGCCAAGCGTTTGACGATGCCATTGGAATCGGTTTCCAATGAACAGGCTGCAGGGCCGATTCCCATTCTGGGAACCGAAGGATTGACCGTACAGTTTGCAAAATGTTGCCGCCCCATTCCCGGTGATCCCATTATCGGTATGATCAAGAAAGATCATGGTTTGATTATCCATACGCATGATTGTCCCGTGGTGGCTAACAGTCAGAAAGGCGCGGAAAATTTTCTTGATGTGGCTTGGGGAAAAGACATCAGCCGAACGTTCGAAGTGTGTATTCGTGTTACCGGCGAGAATAAGCAAGGGGTGCTGGCTCGAGTGGCGGCAGAGATTGCCAAGGCGGAGTCCAATATTGACGATATTGCGATGGAAACCGATGGTGATTACACACGCATGCACTTTATTCTGCAAGTCAACAACCGTCAGCATCTGGCGCAAATCATCCGTGGTCTGAGACAAATCAAGGATGTGGCGAAAATAAGTCGCATCAAGGACTGAATAGGATAAACCGGTAGGAATGTATTGAAGAGTGTGGGAAGATGGCTGACGTGGTAATGTCGGGTTGACCAATTAGGGGAGAAACGGAATGTTGCGTTGTGGCTTATCGATGCTGATGGTTTGTGCCGTGTTGTTTCTGGTTGCGGCTTGCACTACACCATCCCGTAACGTACAACCTGTTGCTGTGCCTGAGAGTACAAAACTGACTACCTCGCCGTTTGAGCAATTGGCATTTCGATCGACCGGAAAGACCGTCTACGAGGATGAAGGTAAATTCATTCTGATCGAGGACAGCAAATGTGTGCGCCATGAAGGTGGGGAAGGCGCTGCCACTATATTGCAGTGGCTCGAATTACCCGGCTATGTGAATCAGGGTACGGTAGTGTTGAACGGCTGGGATCTGCGTTATCTGCAAGGCGATCGCGAAGTGAATTCGGTGCGCGCCGATATTACGCACAGCAAACTGGTCAGAAATGCCAACTCGGTTTTTCTGGTATTTGAAGCCGAAGGCAAACTGGAGGATCAGGGACGCAAGGATGCTTTTGAGTTTTGTGTGTTCTATAGTGGTTTTGGGTATGATTCCGCGTGGCTGGATGCCGCAGTAGAAGGTGACTATAGCGGGATAGAAGCGGTTTCTGTGCAGTTGCAGAAACAGGGTCCTGTAACCACACTGGAAAATATCGGCAACAAGGGCATGCTCAAAACACACGACGGTGTTGCAATATTACCGAGAGGATTCGATTTTCGCTTCGAAAATGCCTTCGAGTGTGAGTGGCGCTGGATGCCTTGCAAATTGGGTGACCGTATCGATTACCCATTGCTGCAGATGGCCTATAATCTGTCGCAGACAGGCACATCACCTAATCTGGACGGTAGTCCATTCTGGGTGACGCAAACTCTCTTCAAGAGTAACGAAGCTCGTACACAACAAGTCAAGACGCGAGCTGCATTGATTCGTGGACGTAGCGTCAAGGTGCGTGCCGATTTTCTTCCATTGAATCCCCGAAGCAATGAACCTGGTTTCTGCCGCAAGATTACCGATGGTGTGGTTCGTACGCAGAAGTATCGAGTCACTGACTTACCGTATGACTATGCCCTGCCCATGCTGACAGGCTGGGATCTGGCGTTTGAGTGTGAGCAGCAGAATGTGCAGCGTGCCGGAATGTGGATTCACGACATTCGTTTTGACCCTGCATCCGGCAGCATGGAGTACAAGGTGTCGTCGATACTGCGTGATCAGGACAGTACTCCCAGTTTTCATACAGCACACCGGGTTTCGATTCTCGGATTCAATCGTATCGTGCCAGCGGCCATGCGGCCATCTCCTGAGCTTAGAATCAAGATTCGGGAATAACAGGCTGCGCTGTGTAAAATCCACCGACTTTTCCGCTAATTTGATTTAAACGACAGGGTACTTTGCCTCTGACCGGTCGTCCTAATTGTTCTTCACCATTTCCATTCCGGAAATCCATTTATCGTCGATCGGCATTGTGATTACCAGATTCAAGATTTTGCCCCATCTGTATCTCATGATCTCAAAAAGACCTGGTTTTAACCCTTTATTTCTATAACCATATATTTATCAATGGTTATTGATGAAATGAGGGGATTTCGTACCTTTCATTATCACTTAAGTTTAACTGTAGACCGATAGCATAGCGTGTATGGAAAAACCAACAGTTTGATTCTCCGAAGTTGAGGCAGTGTCGCCAATACTGACTCGGGAACGAGAGAGATCACTACAAATTTTTCCGGGACTGATGAATTTTATGGATGCCCCAAACGACTATGAGAAATATCATTTCAAGGTTATTTATTCTGCTGCTCATTACTTTTGTCGCACAGGAAGTGCTTGCACAGAAACGCGTTTACATCGCCCCCGACGATCACACGGACTATATGTGGAGGGGCAATGAACAACAGTATCAGGATGCCTTCCTGAGCATGACCGATTACTACCTGAATCAAATGGATGCAACCGCAGGTAGCCCCTCTCCCTATCAGGCACGCTGGAATGCCGATGGTAGCTTCTGGATGTGGATATATCAGAAGAACCGCACTCAGGCGCAATTCCAGCGGCTGATCAATCGCATCAAGGATGGACATTTCAGCATGCCGCTGAATGCATTGGTGTTGTCCAATGGTGGCACGCCAGCAGAGGCGGTGCTGCGTGGCATGTTGTATCCCGGCATGATTGAGCGTGAATACAACGTCGATTTTCCGATTGCCATTGCGATGGAAAACCAGACGATGCCTTATGGTCTGTCATCATTGTGGGCGGGTTCCGGAGCACAATACTCCTGGAAGGGGGTTTGCAATTGCGCATCGCATGTACCGCATCTGGGGAACCGTGAACGCGAAACCTATTACATGAGTGGGCGTGATGGCAGCAAGATATTGATGAAGTGGAATTCGTTGTATCAGACACACAACTCGATCGGCGGCTATGCGGAAGGACGCGATCCTTCTGCCACGATCGACTTTGTTGAAAGCAATGCGATGTTCAAGTCACGCTATCCGTTTCCTATCATTGGTATCTTCGGAAAAGGCGAAGATGATCTGGTAACAATCGACAATATCTTTGTCGTCGCAGCAAAGAATAAGAGCAACGCCAACCGCCAGGTCATCGTGTCGAATCAGCTGGATTTCTTCAAGGACTTTGAAGCCAATCACGGCGCCGATCTGGAAACCCATGCCGCGAGTTACGGCAACGAATGGGAACTGTATTCGGCGTCAATGTCCGAAGTATCGGCACGGGTAAAACGCGCACTGGAAAAACTGCGCAGCGCGGATGCCATGGCCACGCTGGTGTCACTGCAGAATCCAGGATTCATGAGTAGCCGCATCGCAGCCCGTGACAAGGCCATGCTCAATTTCGGTCTGTACTACGAACATAACTGGACGGCCGATGGACGTGTCACTCGTGCAGCTCGTGCCGATTGGCAGCGCAAGATCGAAGGTGAGATCACATCCTATGTGAACACGCTGCACAACGATGCCAAGAATCAGTTGGGTACGATGATCGCCAAAAGCGGTGCCAACACGCGCTTCTATGTCTTCAACAGCTTGAGCTGGGTGCGTACCGACTATGCCGATTTCCCGATGACCACCAAAAATGCCGTGCATGTGGTGGATCTGACCACAGGTCAGGAAGTCCCTTCACAGTATGTCACGATCGAAGGCAAGAACCGCCTGCGTATTCTGGCGAGCGATGTACCGTCGGTGGGCTACAAGGTGTATGAAATCAGAAGCGGTGCGGGCACGGCGTTTGCCAATGCCGCGACGGTCAGTGGTGGCAATATCATCGAAAACGATTTCTATCGCGTCACCGTATCGGGTACGGGAGCCATCACCAGTCTGGTTGACAAGATGCGTGGCAATCGTCAGTTCGTGCGCAATGTCAATGGTCTGAAAATCAATGACCTGGGTGGAGTCGGCGGTAGCGTCGTGGTCGAGAATGCCGGTCCGGTCAGCGTGACCCTGCGTGCCACGTCGGTCAACCCCTACTCGCTGGTATCGCGTATCACGCTGATCCGTGACAGCGATCGCATCGAAATCCAGAACAATATCCAGCAGAACTTCGGCGAGGTACTGACCTGGGGTTATTCGTTCAACATCGATGCTCCCAATGTCTGGCACGAAGAAGTGGGAGCGGTCATCCGCGCCAAACTGCTGCCCAAGGGCGGTCACTACTCGGCCACCAATGCGCGTTACGACTGGCTGACGGTCAATCACTTTGCCGATATGTCCGCAGCCAATGTTGGTGTGACATTGTCCAATGCCGATGCCTACTACATGAAGATGGGTAACAGCACGCACACGCTGCTTGACACCACGACCCCGCAACTGAACATTCTGGCTGGAGGACAAGTCGACGGTCCGAATCTGGGTATTCCGAATCAGGATGGCGATAGCAACTTCCTGCAACGCTTCGCCCTGCAAACACATGGTGCGTTCAACCAGACTACAGCCATGAAGTTTTCACTGGAGCATCAGAATCCGCTGGTCGCCAGCACCGTGACCGGAACCGATCCAGCCTATGGCGAGACCGACTATTCGTTCCTCACCGTGTCCGATCCGGATGTGCTGTTGTGGGCACTGAAGCCTGCCGAGGACGGCATCGATCACGGCATCATCGCACGGGTATGGAATCAGGCCGATGCGGCGCGCAACTACACCCTGTCGTTGGCTCCCGGTATTGTCGCAGCCAAGAAAGCCTCGCATATCGAGACTGACATCGCTGCAGCAACGGTAGTCAATGGCAATCTGTCGGCACCGATCGCCAAGAACCAGATCCAGACGCATCGTCTGCTGGTGCAGTGATCGGTAATGCCAGACGGTATGTGTTATTGCCGGTCAGCATGTCTGATCGGCTGGTTGTAAAGGAGAACCTGAAAAGGGTGGAAGTGTCATCCTGAGTCAGATTTTCGCAAGGTTTACCCCTCTGATGCGCCCCGGTGCCACCCTCCTGCATTCGGGCGCATTTTTTTGCCTTGTAGCATGAGAATTATCCCAACAGTCTGCGCTTTAGACCGTTCAAACCTTCTTGTTGCAACACTTTCCAGCCACGCTTTCCAACGAGTAGGGCTGTTCTGGGTTGTGTAAGTGATTGTTGCACGATACCCCGCAATTTTTTCCAATCGATACCGGTGTTGCTGCCACGAAATCCTGGTGTCAATACGGAAGAGATTTTTGCCAGAGCGTCGTCATGGGGTTCATCCGTGAAAAATTCAGGAAATTCAATCTTTCCCTGCTGATTCCACCAAGCTAAAAAGGTGGTTGCATCGAATGGATCCGGAAAGGTTTTTTGAAGATCGACTCTTTCACGGTAAATAAGCCGCTGGGCTTTGGAAATGGGAGTACCATCGGAGTAGATGCCATAGGCCCATGGTTCACGTGTCAGGGAGTCATGAACCAGATCTTCTGTTTGCCTGGTATACCAATTGATGAGTTGTTGAACAGCAGGATTATTTCCGCCATTTTTGGCAGCCATGATGCGATGCGCACCACTGTCAAAACCAGTGAAGTGATAAAAACCCAGGGGTTCGCCATCGACAATATAGGATGCGGAATTGGAGATGCCGAGCTTGCGCGTGGTTAGATTCCAGGTTGCGACGTTGTGGCGTGACGATCGCAGGATGGTTACTTGATCGAAAAGTGCAGGAACCAGATCAATCCAACGCTGATCCGTAAAGAGTCCGTTTGGAATATCGGCGCGACAGAAATGATAGACGCGCTCACTCCACCACTGCGCGAATGAATGGCCTGTATCGGTCGCAGCCACGGCGATAAAGCCCAGATTGTAAATGCCATGTTTTAAACTACATATTTCGTTGTCCATTACGGCAGCAAGTGTCTGTTCTGGTTGGGTCTGATGTGGCGTTAGCACAATACTGGCGCGATCGAGCGAATCGATGATGTCATCTAGGCGAGAGAATGCAACCGTATCCGGATCGAGATACAGTACCTTTTTGCAACCTGGTAAACCAAGTAGCCGTGCCAGCATGAAAGGCTTAATGGCGGTTGCCAGTTCCACGATGGAATGGCAGAAAGCCCAGCCACGCCAGTCTGGAATATTGAGCTCCGCAATGGTACAGACTTCATCAAACGGTTCTGTGCTCAGATCGAGGGTTGGTTTTAATTCATCGGCAAGTGCCAAATGAAGTCGCCATTCAGGATGATGATGTCGCAGGGATTGAAAAAGCATGCGTACTTTGGGGATATAGTTCAACGCAGCGCTTGTAAAAACATGAATTTCAGGCATATCAATCGTTATTAGCTAGGTAAATCTTGTGATGGAAGTTGATCAATTCGTCTAGAACTTTGGCAGCGTCCATGGTGGACAGAATCAATCCTTTTGAGTAGGTTGCAATTCGTTCCGCCGGTGCGCCAAAGTTAAACGATGCTACGGGCAGATTCATTTGAATGAGTTCTTGCGCAACATACGAAAAGGTTTCTGGCCAGATTGAAGGAAACAACATGATGTTGGTACCGCTGGAGTGAATTAGTTCTGGGAGTTGATCATGCTGGTATGGTCCAGTTTGCCGGACAATGGATGATTCACAGCTGAGTTCGATGGAACCGATCACTACGATGGCGATGTCCAGACCTCGACGCATTATTTCCTTCGAGAGTTGTTGAATGAAGGCAGCGCCTTTGTGAAATCCGATTTGTCCAACTACACCAATGCGTAGCGAGGCTGTTTGTCCGATGGGAATGGTCGTTTCAGGTATGTACTCGACCTGATGAGGTTTTACAATAATTTGCGAGCTTTCAATTTGTGGATAAGCTTTGATCAGAAGCTTTGCGGTACTGTTGGAGAATGTCACGATCTCATCCGCAATCGTCAGTACTGAGCCCCAAATGGCGCGCCACTTGGCGATGTCTTTTTCGGTGAAAAGTGTGGCAAAACCGTAGCGGTTCTTGGGTAAGCACTGATTGCAAATCTGGGAATCCGGAATGTGACAGTATTTCCCATGGTGATTGAGTAGAAAGTGCGATGGACATACCAGATAAAAATCATGTACCAGAATACTGAGCCGGGCATGATTCAGTACTTTGAGCTGTATTAGTAATTGTGGAATTTCCTGCGGTTTTACGAAAGATACCGCCGTGTTATAGATGATGTTGTTGATATGCAGATGCAGGCAGGCTTCCAGTAAAAAGAATACATTCGGAATGGCAAATCTTTGGTGTAATTTTTTGTTTCTGAAGATGATCATGTACGATAAGGTGGTCACATGATATGTCAGAATGATTACGCCATGATCATCAGCTATCAATGAGTCGACAAGGCGGTCTCGGTACTGATTGGCACCTCCTCCCAGATCATGATCCAGAATTAAACTCAATTCACTGTTTTTGTGTTGCTGTAACAGACTCACAAGCTCATCCGGTTGTTGCAGCACTGACTTTGGTCTTCCCGACAGGTATCGTTTGATTTTCTCGAATAACGAGATGAATTTGCCGGACTGAATCAGTTTTATACCACGCAGGACAAGCGTGCTGGCCTGGCGCAGCACGAGTCGTTTGTCATTTCTTGCCGTGTCTTCGGTAAATCGGATGATTCTGGACGACGGTACGCATAATTCGATCGTGTTACCGTTTTCCAACGCACACTCAAGGTTGACCTGATGACATGGCGTAGTCTGTGAAAGTGCACCAAACACCACATAACCCGAATTTGCTGCCCGGGTATGAGGATGCAGTCTCTCCACATCTTCGCGTGACTTTCCCCAATCAGCATAAATATATTCCGGGTTGCGATCAGAATCAGTTGAGATTTTGAAGCGTAACGAGACGATTTCTTGGTTGGCATGAAAAATCCAGCCAAAGCCAAATAGCACGTTTCCTTTGATGACTAGCGAATCGACTGACCAGAATAATTCAGACATTCGATTTATCCTGATTCTGGGGGAGCAATTTCATTTTGGTCAATATCCGGAATCCTCTGGAAGTCTGAATTGCTTCCAGTTTCCTGGTTAAATGCTCGATCTCATCCAGGCGTTCAATTGCCAGTTTCTCTGCATAGGTTTTGGCATCTCCCATGGCTTGTAGTCGAGACAGCAAGTGATTATTTTCGGCCATTCTTACAAATGCGAGCTCCTCGGCAAAAGCCTTGGCTGCTTCGGTTTGTTCCAGCCGAGCTTGTAGTGATGGACTCGAGTATCCTGGCAAGTCGGCTTCAGGTTGCCAGGTGGTATAGCATCGGTTTGCGACGCCACTGGCAAAAATACTGAGGCTGGATTCCCGTCGCAAGAATTCACAAAGTTCGTTTTCAGAGGGAGTAAACCCAAGATCTTTCATGATTGCCAAAAGAAAACCACCTCGGGTTGCATGTGCCGGATTTTCAGGGGGTGAAAACACGGATACGCTACCTAGCAAGGAAATAATGGCGCGAAACAACAGGTAATCAGCGGGTACACCGGCCAAAGCACTCCATTCGCGATCAACGAAGATGGCTTGTCCCTGCTCGGTCATCACAATGTTGGTGGGAATGGCATCCAGAAAATCACCGGGTAATATGGAAGCTGGTGATGAGACGTCGAATGCGTGACCTTCAGCATGCGCGATGTCCGAAATTACGTTCAGATAATGGGAGAAAAAGCTTCGAACCGTATCGATACGCCAGCCAGGTTGGGTGATGATATCGAGAAATTCGCGATAGAGTGTGCGACCCCGGATATAAGGACTTTCTGCCGACAATGTGAAACTGAATTCATCACCTGAGAAAGAGGTGCAACCGTTCGCTGCGATGGCATGACGTTTGACTCGAATCTGGTTTTCGTCGTGGTGCACGAACAAGGTTTCCTTACAGAATGGTGGTGATCGATCAGTGCTGTAATAATGTCCCAGCACTCTGGATTCTGTGGCGACTGGTGGATCGTTGGAAGCGACGATCAGGAACGAATTGGTTAGATCGTGGAGTAATCCATTTTGATGCAGAACTGGCCAGACACGTTCCTGCGAAAAGTGCGTTGATGTGGGTAACTGTGCATCTTTGGTGATGGTTTGGCATATCAGTTCTGCGGCATCAAAATCTGTTCGATGTAACCCTTCTTCAGTCAGAATGCAGACGGGAAGTTTGTAATCGGGGAATGGTAACAGAAACCGGGTGTGGTCAAAGCCAGCACGCTGTAACAGATACTGTAAATGCTGTCGACCAAAAGTTTGTGGTTCACCCTTGCGATAACGTCCTTCTATGCCATACATGGCTTGTCCCAGATGATCTTCGGGAGCGCCTGCAAAATACTTCAGTCCCAGTTGATTTTCGATGGCAATGATGAGTTTGCCGTGAGGTTTTAGTAAGGCATGAATTTTTCTCAGCATATCCCATGCAGGATCCTGGTGTGTACTGAACATACCGGCATATTCGAGTACGCCAATGAGTGTAATCACATCGAAACGCTGATCGATATGGAAATGCTCGAATCGATCGGCAACGATAGTGACATTGGATAAATCCAGTATTCTCGATTGTGCGATGGTTGCGCGACGCAGGCTACCTTCAAGCGCCAGAACCTGGGCGCCGCTTTCGCCCAGAAAACGGGTCATGGCACCGCAGCCCGCGCCGATTTCAAGAATATTGCCTTGAAGATCAGCACTGAAAGGCCGCAGGAGATTGCTCCGTTGACTTGAAAGATGATAAGTCGTAGGCCAATCCGTGCAATGAGCGCGTAACTCACTGGATAATACACTGCGATCCTCTGCGTTCTGGATGATTTCGGCAATATGCTGCTCGATTTCATCACCATCGCTGTAGGCGATGCCTTCATAGTCTGTGCGCAGCCAGACACCGGCTGTATCATTCAGCACATAACCTTGACGGGCAAGTTGTGTCTTCATTTTGTTGCTTCCTCAGCGGTCATCTCCAGATCAAGATTGCATACCCCGAAGAATGTCGTGACCGGAAGTAAATGGAGATGAATGGCGTCATAGCGACGATCGTGTGGAATGATCTCCGCATTGCATTGGGTTGCTATTCCGAGTGATATGAAATAGTCGCCAGGTGCGAGATGGCAAGTGAATACGGCGTGGGCAATCACGGTAGTGTCTTTCTTACCGGAATTTTTGAATCGATCCACCTGCAAGGTTTGCGAGTTTGCACCATATACGGTTATCCCTTCCTTCGTTTTGATGGTGATGCCCAGAATTGGATGAGTCAAATCAGTATGAAACCGTATGGCAATATCCAGCGAAATCGTTTGCCCCGAGGTGATGGACGAGGGATAGGGGACGTTGTCGGCACAGAGACGAAAGTCGAGAATCGATGCCATCCCATCTCCCCACCGGTATTCATGTGGATTATAGCCTTTGCGTGTGGCAAATTGGTCATGGATGTGACTCAGTGTCGCATCTTCCGCCAGCGCTTGCTGATGATTGGATGATGGCGACGATTGAGCACCAGGCAGTGGCGTTTTTCGTTCCTTGCCAAACAGGAGATCCATGTAACGATTGACGACATAACGAGGCTCTCCGGATACCAGCACCGAACCTTCGTGCAGCAGCATGGCATGCGAACAATGGGTCACGATTTGCTCGCTGGAGTGGGTTACCAGCAGGATACTGGTGCCGTTGCGCTTGAGTTGTTTGAGACACTCAAAACATCGGGCCTGAAATTTTGCGTCACCTACCGCCAAGGCTTCATCGACTATCAGTATGTCCGGCATGATCTGGGCTTGCACTGCAAAAGCCAAGCGGACCAGCATGCCACTTGAATAGGTTTTGACCGGCTGGTCGATAAAATCACCGATATCTGCAAAGGTTATGATAGCGTCGAAGTGCTGATCGATTTCCGCCTTGTTCAAGCCCAGGATTGCGGCATTCAGATATACATTTTCTCGGCCTGTAAACTCCGGATTGAAACCCGAGCCCAATTCAAGCAATGCCGTGATACGACCATGCGTTTGAACATTACCGCTGGAAGGATTGAGTGTGCCACTGATCATTTGCAGCAAAGTAGATTTGCCACTGCCATTCTGACCGATGATGCCAACGGTTTCACCCTTTCTGATTTCAAAGGAAATATTCTTGAGTACCCAGTATTCGTGAAAATATTTTTTCTTGTGCCATCCCAGAAAATGCTGCAAAGGAGGAATGATCAGTTGTTTGAGTACATCTCCTGGCCGATCATAGATGGGATAGTATTTGCCCAGATTTTCCACCTTGATGGCGATATCAGAGGACATTGGCAAACCCCTTGCGTGTTTTCTGAAACCAGGCAAAACCCAGCCAGGCGAAACCGGCTGCAATCAATAAATGCCATGCCCATGTTGCCCAATCGAATGTTTTACCCCAGATCATGACATCCCGGGCCTGTTCGATCACGAACGTCAACGGATTGATTTGCAGGTAGATATGATATTCCGCCGGCAGGGCATTCATCGGGTAGAAGATGGGTGTTAGAAACAGCAAAGCAGTGGTGATGACTCCGGTGATTTGCGTGACATCGCGAAGATAGACACCCAGTGATGCCAGAAACCAGCTCAATCCCAGTGTCAACAACAGCAGTGGCGCTAATACCAGCGGCAACAAGATCAGTGATCCGTGAGGGATACCAAAGAAGGTCAGATAAAAAATGAGCCAGACCAGCAAGCTGATGGCAAAGTGAAATGTGGCCGAACCAATTGCCACAAGAGACAGAATTTCCAATGGGAATACGACTTTCTTGACATAATTGACGTTGCCGAGAATCAGACCTGGGGAACGATTGATGCACTCGGCGAACAGATTGTAAATCATCAGTCCGGCAAACAGCACCAGGGCGAACTCGGTTTTGGAGTCACTCCCTTCGGCCCAGCGTGCCTTGAAAACGATACTGAACACAAAGGTGTAAACCGTCAGCATCAGTACTGGATTGAAAAAAGACCACAGCAATCCCAACATGGAACCTCGGTAACGACCGATCACTTCACGCTTGATCAGGTGATAGATCAGGTTCTGGTAAGTTTTAAGTGTGTTCAGGAGTGTCAGCGGGGAAACGGATTGTGCTGCATGTGGATTCAATTTTTAATTCCAAACGGGAAATAGGGTTGCAATTGTCTGTGAGTTATCCGTGTTCTCATGGTGACCGTATGACATCGGAATAGGATGGCAACATTCCGATATTGCAGACAATGAGTGAGAAGTGATGGCCATAAGCACGACAATTGGCGCCTATTTTATAAAAAGAAACATCCTGTGTGTGATTTTTTATGTCAGAGGTCGATGAAACCTTCGTTGATACAGGGGTGAAATCAGCGCTCGACCGTAGTCAATTCAACCGTGTGCAAGGTATCGTTTCGCCGATATTGCAACTGCACTGTCTCACCTGCGGACAGTGTTCGCAGTATGTCAGCATAGGCTGACAGATCGGCAATGGCTTGTCCGGCAAGTGCCAGCACGATATCGCCAGCCTGCAACTGAGCTTGTTGGGCGGGGGATGCCGGAACGATGCTATCCACGCGCACTCCCGGGCCTTGGTATGAAAAATCCGGAACCGTGCCAAGGCTGACCTTGCGTTTGCCGGATTTCTGGGTTTCCGTGGCGGTAGACGGATTCGCTATTGTCATGGTGAGCGGTTCGATGCGATTGGCCAGATATTCGCTGGCTTCCTTGAGAATGGTGGCAACCTTGACCAGTCCGGCGGTATCAATTTTATCCACAGTATCGCCTGGAGCGTGATAATCCTCGTGTGCGCTAGCAAAAAATTGTACTGCAGGGATACCGGCCTGAATGAAGGCGGCCTGGTCACTGGAGCCAAAATCGTCAGGTACGGCCTTGACAGGAATCCCGGTGACAAAACCCGCTCCCTGGAATACGTTTACCAATTCGCGTGCACTGTGGGTGCCGAATACCGTTACCGGATTATTTTCCAGTCGTCCGACAGTATCCAGATTCAGCATCGCCATGATTTTTTCTCCGGGGTATTTTTTGCTGTTGCGCACATAATGTCTGGAGCCCAGCAGATTGGCTTCTTCACCGGTAAAGGCGATAAAAATGACGGTGCGTTCCGGTTGCCATTTGGGTACGATCTGGCGCGCCAGCTCTAGCATGACGGCGATGCCGCTGGCGTTGTCATCTGCGCCATGGTGGACTTTGCCTTGATGTGCGGCGCGTACATCTGGCCAGCCAGTGCCCAGATGATCGTAATGTGCGCCGATCACCAGGCTTTGTCCGGCGAGCTGTGGATTGGTTCCAGGCAGGATACCGACGACATTGCGCAGCGTGATATTGCCTTTGGGTAAGCCGACATCCTGCTGCCAGGTCTGGAAATAGCTGTTGTCGTCACCACCGGGTAGCAGCCCGATTTGCTGAAACTGTTTGGCGATATACGTGCTTGCTTCATCCAGCTCCGGTGTGCCGAGTTCGCGCCCCTTGTACGATTCGTGCGATAGATGGGTGATATCCGCCAACATGCGGCTTTCTGAAAAAGCCGGGGGCAATTCCGCCAGTGCCCGACGCGGCTTGGTGGTGGCAGCCTGAGTGGTATGTGCAGCGTGCTGTGTGTTACCGTCTTTTTGCTGCACCGCTTGCGATAGCGGCGATTGTAGAATCGGCCACTGGCCTTTGTCGATGTTGGTCAACTCGTCGCCCTTGAACACCAGATAACTGTATTTGCGGTAATGCGGCAGTTTGCTGGCAAGTTCGGCGATGGCCTTGGGATGATCAGCGGCAACCCACAGCAGGGTTTTACCCGGATCGGCCGATTGCCGGGTAGTCAACACCACGGCATGATCGGCTTGCGGATAGTGTTTATGCCCCAGTTGCAATCGCTGGTGCTGAACAGTGACACCACGATCCGCCAGGGCTTGCGGTACAGCTTCGGCGAAACGGTTTTGCCAACCCAGAATCCAGACGGTTCGGTTTTCCGGTAATGTTTTCAATTGATCGTCAGTGACGATTTCCAGCGGGCTCGATTGCGTTTTCTGCCAATTCGCCGCCAGTGAACGGTAGGCTTCTAAAATGGCTTGGGACTCACGTGCTGGCAGGATCAGCAGTGGTTTTTCCGCACCAAAACCTTGCGACAGCGCCGAGGGAATCTCGCGGCTATCCAGGCGACGGAACACATCGAAGTGCGGATCGAGGTCGATGCGCACCGGGCGCTTGGCGAATGTCAACTCGATCGTTTGTTTGGCTTGCTCGACGACGATATGCGTTTCTGTCGCCATGTCCTCGCCCTCCAAAGTGATGGCTACCGGCACGTGCAAGTGGTACGGTTCGCCCGGCTGAGTCTGCTCGACCGTGAGCGTGAGTTTGTAACCCTGATCGTGTGGTTCTGTTTCTGCGTTGCGCAGTACCAGATCGGGCGCACCAGTGCGCTCAACCCATTGCTCGAAGCGCTGCGTCAGATCCTTGCCGGTGCTGGTGTTGAACGTGGTGAGCAGGTCGGCGAATGTCGCTTGCTGGAATTTGAATTGCTGATAGAAGCGGCGTAGTGTTTTGGTGAATGCGTCATCGCCAAGTTCCTGTCGCAGCATGTGGAAAAACATCATGGTCTTGCCGTAACCCACAGCCTCAGAACTGGCGCTATGGCGCGATACGAAACGAATGATTGGAAAATCCTTTTCCCTGTTGACGAAATCGGCGTATTTCTGCAGTACATCGCGACGGTATTCCTCACCCTTGCCGCGTTGCTCATTGACCAGATGATCGGCCAGATAAGCAGTCAGGCCTTCCGCCCAGTTGCCTTTGGCGTAATCGACAAATACGCCGTTGCCCCAATAGTTGTGCAGGATTTCGTGTGGGTAGGAAGAATGCAAAATAAATGGCAGTCGAATCACTTTCGAGCCGAGCAGCGTAAACGATGGCATGCCGTAGCCACTTTCCCAGAAATTCTCCACCAGTGCGAATTTGCTGTACGGGTAGGGGCCGATCAACTTATTGTACATCGCAATGTATTGCGCTGTGGCATCGAGGTATTTCTGCGCCAATGGTTGATCGGCGCTACGCAGATACACCATCGCGTTGACCGCGCCGGTGGATTGCGTATATCGCTGATAGCGACCGGCGATCAGATAAATATCATCCTGTGGCTGCTTTTCCTCCCAAGCGACATGCCGGGTTTCACCGCCATTATTCTCGCGCAATAACGTCCCTTGGCTCACCACATCCCAGCCGGATGGTACCTGAATATCCAATTGAAACGACACCAGCGCATCACCAAACTGCGGATACCACGCGCTGGCGCTTGCTAGGAATACGCCTTCCGGTGCAATAACCCCCGGTGTCGAGCCGAAACTGCGCGCATATTCCTGTCCCGGTCCTTTTACCTCATGGTGGATTTGGCCGCCATAATGCAGTGTGATAGTTTCCGTTCCTGGCGGCACCGTCACCGTGTAATGCCGGATCGAAATCGGCCGGGAATGCAGCGCAACCTCGTTGGCATCGGTTGCAAGTGTGGCATTCTGCACGTTGCCGATCGCCAGCCCGGCGTGCAAATAGAATTCAAGTTGTACAGGTTCTTTGGCATTGCGCCTGTGCTCCGGAATTTGAATCTGATCGGAAACACGAATTTCGGAAGTATCCGGCGATAAATGGATTTCCATCTGGTGGTGGAAAGTTTTGCTGCTTGCTGCAGCCACCAGACTGTTGAACAGAAAAACGGTAAAAATTAAGCAGACGGTAAGTTTCAATGGAATGTGCATTCTTTGGGTAATCCGGGGGCAACCTTTAATTGAGTAAGAGGTGTAGTTACTAGGTTTTATCACAATTTTCATTCAGGTTTTGCATGTTTACTTTCCATTTAGGGGTGTGTTTTAATGCTTTTCATTAATCGACAAACCTATTCTTTTATGGCTATGAGACAAAGAACACACAAGATTGCACTTCGCACGCTGAGCAGCCTATTACTGACATTGACACTGATTACTACGCATCCAGTGAGTGCAAATGCAAAGGATTTTATCACCGATGAGCAGCAACTTTCCGTCAAGGAGAAACGAGCAGGGGAAGCGTATTACCGGGCTGATTCGAAGTGGATGATTTATCAGGCGGAAGTGGCGGACGACAATCCGTTTTATCAGATCTTTTTGAAGAATATCGAATCCGGTGCGGTGACGCAGGTTTCACCGGGTACCGGCAAAACCACGTGCGCATGGGTGCATCCAGCGCAAGAAAAAGTGCTTTTTTCATCAACCCATGACGATAAGGAAGCCAAAGCCAAAATGGCGGCCGAAATGGAACGCCGCAATGCGGGTGAACAGAAGTCGTATGCGTGGGACTACGATGAATACTACGATATTTACGAGACCGATTTCAGTGGTGGCCATATCAAGAATCTGACCAATACCCTGGGCTACGATGCCGAAGCGTCGTGGTCACCGGACGGCAAGTTGATCGCGTTTGCTTCCAATCGCCGCGCCTACAGCGGTGAACTCACTGACGAAGAAGCAGCTTTGTTTAAAGCCAATCCGGCATCGATGATCGATATTTACATCATGGATGCCGACGGTGCCAATGTCAAAAGACTGACGCAGACTCCAAGCTACGACGGTGGTCCTTTTTTCAGTCCAGATGGCAAGCGCATCGTGTGGCGACGTTTTTCAGAGAGCGGTCGGGAAGCAGAAATTTTTACCATGAACATCGATGGAACCGATCAAAAGCAGATCACTCGTCTGAATGTGATGTCCTGGGCACCTTTCTACCATCCTTCCGGCAAATACGTCATTTTTGCCACGAATTTGCATGGGCATCGTAATTTCGAGCTATATATCGTCGACGCCGAGGGCCGCAAGGATCCGATACGTGTTACCGATAAGGAGGGTTTTGACGGTCTGCCCATCTTTACCCCGGATGGCAATTTCATCACTTGGACCAGCGATCGAACGCCCGGCAAGAAAGGCCTTCTATTCCACGGGAAATGGAATCACCAGAAGGCACTGGAGAGCCTTGAGCTGCAATGATTGCCTTGAGATAAGAGCTGTTTTGTTGCAATCGGTTTGAATGGTCAAGCAGCGGTGCACACAAGAAATCATGAGGTTAGAAGATGTGTCATTTCATTTGACCATGACGGGATAGTTGTGGCAGTATGCAGCCCGTAAGCGAGTAAAGGCACGATGTGAACATTACGTTTTATTTTGAATCACATTGAGCATTTCTTTTTACGGGCTTATTTTTTAGTTGGCAATTCAATTCTATGGTTGTTAATCGGTTCTCTGGACTGTTTAACAATCTATCAAACTTTGTGCCGGACTGTTGATCGCACGCTTTTCCTTCCCATCATCGAATCAGTTTGATCGTTGAGAGGGAAAGATCACAAATGCATTCAAAACATTTTTTTGTCTCGATGTAGAAAGAAATCCTTTTCTTTTTCTTATTTCGTTGCGGTCCGGCTCACTATTCTGTGAGGTTAGCAATATGTTCATCAATTCAATAAGATATTCAGATCATTTTTTTAAGTTCATCATTAAGCCGAACTTGAAGCAATCCATGCTTTCACGTGTGTGCATGGCACTCACTTTGGCTGTTTTGCCAGCCCTGTCCCAAGCTGCTGTTCCGACCGGGTTTAAGGAAACCATAATTGCAAGAAATTTGGCCAAGCCAACACGCATGGCTATCGCTCCGGACGGCCGTATTTTCGTTGCGGAACAGGCGGGTAAGATTCGAGTCGTTGATCGCGGCCATTTACTGACGCAGCCCTTTCTCAATATTACAACCAAAGTCGATAGTCGTGCTGAACGTGGTTTGCTGGGTATAGCTTTTGATCCCAATTTCCATGTCAATCAGTGGATTTATGTCTATTACACCAGCAAGAAACCGGTGCCGCATAATCGCGTGAGTCGATTTACTGCGAATGGCGATGTAGTGATGCAAGGTAGTGAGAAAGTCTTGCTGGAAATGCAACCGCTGAGCAGTGCTTTGAATCACAACGGAGGTGCCCTTCACTTCGGTGATGACGGTAAACTCTATATTGCCGTTGGCGATAATGCCAATCGCGGTAATGCACAGTCCCTGAGCACTGTGAAAGGCAAGATGCTGCGTATCAACAAGGATGGGAGCATTCCTGCGGATAATCCGTATTTTCACAACACCCAAGGCATCAATCGTGCGATCTGGGCCATCGGGTTACGCAATCCTTTCAGTTTTGCCATACAACCCAATAGCAACCGCATGTACATCAATGATGTTGGG
This sequence comes from Nitrosomonas sp., assembly GCA_024282035.1. Lineage (GTDB taxonomy): Bacteria > Pseudomonadota > Gammaproteobacteria > Burkholderiales > Nitrosomonadaceae > Nitrosomonas. Next base: position 29,578 of record JAMWZR010000028.1, read on the forward strand.
CAGAATGCCTGGGAAGAAGTCAATCAGGGCATCAAGGGCGCCAACTATGGTTGGCCTGCGGTTGAGGGTAGAAGTTCGAATCCCAAATATCGTAATCCCATCATTGCCTATTCCCACAGCACCGGAGCGGTCCAGGGGTGTGCCATCGTTGGTGGTGCTTTCTACAATCCAGTGACGCAGCAGTTTCCACCCAATTATGTCGGAGATTATTTTTACGGGGATTTCTGCTCGGGATGGATACGTCGCTATGATAAAAATACACGCACTTCACAAAATTTTGCAACCGGCATCGATACGCTCGTAGACATTCAAATTGCACCGGACGGCACACTGTACTATCTGAAATTGACGGGTGGACTGTTGAAAGCAATTCGGTGGGTGGGGTAATAACCAGCTTGATCCGGGCAATCTTCGATCCGGAACATACAACAGCAAAGCCGGTATTTTCTGGTTGACATTCTTTTATTCCGGATGAGTGAGGAGATGTTTTGATCTCAATGTGAGTTTTCGCACATGAGGTTTCCTTTGGTCATTCTAAAATGTGATCCGAAGCTGCCATAACAAGTAAATCAGCTTTCC
>JAMWZR010000029.1 GCA_024282035.1 Nitrosomonas sp.
TATGATAGCATCGATGCAAACAAGTTCAATCAGGCAAAATTTCAAACTGAGACACTACCAAGATTATTTGGAATGCAGATAGAGAGTATGTGTAGGCCATAATCGACTTGTACATGCGACTTAAGAGTGGGGTGATTCAAGCTTTCAGTTCTTTGGATAATCTGCTGTTATATTTTGAGAAGAGCGGCATCGAATAAAAATTATAATTATTGATTAATTGGTTGCAGTTTTGGCAGTGATAATCAACGGAAAGTGCCGGATGAATTTCCAGAATATTGTTGTTAAGGAATTGCTTGCGCAGTCACGGCTATCTCTTTATTTAAACAAGATTTGTGAATTTTATTCACAAATTTTGTGGATAACTTTGTGGGTAAAGATTGAGTTTGAGCAGCTAACTTGTAAATTTCTAAAGTTTTTTCTTAGAATGATTAGTTCTCGAACAATTCAAATACATCATGTTTATCAATAAATTATGTTTTTGTTGTTTTTTCTGTGCAGAATGAAATTGAGAAAATAAGATAACACTTAATAAGTGTGGATTACTTTGTATTGAGAAAAATAATTAGAGCAGAAAAACAGTGGATTGCTTGTATATGTTATTAAGATTTCTCGCTATGGCATCGAATGCCATGATTCTTAAAGTGATACAGTGACTAATATCTTGCACCTTTTCGTTGTTTATGGCTACTCCATGAATGTAGAGATAAAATTTTTTGAAATTTGAATGCCTGTCTACCAAATATAAAGATTGTGAGGGACTAATTTATTTAAAATCGCCATGAATACAATTTGTATCAAGCGAGTATACGAAAAAGCAGTAAAAGATGAATACAGAATCTTGGTCGATCGTTTGTGGCCACGTGGTCTAACTAAAGAAAAGGCAGCTATTGATATGTGGATTAAAGAAATTGCACCTTCATCAGATCTGCGCAAATGGTTTGATCATGATCCCAGAAAATTCATTGTCTTTCGTGAGCAATATCTTGCGGAGTTGGCACAAAATGATGCGGTCAAAATAGTTTTCGATCTACTGGCTGAACACCAGCAGGTAGTACTGGTATACGGTGCCAAAAACGAAACTGTCAATCATGCCATCGTACTGAAAGAGTTTCTGGAATCCAAGTTATAGCATGCTGCTTGTGCCTCGCTACCATTCCACAGAAAAAACAATCATGTATGTAAATAGCACTATCGAATGATGGCAAGAATCTACTCATTTCACATATTGGAAACAGCCTGTCCCCGAGTTTGCTCCGCAGCGGCAATTTCTGCACGAATACGTGCAGCGGCTGCGGCGGTTGCGTCCTTGTCAGCCTGAGAACGAGCAAATAAAGCTTCCATAGCCATGGTTTCCACTGCTTCGCGCTCCACCGCCGCTTCGAGTGCTTCTGTCTCGAGTGCGATGCGTTCCTGCATAGCTACGAGGGCAGCAGATTCTGTTCTTGCTTTTTCCAATGCCACCTTGGTTGCTTCTTTTTCCGCCTCGAGCTGAGCTTTGGCTTTATGCGTGGCCATGATTTTGGCTTGTGCGCGCGTGATAGCCAGCGCGGTTATTTTTTGTTCAATTTCCAAACGTTCAGCCACTACTAGTTTTGCATCTTCCATGGCTTTGGCGCGAATTTCTGCATCATCGAGCAAACGTTGTTCAAGTTCGATTTTTTCATTGATTTCTTGCGTGGCTAGCTTATCCATTTGTGCTTTGGCTTCGGCAGTAGTCCTTAATCGAACTTCCGCTTCTGCTCTTTGTTTGGCGACTTCTTTGCCATCGATCTCGGCTTTGGCTCGTGCTTCGGCTTCTTTTGTGGCTTGTTCTTCAGCCTTGATGCGTTTTTGGGATTCTTTGTTGGCATTAATTTCCGCTTTCTTGCGTTCTTCAGCTTTTGCAGCGGCTTCTTTTTCAACTTGCAGCGCTTCGGTAGCAGCAATCAGTGCTTCTGCTTCGATTTGCATGCGTTTGTTGGTTTCCTCGAGTAATTCCGATTCAGCGATCAATCGTGCCTTGATGGCATCGGCTGCCGTATTTTCTTTTGCTATGATGGATTCGGCAATTTCTTGCGCGACCATTTCTGCATTGGCCCTGTCGCGAGCTGCTATCGTGGCAAGTGTATCGATTTCCGCGCGTTGCTTTGCTTTCTCGTTAGCAATCATTTCAGCTTCGGCTTTTTCCAGGGCTATACGAGTTGCCGCTTCTTCAGCATGCAGTTTCAGCTCCTCTGCGGCGCGAGCCTGTGCTTCGGCTTCCAGACGTCGATTGGATTCCGCTAGTATCTGGGCTTCCGTTCGTGTGCGCAATAAAGCTTCTTCGTAAGCCTGTTTTTCTATCTCTTCACGGGTTTTTGCTAATGCCAGTGCTTTCTGTGTTTCCTGAATCTTGGCGTTGGTTATTGCAGCAGCATTCGCATCGGCCTCGATAGCGGCTATTGCAATTGTCCGTGCTTCTTCGGCCATTCTGGCTTGATGCATCGCTACGACAGCAGCTTCATCCTGCTTGAGTGCCGCGGCATGTGCGTTGTCCAGAGCGGTTGCTTCTTGTTCAACGAGCTGCTGGGTTTTCTCGACTATTGCAGCTTCCGCCTTGATTTTTGCTTCAAGCAAGGCACTCAGGGCTTTTTCAGCCTTGTATTTTTCCTCGGCAAGATGCTTGGCCTTGATTTCGAGTTCTCTTCGTGTATGAGCTTCCTGTATGGCTAAAGCCTCGGCTTTGGCTCTGGCACGAATTTCATCGGTTGCAGCAGCTTCTGCCTGAATTCTATTTTCGGCGGTGAGTCTCGCATTGGCTTCGGCACGCGCCCGTGCTTCAGCGGTGACTCTTGCGATATTCTCGGCTTCGATACGCTTATGGGCCTGCTTAATTGCGCGATCCTCAGCGCTTAATCGCTCAAGATAAGCCGATTCGAGTTGCTGCTTGATACCGTTAATGAGAGAAGATTGCTGTTCTGAATCGAATGATTCGTGCATCGCTGGATCAGCTTCAGAAACAGAATTTTCATATTCATCCGACATGTCGGATGCAGAAGTTTTGCGCAGTGAACTGAGTAGACGTGACTTGAATGTCATAAGTTTTAACCAAACAGTAAGTTTTAGGTATTGCTAAACAGCTTTTTGCAATTGATGAGTGATAACTTTAACAATATTTAGGTATAAAAAAAGCGTGGAAAAGAAGGGGAATAATGTCTTTTTATGGCATATCGATCTTCCCTATGTTGAGAATCCCCATCATCAAATTAAGTCCATCCTGCACGAAATGCTCAAGGATCGGTGCATAGAACGGCATGCTCAGTGCCAGTACCAGTAAACCAATGGATAGTGTCAGTGGAAAGCCGACAGCAAAGATGTTCAATTGGGGAGCGGCACGGGTCAGGATGCCCAGTGCCAGGTTTGTGATTAGCAAAGCCGTCAGGACTGGCAAGGAGAGTTGCAAGCCCGCTTTGAACACTTCTTCACCCCACTGAGCCAGTGTGGTGAATGTGGCATTGGTGACGCCTTCTATGCCAACCGGTAATGAACTGAAGCTCTGGGAGATCAATGCAATCATCAATAAATGACCATCCATAGCCAGAAATGCCAGGCTGGCGATAACGCCCAGGAAACGGCCAACGATGTCGATTTGCCCCGAGTTTTGAGCATCAAAGAATATGGCAAAGCCCAGACCCATTTGCAAGCCGATCAATTCCCCAGCCATTTCTACTGCGACAAAAACGACACGCATGACGAAGCCGATGGCGATACCGATTAGGAGCTGTTGCAGCAGAATGATCAAACCGATACCTGTGGCCGGATCAATCGAAGGTAACGATTTTTCCACTGTGGGAGTGACCAGTATCGTAATCATGATTGCCAGACCGAGCTTGACTCGTACGGGAATGCTCGGATTTCCTAGAATTGGTGCGGTTGCGATCAGTGCAAGAATTCTGCTGAATGGCCAGATGAACGTGGCGATGAGGGTGTTTAATTCAGCGGTGGTGATATTGATCATGATCGGGCGCGCTGTTTTTCTGACGATGGAGTTTCAATACTGAATCAATAAGATTCGGTGGCTGGCAATACAAAGTTTGACGCAAATGCTTCTGGTATTACCCGATGGCCAACCATGGAATGCTGGTGAACAGTCTTTGCATGTAATCGGTCATGAGGTTAATCATCCAAGGACCAGCCAGTACCATTACCAGAAACATGACCAGCAGTTTGGGTATGAAAGATAATGTCATTTCATTGATTTGCGTTGCAGCCTGGAAAATGCTCACCAGCAAACCGGTTGCCAATGCTGAGAGCAGTAGCGGAGCCGAAAGCATGAAAGTAATTTCGAGCGCTTGCCGACCAATCGTCATGGCACTTTCTGGGGTCATGTGCAGTCTCCTCTCAAGTGTAGAAGCTTTGTGTCAATGAACCGATGATCAGGTGCCAGCCATCCACCAACACGAACAGCATCAGCTTGAACGGCAGGGAAATGATCATGGGCGATAGCATCATCATACCCATCGCCATCAATACGCTGGATACAACCAGATCAATGATCAGAAAAGGGATGAAGATGACGAAGCCAATCTGGAACGCGGTTTTGAGTTCACTGGTGATGTAAGCCGGAACCAGTATTTTCAGCGGTACATTCTCCCGGCTTTCCAGTTCTTCATGATCGGAAATCTGGACAAATAGCGCCAAGTCAGTTTCCCGTGTTTGTTGCAGCATGAACGCCTTCAACGGTACGCTTGCTTTTTCGGCAGCCTGCATGATGCTGATCTTGTCTTCGGAGAAAGGCAGATAAGCTTCGTTGTATACCTTGTCGATCACCGGTGACATGATGAAGAATGTCAGGAACAGAGCCAATCCAAGCAAAACCTGATTTGGGGGGGAAGATTGCGTACCCAACGCCATGCGCAGCAGGGACAGGACAATGATGATGCGGGTAAAACTGGACATCATCAGTACGACAGCAGGCAGAAAAGTCAGTGAAGTCAGGAGCAGCAGAGTTTGCAGACTCAGGGTATAAGTTGTGCTGCCACCTGCACCGGGTGTACTGGCGAATGCCGGAAAACCTGCTTTTTGCGCCAGCACCGGAAATGCCATGAAACCGGCAAACAATATGGTGATCTGCAACCAGCGCCGTGTGTTCATTTTGATGAAGCAGAACCGGGAACGGACTGTCGATGGAAGAGCACGCTGTTCAGATTGAATCATGTTTGATCTTGAATTAAACATTGTTTTTTCTGATACTGTCGTTGAATTGTGTGGCAAAGTCTGCTGACTCAGGTTCTGGTGCATCATGCTGCTGTGAATTCGTCGCGGGTTTCTCCATGCTGTGCAGCATGTTTACTCGCCCTGGCGCAACGCCCAGTACAAGCCAAGTGCCATTGATTTCGACGATCACGACACGTTCACGTTGACCTATACCCGTTGCAGCCACCAGTTTCATGGTTCCATTTGCTGTGCCGGGAACCAAAGAGAATCGCTTCAGTATCCACGCCAGACCAAGAATGACGATCAGTACCAGCACCAGACCTCCCAGCATTTGCATCGTATTTTCGGTCGACAGGGCCGAAGTTGGCTGCAAGATGGGTTTTCCTGTTTCGGCGATTGCAGGTAGCGAGCATGACCATGCTGCTAGCAACCAGTAACGGTTTAACATGATCATTTACCGGTTCAGTTTACGAATACGTTCGCTGGGCGTGATGATGTCTGTCAACCGGATACCGAATTTCTCGTTGACAACTACGACTTCGCCTTGGGCGATAAGACAGCCATTTACCAATACATCCATGGGTTCACCGGCCATGCCTTCGAGTTCTACGACTGAACCTTGAGCCAGTTGCAACAGATTCTTCAGGGCAATCTTGGTGCGCCCCAGTTCGACGGTCAGTTGCACCGGGATATCCAGAATCATGTCGATGTCGTGACGTGTTCCCTGAGCAGAATTCTCTTTCGAGAAATCTTCGAACATGGCGGCAGCCGGCGCGCCAGTGAGTGGATTTTTGGTTTTGTCGGCCGATGCCAGATTATTCTTGCTATCGCTAGTGGCTTGTTCCGCCATGGCAGCGGCCCAATCATCAGTTCCAGTTGATTCTTCGGGTTGAGTAGCTGCAGATTGTTCTGCCATGGCGGCAGCCCAATCATCAGTTTCGGGAGTAGAGTTGGTTGCGTTGGGATCTGACATCTTTATCTCCAATTAATTATTCATTCTCGGAATGCGAAAGCAATTCGTTTATCCTGAGAGCATAATGGCCGTTCATGATGCCGTAACGGCATGACATGAGCGGAACACCGGCAGCATGTGCGGTGATTGTCTCTGGAATCTCCAGTGGGATGACATCGCCAACCTGCATGTTGAGAATCTCATTGAAAGTAACCTGGGTTTCACCCAGATTGGCTATGAGTTCGACTTCTGCACCCTGCACTTGCTGCGATAACATTTTTACCCAGCGTGTGTCGACTTCAAGGTGATCGCCTTGCAGGGAGTTGTATAGCAGATCCCTGATGGGCTCGATCATCGAATAAGGAATGCAGACATGGAGTGAGCCGCCTTTCCCGCCTAAGTCGATATCAAAATTTACGCTGAGAACCACTTCATTCGGTGTGGCAATACTGGCGAATTGTGGATTCATTTCCGATCGAATGTACTCAAACTTGATCGGATAAACCGATTTCCAAGCTTTTTCATAATCTGTGAAAACCACATGCAATAAGCGCTGAATAATGTTCTGCTCGGTCTGAGTGAAGTCCCTGCCTTCCACCCGGGTGTGATATCGCCCATCACCGCCAAAAAGATTGTCGACGATCAGGAAGATCAGACTGGGATCAAAAACCATCAGGGCTGTTCCTCGCAATGGTTTCATGTGCACCATGTTGAGGTTGGTGGGAACCACCAGGTTGCGGACGAATTCGCTGAATTTGATCACCTTGGCGGAACTGACGGTGATATCGACCGTGCGCCGGATGAAATTGAACAATCCAAAGCGCAGCAGTCGTGCAAACCGTTCGTTGATGATCTCAAATGTGGGCAGTCGTCCCCGTACAATCCGTTCCTGAGTGGCGATGTTGTAGGGGCGAATGCCACCTTTCTCTTCTTCCTTTTCTTCAGGCACATCGTCGCTTTCGCCGGTCGCACCCTTGAGAAGCGCATCTACTTCGTCTTGTGAGAGAAAGTCTTCAGCCATGTTATGTGAGTTACTGAATTACAAAAGAGGTAAACAAGACTTCCAGTACATCCGCTTTCAATTCGTCTTTGCCCAATGATTGCTTGATTTCATCAACAATCTGCTGGCTCAGGTTTTGTTTGCCTGTCATTCCCGAGATTTCAGAGGCTTTCTTGCTTGAGAGCAGCATGAGCAGGCGATTGCGAATTTCTGGCATCTGTTTCTTGATTTCCGCCACAGCTTCACCTTCCTTGGCCTTTACCGTCAAACCTACCTGTAAGTACTGGCTGTCATCCGGCTGCAGGTTGACCGTAAAGATTTCCAAATCAACGAAGGTGTTGGGTTTCTCTACCGGAGGAGGCGGTTCGGAATCACCCCCCATCGTTTTCATTGCATACCATGTGCCGCCTGCGCCAGCCACGATAGCTATTACGGCGACAAGGATGATGATTAGTAACTTTTTGTTTTTTTTGCCTTCTGCACCGGCTGGTGCTTCTGCTGCTGCATTTGCCATGGATAGGTCTCCTTTTATGATGAAAACAATTATCGTGGAGGCAATATCAAATTGATCCGGCAAATAACGCTGAAATAACACCGCTATTTATGCATACGGTTGATGAGTTGAATGCATCGAGCTTTGGTAGGATGCGGTCTTGACAACATGACAACAAGATTCTGTTGTCATGTATCTTGTCGATGTTGCAGCTTCGCTACACTACATTTGTTGGGTATCAAGCATAAGTATTGACGATACCGATATGACGGACTGGTGAGGGCGTATCGATAGGCAATAGGGTTTCGGATTTTCCGTCAGATAAGTGCAATGATTGGTTTGGCGTCGAGTGCTGATCATGCTGCTGGCGATGCTCCTGTTGAAAAGAATCCGCTCCAACAGTGACATTACCTAGCTGAATCCCGCTATCGGCCATCATCTCCCTTAATCGTGGGAGAGCCTGTTCAATGGCGTCGCGCACGGCTAGATGAGGAGATGAAAATTGTGCCGTGGCCTGATCCTGGGTTATGGTCAACATGACTTCAACAGGTCCAAGATGAGCTGGATTCAAACGAATTTCCGCAACTTGCTGCTGCTGATTCGTTAACCAAACGACCTTCTGGGAAAATTCAGTATTCCATTTGGGTTGGCCAACAGGCAAGTCGACCTTGATGTCATAGGCTTGTGTGTTGGCTGCCGTTGGTGCAGGGACATGAGCATGATTCTGAGTAAGGCTTATAGAGGGTGAAGCAAGGGAATCCTCGTGCCACTGCAAAGCGGGTTCGGTCGTGCTCATTCGAAGTGTATCGGCCAAGAAGTCAGTGTCGAAGGGTAAAAGATTGCCGTCAACGGCAGAATTTGCCGCCGCTTCGGCTAAAAATGCATCATTGAGCAGAGTCGTCATATTCATACTGCCTAAAGATTTACTGTCAACAGCAGCAAAGCTGGGGGAGCTTGTAAGGGATTGCTGCGCAGGCTTTGTTGGTTGCGCTGCTGGCATTGAAGTCATGAGTACTTGTCCTTCGGTTGCCGGTGGAGTGTTCTGAGCCAGTAGCATGGGCTGCTGCTGCGGTAAGGTGGATTGCTGCGTCACGGCCTGGGGCAAACCAGGTATCCCTGAAAGCATGGTCGTCATATCCGGTGGAATAGTCGTTCCAGCATTCTCTGCCAGTATGGGTGTTGGCGGTAGCATCGGAGCAGGGAATGGCTGGATTCCTGCTTCTGATTGAGATTGTGGCTGTAGTTGATCTACAGGTGCTGTGCTGGTTAAATCACCGGTCATTTGCGTGATATCCTGAATTAGATCGGTTTTCTCGATTCTTTCGGGTTGTACGGGTGATTCTGGTGACTCTGGAGACACAGGCTTCTCTTGTTTTGTGGGTGTCGCATGTGCAGCATGCTGCCGAGGATGCTCCACCTTGTTAGAGTGCTCGTGCTTAGGTGCGGTCGGGTGATTGGAGTGAGGTTGGGGCGATGCCGTTTTTTCTGGTTTTATTTTTTTCTCATTCGGTTTGGTAACAGCAGGCGTATTGTTAGGATCGCCTTTATCCTTTTTTCCGGAAACCTCCCGATGCAGTATCTTGCTGAATTCATTTTCTGGCGCAGATTCTTTGCCACGAGCCATGGTTTTATTGGGGGGTGGTGCAGATGTATCAGGTGTTGACTGCATTTGAAGCATGGCTGAAATGTTTTGCATAGTTTTATCCTGCACGGTGGTTATTATGGTTTCTGCAATTAGTAATGCAAACTTTGTGCCACAATTGTGTGCTGCGTTAGCAAAATTTGCAGAAACAAGTATTTTTTCCGGAGAAATTATGAAGAAGACGAGTTGCGCCAGAATGAATTGATGGCGAATTCATCCAGGAGTTTTTGCTCCAATTTGTTCTGTTTCAGGGTCTCGGCCATGTGCTGGCGTTTTGACAGGGTTGAGTAGGACTTCAATTTGCGCTGGCATGCCAGAAATTCATTGTTTGCAATGTTTGTCAAGGTTCTGGCATGCAGGAGAGCCTGACGCTGTTCTGCGACAGCCGCATCCAGTTTATTTAGAAAGGCATTGAAATTACGCCACTCGACCTGATCGATGCCGTTGGCGATGGAGCTTTGCAGCTGCAATTGATAATTTTGGCGATATTGCAGTAGCAAGTTCAATTTTTTCTCCGCTTCCTGTTGCTGATAATTCAGCTGACCAAGTTTTCTGGCCGAAGTATCGGTTTGCTGCTGAGCTAGTTCGATCAGTAGCATGAGTGATGAGGAATTGGCCATGAATTTTCCGAGAAAAGAAACGTAAATCTTACGATCCACCAAGCAGCTTGGTTAATTGCTGCAGACCACCATTGAAACTTTCCTGCTGCGTCATGGTTTGGTGCAGGAATTTTTCCATCGTAGGGTACAGGCGGATGGCCCGGTCCAGTTCCGAGTCGGTTCCGGCTACATAGGCACCTACACTGATCAGATCATGGCTGCGCTGATATCGGGAATACAAACTTTTGAATTGTCTGGCCATGTCAATATGCTTCTGCGAAACCAGGCTGGACATGATACGACTGATGGAAGCCTCAATGTCGATGGCCGGGTAGTGTCCGGCTTCTGCAAGTCTGCGGGTTAGCACGATGTGACCATCGAGAATGGCTCGCGCACTATCGGCAATGGGATCGTTTTGATCATCGCCTTCGGTCAGCACGGTATAAAAAGCGGTGATGGATCCGCTATTTTGGTTGCCATTGCCTGCACGTTCGACCAATTGTGGTAGCTTGGCGAAAACCGAAGGTGGGTAGCCTTTGGTTGCTGGCGGTTCTCCTATGGCCAGGGCAATTTCCCGTTGTGCCATGGCATAGCGGGTTAACGAATCCATGATGAGTAGAACATGTTTTCCGGTATCGCGAAAATATTCTGCGATGGCTGTGGCATAAGCTGCACCTTGCAAGCGCAGTAGCGGGGAGGTGTCGGCGGGAGCAGCAACGACGATGGAGCGGGCCAATCCCTCTTCGCCGAGGATATGTTCGATGAATTCTTTGACCTCGCGACCCCGTTCACCGATCAATCCCACCACGACGATGTCGGCGCTGGTATAGCGCGCCATCATGCCCAGCAATACGCTTTTTCCTACACCACTGCCTGCGAACAGTCCCATCCGTTGTCCGCGGCCAACAGTCAGCAGCGAATTGATGGCACGCACGCCGACATCGAGGATGGTTGTGACGGGGACGCGTTCCAGCGGATTGAACGGTCGGCTGTATAACGGAACATGGTGTGCGGTGTGTATCGGGCCAAGGCGATCCAGTGGTTCGCCGATACCGTTGAGTACCCGACCCAACAACTCTGGCCCCACATTGATCTGTTTGGCGCGATCGGCTGCCCGCCTGCGTGGGTGTTGAATGTTACCCAGCCTGGGAGCTTCGGTGATCGATTCGGTGGGTATCACCCTGGCACCGGGCGACAATCCATAGACGTCACTGGTCGGCATCAGGTACAAGCGTTCGCCTGAGAATCCCACCACTTCGGCCGAGACGGAATGGCCATTGGACAGAAAAATTGTGCAGCTGCTGCCAACTGGCATTCTGAGTCCGATGGCTTCCATGACCAAACCGGCGACTCGAGTAATGGTGCCGCTGGATGACAGAGGGTTGGCAGTTGCAGCCAATTGAGCGCAATTGCGGAGTAAACCGCTCCATTGTTCGTGGCGATTCATTTTTTAAAGGGGGTTGTCAAACCAGTCATGGGTTTGCCCCAAAGTGGATAAAACTCTTTGCCAACGCATGGCCAGGCTGGCATCGACTTCACCGCCACTGTTTTCGATTCGGCAACCGCCCCGCAGCATTTGCGCGTCTTCCCGAATAGACCAGTTATCCTGAGTTATTGGTTCGGCGAGATGGAGTTGAACCAGTTTGGCATCTTCCGGATGCAAGTACACGCGGATTGCTTGCTGGGTCTGTGGCAGGCTGAGTACAGCTTCCTGAACGATCGGTAGAATCAACTCCGGTTTGACCTGAAATGCTTGACCGATCATTTTCTTGCTCAGGGTAATGGCCAATTCCAGTAAATCATTGGCTACGGCTTGATCCAGAGTGGCGAGGTCATGTTGAAGCTGCGACAGAACTTCTTTCAGGTGCACGACTTCCACGTTGATTTCAGCTTCGGCCTGTTGCTTGCCTTCGGTATAACCAGCTGTGTTACCTGCCTGATAGCCTTCAGCATACCCTTCTTCCCGGGCATGTTGAAGAATGGCGGCGACTTCATCCGCAGTGGGCAGGCTCACCTGCACGATCGGTTCTTCTGGTGGCGTGAATTCTTCGCGGGTAGCCAGTGACTGATGCTTTGCCGCCAATGGATCCAGTGATTCCATTTCCCAGCGCTGATACGCAGTGAGTTTGTCTTTGGGGATGAAATTACTGGCTGTCATGTTCTATCTCCGAGCACCGCCTTGTACGGTTGAGTTATCGTGACCGATAGGTGGAAACAAGATGATTCTGGTCTACTAGACAAAGCTGTCATCGCCTTTTCCTCCCAGTACGATCTGTCCATCGTCAGCCAGTTGTCGCAATACCTTGAGGATTTCTTTCTGCTCTGCTTCAACCTCGGAGAGACGAACCGGGCCTTTGCTTTCGAGATCTTCCTTGAGTGCTTCGGCAGCACGTTGCGACATATTCTTGAAGATTTTCTTGCGCAGTTCTTCCGACGCACCTTTCAACGCAATGATCAGTGACTCGGATTGCACTTCCCTGAGGAGTAACTGGATACCATGGTCGTCCACATCCATGAGATTGTCGAACACAAACATTTCATCCATGATTTTTTGCGCCAGATCTTCATCGAATTGTTTGATATTTTCGATGACACTGGTTTCCAGTGCGGTGGGAACGAAGTTGAGGATTTCAGCAGCCGTGCGCACACCACCCAGTGGGGTTTTGCGAATATTGCTGCTCCCTGACAATAAATTGGTCAAGACATCGTTAAGTGCGCGCAGCGCATCAGGTTGTATGCTGTCGAGCGTGGCGATGCGCAATAAAGTGTCGTTGCGTAGCCGTTCCGGAAATAAACTTAGGATTCCGCTGGCTTGATCGCGTTCCAGGTGAACCAGGATGGTGGCAATGATCTGTGGGTGCTCGTTCTTGATGAGCTCGGATACCGTTGCGGCATCCATCCACTTGAGGCCCTCAATGCCGCTGGTGTCATTGCCTAATAATATGCGATCGATCAAATTGGCAGCCTTTTCTTCTCCCAATGCACTGGTCAGTACATTGCGTACATAGTCATCCGAATCCTGCCCTAAAGTCGTTCTGCCTTCGGCTTCCTGGCAAAAATCGTGTAGCACGGTTTCGATTTCAGTACGCGAAATGTTTTCCAGGTTGGTCATGGCTTCACCCAGCTTCTGCACTTCCTTAGGGCCCAGCAGCTTGATTACTGATGCAGCTTCCAGTTCACCCAGGGTCATCAACAGGATTGCACTTTTTTTAACGCCTTCATCATCCATTTTTGGCTACCCAATCTTTAACGACGTTCGCAACAATACCAGGTTGTTCCAATGCCAAATGCTTGGCTTTCTTGAGGTTTTCATCGAATATCAGCTTTTGCTTTGCTGCTTGCAGTTCTTTTAAATCCGATCTTTCATCCAATTGACCCACTGCAGCACTGCCATCCGCCAGTTCGCCGATCACAGCACCTTCGGCGGCAGGATTAGGCAATGCCGGTACGGGTGGAGGGGACAAACTTTTCAAAAATGGCTTCAGGATTTTTAGCAGGAAGAATAGTACTACTGCTGCAATGATCAGCTGTTTGCCGATGTCCTTGGCTAACATAATATTATCCGGATCTTTCCAGAATGGGACTTCGGCAACGACTTCGCCTTCGGCGGTAAATTGGCTGTTGGTCACAGTCAGGGAGTCGCCGCGTTTCTCGTTATAGCCCATGGCTTCCCTGACAAGACCATTGATTTCTTTCAGTTCTTCCGCAGTCAGAGGTTCGTGGGTGACTTCACCATTTTCATCGACTTTTTTGCGGTAATTGACCACGACTGCCGCTGTCAGTCGTTTGACATTGCCTGCAGACTGTTGCGTGTGCTGTACCGTTTTATCCACTTCATAGTTGGTGGTCGATTCTTTTTTCCGTTCGGATGGTACAGGCGGTGCTTTCTCTCCTTCTTTGTTGGCTTCAATCGGTGCACTGGCTGGCTCCGGTGGTCGATTCGTCAGCGCGCCAGGGATACCACCATCCATTTTCGATCCCGTTGAAGTGGATTCAGATGATTGTTGACTGCGAATTGCGGCTGCATCTGATTCGGTATTGTTGGGGCGGTATATTTCCTCTGCGCGTTCTACCCGTGAAAAGTCCAGATCGGCGGTGACTTGCGCACGAACGTTCGCTGCACCAGTAATGGGTGTCAAAATGGCTTCGATGCGGCGAATATAGTTGTCCTCGAGTTCTTTAACATACTCCAGTTGTTTGGCATCGAAACGTTTGTCCTGCTTGTTGTCATTTTGTGTACTCAACAGGTTGCCATGCTGGTCGACGACCGTGACATTCTTGACGGGCATGTTGGGGATGCTGCTGGACATTAAATGAACGATCGCGCTGACTTGCTCGACACTGAGTACCCTGCCTGCGTGTAGATTGAGTAACACTGAAACACTGGGGGGTTGTTTTTCTCTTGAGAATACCGAAGGTTTGGCAATGGCCAAGTGAACGCGGGCGCTCTGTACTGCAGATAGTGACTGCACGGAACGGGCTAATTCGCCTTCGAGGGCACGTTGGTAATTGACTTGCTCAAGAAACTGGCTGGAGCCAAATTTCTGGTTCTCCATCAATTCAAAACCGGGTAGGTTGCCTTTGGGTAGACCTTGTCCAGCCAGCTTTAGTCTGACTTCGTGTATTTGTTTTTCAGGAACCAGGATTGCACCGCCACTTTCGGAGAATTTGTACGGTACATTCATTTGTTGTAGCGCACTGATGATGGAGCTGCCATCCTGATCAGAAACATTGTTATACAGAACGCGGTATTCCGGGGTCTGGCTCCACATGAATGCACCGGCAAGCAAGGCTATGATGGCCGCCGCAGATAGAATGAGTCCTAGCTTTTTCTGGTTCGACAATTGATTGAATTGCTCGAACCGGGAGGCGGCTATGGGTTGCGATAAATTGGTTTCGCTAGGTACTGTTGCCACGAACTATTCTCCTACTTTGTTTTATTTCGTTAATGACTTGTTTTGACGCGCATTGCTGAATATTCAATTTTTCTGGGTTTGTGTCGTTTGCAATTCATCGAATTTTCAGTCGCATCAAACGCAATCGTGTCAATGTGAAAATTATCGATAGATTTATAAAAAATGAATGTTCAAATAAAACGGATTTGCCGGCTTTATTCTCGCCATTGACCTTCACAACTTCAGCTAAGCTACGAATTACTTCAAATAGCGTTAAATAATTTCTGTGCAAAATAACGAACCTTTACGTTTTCGAACTTCTTCTGCTGACCAGGAGCAGTTGCAGATTGCTTTTGCTGCATTCAACGAGGCATCTCAGCAGTTATCTGGTGTCTATCAGGAATTGCAATGCCGTGTTGCGGAGCTGACCCATGAGTTGGCGTTGGCTAATGGCGAATTGCACAAACAATTGCTAGCCAAGGAAGATTTGTCGAAAAAGCTGAGTTTTTTATTGAATGCCCTGCCAGGTGGTGTCGTGGCACTGAATGCGGAGGGCTGTGTTGAACAGGTTAACCCCGCTGCTGTTGCCATGATCGGTGAACCATTGCTGGGGCAGGTGTGGCAGAAGATCGTCGAAGGACGTTTGTCTGCGACAAATATGAGCAATGAATGGTATGTCAGGAATGATCATGTCACTGCAGATAAAATCCGTATCCGGATTGAGAGTAGTGCAGCCGATTCAACCGGGAGACAAATCCTGCTCATCAACGATATTACCCAGGCTTACTTGATGCAGGAGAATGTCAAACGCAATCAGCGACTGACTGCTATGGGTGAAATGGCAGCCAATCTTGCGCATCAGTTGCGAACACCGCTTGCGACGGCCTTGCTTTATGCAACGCATCTTGGGAGCAACTCGCTGACAGCGGGTGATAGGCAGAAATTTGCTGCCAAAACAGTGGATCGCTTGCATCATCTGGAAAGTCTTACGAAGGATATGTTGCGTTTCGTGAAAGGTGAAACAGCCCAGCTCGAGGATGTCGCCGTGACTGATATTTTGCTGGAATTGCAACAGGTCATCGAGCCTCAACTGGTGCAACATGGATTGCAGCTCGTCGTGCGCGATCATAGTCAGGGCGCAATCCTGAAGACAGATCGCCAGGCGCTATTCGGAGCGGTGATGAGTCTGCTAGAGAATGCCATGCAGGCATCACCCGAAGGGGGGCAAATCGTTTTGGCCAGTGAAATGGACGAAAATACCATTTTTATCAGTGTCAGTGATGATGGGCCTGGTATCAGTCCAGAGTTACAGGAAAGGTTGTTTGAGCCTTTCTTTACCACGCGGGCGCAAGGTACAGGTTTGGGATTGGCGATCGTTCGAGGTGTAATCCAATCAATGGGAGGCACAGTACACATTCACTCGCGTCTCAAAGCTGGAAGCGAGTTTTTGATACGGCTTCCAAGAACAAGGAATCAAGGGGTATAGGGTTATGCGAACATTACCGGTACTGGTGGTGGAAGATGATCAGGATTTGCTCGAAGCCATTTGCACTACACTGGAGCTGTCGGGTTATCAAGCGTTAGCAGCAACCAATGGTAATGATGCCATGTCGATTATTCGCGAGCACCATGTTGGTATTGTTGTCAGTGATGTACAAATGAAGCCGTTGGATGGGCTGACACTATTGAAACAGATCAAGGATTTTGCACCGGAATTGCCAGTTTTGCTGATGACAGCCTATCGGGAGATTGATAAAGCGGTTGCGGCAATGCGCGCAGGAGCATGTGATTATCTATTGAAACCATTTGAGCCTGTAAGCTTGATATCGCATGTGGAGCAATATGCCATGGCGGATGCTGAAGCAGGCGAAGAGATTATCGCACGCGATCCCAAGATGCGGGCAATGTTGTCGCTGGCCAAGAAGGTTGCACAATCGACAGCCACGGTCATGCTAACTGGAGAAAGCGGTAGCGGAAAGGAAGTCATTGCACGCTATATTCATCAGCATTCGTTACGTGCATCCAAACCTTTTGTTGCGATTAATTGCGCAGCCATTCCGGAAAATTTACTGGAGGCTACGCTGTTTGGTTATGAGAAAGGCGCCTTCACAGGTGCTGTTCAGGCTCAACCGGGAAAATTTGAGCAGGCGGAAGGAGGTACATTGCTTCTGGATGAGATTTCCGAAATGCCTTTGGAGCTGCAGGCGAAACTGTTGCGAGTTTTGCAGGAGAGGGAAGTGGAAAGGGTTGGTGGGCATAAAACGATCAAGCTCGATATTCGTGTAATTGCCACTTCCAACCGGGACATGATGGCCTTTGTCAAAGAAGGTAAATTTCGCGAGGACTTGTTCTATCGGCTCAATGTATTTCCAATCGAAATTCCACCTTTGCGGGAGCGACTCCAGGATATCGAGCCATTGGCGCTAAGAATTCTGGAATCAACCTTGGTTGAATTGGATAAGTCAGCTTGTATGCTGACAAGAGAGGCTATCGATAAACTTGTTCAGTATCCCTGGCCGGGTAACGTAAGGGAGCTGGAGAATGTTGTGCAACGCGCTATCATCCTGGCAAGTGATCGCGTCGAAGCAGAGCATATTTTGTTGCCGGAAACGAAACGGGGGCGAGATTCTGAACAATTGCCCGCTGATCCCGCGTTGCAGGATATGAAGACACTCGAACGTAAACATATTTTGGATACATTGGCCGCCGTTAATGGTTCACGCAAACTCGCCGTTAAAAGACTTGGGATTTCGGAGCGAACTTTGCGGTATAAATTGCAGCAATATCGAGAGTCTAATTAAGTAATGGATGTATATTGATTAATCTATTTAGATGGATAGTGATGGAGTGAACGATGGATAAATCAGGAATTGATAATATTCTGCAACAATTGCAAGCAGCTTCTGCCCTTGCCTCAGGAACGAAGAAAGAAGCCAAGTTTGATGAAATTGCCAGCGTCGATTTTGGTGACAAACTCAAAGCTGCGATTGACCAGGTCAATAAGGCGCAGCGGTCTGCAGATACGTTGAGCGAGCAATTTGTCAGTGATCAGTCTAATGTAGATCTTCACGAGGTGATGATTTCATTGCAGAAAGCAAATGTGTCATTTCAATCTATGATACAAGTTCGTAACAAACTCGTGACTGCCTATCAGGAAATTATGAATATGCAGGTCTAAATACGAAAGCTTTTATTCTTCCAGTGCAGATTCGAGCGCTAACCAGCTTTCTTCCAAGTTTGCAATTTTTTTCTCGAGTTCTGCACGAATTGCACTCAATTGACTTATTTTGTTATGTGAATCATTGGCATAATTGATCGGGTCTGCCAGCTGCCGATTTACTTCGTCCATCTCCTTTTGTGCCGAGATCAAATTGGTTTCCAATTTTGCTTGTTCCAGGAGTAATTTTTTTTTGTTGGGTTTGGAAGGGGCTCCAGATGATGAGGTTTTGTTTGGAGATGGCTGAGTCCGGGCATTTTCTTGAGTACGGCGAGTTTCGAGCCAGACTTGATAGTCGCTTAGGTCTCCATCAAATTGACGAACTTGATTATCCGATACTAACCATAATTCATCAGCGATCGCTGTAACTAGACTGCGATCATGTGAAACCAGTACGATTGCGCCGGCGTAGGATTCCAGTGCGAAAGTCAATGCGCTGCGCATTTCGAGATCGAGATGATTGGTTGGTTCATCGAGTAACAGAACATGCGGTTTTTGCCAAGCGATGAGGGCGAGGGCCAGTCGGCTTTTTTCTCCTCCAGAGAAACTCGAGATGCAGCGATTTTCATGGGCGCCACCCAATCCAAAATGCCCCAGAAAGTTTCTTAGTTCGAGTTCGGTGCGGTTAGGCGCCAATTGTTGCATTTGCTGCAGCGGGGTCAAATTGCCTTGTAGGCTTTCAAGTTGATGTTGGGCAAAATAGCCAATTCGAACATTGGAAGCCCAGTTCAAGGATCCGGAGGTGGGTTCGATTGCTTTGGTAAGTAATTTTATGAAAGTGGATTTTCCTGCTCCGTTAGGTCCGACCAAAGCAATACGAGCGTCAGCTTGCAGGATCAGATTAACCTGTTGAAACAAATTTTGCTGGTGATAGGCAAATCCGAGATTTCTAACAGTTAGTAAGGTATCGGGGCCGTGTTCAGGTGCTTCGATCGCTAATTCAAAATTATCGGTGTCAAGTTGTACTGGTGCGAGACGTGTCAAACGTTCGAGAGCCTTGATACGGCTTTGGGCCTGCTTGGCTTTGGTTGCCTTGGCGCGAAATCGTTGTATGAAATCCTCGATGTGCGCTATTTGCCGTTGTTGTTGTCGCATGGATTGAGCGTGTTGCTTGAGTCGCTCTGCTCGCGTGCGCTCGAAATCATCATAATTACCACTATATTTTTCAATTTTGCGATTGTTGATATGCGCAATCTGGTTCACACAAGCATTGAGGAATTCGCGGTCGTGCGACACAATCAGAAAGCTGCCGGGATAGTGCGCCAGATACTGTTCCAGCCACAGTATGGCTTCCAGATCCAGGTGATTGGTGGGTTCGTCCAGTAATAGCAGATCAGCACGGTGCATGAGTGCGCGGGCTAGGTTTAACCGCATACGCCATCCCCCGGAGAAATGACTGACAGACTGCTCTAGTGTGGATTGCGTAAAACCCAATCCATTCAATAGTTGCGCTGCCCTTGCTTTGGCCGTATATCCACCAATTGCCTCGTAACGTTGCTGGGCTTCGAACCATTTTTCGTCATGGTTCTTTTGTTCCAGGATCATTTCCAGGTGCCGCAATTCGCTATCACCGTCCAACACGAACTCAATGGTATGTTGATCAGAGCTTAGAATTTCTTGTTCAACAGAAGTGATGGTTGTTCCGGACTGTAGAAAAATTTCTCCGCTATCTGGCTTAATGGTGTCCAGAATTAAGCGAAATAGGGTTGACTTGCCACAGCCATTTTTTCCAACCAAGCCGACGTGTTGGTTTGAGAAGACTTGTAAATCACAATTTTCCAACAATGGGATTCCGTCTTTTAGATAAGTTACGCCTTGGATATTTAGCATGACAACTTGAAAGGGTGGAAGAGGACTTAGATTCTGATTGCAGAAAAGGGCAATGAAAGTAATATGATAGTCGATCCAGTGAGTTGTTGCATTTGTGCAACACAGGATTAATATCGCCTTGACAGGGAAAAGTACCTTATATAAGCTGCGCTGTAGTCAAATATGACACACTTATGTTTGTTAAGCAATGTCAGCGGTAGGCGTTTGAATGAAAATTTTCCAGCCAGCAAAAAATGGATTATCAATTTTTAAAGAACAGAGTTGGCACGCTCAACCACAAATACTTGCCTATGAAAGCAAGATGACAAGTACTTTTACTTCGAGGGGAAGATCTTGAGTTCGACAATAATCGAGTTGAACGCTCCGCAAACGCAGGCGTTTGATTTTCAACCTTCAAGCGAATTGCAAATAAAACCAACACCGACACTAAATACACTCGTGCAACAGTTGGCGGGTTTTGACTCGTTAACAAGTGCTTTGGAATATGCAGCGAAGGGGGTAACTGGATACAATTTTTACGATGCGCGGGGTAATTTGCGCTCGGTTCTACCCTATAGTGTACTTAGGGAAAATGCGCGTGATCTGGCGCGTCGTTTTATGAATTTTGATTTGCCACGTGGAAGTCGAGTGGCAATTATCGCAGATACTTCACCTGAGTTTGTAGAGTTGTTCTTTGCATGCCGCTATGCGGGCTTAGTTCCATTTGCAATGCCGATACCTGTAAATCTTGGCAGTCGCAAAATTTATGTTCAGCAGTTGAAGGGAATGCTTGAAAGCAGTGAAGCAAGTATAGCGCTGTCCAATTTGGATTACATTGAGTTTCTGAATGAGGCGTCAAAAGAAACAATTAGTCTCAAGTGGTCTGGGACCCCAGGTGATTTGAAGCAATTGCCAGTTCGAGATGTTGATCTTGAATATAATCATGCTGATGAGACTGCATATTTGCAGTTTACATCTGGAAGCACACGTTCACCCCGGGGTGTGGTGATTACGGAGCGTGCCTTGATGTGCAATTTGCAAGGCATCGTGCGCAATGGTCTGGAAATTACGCCACAGGATCGTTCGGCATCATGGCTTCCTTTTTATCATGATATGGGATTGGTTGGTTTAGTGTTGGCACCGATGGTGACCCAAATATCCGTAGACTATTTGGCTACCAGGGATTTTGCAATCAGACCTTTACAATGGTTACGTTTGATTAGCCGTAATCGTTGCACTGTTGCATTTAGCCAACCCTTTGGATTGAAGCTTTGCTCCATGCGCGTTAGAGAATCCGATTTGAAAGAATTGGATCTTAGTTGCTGGAGGGCTGCTGGAATCGGGGCGGAAATGATTCGACCTGAGACTTTGAGAGCATTTGCTGAGAAATTTGCTACAGCGGGTTTTAGTGAGAGTGCTTTTTTGCCATGTTATGGGCTTGCAGAATCAACACTTGCAGTCACCTTTTCAAGGATAGGCGAGGGTTGTAAAAGCATACAGATAGATAGCAAAACGCTTATCGACAAAAAAATGGCCGTGCGTTTGCAGGCTGATGGTCGTAAACAAAGCGAGTTCGTTAATTGTGGTCAACCGTTACCCGGTCATACAGTGAAAATCATCAGCGATGATGGTCAGCAACTGCCAGAATTGATGGTCGGCAGTGTTTTGGTTCAAGGTGATAGCGTAATGTTGGGTTATTTTAATAATCCAGAAGAAACCAATAAAGCACTTAAATCTGGGAATTGGCTTGATACCGGTGACATAGGTTTTTTGTTTAATGGTGACTTGTATGTTACAGGGCGTCGCACGGACGTCATTATTGTTAATGGACGTAATATTCGCGCTCAAGATATTGAGGAGCTAGCAGAACAACAGCCAGAAGTACGTTCACGTGAAGCTTCGGCTTTCGGTGTAACTGATGAAGAAGGTTCGACAACGATTGTGTTGGTTATTGAGTGCAGACTGACTTCAGTGGTTGAACGTCAAACGTTGATTACAAGATTGCAACAGCTGGTATATATGGCATTTGGTGTCAATTGTATCGTTGAATTGGTTCCACCGCATACATTGCCTCGAACATCATCAGGGAAACTTTCTCGATTTGCTGCAAAACAGGGTTATATCCAGAGAATGGGCTTGGGTGAACAGCTTTCACTTGCAGAGTCTGGTGATCGCTAAATGATATGCTGAAATCGGTAGCTATTACCGGTGCTACAGGTTTTATTGGTAAGACCCTGCTTCAGAAGTTATCAAAATCGGATTGGAAGATTAGAGCGCTTACGCGCTCTAATCATTTCGATCATCCTTCCATACAATGGATTCATGGCGATCTTCATAATCTGGATGCTCTGCATCAGTTGATCGATGGTGCAACGCATGTCATTCATTGCGCAGCAACAGTCAAAGGGAGTTCATACAAAGAATTCTGGCGTACTAATGTTCAAGGTACCCAGAATATTGTTGATGTGTCGCTTGAGCAAAATCCTGCTCCTCGATTGTTACTGATTTCATCGCTTGCCGCGAAGTTGCCCAGTTTATCTTGGTATGCGCAAAGCAAGTACTTGTCAGAATTAGAGCTTGCTCGCCATCCAGATTATGAAAACTGGACAATATTTCGTCCTACCGCTGTTTATGGTCCTGGAGACAAGGAGATCAAACCGCTGTTTCAAATGGCGCATCGCGGGTTCCTTCCGGTGGTGGGGCAGATCCATAACCGGTTTGGCCTGATCCATGTGGATGATCTGGTTGCGGCCATTTTGGCATGGCTTGATTCAGAAACTCGAATTCATGGTATTTTTGAGTTGGATGATGGACTGGCTGGTGGATATAGCTATCAAGAGATTGCAGCTTTAGCGCAGAGTACTTGGGGACAGTTTGTTCGATGCATCGAGATTCCAGATAAGTTGATACGGAGTGTTGCATACGCAAATCTGTGGTGTGCTCGGCTACTACGTTATTCACCAATGCTGACTCCAGGAAAAGTAAATGAATTACAACATGGCGATTGGGTGTGTGATAATACGGCGTTGATTCGCTCGCTTCCGGCATGGAAGCCGCGTATCCGCTTGCAAGATGTATTATCCACAGTAATCTGAAATCTAACCCAATTCTAGTTCGACATGACAGACAGCAAATATGATGAGATCATGCAGTTACTCTGTGATCGCCTAAGCAGCTTAACCAATACTCATATCGAAATCACACCAGAAACCAATCTGATCAGCCAATTATCCATAGACTCAATCAAGTTGTTGAATCTGATCATGGAAGTGGAAGATGCTTTTGATATTTCAATTCCAATAAATGCCCTTGCCGATGTTCAAACGGTTCGTGAGCTGGTGGATTTGATATATAAAATTAAAACTACTGCAAAATGAATTTACTGGAAAAACTGGATGCTGCAGCGGCAGCAAGAAAAGCATTGCTGCCTGATGGGGTTGGTGCTTTTGGAATTCCGATTGAGGAAGTCTATTCGGCTACTGAGGCAAGAATAGGGGACCGCCGTGTGCTTCTGCTTGGAACCAATAATTACCTGGGATTAACCTTTGCACCGGAGTGCATCAGTGCTGCTCATGCGGCTATTGACCGTGAAGGAACCGGCACCACGGGTTCGCGTATGGCTAATGGCAGTTATCATGGGCATCGTGCACTGGAGAGAGAGTTTGCTGAATTTTATCACTGTACTTCGGGCATTGTTTTTACTACCGGATATCAGGCTAATTTGGGTACTATTTCAGGATTGGTTGGGAGCGGTGATACTGTATTGATCGATAGCGATTCCCATGCCAGTATCTATGATGGCTGTATTCTAAGTGGAGCTGATATTGTTCGTTTCAAACACAATGATGTGGCCGACCTCGAGAAGCGATTGCGCCGTTTGGGAGATCGAGTTGAAACGACTCTTGTCATCGCAGAAGGTATATACAGTATGCTGGGGGATCAAGCGCCGCTGGCTGATATTGTCCGATTAAAGAAAGCCTACCAATGTACCTTGTTGCTGGATGAAGCGCATTCTTTGGGGGTGCTGGGGGAAACAGGGCAGGGATTGGTCGAGAAAACGGGATTGCTGGATGAGGTTGATTTCATTACTGGCACGTTTAGCAAGAGCTTATGCAGCATTGGTGGTTATTGTGTGAGTAATCATCCGCAACTCGAGCAGTTGCGATATGTTAGTCATCCATATATTTTTACGGCATCTCCGTCTCCAGCAACGATTGCTTCAACGCGAGCCGCACTTGAACTGTTGCGAAAGGGAGGACATCTGCGTAAACAACTTTGGGATAATTGCACGCAGCTTTATGAAAGATTAAAGCAATCTGGCTATGTGGTTGGTCCGGATCCGGGACCGGTGATTGCGGCTATAGTTGATACGCCACAGCAGGCGTTAATGTTATGGCGGAGCTTACTTGAGCATAATATTTATGTGAATTTGATCTTGCCACCAGCTGCTCCGGAGGGTAAGTCGCTGGTGCGATGCAGCGTGAATGCTGCGCATACACCCGAGCAGATGAGCTACGTTGGTGATGTTTTTTCCAAGCTGCGTGATCTTGTTAACTAATTGGCCCGGTTGTTTATAACCTATTAGGTTTAATGGAGTAGTGGCATAAAAAAATTCTTGACGCTGCTAATGTGTGTTGTCTCACTTGCATGCTATGGCTATGCATGGGGGATATCCATTATCTATGAAGGTTTTGAGTGCTTTGCGATTATTGATGACAATGATTCTTCCTCCAATCTGAATGTAATCGAAAGCAAATTTGAGGTCAGTGAGGTCATTGGTGGTGGTTTTTACCGACTCAGATTGACGGGAGGGGTTCCGCGCTTCACAAGGGATAGTCAGGAAGTATGTATCGACAGTGTTGCGGCCATTGGATTCTCAGGAGTACCGGAAACGGAGGGTTTGCCCAGTCAGTTGTCTTTTGTTGAGGCTACTGGGTATTTCAACGGGACTGATCTCGTAATTTCTGCTAACTCAATTTATACTGATCTGAGTGCTATTCGGGGCGCATTTTCTTCGTTTAGCAGCAGCAGAATTTATCCAATATCCAATACATTGTTTTTCAAGTTTAATTCACAGAAATCCACATTTGTTTTGCAAAAATTGATTCATAACAAAGGATTTACCCATACCAGTACAGGATCGGCCACTTCGATTCCATTTCTAGAAACGATACTTCCTTCTTTTAACGATTCGGTGATCGACAAACCGGCCATTCTGACCCCAACGATTAATATAGAATATCAATTAATACAATAGATTGTGAGTTGCTTGGAAAAGACATAGTGTGTGTCTCCGCATGTCAATCCTGTCATTAGGCGATGGTGGGTAACAAGGCGCTTTTTTGTTTATTGATACCCCAGAAGATTCCTAATCAAGGGGTGTGGACTGGAATAAATCTTTTATCTTTTCTGTGCTTGCGATTAAATCACTCATGCGGATTGCGTTATAGGCAGAAAAGTGTGATAGTTCTCAACGCAACATTATAGTTAGTCCGATAACAATAAATATAACCAAGTTTTTTATGGCTCCGAGGACTAAATTAGTCGCGCAATGAAGTTTTGGGATTGTCATTAATGCATGTGCCTAGCATGAGTTTTAATGATGTTTAATCATGATATGTTTTTGGAGGACAACAATGAAAATTAGAAGAATCAATAAAGTCACATCATTGGCAGTTGTTTTGCTTGCCGCCGGTTTGTTGATTAGCTGTAAGCCCATATTTGAGAAAAAGCCTATTCCAAAAGAAGGGGACAAAGCAGCCGCAGCAGCACCGGCAGCTCCTGCTGCTGCACCGGCTCCGGCACCTGCTGCTGCACCAGCAGCAACTCCTGAACCGGCTCCGGTGCCTGCTGCAAAAATTGAAGAAGTCAAAAGTCTGGAATCCACTGCTGAATCAGTTGCCGCTGCGCAGCCAGCCCAATCTGCTCCAACGGTGGATGACGGCAATGACGTTGTGAAAGTCACACCAGACTTGATGCGCAAGATTCAACAAGCTCTTGTGAATGCCGGGTATAATCCTGGTCCAGTGGATGGTGTCAGTGGTGCCAAGACAAAAACTGCTATTGAGAGTTTTCAGAATAAGAGTGGCATACCGGCCGGAAAGATTACCAAGAATACACTCCGGGCTTTAGGTGTTGATTTTTGATAACAACAAAAAATTTTATAATAATTAAATAAAAGAATGCACCAAGAGCTCTTTGGGTTCTTGGTGTTTTTTAATATCCATTCTGGATATGAATCCACGATAAAAACCGGATTAATAAAGTAGTAATCCATAATTCAAATGGTTTTAAAATTTATTTGCTATGAGCAGAGTCATGTTCTATAGTTTCAAAAAATAATTAAAACCAAATTCTAGATTCTAATGATTAACTTATGGAATCTATGGAAATTTCTATTTCAGTTATTGCTTGGGATGATGGATTGTATCCTGCCCGCATGATGTACTTTCATATTTTAAGAGCTTGTGACTGAATTTGGCTGAGTAAGTATTCGATTTTGTAAAGTTTTTTTGGAGGTTTTCTAATGGGAGTTCCTTTACGGCAACAGATTGCGGTTGGTAGTTATCTTATCAAGCAGAAATTAAAAGGGGTCAAGAAATATCCTCTGGTACTGATGCTGGAGCCCTTGTTTCGCTGTAATCTGGCTTGTGCAGGATGTGGAAAGATAGCACATCCGGAGGATGTTCTGGATCAACGCCTCTCCTATGAAGAGTGTATGGAAGCAGTGGATGAGTGCGGTGCGCCAATGGTTTCTATTCCGGGTGGCGAGCCTCTGCTGCATAAAGATATGCCCAGGATTGTTGAAGGTATCGTTCGACGTAAGAAATACGTTTATCTGTGTACCAATGCCCTGTTATTGAAAAAAAGAATTGATGACTATACGCCATCCCCTTATCTGACTTTCTCCATTCACTTGGATGGCATGAAAGAGCGGCATGACGCATCTGTTTGTCAGGATGGTGTGTTTGATCGTGCCATCGAAGCGATCAAACTGGCTTTGGATAAGGGATTTAGGGTGACGGTGAACTGCACCTTGTTCCAGGGGGAAACCCCCGAGGATGTTGCAGAGTTTCTGGACTATGCGATGGAGCTGGGTGTGGAAGCAGCGACGATTGCTCCCGGATTCAGTTATGAAAAAGCGCCTCAACAGGATGTTTTTATCAAGAGTCAAGATACCAAGATCCTGTTTCGGGGTATTTTTGAATTAGGTAAGAAATTGAAACGCAAGTGGCGACTCAATCACTCTGCACTCTATCTGGATTATTTGGCGGGAAATCAGGACTATAGCTGTACCCCTTGGGGTAACCCAACACGAAATGTGTTTGGCTGGCAAAAGCCATGCTATTTGCTGTCTGATGAGGGTTACGCCAAGTCCTTCAAAGAGTTGCTTGAAGATACGCCCTGGGAAAAATACGGTACAGCTAATAATCCGAAATGTGCTCAATGTATGGCGCATTGTGGGTACGAAGCGACAGCCGTGGAAGATACATTGCAGCATCCTTGGAAAGCATTGATTACGTCACTGAAAGGCCCGAGAACAACGGGACCGATGGTGGCTGAACCGGCACCCAAGTGGACTAGCAAGGAAATCAATGCTCCCGAGAAGTTATCAGAGATCACGGCTTCCATTATCAATAAATAAAATAGTTGTGATTTAATGGCTTTAGTTTTTTCATCGTTCCATGTGCAGTGGTGCTGATGGAATTGGCATTGTACCTATGTTTATTCGGCGCACTGTGTTGGTACGCCCTGATTTTATTGCCATGGCGGCCTTGGAGTACTCGAGAAAGACTGGAGGAGCCAAGCACAGAACATGTGCAAGAACGATTGAATGATATTACTGTGCTGATTCCAGCACGCAATGAAGCTGACTGCATTGAGCAAACGCTTCACGGTTTGAGGGCACAAGGCAGCGAGATGCGTATCATTGTTATTGATGATCAGTCTAGTGATGATACGGCACTTAAAGCTCGGCTGCTTGGAGCGCAAGTTATCTCCGGTACAACGCCATTGCCGGGTTGGAGCGGCAAACTGTGGGCACTGGAACAAGGTTTGAAAGAAGTTTCAACAGCGTATACCCTGTTGCTGGATGCCGATATCCAACTTGCTCCAGGAATAGTTGCTCGCTTACGGCAAAAAGCAGCTGATGAGAACCTTGCGCTGGTTTCACTGATGGCGGAGCCACCACTGAAAAATTTCGTGGAGCGCTTATTAATGCCGGCTTTTATCTTTTTCTTCAAATTGCTGTACCCATTTGCATTGGCAAACCGGCCGACGTCAAACATGGCCGCGGCGGCGGGCGGTTGCATTCTGGTTGAAACGCAGGCGCTACGTAACGTAGGTGCGTTTTCCAGTTTGCATCATGCCTTGATTGACGACTGTACATTGGCATCCAAGGTCAAGCAAGCCGGTTTGCGTACGTGGCTTGGACTCAGCCATGCTGCTCGCAGTCATCGAGGTTATCAGACACTGCAACCCATTTGGCAGATGGTTGCGCGTACCGCTTACACACAACTCAAGTATTCGCCCATCTGGCTGGTGTTGTGTACAGTCATCATGGTAGCAATGTTTTGGACTGCTCCATTCGCATTCTTATTGTCAGCATCTCAAGAAGCGTATATGTTAAGCATTCTGACCTGGGTGGCTATGCTGATTACGTATACGCCTACCCTAATTTATTATCAGCGTTCCCCGCTATGGGTGTTGGTGTTACCTGTCATAGGCACTTTATATCTGGCAATGACCTGGACGTCGGCATTGCAATACTGGCGTGGGGAGCGCGCTTGTTGGAAAGATCGACGATATGAAAGTAAAACAAATCATTAAATTTGTTCAGTGGCAGTTTTGTGGTGTGATGCTGCTTTGGGCTTGTGCCGTGTGTGCGGTATCAGATGTGAAATCGGGCGAGCCGGACGCAGTGATACATGAATTGCAAGCCGCTTTGCTGCAGGCGATGCGTGAGGGTGAAAAGCTGGGATATGACGGGCGTTATAGTTTCCTGGAACCCATCATTGAAAAAACGCACGACATTGAATTGATCATCAAGACAATCTTGGGTGCTACATATTGGTCGCAACTGGACAAAGAACAGAAAAGCCTAGTCGTGGACACCTTCCGTAAGCTCAGCATAGCAACCTATGCCGGTCAATTCAAACGTCACGAAGGTGAACAATTCGAAGTGATTGAGCAACGGGACTTGCCCCATGAACAGAAGCTGGTGCGCAGCCAGTTAACCAAATCCGATGGTGGTACGGTAAATTTCGATTATGTCCTTCATCAGACCGAGGGGCGTTGGCGCATCGTCAATATTTTGTTTGATGGTGTAAGCGATCTGGCGATCAAGCGCGGCGAGTACCGTGCCATTATGCAGCGGGAAGGTTTTCAAGCGCTCATTAGTCTCATCAAGCAAAAGATTGAGTTAGCCAAGCAAGGCTGATCACAACCTATTCACTGCCTGCGATAGGGGATCGAGTTGGTGTGGTGCCAGATAGAAGCAATCTGGGCAAAGTTGTGAATCTCAACTGATTCGCGTTAGTGCTGCAGCAAAAAAACCATCGGTTTGATGTTCTGTTGGAAAAAGCTGCAAGAACTGTCCGGTATTTAACGTGATATGTTGCTGCATCAGTAATTCTGAACAATCCAGCAAAGCGAACTGCGAGTGTGCCTGTAA
>JAMWZR010000030.1 GCA_024282035.1 Nitrosomonas sp.
GCGAATTAGCTCAGTGGTTAGAGCAGCGGAATCATAATCCGTTGGTCCGGGGTTCAAATCCCTGATTCGCCACCAACAAATCAACAAACCATTCAGATCAGAATTAACCTTGGATACTTGCTGACTCCTCGCATTTAAGAAATTATTCTCATTGTAAAACACAGCAATACAATCACCAGTAGATTGAGTCTGTATCATTTATTAAAAACGAATATCTAGTAATCAGAACAAGCTGAAAACTTGACGCCGATCGTAGAAAATCAGTAAATTTGATCGATCAATCACGCCAGAAGGGGAGACCGACATGCTGCATTTTCAAGATTTCGAGAATCGCGTAATAATCAAACGAGATGATGACCCAGTATGTACCTTGTCTAGGGATTTCGATGGATATTATTATCCAAACTTCGAAACGACCGATATCTCCGCCGCCGACTTACGACAAATAGCCGATAGGCTGGAACAACTCAACGATGGGAGCTAGGGAATTTCTAAATCAGCTGCTATGCATTATTACATCGAAAATCGGACGAGTGGATCATGTTGATTCTTTGCTTTCTAGCCCACTCGAACAACGATGCCGGAAAAGGACCAGTGTGTCATGGGGAGACAGACACACTGGCTAATTAAAGGAGTCCGAAACGCCCTGCATTTCTAGGGAGGGTTCCCTAAAATTGCAGGGAGGAACCTCTATCGGTCAAAATAAAAGTTCCAGATCATATTATGCGATCCCAAGCCTTCTCTGTCGGTGAGATAACACACAATGCCCCAGCAAATAGCCCTCGCAATCTCTACCAATCATCATTTCCATGATTCTCAAAATCAAAGCCACATAAAAAAAGCCCGGAAATGGAATACACCAGTTCCGGGCTTTTCTGAAGCTTCTCTTAGTGAACCCCAAGAAAAGCTACGAGCTACGCGCGGTCGGATAAATCAGAATCTGATGAAAATGCAATTGATGCAAAACAAACTAGCACCCCGGATCGAATTTCAGATCCACATAACCTGACCGCAACTCTTTCATTTCGCTAGATTACAACGACATCGGCATTGGTCATGTCCAACCCCGTACCCACTGTAGTAATCTGCACTGCCGCATTGGCCCCATTGCCATCGGCGTCGTAAAGTAATGCACCCGTGGTCTTGTTATAGATAACAAAGTCATTGGCATCTGCCGCTTTCGCACCCACCTTGAATTGATCAGCGGCCAGCACGCCTGTCGCCGTCAATGCCTTGAATATGCCATTTTCAAGCTGAATGGTATCGTTCGTCACATTGAAGTCGGTGATCTTGTCAGCGGGACCGTTCACGGTAAATTTGAAAATATCGTTGCCGGCACCACCGGTCAACGTATCCTTATCCTGCTTTCCGTCGAGCGTATCGTTGCCGGCACCGCCTTTCAGCGTATCCAGTCCGATCCCTCCAATCAGCGCATCATTACCAGCTCCACCATCAAGAATGTTATCACCATCGTTACCCTTCAACGTATCGTTGAACTTGCTGCCTTGGGCATTTTCGATATCCTGCAACATATCGTTACCGGCACCGCCTGTCGCTGTTCCTAAAGCCAGATCCACTGTCACAGCAGCCGTGGCATCGCTGTAACTAGCCCAGTCGACATCCTTGTTTCCCATCAGGGTATCATCTCCTTGACCTCCAGTCAGCCAGTCATTTCCCCAACCACCATCCAGAGTATTCGCATTGGCATCACCGATCAGAGTGTCATTGTCAGAACTGCCGTTAACATTTTCAATTTCTTTCAGGGTATCGTTACCTCCAACACCAGTAGCCGTGCCTTTGGCGAGATTGACTGTCACACTGCCGTCCGAGAAACTTGCCCAGTCAGTACCCTTGCCTCCGGTCAAAATATCATCACCCAAATCACCTCTCAGCTGGTCATCACCAGCCCCCCCTGTCAGCGTGTCATTTCCAAAACCACCTTCCAGGTTATCAAAACCATCTCCGCCAACCAATACATCATTACCGTCAAAACCCCACAACCCATTGTCCCCAATTCCGCCGATGAGGGTATCGTTAAAGAAGCTACCGTTGACCTGTTCGATACCTTTCAGAATATCATTGCCTCCTCCTCCAGATGCCGTTCCATTCTGCAGATTAACCGATACGCCAGAAGAAGCTTCAGAGTAATCGACCGAATCAATACCCCAGCCATCTCCGCCGGTCAGAATATCCGTGCCCGATCCTCCGTTGAGCGAATCATCATTACTCCCACCGATTAGTGAATCATTTCCTTCGCCACCAATTAACTGATTAAAGGTGGTATCGCCGCCTATGATCGAGTCATTACCTTTGCCACCCTGCAAATAATTACCAAAATCAGAAGAATAGTTGATGCCAACCAGAGTATCGTTGAAGTTGCTGCCGATAACCCACTCGATTCCTGCAAGCGTGTCGTTTCCGGCGCCACCGGTCGCCGTTCCAGTGTTGAGATTGACAGTTACTGCCGATGTGGCATCGGAATAGTCGGCAGAATCAAGATTCTCTCCACCAGACAGCGTGTCATTACCCGCACCCCCCTTCAGTGAATCAAAGCCATCATCGCCAATTAACGTATCATTTCCGGCAGCGCCGTACAAAACACCGAATCCAGAGCTAAAACCACTGCGCAACGTATCGTTAAATTTACTGCCTGTTACCCCTTCGATACCGGTCAGAGTATCGTTACCATCCCCTCCGGTGGCAGTACCTGCTGCCAGATTAACAGTCACTGCGGCAGGCGCATCATCATAGTGTGCCGTGTCCGTTGCAAATCCATCGCCACCAATCAAAACATCGTTACCTAGTTTGCCTGTCAAATCATCGGGTACATCATCAAGTCCAACCAGCGTATCGTTTCCATTCGTGCCAATATATGCAGTCATAATATTTCCTTATCAATTTGAAATACTTGATTAATAGAACAATAGATGTTTCATTTCAGGGTATACAGCCAACTTATAATCGTTAATTCGTCATCAATGGATACCTCCTCTCAAAAGATTCAATTTCAAGCCGGTTTTACAGTAATGTCTCGACCCAGCAGTCTTTTTGATACGCGTGCGATGACCGGATTGTTGTAGAAATCATCTGCAAGGATGCCGTTTTCGTAACAGTCCAGCCATTGACGGGTTTGGGGATCGCACAGGTGGTGCCGACGCAAGCCTTCCTGGGTGAAACCGATGGCGACGGTACTCCGCTGGGAGTGCGGGTTATTGGCCAGCACAAGCGATGTCAGTTTATGCAGTCCAATTTGATTGAAAGCGAGATCCATGATGAGCATCATGGCAACACCCGTTGCTCTTTGGCGCTCGACCTGATCGGGAATGCCGACGAGCAATTCGGCGCGCCGGTGTGCAATCTGGATATCCACCAGACTCGCCAGCCCGATCGGTTTCAGGCTAAAGTGAGAGGAAGGTTGTACAGGATTAGGATGTACTTCTTTTTTGATGATCCGATGCATGCTCCGGTAATGTGCAACGGAGAATTCGCTGTGTCGGAGTGCTTGCAATATCGCCTCGGCGCTTTGCTTCTTTCTCCCCATCGGCAGCAATTGCTGCATGAATGCTTCATTTGCATAGCATTGCTGCAAATAGGAAAAATCACGCTCGCTCGGTGTGACGAGATGAATCCCTCGGCTTGCAACCGGTTCACTCCAGCGGGAATCCACCATGAGCAATCGATCCCGGAGTACAGAAAGGTCGGGAAAAATCGGCAACGCTTGCAGAATCAGATTGCGAGCTTGAAGATAATCATGTTTGCGAAATTGCTCGTCAATCGCACTCAACCATTGATGCACATTCCATTTTAACGATATTTCATTCGCATTCAATACATTAGGCTTTGACATGATCGAACTCATTTTACGCGTTGTTGATGGAAAGTAAGGATACCCGAAAAAAATTAACGAAAAATGAACAAGTTTTGACTGTTTACTCGATCGCCCAAGAATATTCGTTGAGACTACGACATGCCGGTAACTCCTGCAGTGTTAAATATCACTGCGGAATTCATTCACTCGATGCACCAGTGAACATGACAAGGATTGCGATATTTCCCGCCGTGCCGAGTTGAATTGCTCAACCAGATTTTTTATCGCACTCCCAAATTTACACATCCCTGAAATTTCATTGTTACTCAATTCTTACAGAAATTTACCGTTAATCCTACACAGCAAAAACATCAATCTATTTTCAAACCAAGACAGCCATAACATGCGAATAAATGAACCAGTAACACAACGTGACATGGGAATGGATCATGATTGCGAAATCATCTCCACCACCAATCTGAAAGGGGCACTGACATCGGCGAACGACGACTTCATTCGCATGAGCGGGTATACCTGGGAAGAGCTGGAACTTAAAAACCATAACATCATCCGCCACCCCGATGTTCCACCCGAAGCCTATGCCATGCTCTGGGAAACGCTCAAAGCTGGTCAACCCTGGATGGGCATAGTAAAAAACCGCAACAAGAATGGCGATCACTATTGGGTCGATGCCTTCGCCAGCCCTCAATATGAAGACGGAAAAATAATCGGTTATCAATCCGTCAGAGTCAAAGCCGAAAAAGCCTGGGTGGATCGAGCCGAAGCGCTCTACGCACAGGTCATGTCGAAAAAATCAGTCGATGACAAGCGCCGCTCCAAACTGGATAGCATCCGGCTGACGCGATTCCCCATTCGTTTTACCACAAAAATCATGGGCACATGTGTTGCCAGCATTGCATTGATGTGCTTTGGACTGGCATTGACGCAACAAATTTCTCTCTTCACGGCCTTGATCAGTTTCTGTCTTGGCAGCTGTGTCAGTATTGCGGCTCTCTATCCCATGATGGCATGCCTGAAAAATCTGGCGGAAAAATCGAAAAAATTTGCTAACGACCCCCTGACCTGCTTTATCTATACCGGCCGAACGGATGAAATAGGGCAACTGGAATATGTGCAAATATTTCAGAATGCGAAACTCCGCACCGCCATCGGCAGAGTCAGGGAATCCTCGTCGGTACTGGAACAGGCCGCTCAAAGCATTGCGACTGACAATACCGATCTTTCAGAACGCACCGAAAGTCAGGCCACCAGTCTGGAAGAAACTTCATCGAGCATGCAAGAACTCACTTCGGTGGTTCAACAAAATGCCCAACATGCGCAGCATGCCAAACAACTATTGCAGGAAGCGCGTAGCAAATCGGTGGATAGTGAATCCATCGTACTTAAAACGCTCGATGCCATGAACGAAATCAACGCCAGCAGCAAGGAAATCGTTGACATCATCAATGTCATTGACAGTATTGCCTTTCAGACCAACCTGCTCGCGCTCAATGCTGCAGTAGAATCGGCCCGCGCTGGGGAACATGGGCGTGGCTTTGCGGTAGTCGCCAATGAAGTACGCAATCTGGCCGGACGCAGTGCAGATTCGGCCAAGCAAATCAAGGCATTGATAAATGACAGTGCAATCAAGGTAGAAACGGGCGCACAACTGGTCCATCAATCCGCAGAGTCATTGAAAAGTATTAACAAAAGTGTTGGCAGCATTGCTGACTTCATTACCGATATTTCCCGGTCATCACAGGAACAATCAAATGGAATCGAGCAGATCAACCAGGCTGTCATGCATATCGATGAAGTCACTCAAAAGAATGGACAGCTCGTGGAGAAACTCGCCGAATCCAGTACTGCCATGACACACAAGGTGAAAATGTTGTGTGGCTTGGTCCATCAATTCAAAGCGGAAAACCGGTAAAAATCGCGGCAACCGGGATGAAATTCATCCCGGTTTGATTCGGGTATAGATTGATTACCTGGCAATGATCATTTCCAATCAATATCCTTTCAAAAATCTTTAAATACTTACAGTTACACTTCCCGTATTCGAAACACTCAACCAATGTCGATTGTCTCCAACAATTAACAAAGTGTTTACATTCCTGACACATTCACACTGCATTAAGCATTTATAGTTACACCCATACCAGCTATGCTGTTCTAGAAATTTTCCTTGGGAGGGTTGCTTCATGCGAATAAATGAGCCAGTTACACAACGTGACATGGGAATGGATAATGATTGTGAAATCATTTCCACCACCAATCTGAAAGGAGCACTGACGTCTGCAAACGAGGACTTCATTCGCATGAGCGGGTATTCCTGGGAAGAGCTGGAACTTAAAAACCACAATATCATCCGCCACCCCGATGTTCCGGCAGAAGCTTATGCCATGCTCTGGGAAACGTTGAAAGCCGGTAAGCCCTGGATGGGCATGGTGAAAAACCGCAACAAGAATGGCGATCATTATTGGGTCGATGCCTTTGCCAGCCCCCAATACGAAGATGGCGCAATCATCGGCTATCAATCCGTCAGGGTCAAGCCGGAAAAAGCCTGGATAGAACGAGCCGAAAAGCTGTATGCACAGGTCATGTCGAAAAAAACTGCTGACGACAAGCGCCGCTCAAAACTGGATACCGTCAAAGTCAGTCGATTTCCCGTCAGCTTTACCGCAAAAATCATTGGCGCTTTCGTCGGCATCCTTGCCTTGATATTCACGGGATTGGCATTCCTTCAGCAGATCTCATTCCTTGCCGCGTTGTCCGGATTCTGCATTGGCAGTTTTATCAGTGCTGCAATTCTGTATCCCATGCTATCCTGCTTGAGAAATCTGGCGGAAAAATCCAAAAAGATTGCCAGCGATCCCCTTGCCCGTTTCATCTATACCGGTCGCACGGATGAAATTGGACAACTGGAATATGTGCAGATATTTCAGAATGCAAAACTGCGTACCGCTATCGGCAGAGTAAAAGAATCATCCTCTGTACTAGAGCAGGCTGCCCAGGACATTGCTAACGGCAACAACGATCTAGCCAATCGCACCGAAAATCAGGCTAGCAGCTTGGAAGAAACCGCATCGAGCATGGAAGAAATCACTTCGGTGGTTCAACATAACGCTCACAATGCCCAACACGCCAATAAATTACTGACAGAAGCCCGCAAACAGGCAGAAAGCGGCGAATCCATCGTACTCAATACATTGCATGCCATGAATGCCATCAACGCCAGCAGCAAGGAAATCGCCGACATCATCAACGTCATTGACGACATCGCTTTTCAAACCAATCTCTTGGCGTTGAATGCCTCGGTCGAATCGGCCCGGGCCGGTGAACAAGGCCGCGGATTTGCCGTGGTGGCCAACGAGGTGCGCAATCTAGCCGGACGCAGCGCAGAATCCGCAAAACAAATCAAGGCACTGATCAACGACAGCGCAGACAAAGTGGAAGCCGGTGCACAACTGGTGCAGCAATCCGCAGAATCTTTGAAATTGATTAACAGCAGCGTAAAAAGCATTGCCGATTTCATCGCCAATATCTCTCAGTCATCGCAGGAACAATCCGACGGCATCGAGCAAATCAATCAGGCCATCATGCAAATCGATGAAGTAACGCAAAAAAATGGGCAGCTGGTTGAGAAATTGGCGCTCTCCAGTGGTGCCATGACTCACAAGGTAAAAATGTTGAATGGCCTGGCCGATCAATTCAGAGCTGAAAGCCGGTAACAAACCATGACCGGGGTAAACCCTCCCATTTATCCCGGTTAATCGCCAACTCCATTCCGCCTCCATTTCATCGCGATTCCGCTCTGTTCATTCGTCGCTCACCTTCCCTCCCCGCCTGGATATGACTTCCCGGAATGAATCAATACCATGAACAGATCATGCTGACGACACGCTATCGTGTGGTAAATCTAACAGCATGATTCATCTCAAGAATGCTAATTTATTGCCATGACAATGCCTATCGATTGACGTGCTTGATCATGCCGGAGTAATCATTCCATCTGATCTTCATCAATAGAAGCCGCATTTTCATAATGCAGAAATAGCGAGTAGTTATACTAGAAAGTGTTCACACTTATCGCACGCTTGCACCGTGGAAGATAACGCCATGTATACAAGATCCCGAGTGCCCCTGTAGGCGAAGGAAATTCGAGGGCCTTTCCTTGGTTGCAAATAGCATGTTGTGCACCACACAACCGCACATTGCTTATCGCGGTTGACATCCCAATCCTCACCCGTGACAAACGGGAAACGAGTGTGAACATACCCTGGTATTTAAGTTCACAATTTTCAAAATAGTGAGGTAACCAAAATGGCAACAATCAATGGTACACAATTCAATGACAACAACACCGTGAATGGTGGCGCATTTCGCTTCAGTCTAATCGGCACTGCCAACGCAGACACGATCAACGGTCTCGCGGGCAACGATATTCTGGATGGCAGGGGGAACGATGATCAACTCAACGGCGGCAGCGGTAACGACATTCTGCTGGGCGGCAATGGCAGCGACAGCCTGGATGGCGGGACAGGTGCAGATAACATGAATGGCGGCGACGGTATCGACACCTATTTCGTCGATAATGCCGGTGATGTCGCTGCCGAAACCAATGACACCGCCATCGGTGGATTCGATACGGTCATTGCTACGGTGAGCCACACCCTGGGATCGGCAATCGAAGATCTTTTCCTGTTTGGTGGCAATTCGATCAATGGCACCGGCAACAGCAAAGACAATCAGATCGTCGGCAATGACGCCGCCAATATACTGAACGGCGCTGCCGGAATTGATTTGATGAGAGGAGGCGATGGCAATGACACTTACATTGTCGACAACGCTGCTGACGCCACTCTCGAGGATTTTGAAGATTCGGTAGCTGGTATCGATACGGTCAAAGCATCGGTGAGCTATGCATTGAGTTTCGGTCTCAACAATCTAACTTTAACCGGCAACAATGCCATTGACGGTCTCGGAAACGAACTCGACAACATCCTTTCCGGAAACAGTGCAGCCAATATACTTGATGCTGGGCAAGGCAAGGATACCCTCAAGGGCGGTGCCGGCAACGACACATTGCTCGGGGGTGATGGCAATGACACACTCAATGGTGGAACAGGAGTCGATGATATGGACGGTGGAGCCCAAGATGACATCTACATTGTCGACAACGTTGGTGACATTGCCGACGAGCAATTCAATGGCAATGGTTCCGGAGTCGACACCGTACAATCCTCTGTGAGTCATACCTTGGGTACTGGAATCGAAAATCTGACATTGACTGGCAATGCTGCCATCAATGGCACGGGCAACGATCTGGACAACCTGATCGAAGGTAATGCTGCCGCCAACACGTTCAACGGCGATATCGGCGACGATTGGCTTCGCGGGGGTAATGGCAACGATACCTTGTTCGGCGGCATGGGCAATGATCATCTCAGCGGCGGTCTGGGCAACGATGTCATTTTTGCAGGTTTGGGAACAGACGACCGGTATCTATTCGATACGCCACTCGGCGCCACCAATGTCGACCAGATCAATGGATTTTTTGCGAATTCCGATACCATCGAACTATTGAGCACGGTTTTCTCCAAACTGGCACCCGGAAACGTCAGTCCGGCAAATTTCCGTGCCAATGCCAGTGGCACAGCTGTAGATGCCAATGATTACCTGGTCTACAACACCACGACAGGCGCCCTGTCGTATGACGCCAATGGCAATGGCATCGGTGGATCCACACAATTCGCGCTGTTAAGCGGGGCCCCCTCGATTTCGGCAACCGATTTTCTAGTTGTCACTCCGCTGTAAATTGACAAAGTAACTCCACCATCCCAGGTGGAGTTACTTGAAATCAGTCCGGATCAGGGATGTGCAATGACAACCAGTGTCGGCGCACGTTCCATAACCAGCCGCAAACACCGTTCCATGGTTTGCGGGTCCAGTGCACCAAAACTTTCGTCGAGCACGATCACTTTGGCATCCTGCAACAGGGCTCTGGCCAGAAAAACCCGGCTGCGTTCACCATGCGATAACCGCCACCCGGTTTCACCCACCATCTGCATAAATCCTGCGGGCATATTATCCAGCAAGTTATCCAGACCCAATTCCCGGCAGAGCGATTCCGCTTCGATCAGATCCTGCTGTTCGGGAGGCCAGCGTCGCCCCATCAGTACATTGAATGCCAGTGGTGCGGAAAAAATATAGTTCTCATGAAACTGCGGAGCATAAGCCACCGCCTTGCGCCAATTCCGCATTCCCCAAGCGCCACTGTCTAATCCCTGCAACAACAGCAAACCCGATTCCTGTTTACGCGCGCCACTGAGCAGAGCCGCCAGTGAGGATTTTCCGCCACCGGAAGCGCCTTGCAACAAAACACGTTCACCGCGAAGAATGCTGACATTGCAATTATCCAAGACAGGAGCCCCCTGTGCCCGATAGCGAAAAACCAGATCCCAACCTTCGATGATCGGCATGCGTTTTCCGGATTCCTCGCCATGCGTCACCACAGCGTGAAAAATAGCCGGGGGCTGTTCGGCTTTGGCCGCATGAAAAATCGGTGCGACCTGCTGCCAGGCTACCCAGGCCTGTGCAAAATTGGTCAAGCTACCAGCGATTTCTGCAATGGCTCGATAACCGAGCAGCACTCCCCCCAGCACAATTGCCAAGGGTAATACTTCGATTTCACCACCGATCAGTAGCGGTAGGAACCCCAGAATCCCGAGTAGCAGCCAGCCTCGAGGCAAAATGCCATTCAACAGAACCGCTGCCTGATCGTATTCGCGCGATGCCTGCCAGTATGTCGTCAGCAGTTGATCCTCACCATCGTGCCAGGCATCCTCAGCTTGCTGCGCCAACCGAGTGCGATGACCCACCATGCGTTCCACCAGATCATGCGCCATTTCCAGACGCAATGTCGTCCAGCGTCGCAAGCGTAAAAACAGACGCCGCCCCAGCCACACCGCAACCATAGTCCAGATCAGCAGCAACAGGGCATGCAGCACGCCTACACCGCTACTGGTTAGCACGACCACCGCCAACACCAGCTCGAGCACGGCAATCGGAACCCGGATACCGCCATTCAGTGCCAAGGCTTCAAAAGCACTGGATTCAATCACTCGCCCTAGCAATTGCCCTACACCCTGATGTCGAATGGCATCGGGCGACATGTGCAAGGCGCCGGCAAGCAAGCGCTGTTTGAGCAAGGTACCGGCGCGAATCACCAGTGTTCCGCTCAATCCCATTCCCAATAGTCGCAGGGGAATCAGACTGATCAACAGCAATCCCCAGGCCATGAGCCAGCCAAAGTCCATTTGACCATTCAACGCACCGTGTCCGATCAACCACCACCCCAGTATTTCCAGCAGATACAAGCTCAAAAAGACACCGAGAACCATTCCGGCACCTCGAAAGATTCCGACATAGTGTAGTTGCTTCGCGAATGGACTTTCCGGCGGCAAACGCAGCAACCAGAATCCCCTGATGGTGACCGTCGCCAGCCGCTCACGCAACAAGGCAATGCGCACGCGAGCCTGATCGCGCTCCGGTATTCTGGCTGATATCAACAATTGCTCCACTTCGGCTGAAAACCGGCCAGCATACTGCGCACACAAAGCCTGCGTCAGCTCCGCAATCGGCCTCCGATGCACACGCAAATCCGGTCCCAGAATGCGCAATTTGTTTCCCGCATGACCGGGCAACAGCAACAGAAAATACTGTTCATTCTCCACCTTGCATTTCACCAGTGCCGGCGCCGCTCCGGACAGCAGACTTTCCATTTCGGCTCCGCCCACCTGCGTGGCTTCAAGTTCGATGCCAAGCGCATCGGCTGCCCAATCCATCCAGGCATTCAAAGTCGCATCATCCGCAGAGAGCTCCGCTGGTGCAGTCAATTCGATTTGTCTTAACGGCAGGTCACATTGCCGCGCCAGAGCCGGCAAGGCTTCGGGCAGAGCGGACACCGGCCACGCCACTTCAGATAGTGTTCTCATTTCGATTCGGCTTTGAACGGATGCAACTGACCTTCTTCCATCCACAACCGGTTCCATGCCGAATCGGCCCAAAGCGATTGCTGGAGTGTTTTCTCTGTCGTCAGCAAGGCATGGAAACGCGAACCTTCATCGGCTGCCAGTATCGCCGGTGCAGCATCCTCGACGATTTTTCCATCCTCCATTACCAACACCCGCTCGAACATCAGCGTTTCGCTCACATCATGCGTCACGCATAATAATGTTGCCTGCGGCCAGGCAGCTCGCAGGCGCCGCATCTGGTGCTCGCGCTGCGTCCGGCTCAGTCCCCGGAACGGTTCATCCAGAATGACCAGGCGTGCAGATTGTCGCAACAGACTGCGCCCCAGGCGCACCCGCTGACCTTCACCACCCGACAAAAAGGCACCACCCTCGCCCAACTGAGTCTGCAATCCCTCGGGACAATGCTTGAGTACACTGTGCAAGTCCGCAGAAGCCAATATTTTTCCCAATGTACTCAACTGAGAAGCATCGTGACCATACATCAGGTTATCCAGCAACGGCGCATTCCATAATTGAACAGCAGGGTCCAGCCAGGCTGTTTCGCGGCGCAGTTGACGCAATCGCTGCGCCGTCAACGGCTCATCGTCAATCCTGATTTCTCCCTCCGCCGGCTGCATCCAACCCAGCAACAAACCTACCAGCGAGGATTTACCCGCACCCGAAGACCCCACAATGGCCACGTGACTGCCGGCAGCAATGTGCAAATCGAGTTCCCGCAGCACGTCATGTCCGGCGGCCTGGGCAGTCACGCCGCACAGCGTCACCGTCACGCCGGCTTGCGCTACAGGAGTGGCGTCTATAGTCTGGTTGTTATCATTGCCAGGCGATGCAGCTGCCTCGGTCTCAACCTCGTCACGTGCCCCCAGCGGCTCCATGAAGCGTAAAGCGGCATTTCTCTGCGCAGGATATTGCCGGAACAGCATGGCAAACTGCTGCCCCAACATTGGCAATTTCAGCGCCCAGTAGATCAACAGCAAAAATCCACCGGAATCACCGACACTGACATAATGCGAGATCAGTAATCCGGCAATCATGGTCAGGCACACCACTGCCTGCACCCCTTCGATCAACAACGAAAGCCGCAGCGTGGCCATACTGGCGCGCGCCCACTCCGTCATCAGTCCCTCGTGCTGGCTGCGCACAGCCCGCTCGGCGCAGTGAGCACGTACGGCCGACAATCCCAGCATGGCTTCCAGATAAAAACGACTTAAAGCGCCTTCATGACTGCGTGCACGCAAATCGCGTTCATTCAATGCCGGCTGCGCCAGCAATGGAATACCGAGCGCAAGCAATGCCGAACAAATGGCCAACAGTGCCAACTGCGGATCCAGCCAGATGATCCCCGCTGTGGTGAACGACAACTCGGCAAAACTGCGCAGCAATTGCCCCGTCCAGGCAGGCAGTCCGCGCAGGCGAAAAACCTGATGTGCACGCTCCGCCATATCCGAAATGGTGCGGCTATGAAAGTAGCGATCATTGAGTCGCGGAATCTTGCGCAGAAAAGCCTGCCGCAACCGGACCTCCAGTTGCCTGCCCTGACGCTGCAATTCGCGGATATTGGAAAACTCGATCAGTAGCAATGCCAACGCCAGCAATGACACAAACAGGATTCCTGTCAG
This sequence comes from Nitrosomonas sp., assembly GCA_024282035.1. Classification (GTDB taxonomy): domain Bacteria; phylum Pseudomonadota; class Gammaproteobacteria; order Burkholderiales; family Nitrosomonadaceae; genus Nitrosomonas. The sequence continues at coordinate 13,467 of JAMWZR010000030.1, forward strand.
CCGTTGCCCAACCGTCTCGAAATCCCGTATCAGATCCAGCAATCCCCGAAACAGCAAGGCTTCCACCATCACCATGCCGACACCCAGCAACAAGGCAAACCCGAGCAACAATGGCGAAGCCAGTCCCATTTCCCTGAGCAATTGCCATAAATAACCCAGTGTATTCTGCGGCTTTTCATTCAGCGCCGCAGACAGATCGGGCGACAGGGACTCGGCCGGTTCTGCTTCACCCACTCCGGAAATCGTCACCAGAACGGCGCCACGCATCGCCAGTTGCTGTTCATCCGCATCGCCGGATTGCAGCAGTACCGACCAATAACTCGGCGGAATGATCTGACCTTGCGGGTTGCTGCGTGCCTCGGCATAGATCGCTTGCAGCATGCCCAGACTGGCGGTCTTGTCGCGCACGGCACCGCTTCGCAACAAGGCTTCGGTCATGCGCACTGCGGCATCGAGTACCGCCAGTGAGAACCAGGTGATGTCGGCTACCGCGCTGGCGATCAGGGTATCCACTTCATGCCCGTGCCGCGCCACTTTGTTGATACGCTGCTTCAATCCCTGCAAAAAGGCTTCCGAACCCGCCCAGGCACGCCAATCATCTGCACTGACTTCATAGGTGTGACGATACAGGTCTGCCAGAAATCGCTGTTCACGCACCCAATGTCTGCCGAGCGCAGGATCCATGACTTGCACAAATCCGCCAAAACGTCGCCAGGCAATGACAAAATGCGTATCGCCACCAGGCAGACTGGTTACGACGATGGCCGGCAAGGCTGGGGACTCGTCCAGCAAAACATGTTCCACGGGTAACATCACCTGTTGCGCCTTCAATCCGAGACGACACGCCGTTTCCTCGATGACATCGATCGACGTGCCATCGACATCGGTTTGACAGGCTTCGCGCAGGCGACCATAACTGACACTGACTCCGTAGGCTTCCAACAAGGCTTTCAGCGCTGCCGGCCCGCAATCCATGGCCGAGGTCTGGATGACTTCCGGAATCAGCCAACGGCGTTTGGACTGGGTCATAATGCAGGCGTATTCCCTTTGGACGCCGCAGGCCTCGCCAGCACTTTGCCAACCGCTCGCAACACCAGCGTTGCCGGACTGGCTGTTTCCACGGCCACTTCAACTTGTCCGGTCAGCCCATGTTGCAATGGAATATTGGGATTGTCGGCCACGATCAATAAATCCACTTGCTGAAAACCATCGCGAATCTCCTCACCGACACGGCTAACGACCGCATCCATGCTGCCGTACTGGGTCCAGGGAAAGGCATCCAGGCGTAAGCGCGCCTTTTGATGCGCAAACAGACGCCCCATAGTGTCACTGGGTTGAAACCGGGCGCTGACTTTCAGATCGCCCATCGGTACGATACGGGCAATGAATTGCCCTTCCGCAAGCAAATATGAGCCAACCTGGATTTCCGGTGCGATTTCCCCGATGCGTCCGGCAATTGGAGAACGAATCTTGTGCTTCTCGATCGATTGCTCCAATCGGGCAATCGTCGTCGACGACAACTCCAGTTGACCTTGCAACTTGGCCAGATCTTTTTTGAGCGACTCGAGCCTGGCACCGTCGCGGCTGGTACTATTTTTAGATTCCCACTCCAGTCGCCGGATTTCGCTGCTGGTGGCATCCACTGCTGCTTGCGATTGGTTGGCCTCAGCATTTGCTTTTAGCCAGTCTGCATCGGTGACATAGCCTTGATCGCGCAATCCGGCCAAGCGACGTAGCTTGTCCTTGGTTACCACGGCCAGGTGCTGCGCCTCGCGCAATCTGGCCTTAGCCGTAACGATGGCGGATTGATTGGATTGGGTTCCCGTGGACAGGGTGTCTTTTTGCGCACCGATTTCGCGGGTCACGGCATCGATCTGGTTCGACAACCCTTGGTTGCGTGCCTTCTCTTCGGTTAATTTCAATTGCTCGGTGCGATCATCCAGCTGCAGCAGCAATTGACCAACCGAGACTTCTTGACCCAGTACCAGCACCTTGCTGGCTACAGTGCCCGATACTTGCGCAGTGATGGGATGCGCAGCGGATTGCACTTCCAGTCGTGCTTCCCGGCTGGTTTCAAAAACCGTTACCGAAGCAAAAAAAAACCATCCCAACCAGATACTCAATAACACAGCAGACAGTGACCACCCCAACCAGCTCAGCAACGGTAGATCGGTAGCCAGTGAGCGTGTGGTAGAAGAAAATGGGATAGGCATGAAGAGAAAATGATGAAATCGCTGGAAACGCGTTGATCGTTAATAGAAATGAGCGTTTAAAAGTGGATTTATCAAAAATTTTGCAGAGTTTCGCAGATAACCGCTTGATTTGCAATTACCCACATTGGAATTTAAAGCAATCTCGCGAGTTTGAATCAGCTTAAAATCTACTTAAGCGCCACAGTATGTCTAACACATAAAAAAATTGCCCGCACTCCTACCAGTACGGGCAATTTCATCTGATACGACTGGAGGTCGTATCAATTATTGATGGTTTGGACCATCATCGTGACCACCACGACCTCTGCGGCCAGCTTTTACGTTAGTTTTAACTTGCATGTCATTTTCCTTTAATTTTTAATGCACCTTACGGTGCGACACATTCTGACAAGATAAGTCGATTCACGGTTTCTTCTTATCTTGTCACGTCTATTCCATCGAGTCGTATCTTTCGTTCAAAACAGATTCAAATTTTTTTGAACCAAGAATCAATTAACGCGATACGACTCAATCAGGTCAATTATTTGTGACCTGCTCCGTGGTTACCTCTGTCGTCACCAGCTGGATCGTCTGCACCATGTTTACCTGCTTTCAGATTTGTTTTAACTTGCATGTTTTTTCCTTTATTTTTTAAAAAGTACTGCTTTCATATACGAACACAATGTAAGAAAACACGAATTACTCACATCGCCTTTTCTTACCCCGTATATTCCCTCAAACAATCGCAAGGTTCACAAAAATTTCATTTTCTTGAGAGCAAACTGGAAAAATATTTTTTTCATCAATAAAAACAAAGCAGTTAAAGTAATAAAATATTTTACAACTCAACCTTTCGATCTAGCATTAGTAGCCTCTTCGTACTGATTGATCAAGTGACACGCTGTCGTACAGTTGCTTCGCATGCAACTCACTTCCCTGTTCTCCCAAGCCACCGCAAAACCGAATCGTTTTTCGAATAAGTGCACGCGATATTGTTTAACTACTCTCCAATTAACATCAGTTAACCGTCATTATTTAACATCAGTTAACGTTAGCAATTAACATCCTGTATCTACCTGCAAGCCGCATGGTTAGGTATTCTCTGCATCGCGCGCATGAGGACTCCACAAATCGAATCCACATGCAACGCGCAACCATTCCAACGAATGCAGTTAGCTAAAGTTATGCTTGACGCAATTGAACTGTTACCCCATTCAAACCATTTTGGAAATGGTCACAGTCATTGCTCAGGACTACAAACACGCTCAACTGGTTTCTTCCCGACTCGCTCCATCCTTGTATTTGTCATTGCCAGTATTACCCCTACCTTAAGTAATCCTGGCACCGCTGCTTTGTGCTTTTCGTGCGTCTTATCCATCGTTACGGAGGTATCGACGGGTATTTGCGCCTCTGACCGAGCACATGACAGAACTGTGGACGCAAAATCCGATGAAACCCTGTCGAGATTGAATACAACGTAACTTGGCATCCGGGTTTTGCTCATAGCGATATTGGCAAAACCCAGCGCTGTACTCGTATGAGCAGCCGGTTAACGAGTAATGACCGGCTTTTTACAATCGAGAGTAGAAGAATTGCTGGCTGGAATACGCTAAACGAATTCTAAAGAGCAAATCTTCGGCAACAAAAAGGGGTAATAAAATGAAGCAAATCGACTCAAAACTCACGGTGTTTGGAGTCATGGCAGCAGCCATCCTTTTCACGGGAATACAGGGCACGTCTTATGGTGCCCCGTTGCCCGGAGGATCGCTAAATCCACTGAAGATACCGAAATATGTCAGACCACTGACGATACTTCCATCCATGCCGAAATCGGCCAATCCACAAGGTTTTACTGGAGACTATTACGAAATTGCAGTACGCCAATTCCAGCAGGAAGTGGTGCCCAACCTGAGTACCACGGTTTGGGGTTATGGTTCGATTACCAATAACCGAAGTTTCAGTTATCCGGCCTATACAATCGAAGCCACAGCCAACAAACCGGTTCGCGTCAAATGGATCAACGATTTGAAGCAGGTCAACGGAAAATTCTTGCCGCATCTGTTGCATGTCGACCAGACATTGCACTGGGCCAATCCAGCATCGGCCGACACCATGGGAGAAGACCCCACACGTTATACCGGACCTGTGCCCATGGTTCCGCACCTGCACGGCGCACACGTCACGCAGGATAGCGACGGATATCCCGAAGCCTGGTTCTTACCCAATGCCACGAATATACCCGTCAACTTTTCCAAAGTCGGCACCAAGTACGAGCAGTTCAAAAACGAAGCGCAAACGGCTTATGGTCAAACCTGGGAACCGGGTACCTCCGTTTATCAGTACCCCAATGACCAAAGGGCTTCTGCACTCTGGTATCACGACCATTCTTTGGGCATGACACGTGTCAATGTGTATGCTGGCCCTGCCGGTTTCTACTTCATTCGTGGCGGCAGCAGCGATTTGACTTCCGGCCTCCCCAAAGGCGCTTATGAAATTCCTTTGTTGATCCAGGACCGTTCGTTCAACAAGGATGGATCGCTGTTCTACCCGGATAATCGTGCTTTCTTCGAAGGACTCGCCAAAAGCAAGCTGAAAATCCCGTTTACTCCAGACACCACGATCGATGGCGAACAAAGCACGGTGGCACCAGCCTGGAATCCCGAATTCTTTGGTAACACCATGGTTGTCAATGGCAAAACCTGGCCCTATCTGAATGTCGAGAAACGGCGTTACCGCTTCCGCATCCTGAATGCCTCCGATACCCGTTTCCTGATCCTCAAGATGAGCAACAGTCAGAAATTCTGGGTCATCGGCAATGATGGCGGCTTCCTGCCCACACCAGCCAAAGTCGATACCTTGCTTGTGGCGCCAGCCGAACGCTTCGATGTCATTGTCGATTTCAGCAATGCACCGCTGAACAGCAAAATTACGCTGCAAAACATCGGTCCCGATTCACCTTTCGGCGGCGGCTCGCCCGGGGTGGATTTCGATTCTGCCGATCCGGATACCACCGGACAGGTCATGCAGTTTCGCGTTGTAGCCGGTAAAGGCACCGATAACAGCCAGCATCCGGCGAATGTTCAGCTTCCTGCCATTGCACCAATCACGGGTACACCTGTCGTTCGTCATTTGTCACTGAATGAAATGGAATCCAGCACAGTTTACATCCCGGTAGACGCAACCGGCGCTCCCGTTCTGAACAACCTGGGTGAGCTCGTCGCCGTTTCCAGAAATGATGCCAGTGCGGCGCCATTTGGACCCGAAACAGCGGAACTGGGCTCCATGGATGCCAATGGTACGCCCGTACCCAGTTTGTGGATGGATCCGATCACGACGCAACCGACCATCGGTCAGACCGAAGAATGGGTGCTCTACAATTACACCGAGGATGCGCACCCGATCCATTTACACCAGGTGCAATTCGAAGTCATCGAACGTATCGATGCAGCAGGAGTAAAAACCCCGGCCCAGCCTTGGGAGACCGGACTCAAGGACACGATCATTGCCTACCCAGGCGATGGTGTGACACCGGGTATTACGCGTGTCAAAGCCAAATTCGACATCATTGGATTATTTGCATGGCATTGTCACATTCTGTCGCATGAGGACAACGAAATGATGCTGCCCATCCAAACCGTTTCACCCTAAAAAAACCTCGCGAGCCCCTGAAAATGGGGCTCGCGCTTTTTATGGTAAACACAAACCTGGGGTGCGTTGCACTGCCTTGCCATTCATGGCAAGGCAGTGCTTCTCCATTCTCAACCTGATTTAAACGATAACTCGATAGGGCACATATCATGCAATTTACAATCCATAAATTACTGCGTGGCAACATCAGCAAAAATCTAACAACGACCCTTGCGTCCATCCTCACCGTAGCTGGATTAAGCACGCAACCCGTACAATCGGCATTAACCGACAAAGGCCCGATTCACCCCATCAATAAATTCCCATCATGGGTATCCGATGCCAATGGCAATGCTTTGCAGCTCTGCCTCGATGGCAATGGCGCCGGAATTTGTACATTCACTCCGGTCATCGCCGGCAATGCCATTTCCGAAGCAACCGGTTTCGGTATCGAAGCATTTTGGTGGAACGCCAGCGCCACACTCAATCTCGTCGGCGGCCGAAAAGCACTGCTGGTGCAATCACTGCAAGCCACCTACTTGCCAGCCACACCTGCTGCAACAACACAATTCGCTTTTGGTCGCATCAGAATGCGAGTCGATATCCCGGTTGCAGGGCACTATAAAATCTGGCATCCCTCATTGAATGAAAACAATGGCTGCCAACCCGAAGAATTTTCTGCCAACGCTGGCACGCGCGCGATTAATGTCACACGCGATATCGGAGGTGGCACACCTTTTGACAATATTCTAAAAGGCGAAGTGGGTCCGTTCCTCATTTGGGATCCCAATATCCTGCCGGCTGCACCCGCTGGTTATGTCGGTGACCCCAATGTCAATCATGAAGTCATCGGAGGACATTGCGATATCAATTACTTCCGTATCGAAGGACCGGCTGGTGTGGATCTGGATGGCGTCGGCAACAATTTTGTACAGACTAGCCTGTTTTCGGTACAAGGAAAAATTTTCGATCCCACGAATATTCCACCCAGTATCGAGCCTGTTCGTGCAACGTATTTTCGCACCACCAACACTTCCACTGGCAACACTACCGCGCGCATCAATGTCTGGGTCAAAGCGCCATCCACTGCATCCGTAACCATTACCGATCTACCGCAAGCCAATCAAAATGGCGATATGACCTACGATGGTGGTAGTACATTCTTCAAGCGCGCCTTGTTAAATGCCACTTATGGTCCACATATCCCGGCTCAGGTAACGGTTGTAGCCACCAGCGACAACGGTATGTTCTCAACGCAGACAATTAATATCATTGACCAAGTCAGCATTCAATCCGTAAGTTGGACGGCAGCAACGCAAACATTGAAGGTCGTTGCATTATCCAGTGACAAGATAAGTGTCAGTTCGGGGATTGCTCCAGAACTTACCCTCAAAGTGGGAGCCAATGCATCCCCAATGACACAATCCGGTGCTGCAGGCCGATACGAATTGACGCTGACGGGCATTGCCGTACCCCCTGCACGCGTTACGGTAACCTCATCAAAAGGGGGGACGGATTCAGAAGAAATTCCAGATTAATCCGAAAAATTCACCATATTTACCTCTCGCCATACTCCAATGGCTTGATGACATCCCCGGCCAGCCCGGGGATTTTTATTCATCTCCCGCTTTTCATGACAACCTGAAGCGATTGACCTCCCACGAGGGGCAGTCATTTCAAGAAAATCATGTGACACATCACGAGCCTGCTTGATCCCTTGCTTTCTCTTTCTCACTGACAAATACCATTCAGTCACTATTCAGCAGCGGAATTGCACAATGATTTCCGAGATACCGGGCAAGTTGGTATCGGGCAACTGAAACATCACGCTGGCATTACCGTAATCTTGCCAGCCAATTCTCGATGCAGGAGAAACATCATGACAATTAGAAAAATACTTATATCGCTGATACTGATCAGTATGGTCTTTCTGGCTGGTTGTATGACAACACCTTATTATGGCAGTACCGGATATTATCGAACCACTGGCGCCAGCTATGGTTATGGATACGGTTACCAACCTTCCTATTATGTCGGCCAAACCATCATCGGCGGTGGTTTGCGCTACTACGACAATGGGCATGATCGGCACCGTCATCATTCTCACGTTGGACATAGACATCATCAGCACCATCTTGGTGGACAATGGAATTCTGGCGGCAGACACCACCATCATGGTCACGGCGGACACTCGGGGGGTCATCGTGGAGGACATCACCGCAGATGAAAAACCCCGCAATGCAGTCCTATCAATCAACAACTTCCTGGTGGGAATGAGCCCCTCCCCTACTCATCCCACCGGGGGGTTGCCCAACCACCGTGTTCTCAGGCGGACAACTAACCTTTTTCCTATTCGAGTAACCTGACCAGAGCCGAAAGGACACAAGTATCCGCCTCAGCAAGTTCGCAAATACATTGCTACGCATTTTCGCTTTAGCGTATCATTATGCCCTCAAAAACCCGGTCAGTTGAATCGACCTCAAAGTTCAAGCAATCAATAACTTGGTTGATCATCTATCTGAAATGGAATGAAAAAATTACTGGTAATGCTATGCCTACTGCTCCTGCAATTCACTGCCGGATCCCATGTAGCATTCAGTCAGCAGCCCCGGAATTTTCCGGTCAACAGCAAAATGGGACATCTGTCTGCGGTAGCGTTTCCGCTATTTACCATTGATGGCCAAAAGATCTTGATGGGAGCGGGTGGGCAAATTCGCGGCACGGATAATCTGATCATTCTGCCGAACACGGCGAATTATAATGGCCTCGTTCGCTACCAGCTGGATATCAACGGTACGCTGCACCGCTTGTGGATTCTGACTCCTGATGAAGCCAAACAGGCCAAGCAGGAACAAGCCCAAAAACCGAAATAATATTGCATTCATTTTTAAATTTTGATCCTCGCATAGATCGTGAGTAATAAGTTATACATCAAAACGTTTGGCTGCCAGATGAACGAGTACGACTCGGAAAAGATGGCGGATGTCCTCAATGCAGCTTATGGCATGGAACCCACCGATGATCCTGCCCAGGCTGACATCATTCTCTTCAATACCTGCTCCGTGCGTGAAAAGGCTCAGGAAAAGGTATTTCATGACCTGGGGCGGGTACGTCATCTCAAGGACAGCAATCCCAATCTGTTGATTGGTGTCGGCGGCTGTGTGGCCAGTCAGGAAGGCAAGGCGATCGTCAGTCGCGCACCGTTTGTCGATGTCGTGTTTGGCCCTCAAACCCTGCATCGCCTGCCACAATTGATCGAGAATCGCAAAACTACCGGGCGCCCGCAAGTCGATATCTCTTTTCCGGAAATCGAGAAATTCGACCATCTTCCTCCTGCTCGCACCGAAGGTGCCACTGCCTTTGTTTCGATCATGGAAGGGTGCAGCAAATATTGCAGTTTTTGTGTCGTTCCCTATACGCGTGGTGAGGAAGTATCGCGCCCGCTTGAAGATGTACTGACCGAAATTGCCATCCTGGCAGGGCAAGGTGTCAAGGAAGTCACATTGTTGGGGCAGAACGTCAATGCCTACATGGGTAAAATGCCCGACAATGATCTGGCCGATTTTGCATTACTATTGGAATATCTGCACGACATCCCGGGAATCGAACGCATTCGTTACACCACGTCGCACCCCAAGGAATTCACTTCGCGCCTGATCCAGGCTTACAGTCAGTTGCCCAAACTCGTCAACCACCTGCACTTACCGGTGCAATCGGGATCCGACCGGATTCTGGCTGCGATGAAGCGTGGTTACACGGCCTTGGAATACAAATCGATCATTCGCAAATTGCGCGCCATTCGCCCCGATATTTCGTTATCCTCAGACTTCATCGTGGGATTTCCGGGCGAAACCGAGGCCGACTTCGCCGCCACGATGAAACTGATCGAGGATATGAATTTTGATGAATCCTATAGCTTCATCTACAGCCCGCGTCCCGGTACGCCCGCTGCCGATCTGCCAGACGAAACGCCGCAGGAGGTCAAACTCGAACGTTTACAGCGCTTGCAAGCGCAGATCAATCAGCAAGCCCGCAAGATCAGCATGCAAATGGTGGGATCCGTACAGCGCGTGCTCATGGAAGGTGTCTCGAAAAAAAATGCCGAAGAATTCTTCGGTCGTACCGACAACAACCGTGTTGTCAATCTGTCCTGTGATCCCGAGCTGATTGGCCGTTTTGTCAACGTACGCATCACCGAAGCCAAATCCCACACCTTGCGTGGCGAGTGGGTTGCGAATCCACCTGCATAGGTTTTACTTGCAAAGTATCGCTTCCACTGAGAGAATCCCGATATTGAATTAGCCCTGCTCGACATTGAAGTCCAAACCACTCGAAATCTCATTTTCACCGGCCGATAATCAGCGGCTAGCCAATCTTTGCGGCACTCTGGATGAAAACCTGAAACAGGTTGAAACAGCTCTGGATGTCGTCATTTCACGCCGCGGTGAGCATTTCAGCCTGGCGGGAAAATTCCCCCAGACACAAATGGCAGCACAGGCCCTGCAACATTTCTACGATCATTCGCAACATCATCTGAGCCTGGAGCAAATACAGCTGGGACTGATCGAAGTACTGAACCGGCAGCATAACCTTGTCGACGTGAATCACACCACGACTGAGGTGGAAGATGCACGCCAGTCCCCGGCATCGCCACAACTGATGACACGCCGCAGCAATCTGTATGGTCGCACGCCGCGTCAGGCGCAATATTTGCAGCAGATCCAGGAACATGACATCACCTTCGCGATTGGCCCAGCCGGTACTGGCAAGACATACCTTGCTGTCGCCAGCGCCGTCGATGCCCTGGAACGTGGCCTGGTATCCCGCCTGATTCTGGTCCGCCCTGCGGTTGAGGCAGGCGAGCGCCTTGGTTTTCTGCCCGGTGACATGACACAGAAAGTCGACCCTTATTTACGCCCACTTTATGATGCGTTATACGATCTGATGGGATTCGACAAGACGAGTAAACAGTTCGAGCGCAATACCATCGAAATCGCACCGCTAGCATTCATGCGTGGACGCACGCTGAATCAGTCCTTCATCATTCTCGACGAAGCGCAGAACACGACACCGGAACAGATGAAAATGTTTCTGACCCGTATCGGTCTGGGTTCAAAAGCGGTAATCACGGGCGATGTCACGCAAATTGACCTGCCCAAGCACCAGAAGAGTGGATTGGTGGATGCACAGGCCGTACTCAACGATATTCGCGGTATTGCCTTCACTCACTTCAAGTCGGAAGACGTGGTCAGACACCCGCTGGTGCAGAGAATTGTCAATGCTTATGAGAAACATGACAAACAAAACCCGCAAATCTGATCTTGAAGCACAGCAGGTAACTTTTAAACTGGCAGTGCAATACGCCACGGAACATAAAGACTTACCCACACGCCCGCAATTCCGTCGCTGGGTCAAAGCGGCGCTGTTTCAGCATGCAGAAATCGTGCTGCGCCTGGTGGACGAGACAGAAGGCCGTGAACTGAATCATCAGTTCCGCTACAAGGATTACGCTACCAATGTACTCACCTTTGCTTACGACGATACGGTTCCACTGACTGGCGATATCGTGCTGTGCGCACCCGTGATCCATACCGAGGCACAACAACAGCACAAGGATCTCCTCGCGCATTATGCGCACCTGACCGTGCATGGCATCCTGCATCTACAGGGATACGATCACCTGGAGGATACCGAAGCGGCAGCAATGGAACAGCTGGAAACAAGGATACTGACGCGGCTGGGTTACGCCGATCCGTATCGGGAACATGATCACAGTATGGCAATCGACGGAATCCGGCACTGACAACTTTAATGCACACCAGATCAAACCGTAAGATGCCCCACTATTTACAAAATGATTGCAATGACTCAATACCACCAACATGGACGATCCTTCACCTAAAAGCGGCTGGTTAGAACGGCTCGGCACCCTGCTGATCCGTAAACCGGAAGACCGCGAACAACTCATCAACCTGTTGCATTCTGCCTTCAAGAGCAATCTGCTGGATTCCGATGCACTCAGCATGATCGAAGGCGTCATGCAAGTTTCCGAAATGCAGGCACGCGACATCATGGTGCCGCGCTCGCAAATGGATGTCGTGGACATCAGCACGAAACCCGACCAGTTCATCCCGTTTGTCATCGAGGCCGCACATTCACGCTTTCCTGTCACCGAAGGCTCGGAAGACGAAATCATCGGTATACTGCTGGCCAAGGACTTACTGCGCTACTATGCCGATCCCGAAGAATTCAACATCCGTGACATGCTGCGTCCGGCCGTATTCATTCCCGAATCCAAACGACTCAATGTCCTGCTCAAGGAATTTCGCAGCAACCGCAATCACATGGCCATCGTCGTCAATGAGTACGGCGGAGTCGCCGGACTGGTCACGATCGAGGACGTACTGGAGCAAATCGTCGGAGAAATCGAGGATGAATACGATTTTGATGACGAAGAAGCCAACATTGTCATGGAATCCGACGGCACCTACCGCGTCAAGGCCATCACCGAAATAGACAATTTCAATGAAATACTCGACACACACTTCGACAGTGATGATTTCGACACCATTGGCGGTCTCGTACTGAACAAGTTTGGCCGTGTACCAGCGCGGCACGAATCCGTCGTCATCGGTCAGTTCAAATTCACCGTACAGCGCGTCGATAGCCGCCGGCTCCACATGCTCAAGGTGGCAAAACTTGAACCAGCCGTGGAAACACCTGCCGAATGACCTGCTTCTTGGCACCCCAGATTGCAGCGCACTGACCGGCACATGCCCAAAGTTATTGTTCGCACCTATGATCCACATACCTACGATGCGCTGAGCAGCAGTGGATTATCTCCAGTGCTGGCACGCATTTATGCCGCTCGCGGAATAGCACGCTCGGAAGAACTCGAAACCGAATTGACGCAACTGATTCCTTTCGATCAGATGCACAACATCATCCGCATGGCTGCGTACCTTGCCGATGCGATCACAGCAAACAAGCGCTTGCTGATCGTTGCCGATTACGACTCCGATGGCGCCACCGCCTGTGCCGTCGGGTTGCGCATCCTGCGCAAACTGGGTGCAATCGTGGATTACCTGGTACCCAATCGCTTTGAATACGGCTATGGCCTGACTCCCGAAATCGTGCAACTGGCTCATGCCACCAAGCAACCTGATGTGCTGATCACCGTGGACAACGGCATCGCCAGCGTCGACGGCGTGGCAGCCGCCAATCGCCTGGGCATGCAAGTTCTGGTCACAGACCACCATTTACCCGGTGAAATCCTGCCGGAGGCGACCGCCATCATCAATCCCAACCAACCGGGCTGCTCGTTTCCAAGTAAAAACATCGCTGGCGTCGGCGTGATCTTTTACCTGATGCTGGCGCTTCGTGCCGAAATGCGGCAACGTGGCGCTTTCGCATCCGGCCTGCAGGAACCCAATCTCGCCCAGTATCTCGACCTGGTGGCACTGGGCACCGTAGCCGATGTCGTCAGACTCGACAGCAACAACCGCATTCTGGTGCAACAGGGATTACAGCGCATGCGCCAGGGCCGCTGCTGCGCCGGCATCCAGGCACTGCTGCAGGTCGCCCGGCGGAATCCACAACAGATTTCCACCTATGATCTGGGCTTCATGCTGGGCCCACGACTGAATGCAGCCGGAAGGCTTGACGATATGTCGCTAGGCATCGAATGCCTGACCACCGACGATGCCGATTATGCCGTACAGTGCGCCAAGCAACTCGATGAGTTGAACCGCCAGCGCCGCGAGATCGAATCGACCATGCAGGAGAGCGCACTCGTGCAACTTGAAAACAAGCTTCCGATGCAGCAAGCGCAGATTGATCAGACCAGCAGTATCTGCCTGTTTGATACCGACTGGCACCAGGGTGTCATTGGTATCCTGGCATCGCGCATCAAAGATAAATACCACCGTCCGGTGATCATCTTTGCAGCCGGCAATGCGCACGAACTGAAAGGCTCGGGACGCTCGATTCCAGGTTTTCATTTACGCGACGCCCTGGACTGGGTTGCCAAGCAGCATCCCGGCCTGATCCACAAATTCGGTGGTCATGCCGCAGCGGCCGGACTCACTATCGCTGCGGAACAATTCGACAGGTTCTGTGCGGCCTTCGAGCACGTAGCGCAGGCATGGCTCACGCCCGCCGATCTGACGCGCGTCATTGAAACCGATGGCGATCTGAACGATCCGGACATCAACCTGGAACTGGCCGAATTTCTGGAGCGCCAGGTCTGGGGCCAGGGTTTTCCCCAACCAACCTTCAGTGGACAGTTCCTGGTTGAAAGTCAGCGAATTGTCGGTGAAAAACATTTGAAACTAAAACTGAGAAAACTGAACGATGCACCGTCAGCACCAAATCGGCATTCAAACCTCAGCTACGATGGCATCCTGTTTTTCTACAGTGACCCGCTGCCCGATCGTATCGATGCGGTCTATCGCCTGCAAATCAATGAATACAATGGCAAGACGACTTTACAATTCCTACTGGAGCACTGGTTTCCGGCAGATTCCGCGCTAGCCGATCATGCACACTGAACTCACCCTCAATGGCGAATTGGCTGCATTGCCACACTTCCTCACCAGCCTGGCCATTGGACTACTGATCGGATTGGAGCGTGAGCGCAGTCCGGGATCGCGCGCCGGGTTGCGCACCTTCGCCTTGGTGGCGATGTTCGGCACCCTGGCTGCGATGCTCTCGGAAAAAACCACACCCTGGCTGCTTCTGGGCGGCTTGCTGGTCGTCGGCATGATGACCATCGCCGCCTATTTCCGCGCCAAGGACGATACCCTCGATCCGGGCACCACAACGGTGATTGCCGTTTTGGTATGTTATGGACTGGGTGCAGCCATCTGGTACGATCTCACTACGCTAGCCATCATGCTGGCCATCATCACTACAATCTTGCTGTATTTCAAAACGGAATTGCATGGCATTTCGGAAAAATTAAGCCGGCGCGATTCGATTTCAGTACTGCAATTCGCCGTGTTGTCCTTCATCATCCTGCCGGTTCTTCCCGACCAGAACATCGGCCCCTACGAAGCTATCAATCCGCATCAGATCTGGCTGATGGTGGTGCTGATTTCCGGTGTCAGTCTGGCCGGCTATGTCGCTCTTAAGCTCATCGGCCAGCACCACGGCGCAGTTCTGGGCTTATTTGGCGGTCTGGTATCCAGTACCGCCACTACACTGGTTTATGCACGCCGCAGTGTCGAAAATCAAAACTTCGTGTCGCTGTCTGTAGTCGTCATCCTGATTGCCAATCTGACCGTCCTGATTCGTCTGTCGATTGTCAGCGCAGTGGCTTCGCCCGCGATCCTGCCGCAGCTTTTACCGGTTCTCGGTAGTGGTTTTCTGATCGGTGCCATGGTCACGGCATATTGGTGGTATCGCCTGAATCAACAGGATGGACTGCCTCTCCCGGAAATCAAGAACCCCACTGAAATCGGTGCGGCAGCCGCTTTCGGGTTCATTTATGGCAGCGTGTTGCTACTTTCGTCTTGGTTGTCGGATATTGCCGGCAGCACTGGCCTGTATGCTGTAGCGCTGGTTTCCGGTCTGACCGATGTCGACGCCATCACCTTGTCCAGCCTGCGTTTGTTCGAACTGGGAAAACTGAGTGCCGATGAAGCCGTCACCGCCATCGCATTGGCCATTTTATCAAACATTGGTTTCAAGCTCGGCTTGATCGCCTTCGTTGGCAGCAACCTGCTGGCGCGGCAATGTGTTTCCGGCATGCTCGCAACCGCTACCGGAATTGGGTTGGCGTTGCTTATTTTGGTTTGATCGTGTGTCAAAACGCAGTCAACGAATAACAGTCTATTCTCCAGAATCACTTAATGCCGTACTAAAAGATT
>JAMWZR010000031.1 GCA_024282035.1 Nitrosomonas sp.
ATTATGGAACACCTAAGCATCAACTAAATATACTGAAAAATTGGACTCAAATTTAATCTGATCTACTACAGCCCCATTTGAATTGATTAGGTTTAATCATTTAGAGTGATCCCCTTGTTAAATTTGAATTATTGTAAAAACTCACTAGCGTTGCCTTTTGAGGTGGTGCTCAAAAGGCAACGTGAAATCGATCTTTTCCCTGATTGACATTCTTCTCCCAAGTCCTCGTCAAAATACCCGTTCCAGAACGTTTATTGAGAAAAGATTCTTTTCAGCGGCGGATCATATTGTCCTGCCTGCCAAAACACAATGCGGCATAATGTCGCATGTTGTTGGATTGTCACACCCTAAACTCTCAATCCCCTGATTCTTCGAAAATTAATTTTTCCATCTCCACTGTCTTTTTCTTGAAATCGCCCGCAGTGCGGCAATTTGCCGCATTTTCCATTGACTTGTTTTTCCTATAATGCATACCGGGCAACGAGCAAAGATGCATTTCTGGCATTAAAAACCCAATTTTGAACAACACATCAGTCGATTTGGTGACTGCATTCAGAAAGCTTGCAAACCAATCGACTTCAGAGAGATTTAGACCAAGGAACATAATGAATCACGCCATTTTTAACAAAACCAAAACCCTTTGCGGCAGCCTGATGCTTGCTGCACTACTGGGCATCAACCCGGTATATGCCGCACAAAACGACATCCATGCCGATATCCGATTTATTGATATCCATCGAAACTATGTCGGCACCGTGGAGCAAAACAGCGCAAATGCTAGCGAACCACATAAAAATCATTGCTACGTGTTGTTTGCAGACCGGGTTTTCGATGGACAAAACCTGTTGGAAAATGCAGCAGTCGTCTATAAAAACGGCGTCATTGAGCAGGTTGGCAACGGCCCAAAACTCGGTCAGGCCTGCAACCACACGCTGGATCTCGGTGATGCCACCATTCTGCCTGGATTCATTGAAGCCCACGCGCACATCACATTCCAGAATGTTTCCAGGGATATCGTACTGAAACATGGCATCACGACCGCACGCGACACCGGTGGTCCACTCCTGCCACCGCAGGGTGGAAAGGGGTCACTACGGTTACTGAGCGTCGGCCCCATTTTACAAGCATCTGGTGGCTATCCCTTGAATGTTTTCGGAGGCGGCGACGGTGGTTACGATAAAATCGGTCTTCCCATTGCCACCATCAGCGAAGCCGAACAAGTGGTAACCGATCTCGTTGCGGGCGGTGCTAGCGCCATCAAGATCGCACTGGAACCTGGCGGTGAAACCGGCGCCCCCTGGATGCAACCACATGAAGGACCTGTGCCGGCGACGCCCTGGCCACTCTTGCCACAGGAAATCGTCAATGCCATCGTGGCAAAAGCACATAATTTGGGTAAACGCGTCATCGTTCATGCCGGTGAAAACGAAGGTTTTGAACGTGCACTGAATGCCGGAGTCGATGAATTTGCCCATATTCCCTGCGCAGAAATCAGCGAAAGCTTGCTGCAGCGCGCCGTCGATCAGGGTGTCACATTTGTGACCACCGTGGATACCCTATCTGCTTGTGTCGATACCTCCACACACAAGGGTATACATAGCAACACCATGAGTCTGGCGGCCAAAGGCGCAAAATTGATTTATGGCTCCGAAATTGGTCACGACAATGTACCCTGGGGAATCAACGGGGAAGAACTCAGCATGATGCTGCACCTGACCAGCGGCGCATCGATCGATTTCAGCGATGTCCTGACTGTCATCAAGGCAGCAACCTCCAAGGCTGGAGAGCTTCTGAACATGGCGCCTCTCGGCACACTGACTCCTGGCGCACCTGCCGACATCATTGCCGTTCGAGGCAATCCGTTTTTACGATTCAAATTGCTGGAATATCCCAATCTGGTGATTTCCGGAGGTCAGATCGTGGTAAATCAATTCAACATCAAAAAATTCAAAAACTAGGCCATCATGAATAGTCCCTCTCCTTCGAAATTTTTTGGCAAGGCCTGGTTGTATTGCACCGTATTTCTGACTGGTGCAGCCGTCATGGTGATCGAATTGCTGGGTACGCGACTGATCGCACCATTTTATGGCGCCAGTCTGTATGTCTGGACCTCGCTCATTGCCGTCACGCTAATTGCCCTGGCACTGGGTTATTATTTTGGCGGTATCCTGGCCGATCGTGCGCGATCCGGATTATCCACGATCATTGCGATTTCAGGTCTGCTGACCTTGATCATTCCCTGGCTGACCGAGCCGGTACTACTGGCTACCGATCCATTGGGACTGCGTCTGGGCAGCTTTGTCAGTACCTTGATCCTGTTTTCACCGAGTTTGATCATGCTGGGTATGATCGGACCGTTTGCCGTCAAGCTGGCTACTTCTACCCTGGCCAATGTAGGCGCCAGTACCGGTTCCATTTATGCCATCAGTACGGTGGGCAGCGTCATAGGCACGCTTTTCCTGGGGTTTTATCTTTTTCCTTTGGTGGGATCACGCGAAATTTTCATTGGACTGGGTGTTGCACTGCTTATGCTTGCGCTGATCGTCGCTTTGATCGAACGCCGTTTTCTCCAAGCCACCCAAACACTCGCCTCCACAATGGTACTGATCGTCATCAGTGCCGGACTTTATCCTCAAATTGCCAATTCAGGTCGGACACAAACCGATGACACTTTTATCACCCGGTTTGAGCGCGAGAGCCTGTATGGCTGGGTGCGCGTGATTGACAAACCGAAAGAAAACATCCGCCTGCTGACAGTTGATGCCTCCACCATCGGTGCAGCCAGCATCAGCGGTGGAGAAAATCTGTTGAGCTATCAAAAAATCGTCGCACATTTGCCGGCATTGGCTCCCAACCTGAAGCGCGCGCTGCTCATCGGTCAGGGCGCCGGCCATATGGCAATGACCCTGAAGCATCACGGCGTGGTCACGGACACACTGGAAATCGACCCTGCCGTTGCCGAAGCTGCAAACACGTTTTTTGACTTCGCTCCCAATGGTCGAACCATCATCGGCGATGCACGCTATGAAATCCGGCAATTAGAAGGGAAATACGACCTGATCATATTGGACGTTTTTACAGGAGGAACGGAACCCACTCACCTGCTCACGGTGGAGGCATTGCAGCAATTGCGCAACTTGATGGCGTCCCAAGGAATGCTGGCATTGAATTTTGTGTCATTTCTGGATGATGGCAACAATCCTGCTCTAGCTTCCGTTGCCCAAACCATTGCCCAGGTTTTCCCCCACCAACAAATTTTCATTTCCACACCAGGTGAGAATTTCAACGACTTTATTTTCGTAGCATCGAATCACCAGATCGATCTGGATAACGATCATTTGCCAGTAGCGCACACGCAATGGCTCAAACAACGACGAATTACAGTCGACGCCACCCAGGGCTTTGTCCTGACAGATAACCTGAGTCAGCTGGAGCGTTTGCAAACACGTAAATCCGAACATTATCGTCAATTGATCGTCGACATGGTTGGTGCAAACCACTTTGTTCGCTGATGTGTTCCAAATAACACGTTAACAATCAAATTAGTACAACTATGGCTCGCGGTCGTTGCACCGCAGCATTTCTGCCGCATGCCGGCGAGTTACGTCGGAAATATTGACACCACCGAGCATGCGCGCAATTTCCTCCACGCGCCCCTGCTGGTCCAGTGGAATAATTCGGCTACAAGGGGATTGACCATTGTTGTTGGCGCTGGATTTCGTGACTTGCCACTGTTGATCGCCCATGGCTGCAACTTGCGGCAAATGGGTTATGCAGAGCACTTGCCGCTGCTGCCCAAGCTGTTTCAACAAGCCACCGACAATTTCCGCAACTCGGCCGCCGATGCCCACATCCACCTCATCAAAAACCAGTGTCGGCACAAGACTCACCTTACTGGCGATCACTTGAATTGCCAGACTGATGCGCGACAATTCCCCGCCCGAAGCGACCTTGGCCAGTGGCCGCAGTGGTACGCCAGAATTGGCTGTGACCTGAAATTCGACTTGTTCCTGACCCATGGCGCTTTCCTGCTGCAATGGTGACAACGTCACTGCGAATGCCCCACCCGACATTGCCAGCGTTTGCATGGCCTCGGTCACCTGTTGCGACAACGCTGTGCCAGCCCGTTGCCGTTCTGCAGTCAAAGTCGCCGCCTGCTGCAGATATGCTTCATGAGCAAGCTCCTCCTGTTGCAAGAGGTGGTCGATATCACTGATCGAATCCAGCGCATCCAGTTGCTCGCTCGTGGTTTGTAGCAGTTGCGGCAATTCATCCGGTGCAACGCGAAATTTTCTTGCAGCTGCGTGGATAGTTGCCAGCCGCTGCTCAATGTCCTGCAGCAGTTGCGGATCCAGATCGATACTCTGCTGGTAGTGCCGCAATTCGTAAACACTCTCCTGCAACTGAATCTGCACGGCATCCAGCAATTCCGTGACGGACTGGAGTTGGCTATCGTATTCCAGCAGTTGATGCAATTGATGATTGACACTGTTAATGAGCGTCAGGGCGGCATGTTCCTGTTCGGACAGGACGTTGATGCCGGATTCCGCAGCTGCCATCAATGCCGCTGCATGCGATAGGCGGGCATGGGAAACTTGCAGCGACTCCCATTCAGTGGCTGTGAGATTCAACTCTGCCAATTCACGCTGTTGCCACTCCAGTAATTCCTTTTTTTCGTGCAACTCGGCAGCACTCTGTTCGCAGGTTATTCTTTGCTGGCGGCAATCCTGCCAGTTCCGGTAAGTTTGATTCACGGATCGAACGAGTTGCTCGCATCCCGCAAAAGCATCCAGTAGTTGACGCTGCGTATCTTTCTGCAGCAGAGACTGGTGAGCATGCTGACTATGTATCGACAACAGGAATTCTCCCATCGTGCGCAGTTGCTGCACTGTCACTGCATGCCCGTTGATGTAGCTACGGGAGCGGCCATTGGTATCGATAATTCGTCGCACCAGACAACAATCGGGGTCACCTTGTAAATCATTCGCTTCCAACCAGTATTTCAAATCCGGCAAGTCATCAATCTCAAATGTGGCGACAATTTCGGCTCGTTCACAACCGAGTTTGATCTGGCTGGCATCGCTTCGCTCCCCCAGAGTAAGGGACAAAGCATCGATCAAAATGGATTTACCGGCTCCAGTTTCTCCAGTCAGCACAGTGAAGCCCGGCATAAAATCCAGGTCAATCTGATCGACAATGACATAATCCTTGATGCTCAGGTGTTTAAGCATGATCGGAAGGATAAAGAGACAGCACTAGGGAAATTCGCTCCAGCCCAGTTTCTCCCGCAGCATGCGGTAGTAGCTGTGATTAACCGGGTGCAGCAAACGAACGGTCTGAGGAAAACGCCGTATCACGATTTTATCGGGCAACTCGAGATCAAAATAGGCATGACTGTCGCAATTGATACGTACATTGGTACAACTGCTCATGCGGATCTGCACGCTGGATTCCGGACCGATGACAACCGGACGATTACTTAGTGTGTGCGGACACACCGGTACCAGTGCGATCAGATCCAGTCCCGGATGCAAAATGGGTCCGCCGGAGGAAAGGGCGTAGGCTGTGGAACCGGTCGGTGTAGCCACGATCAAACCATCCGATCGTAGTGTGTTGACATATTCATTATTGACCTGGACTTCGAATTCGATCATGCCACTGCTCATGCCACGATACAACACGACATCATTGAATGCCAGGCTGCTGAAAACACTAACTTCATCGCGAATCACCTCAGCGTGAAGCAACATGCGACGTTCAGTAATGAATTGTCCCGAGAGCATGGCATCGAGTGTCTCGTACATGGTATCCACCGACAAATCGGTCAGAAACCCCAGCCTTCCCTGGTTGATACCAATCAGAGGCACATCATCGGCAGCCAGCATACGGGCAATATTGAGCATCGTACCGTCGCCGCCCATTACAATGGCCAGATCCGACCGTTGACCAATTTCTTCCAATGTCATCACTGGGTATTGATCACTACAAATCTGCAAGGCAGTGAGATGATCAAGATGCACTTGAAATTGCTTGGCTTGCAGATATTGCGCCAGACTCAGCAGAGGAGCTGCAATCTCGGGATTTTTATGCTTACCGATCAACGCAATGGTTTTGAATTGAGAATTCATCAGTCAGAAGTTAAAAGCCACGGATAAATGTCATTGCTTCAAAATTAAATTTCAATGCGAACTGATCGGTTTCGATCCGCCTCTCAGGCTTGATTTACGAATACCCAGGATTGAGAAACGGCTTATAGTGTTGATCACCAAATGGATTCGACCCAATTGGGAGCGACTCTTGGAAAGTTTAGCATATATGGGGCAAAATCACTGCTTATACCAAACTATCCAGTTGTTGATTCATGTAAAATAATTCCATGTTAAACGAACGTGCTCAAATTCTGTTAAAAACGCTGGTCGAGCGATATATTCATGAAGGTCAACCGGTTGGCTCCCGTGCACTGTCAAAATTTTCCGGTTTGGATTTGAGCCCTGCAACCATTCGCAACGTCATGTCCGACCTGGAGGAAATTGGCTTGGTGACCAGCCCTCATACTTCGGCTGGTCGCATTCCTACTTCCAAGGGATATCGTTTTTTTGTTGACTCCTTGATGATCGTCAAGTCGCTGGACGCGATCGAAATCAGTCATCTGGAAAGTCAATTGCACCCAGACAATCCATCGCGCTTGCTGAATGTCGCTTCGCAGTTACTATCCGAACTGACCCAGTTTGCTGGTGTCGTCATTACCCCGAAACGCAAGGGCCCGGTTTTTCGCTACATCGAATTTATGGCGTTATCGGAAAAAAGGATTTTACTGATCATCGTCACCCCCGAAGGGGATGTTCAGAACCGCATCATTTTTACCGACAAGACTTACTCTCAGACGGATCTGATCGAGGCAGGCAATTTCATTAATCAACACTATGCCGGTTGCACACTGGATGAGATTCGCGGACGACTCGATAATGAACTGAGACAATTACGCAGTGAAATGACCAGCTTGATGAGCGCTGCGATCGAAGTGGGTGGCAATGCAGTCAATGAAAGCAGCGAAGCCGTGGTATTGACTGGAGAACGCAATCTGCTGCAGGTAGACGATCTTGCTGAAAATTTATCCAGCCTGAAGAATCTGTTCGAACTTTTCGAACGCAAAACCAAGTTGTTGCAACTACTGGAGCTAAGCCGCCAGGCACACGGCGTCAAAATTTTCATAGGGGGTGAATCAGAAGTCATGTCGCTGGAAGAATTCAGCGTCATAACCGCACCCTATGAAATTGAAGGTGAAGTAGTCGGCACAGTTGGCGTCATTGGCCCTAGGCGCATGGCTTATGAGCGCGTCATTCCAATCGTCGATATCACGGCAAAACTAATTTCCAGCGGATTATCTCAACACTGACCAAATCGATTTGGCCAGAACATTTTCATTCCCTAATCATTCGTATTTTCTATGAGTTCACATTCCATTTATCATCATGGTTCGCCCAGCAAAACAGGTGTACTGCTCGTTAATCTCGGAACACCAGACGCCCCTACAGCTCAGGCACTGCGCCCCTATCTCAAGGACTTTCTCAGCAATCCACGAGTCATCGAAGTACCCCGTTTGATCTGGTGGCCGATCCTGCATGGTTTCATTCTCCGCTTCAGACCAAAAGCTTCTGCAGAAAAATATGCAAAAATCTGGATGCCCGAAGGCTCTCCCTTAAAAGTGCACACGGAGCGTCAGGCTGATTTGTTACGTCATGCATTGCAGCAGCGACTGGATCATTCTCCCTTGGTGGAATACGCCATGAACATCGGAAATCCCTCCATCGCATCGGTAATGAAAAAGATGCAGCAGCAAGGCTGTGAGCGAATTCTGGTCGTTCCACTATTTCCCCAGTACGCTGCAAGCAGCACGGCTGCTGCCATGGACAATGTCTTTTCCGTATTGAGCACGATACGCAATCAACCTGCAATACGCACCATCAGGCAATACCACGATCACCCTGGCTACATCGCGGCTCTGGCACAAAACGTTCGCGATTACTGGGATAAGCATGGGCAGCCGGATCGACTGATCATCAGTTTTCACGGTACACCGCGCGCCAATCTCGACAAGGGAGATCCCTATCACTGTGCTTGTCAAAAAACGGGAAGACTACTGGCTGAAGCACTAGAACTGAAAAACGCTCAATATTCCGTCACTTTTCAATCGCGCTTCGGTAGAGCCCAATGGCTGACTCCATATACTGCCAATACTGTCACCGAGCTAGGTAAACAGCAAGTAAATCGAATTGATGTGGTGTGCCCTGGTTTTACTTCAGATTGTCTGGAAACACTGGAAGAAATTGCCATGGAGGTTAAGGATACTTTTCTTCAAGCCGGTGGCAAGGAATTTCATTACATACCGTGTTTGAATGAGCGGAGCGATTGGATACAAGCACTGGCCGACATGACTTGCACCCATTTGCAAGGTTGGCTGGAACCTCAGGTTGGCGATGAAGAACTAGAGCTTTCACGCCAACGTGCATTGCAAATGGGTGCTCGTGACTAATACATCAAACTACCCAGATATCGCTTGCACTAATTGATGGATGAGTAGTACTACCCAGGACAGCAATTACCACGGCACCACCTGTTCCACTACCATTGCCATCATAGGTTAATACACCACTGGTCGTGTTATAAACCAGGCGATCATCCAGATCATGAGCGACGCCGGTATCCGATATCCAGAATCGCGCATCGGATACCGAAAATTGACCAACGTTTCCGATCGCAGTAAAAATACTCTTACTTAGCAGTATCTTGTCTGCGCCCGAAGTGAAGTCGACAATTGTATCCTTATTTGATGTAGCATTAGCGACGGCATTAAACCAGAAAGTATCTGACCCTACACCACCGGTTAATTCGTCATTACCCACACCGCCAATCAAAGTATCACTTCCCTCACCACCATACAGGATGTCATTGCCTGCCAACCCATATAAACTATCGCTTCCACTTGCCCCTGTCAGAATATTGATACTTGCATTGCCGGTAATCGTATTATCACTTCCATTCCCAGTGCCATTCAATGCAGCTTTACCCGATAACGTCAAATTCTCCACATTTGCACCCAGTGTATAACTTACACTCGACTGCATAACAGTATCCACTCCATTGATCGATGCATCGGCACCTTCGGTAATTTGATCAAGCTCGCTATCAACGAAGTAAGTATCGTCCCCTCCTCCTCCAATGAGCGAATCGTTACCGACACCTCCATCCAGAACATCATTTCCAAGATTACCCCTCAGGGTATCGTCATCTGCTCCCCCGAGAATATTGTCGACAAATGCTGTACCAATAAGCTGGTTTTTACCTGCATTACCTGTGATGACAAGTCCATAGGATGCCAATGAAGCGTCTACATTCAATGCTGTAACTGCTGTTGATACGACTGCAGCAGCAGTACCGGTTCCAATGGTCACTTTTTCGATTCCAGCTTCATCGGCAAACAGTTTTAACGTCTCGCCAGAAGTCGTCGAGGCAAACCTTATCTCGTCAGCCGTGCCGCTGCTATCCGAAATTTCTGCTGCCTGATGATCAGTCGCGGTATTCATCACATAAATATCGTTCCCGACACCGCCATTCAGGATATCGTTACCACCCCCGCCGATCAGTTTGTCATCGCCCGCACCTGCATCAATATTGTCTCCTAAAGCCGTACCCCACAAGATATTGATACCCGCATTACCTGAAATACTTAGTGCGTTTAATACAGCGACTGCGTTAACATTGAGTGCAGTAGTCGCTGTAGCTACCGCATTTATATCCAGTCCTGTCCCAATGACAACTCGTTCGATTCCCGTGTCACCTGCGAACAGATTCAGCGTGCCCGCCGCACTGGCGGCAAACCGGATTTCGTCTGTACCAGCATTTCCCGTATCTGAAACTTCGGCATTTGGGTGGTCTGTGGCTGAATCAAATACATAGATATCCGAACCCTTTCCTCCATTTAAGCTGTCTATACCGGCTTTACCATTAAGAACATTGTTACCGTCGTTACCAACAATGAAGTTGGCTAGTTTATTGCCCACACCCTTACTGTTTGCCGTATCAATCAGAGTTAGATTTTCCAGATTGTTACCCAGAATATAGTCAATCGAAGATCGAACCTGATCAACACCACCGGTTACAGAGCTCTCAATCACACTATCCTGAATGCTGTCAACCACATAAGTGTCGTTACCGTTTCCACCCGCCATCGAATCCGCGCCACTTCCACCGTTGAGCAAATCGCCGCCACTGTCACCACTAAGTGTATCGTCGCCATCCATTCCAAACAGGGTATCGTCCCCTATCGTACCCGTGAGGATATTGGCATTATCATCGCCATTCAGAATCTTACCTTTGAAAGTAATGGCGCTGATCGAATATACTCCCGTCGCAGCAGCGTAATCCCAGGCCGCAAGATAGTAAGTTCCACTGGTTGGAGCGGTATAAATAATTTGTGAATCGGTTGTTACAGCAGACGCATTATCATTAAATGCCACCCCTTTCAAACTCGTGTTATACAATTCAAGGTAAGGATTCAAACTCCCACTGACTCGACTGAGATCGAAAACATAGGTTGTCCCGGCTTCGAGATTCACTTTAAACAAGTCGCCATCGTAGTTTTTTTCGATTGCACCTGAAACGACAGTGCCATTGACCGTAACCACTCCACTCGTATTTGTCGCCATGGAATAGTCATCGGTATTGGATGCGAAATCGTCATTTAAGATAATACCGTTAGCTGTCGAATTTCCCAGAACCAAACCTGAGGATGGATTTGACAGAGTTACAGTAAAGCCTTCCGTTGATTCCAAGCTGGTATCACCCACTATAGCCAGGGATAACGATTTTGTTGTCTCGCTCGGTTGGAATGTCACTGTACCCGATGTAGCAAGAAAATCGCTGGCATTAGCAGGTGCAGCCCCGTTCCCTGTAATCGTCCAACCAACGGTCTGAATACTGGTGCTGGGTGCACTCAAGCTAATGGTAAAAGGATAAGTTGTAGATCCACTATTACCCTCGGAAACGGAGGATGAGTTAGCGCTGATCGATACTGCTGGGTTGGATGTTTCAACGGGCGGCAGGGTCCCAATCAATTCAGCAGCCGTTTTGATGGTGTCCGCAAAAACAAATGTCTCGCAATTTTTAACCGTATCGGATCCGGTTCCACTACTATTGAAGGTAAAAATATTGCTCGTAGTCACTGACAACGAATAGCTGGACCATACCCCCGAAAACACCACGGAATCTGTTCCACCACCGCCATCCAGAATGTCATTGCCACTTCCGGCAACTAAAGTATCTGCTCCATCCCCTCCAGACAGAGAATCGTTCCCCGCACCGCCATCCAGCCGATTATTGAGTAAATTACCACTAATCGTGTCTGCACCTGAACCTGAAATGGCATTCTCAATATCACAAGAATAGGCAATGGCAATGTTGTTCGTCATACTATTTCCCGAAGAATAGCTTCCGGGCATCAGATCTATGGTACTAGAAGTAGACCATCCTGATAAATTCAGCGTATCGGTTCCACTGGCGTCATAAATCGTCAAAATCGGATTCAGATTCAAAGAGAAATCATAAATGGCAGATAATTTATCTGTAATGCTGGTACTAAATCCATAAACAGTATCCCCGGTCCGAGTCGATGTCTCTGCACCATACATGGTCTGTATGGCCATGATATCGTTCAACATAGGAGTTTGCGGAGAATAGATTTGTCCATCAGCCCCTACCCAATCTGCCCAGGCAACCAACCCTTCACCACTGGATTGACCGAACCCCCAGTTTGGACCGAAATAAGACATTACAGAAAGCACTCCACTATCTTGGTAACTCGAGGGAGTCCAGCTACCCGATCCATTGTAGTTTCCCATATGGTTCAGTCCGAAGGCATGACCAATTTCGTGAACATAAGTAAGAAATGAATGTTTACCGACTTGAGGAGACAACAATTCGGTATAGGCACGATTGAACCATACGCTGCTGACTGTCGGATAATAAGCATGAGCATAGTCGACACCGGTAGTCGACGTGCCAAATTCGATATTCGATGTTGTCAGTGTCGTACGTTGCATATCTGGAACAATTAAATCATCCCAGGTTTGTAGTGCCAGTTCTGCGTAAGACTGCTGCTGCGCATTGAATGCCTGAAATCCGGATGCTTCCTGCGAGCCATAAATACCGGCTGTTGAAGTCGGAAATGCATAGGTAATCGTACTGCTATTCCAGTGATAACTGGAATCGAGTTGAGCCAAAACTTGTTGTTTGGTCCATGATGTTAGTGCCATTTTGCTCCCTCTTTAAAAATAGGCAGCAAAACCAAATGCAGGGTAGAACCAATCCAGAGAATCAGTACGATGCAACCCGGCCACCCTTCCAAAACTGGTTAGGGCCCTCGGCTTTGCGTCCGGAAGTTTCCTTCCGTTTGCCTTTAAATCATATTATTTGTGTTTTAAAGCCTTCAAAATTAATGAAAGCTTGTTTCGTCGTAGTCGGATATATTTTAGAAAAGTTTAGAAAATTATTTTATCCATTTATATTCAATGTTTTGCATAGCAAAACAAATCGATCAAAATGAATGTTCAATACTGGCAAAATCATAGAAAATTGACTTCGAAAACAGCCAATCAATCCCGAAATCAGTGAGGTAAAAGCATGTTTTTTTGATGAATTGAATCTATTCACAGCAGATTAATATGCCACATTGCTACTGTTATGACTTGAATCTGACAGTCCCATTTTTTTAAATTAGAAAACCTACCGCAGGAGATCTCGATGTTTAAAGACATGACCGTGAAAACAGAGTTAGTGATTGTCATCGGTTTTTTGTCGGCTCTGCTGGTCGGGATTGGAACATTGGGTCTACACGGCATCAATCAAGCTAATGATGGTCTCAGAACGGTCTATCAGGACAGAACTGTACCAGCTGTCGATCTGGCGACCATCAATGACATCTGGGAAGTTGTCAGAAAAAACACCACAGCCGCCACGAGCATAAAAGATCCCGTTACTGTTAAAGCCAAACTGGAAGAAACCCTGCAAACCATTAAACGTGCCGAAAAAATCTGGAATGATTTCATGTCAACCGAGTTGACACCTATGGAAGCACAATTGGCCAAGGAAAAATTGGAACTGCATGCTGCTTATGTCGATGCAGTCAATCGTATTTTCCAGTCGATGATGGCAGGAAGCACCGAAAGTGCCCTCAAGAGTCTCAGGGAAGAAGCCGAACCCCTGTTTTATCGCCTGCATGAAAAAATTTATAGCATGATCACCTTGCAAGGCGATGTAGCCGAACAGAAATACATTGAAGCAATCGAGAATTACAACTTGGTCTTCATGATCATGGTGGTCACGATAAGTATTGGTGTCATCGTAGCCTGCATTCTCGGATACATCCTGTTGCAAGGCATTGTAAAACCACTGCACGAAGCCATTAATATCGCTAACGCCGTTGCATCGGGAGATTTGTCTTCTCGCATCGATTCACGCTCCACTGTGAATGGATTTGGGCGACTCATCAATGCGCTGAAAGCAATGAATGAAAATCTGGTCAATCTGGTCGGCAAGGTCCGCGCCGATGCTGATCAAATTGCAACTGCCGCCACCGAAATCGCTTCAGGCAATTCCGATTTAAGTCAGCGCACGGAAGAACAAGCTTCCAGTCTGGAAGAAACGGCATCGTCCATGGAAGAATTGACTTCGACGGTCAAACAGAATGCGGACAATGCACGTCAAGCCAATAAACTTGCAGCCGGTGCATCTGAAGTCGCCGTCAAAGGCGGTAGCGTGGTGGGCCAGGTTGTACATACCATGAGCTCGATTAATGAAAGCTCGAAGAAAATCGTCGAGATCATTGGCGTCATTGACGGCATCGCATTCCAAACCAATATACTGGCGTTGAATGCCGCAGTGGAAGCTGCTCGGGCTGGAGAACAGGGTCGAGGATTTGCCGTGGTGGCCACGGAAGTGCGAACCCTGGCACAGCGATCTGCTGCCGCAGCAAAAGAAATCAAGGAACTCATCAACGATTCAGTCATTAAAGTCGAGGAAGGAACGCGTCTGGTCGATGAAGCTGGTGCAACCATGGATGAAATCGTCACTGCCGTGAAACGGGTGACCGATATCATGAGTGAAATTTCCGCAGCCTCCCAGGAACAAAGCTCCGGGATCGAACAAGTCAATCAGGCTGTTACGCAAATGGATACCGTTACCCAGCAGAATGCTGCTCTAGTTGAGGAAGCATCTGCAGCGGCCGAATCCATGCAGGACCAGGCACAGGCATTAACACAGGCAGTCAGTCAGTTCAGACTGTCAAACAGCTTGCAGTATGGCGATGCCGCTCCCAGCCGCAGAAGCAATCGCATTGTCACAAAATTACCCAACAGAGGCACAGCTTCGAAAAACGTGGAAAAAAATCATTCGGAAAGTTTTGCTTCATCTCAATCCCAGCCACGAAATGTTGCAGTCAATGCTGGCAATGATTGGGAAGCGTTTTGATCACACGCACTAACAGCATTCACTTCATTCCAGGCCAACTTGACATGGATACGATTTCTGCCACTGTAATTGCTCTCGGTGGTTTGAGTCATCATTATCATCAGTCGTGCAACTCATACTATTGCACTGATAGCTGATTCCCCGGCGAAACTCAATCGAAAAAAATCCATTTGCCTGCTTGCCAATCGAAGTTTCAAACATCGTGACTAAGAGCAAACTGCAAATAACGCCGCAAGAGCCCTGGTCAATCCGCCGCAATCAACGTGACAGCATTCAGAAATAGCCATAGCCGATGATTTCCAGATTTTTGTGTTACGATCGTAACTGATTCGTGTCAATCGACTTACTTTCATCACTTCAACACAAGCGAGATTCATCATGAAAAAAACAATGACATTTCTGTTCTTGAGCATGATTTTTGGCGGCTTGCTCTCTGCATGTTCCAGTACCCAGAAAATAACCAATTCGGCCAGAACGGCTACTGAGCAACTGTTGATCACTGAAGCCGTGTCACGCAGTTTACCGCTGCAACGCGACATTTCCTTTCCAATACCACGTGGCGCCACAGTTAAACTGGAAGTGGCCGGTTTGACTGCCGACAAGGATATCGTCAAAGCCATCGTCGCCGGATGGTTGGGTTTGCATGGTTATATCGTGCAGGACGATAATGCCAGCCACCGAATCAATATCGTCGTCGATTCCTTGGGGACGGAATTATCCACTACCTTCTTTGGCATGCCCCCCATTCAGGCATCTCTGATTCCGGTGTCTGTTCCAGAACTGTCGTTATTCAAAGCAGAAAACCAATCGGGCTATGCTCGATTCCATTTCGATACCTTTGAATTACCTTCCGGACGCTTTCTGGCCACGTCTTCACCTTTTCTGGCCGACACGTTTCACAATGCCTATACCGTCTTACTTCTGTTCACATTCAGCAAAACCGACCTGAATTCACCACCACAGGTTGGAAAACTGGATAAGCTGGTCAAATAATCAGACGGCCATAATCATGCATCTCCTACCCGCTTCGGGTACGGACGTACGATTATGGCTTGACCTCTCTTTCAACAAAGCCATTACCACGGCACGGTCTGTCCATCGAATGCGATGAATCTTCCAGAATCTTCAAGTTTCAAACCAGCGATGACCTGACGCATGCCAGTCACACTCTGCTCTGCCGTAATCAATCCATTGGGCCCACCCATATCGGTTCTAACCCATCCAGGATGTAGCAATACGGCAATAATCTGATTCTGCTCGAGATCGATGGACAAGCTTTTCACGACGATATTGACCGCAGCTTTGCTGGAACGGTAAATATAGCTGCCTCCGCCCCGATTGTCGGCAATGCTGCCCATTTTGCTGGTAACGGTAATGATCGTTTTCAACTGACTCCTGCATACATGCTTGAAAAACGCTTCAGCCATTTTCAGCGGCGCCATGGTATTGACCGCAAAAGCATGCGCCCATGCCGAATAATCCGTTGCACCAAAAGAATCGACCTGTTGCGCTGGGTACACTCCAGCATTGTTGATCAACAAATCGATCGGTTGTCCCGCCAGACTATGAGCCAATTGTTCAATTTGCTGATGATCTATTACATTCAGCGCATGAATGCTGACCCGCTGCGGATGCTGTCCGGCCAAGCGATTGAGTACATCTGCTCCGGCAGGATCACGGCAACATGCAAATACACGCCATCCCTCATCAGCATACTGTGTTGCAAATTCAAGACCAATGCCACGATTGGTTCCCGTGATTAATACTGTCTTCATGATTATTCCTCGTTACTGATGAACAGGCTGAACATTTCCTCGTGTAGTCTTGGCACTTACCGTTCACATCGACACCTTCCTTTTTAAAACATTTGAATATCGACAGACACAGGGTAAAATATTTTTTCGTCATCAGCCGCTCAACAGCTTGAACAATTCGAATATTCTGCGGAATACATCCAACCTTTTTAATTGAAGCACTGCCCCTGTAGCATTGCAACCTAATCATCTTATCGTAAAACTATGCTTGAAATCATCGCCACAACCGCACGCTGGTCACAATTGACCGCCAATCTGATTGTTTTTGGCAGTTGCATCTTCATTGCCATGATTGCGCAACACAAAACCGATCTTGAAAATGTGTGGGTAAGATATCTGGACAGAAGCTTTCCCTGGTTATCTGGACTGACCCTGCTGGGTCTATTGGGTATTCTGGCCACAACGTCAGCCGATGCCACAAATGACACTTCCAATGCCTGGCACCTCGATGCCTGGATCGAGATGGTACAACAGACACAAATCGGGCAAATCTGGGTCGCCCGGGCTCTGCTGGCTACGCTGCTACTTGGTTTCACACTTGTCATGCAACGTATGCCACGTCAGCGATGGCATTATGGTGTCTGCGCGTTGATTGCTGCATTGCCACTGATCGCCGGAACTTTGATGAGTCACTCCAGTGCAGATGAAATGTCGATAATCGCTGTGGCCCCTTATGCATTGCACATTCTTTTTGCCGGAATGTGGTTTGGTGCGCTGCCCGCATTTGTCCTCATTCTTTTCAATCGCCATCAAGACAGCAATCCTGATTCACTCAATGCAAGAAACGTAACGTATCTGCAAAAATTTTCTGCCATCGCGCTACCAGCCATGCTCTTGCTAGCCGTAACCGGCCTGATCGTCACTGATCGTCTGGTTGATACGCAATATTACACATTGGTATCCAGCGCATACGGCTGGCTATTGATCGCCAAGCTAAGCGTTCTCGCGATTATCCTCGTCATTGCCTATCAGGCACGAAATCAGTGGTTGCCGCGCTTGGCCAGTTCGAACCAGAACGTTACCGCCACTCTCCTGCATCTGCGTCAATGGATCAAAATCGAATGGCTCCTGGCCCTGGTATTGGTGCTATTAGCCACGATTCTCGCCAACACTCTGCCGGCAAAACACAGCATGGTCGACAATTGGCCCTATCCATTCCGTTTTTCGATCGATGCGACATGGGATCAGCCCAATGTTCCGGAATTAGTTTGGACTGGCGTTGCACTGTTCATTCTGGCTTTGGGTATGTTTGCGCTGGGACTGCACCGCAGTTGGCGCGGCTTCAAGAAAACCCTGATTCCCGGACTGTTGATGCTGAGTTCACTGGCGCTGGCATTACCGCCTCTGACCATTAAAGCTTTTCCCGAAACCTATAAAAAACCGACTGTGCCCATTGATGCGATTTCCATCGTAACCGGCGCCAACCTGTTTGCCGAGCATTGCGTCAACTGTCATGGTCCACAAGGCAAGGGAACCAAACCCGTTGCCGATCCGGATTTACGTGATCCTACGGACTTGCTGACCCAGCAGCATACGGCCAGCTATACTGTAGGCAATGTTTTTCATGAACTTTCACAGGGTATTCCGGGAACCGAAATGCCCGGCTTTGCTGGCAAGTTGTCAGAGGAAGAACGCTGGGATCTGATCAATTTTCTACATGCGCTGTCGCGCGGGTTTGATGCGCGACTGCTGGGCACCATGATCGTGCCGGAGACCCCTGCCATTGCATCGCCGGTTTTCACGTACACGACGCAAGAAGGTACCAGCGGCAATCTGAAGGATTTTCGTCTGCAGAAAAATGTCGTACTGGTACTTTTCTCCTGGCCGCAATCCAAACAACGTTTTTTTCAGCTCGCAGCTTCATATGACACCATTCGTGCCCTGGATACGGAAATCCTGGCCGTGCCCCAGCGCGCATTGAGCAGTGATGAATTACAGCAAATTGCCGAAATCCTGCCTTTTCCGATCGTCACCGAGGGCTGGTCCGAAATCAAAAACAGTTATTGGTTTTATCGTCGCATCCGAACGGTTCCCGATCTGTCTGGCAAAGGCATGCATCCGGAACACATGGAATTCCTGACCGATCGTTTTGGTTATTTGCGTGCTCGTTGGGTTGCGCAATTCGAAGGGTTTGGCTGGCAGAATATCAGTGCGTTGACTTCGCAACTCACACAGCTGAACAAGGAGAAAGAAATCATGCCGCCACCAGGAGATCATGCGCATTGAAAAAGCGCCGGACTTCCGGCTTGTAACGACTGGCATCGGCAAAAGCGTCGAATAGCATCATGCGAAATCGAGAACCCAAAATCCTCTGGCTCGATTTATGCAGAAATGAACACCCTTTGCCATGCCTTTGTGGATTGAAACAGCCGGTTACGATTTGCAAATTCAAACTGAACGCTATCGACATTCATGATGCGAGAGCATTATCGATCATTGCACAAAATGACCCCCAACTCATCTGTTTCGACTGTGATTTTCCAGATTTGCCACAATTGCAATTCATCAGACAGGTTCGCACACTCTATTCACAAATTCCGGTGATCATGCTGACAGTTCAGCATAGCGAAAATCTTGCGGTATGGGCATTTAGAACAGGGGTACGAAATTACTGGGTCAAACCCATGGAAGAAAGGGTTATGGTAGAGGAAATCGGACAATTTACCCGACTATTTAAATCGATGTCCCGTCGGCCACGAATCAATCTACTGAAACGCTACCCGATTCCCAGAGAATTTCAGTTTTTGAACAAAACTTCGACGTTACACCGCACTTCTTCTGCAATCCATTATGTGGAAAAGCATTTTCAGGAAAAAATTGCTGCCAGAACCGTAGCAGCACTGTGTGGCATCAGTATTTACACTTTTAGCCGCATCTTTCATCAGGAGCATCATCAGACTTTTCGTGACTATCTGACCGAATACCGAATCAAACGAGCGCAGACATTACTCGCTAATCCCGATATCTCCATCACTGACACGGCACAATTATGTGGTTTTGATGATCCATCGCGATTCTCCCGATTATTTCGTCGTCACTGTGGACTGACGCCTTCGCAATTTCAGAAAAATCACGCTGCGCTAAGTTCGACAGTAAAAGCATCGGTATTGATCTCAACAAATACTTAACAAATCAGCAAAAAACTACCTGTCCATCCTTACTCAATCGGTATAGATTGAAAGCGATACCGATTTGAGCAGTCCAGGCTCATAAACCAGAGCACAATAATTGATTTTGGGTGCTTTTTCTCCTGTAGCAATTCTCGTCATGTTTTTTGGAATATATTTTTTCAAACACATAAAGGAGACATATCATGGCAGTCGTTAATGGAACTATTTTCAGTGACAATGGCAGTACAGGAACTGGCTTTCCGTTGTTGGGAACAGCAGCGGCCGATACACTCAACGCAAACTGGTCCATCGGTAGTGATTGGATGTTTGGCGGTGCAGGAAACGATGAATATCGCGTCAATTCTACTGGCGATGTCGTTGCCGAAGCATCTGGCAATGGGACGGATACTATTGTTTCACGTATTGCAAGTTATACCCTGGCCACCAATTTCGAAAATCTGACACTGGACAATACGGCGGGTTTCCTCACCGCCCTGGACGGCACAGGCAATAGTGCAGGCAATGTCATCACGGGTAATAGCAACGATAATGTGCTCACCGGTTTGGGCGGCACTGACACGATCATCGCTGGTCTTGGTGATGATACCCTTATCGGTGGTGCAGGCAAAGATACGATGACCGACGGGGGCGGTGCAGATGTTTATGATTTCAATGCCACCAGTGAGAGTGCCGTGGGTGCCAACCGAGATATCTGCACCGACTTTACACATAATGTCGATGAAATTAATTTGGCGACGATCGATGCAAATGTCACTACTGCTGGAAATCAGGCATTCACGTTCATTGGCAATGTAGCTTTCACCGGTACTGCGGGTGAAGTCAGGTATTTCACCTCGGGTAGCGACATCATCATCCAAGTGGAACTGGATAATGATGGCAATACCACCGCCGACATGGAAATCCAGTTGACCGGTGCTGCGGTAACGGGAATCAATGCAAGTGATTTTGTACTTTAGGATGATTTGAAGAGTGAATCTCTATCGGTTGCACGCAACCGGTGGAGACTGGGGTTGGACGACATCACTTTAGATCATGGAATAAAGAATTTTGATTCAGAAAGAACTGCCGACCAAAGGTGGTTTGCATTCTTGTTGCAGACGAAATGCCCCGCGTACATAAGGGCTCCAGAAAGCCGTTCTCACCGTCGCAAAATACATTGAATAACTTGTATAAAACCCTATTACTAGGGTATAGTGCGCACTCTGCCATTTTAGTCCAAGCAGGAGAGCGCGCAATCTATTCAGCGCCGCCGAAGGCGTAACCCCCCCGGAATCGCTCAGGCATGGTCAAGTTCAACTTGCTCCTTGGGAACCGCTTGCGACTGGCAATCTGGAGAGTGCTGGAATTTCTAGCCACCGAAGGGGCACACAGATCAATCTGTAAATCTCTCAGGTAAAAAGGACAGAGGGGCGTTGGGTCATGTAGAAATGACTTTTTTTATTTTCGGGAGAATAATCCGTGCTGAAAATGACACCCCTTAATCAAGTCCACCGTGACATGAATGCCAAGATGGTCGATTTCGGCGGCTGGGATATGCCGCTGCACTACGGCTCACAATTGGACGAACACCACAAAGTACGACAGGATGCAGGCATGTTCGATGTCTCTCACATGCTGCCGGTCGACATCAAAGGCGAAAATGTCCGTGGCTTTCTGCGCCAGCTTGTTGCCAACAATGTCGACAAACTCACTCTACCTGGCAAAGCGCTCTACTCGTGCATGCTGACGCCCCAAGGCGGCATCATCGACGATCTCATTATTTATTTTTTATCCGAAACCTGGTTTCGTATCGTTGTCAATGCTGGTACGGCTGACAAGGATGTAGCCTGGATGTCCAAACAGCGTGATGCACTGGCTCCGCAACTGGACATTACCCCTCGCCGGGATTTGGCCATGGTAGCAGTTCAGGGACCGAATGCCCGTGCCAAGGTCTGGCAAGTCATTCCCGGCTCCGAAGCCGCAACGGCAGAATTGAAACTATTTCAGTCAGCGGAAGTGGGACAGTATTTCATCGCCCGCACCGGATACACCGGCGAAGATGGCTTTGAAATCATACTACCTGCCGCAGAAGCACCCGCCTTCTGGAAAGCGCTGCATGCAGCCGGTGTTGCACCTGCTGGCCTGGGTGCTCGCGATACGCTGCGACTGGAAGCCGGAATGAACCTCTATGGCCAGGATATGGACGAAAGTAAAAATCCTCTGGAATCCGGATTGGCATGGACGGTGGACCTCAAAAGCGAACGTGATTTTATCGGCAAGCAGGCATTACTCGACTCGCAAGCAGCTCAACAACTGGTAGGTTTGGTTCTGGTCGACCGTGGCGTATTGCGTGGTCACCAAGTCGTGGTTGGTGAAAAAGACGGAGTAGAGTATCAAGGTGAAATCACCAGTGGCGGTTTTTCTCCAACCATGAATCAATCCATTGCGTTAGCTCGGTTGCCTGCTCCCATTGCCGGCAATGAAGAAGTGCATGTGGTCGTGCGCGACAAGAAGTTACGTGCCAGAGTGGTAAAATATCCTTTTGTCCGCAATGGCAAAGTTTTGGTTTAATTCAACACGGTAACAAAACATTATTTTAATCTGGAGTGAAAAATGAGTATTCCCGCAAATCTGAAATACAGTAAATCCCACGAATGGGTTAAACCTGAAGCTGACGGTACGGTTACGATTGGTATCACCCATCATGCACAGGAACTGTTGGGAGACATGGTATTCATCGAATTGCCGGACGTAGGCCGCACACTGAAACAAAAAGATGAATGTGCCGTAGCGGAATCTGTCAAGGCAGCCGCCGATGTGTATGCTCCCATATCTGGTGAAGTCATCGCCGTGAACTCACCCCTGGTGGATGAACCCGGAAAAATCAACGAGGACGCTTACTCTGCCTGGTTGTTTAAAATGAAACCCAGTAGCCAGGCCGAGATTGATGCCCTGCTCGACGCTGCCGCTTACACCGAATTGGTTGAAAACGAAGATCACTAATCTCGTATTTGCTTATTAATCTCTCTTTACATTAGTTTTAACGATAAATCATGCCGTTTATTCCACATACCGAAGAAGATATTGCCGAAATGCTGGCCAGCATCGGCGCCAAAACAATTGAAGATCTGTTTGACGAAATTCCCAAGGAATTGGTCAGTGGTGAATTGACCGGCGTCCCCTCCGGGCTCAGCGAAATGGAAATCACCCGGCTGATGATGGAACGCGCGGCTAAAGATGGTTTTTATCAGAACTTCATTGGTGCAGGTGCTTACGAACACCACATCCCTGCTGCGGTTTGGCAGATCACCACACGCGGTGAGTTTTATTCATCGTATACCCCCTATCAGGCTGAAGCCAGTCAGGGTACATTGCAACTGCTCTATGAATATCAGTCCATGATGGCATCCCTGACCGGCATGGACGTTTCCAATGCCAGCATGTACGATGGCGCCACGGCACTGGCCGAAGCTGCGCTGATGGCAGTACGCTCACACAAAACATCCCGGCGCATCCTGATTCCCAAAACCGTGCATCCTGTATACCGTCAGGTTGTTCGCGCCATTGTCAGCAACCAAAAAATTGAAGTGGTTGAACTGCCATTCGATCAGCAATCCGGACAGGTTGATCAGGCTGCGCTATCGCAGTTTGCCAGCGATGAATTTGCCGCGCTGGTCATACCTCAACCCAACTTTTTTGGTGTTCTGGAACAAGTCGATGCACTAACCGACTGGGCACATGGCAAAAATGCGCTGGCGATCGGCGTCGTCAATCCGACTGCCTTGGCGCTGCTGACACCGCCAGGAGAATGGGGCAACAAAGGTGCCGATATTGCTGTCGGAGAAGGTCAACCGCTTGGCATTCCCCTGTCCAGCGGCGGCCCCTACTTTGGTTTTATGGCCTGCAAGAATGAACTGGTGCGTCAGATGCCTGGTCGCATCATCGGTCGCACAACCGATCTGGACAACAAGGAAGGTTTTGTTTTGACCCTGCAAGCTCGGGAACAACACATCCGCCGCTCGAAAGCCACATCCAATATCTGTACCAATCAAGGTTTGATGGTAACGGCTGCCACCATTTATATGTCGCTGATTGGACCTGATGGATTGCGTCGTGTGGCAGCACAATCGCACGCCAATCTGCTGGAATTGACTGAATTACTTACCGCAATCAAAGGCGTGAGAAAAACATTCAGCGGCCCCAGCTTCCATGAAACGGCATTTACGCTATCAGCTTCTGCTGCAAACGTGCTGACACAACTCAAGCAAAAGGGAATACTCGGCGGCCTCAATCTACAGGATCATTATCCTGATTGTGCCGACACGATCCTGGTCTGTACTACAGAAACCAAGACTTCCGCCGACCTGCAGCAATTTGCCACCGCCATGAAGCAAGTACTCGGTTAACGCATTCGCAACGTACATATCTAACACTCATACAAAATAGTTATCAGCATTAAGGAGAAAATTATGGTTACTCTCAAAGGCAAACCGATCAAACTCGAAGGTACCTTTCCCAAGGTGGGACAAAAAGCCCCTGCCTTTTCATTGGTTAACCGCGACCTGCAGGATGTGACGCTGGTTAACTTTGCCGGTAAAAAGAAGGTACTGAACATCGTTCCAAGTCTGGATACTCCGGTTTGTGCCATCTCGACCCGTAAATTCAACCAGCAGGCAAGCAATATGGACAATACTGCAGTGTTGATTATTGCAGCCGACCTGCCTTTTGCCATGAGCCGCTTCTGCGATGCCGAAGGACTGGACAAAGTCATTACCCTGTCCACGATGCGTGGCGCCAACTTCATGAAAGACTATGGCGTTTTCATCGCGGATAGCGCATTTGGTGGAATCACCGCACGCGCCGTGATCGTGCTCGATGAATCGGACACCATCATTCATGCTGAACTGGTTCCTGAAATTGCAGATGAACCCAATTATGACGCAGCCATGGCTGCCCTGAAAAAATAATGGATCGTGACTAAACCATGCTGATATTTGAACACTCACGCAAAGGCCGTCGTAACTATTCGCAATCCCCGGCGACATTGAGCAGCAAGTCCCAGATTCCACAGAATCTGCAACGCAAGTCGCCCGTGTTATTGCCAGAAGTATCCGAGATGGATACGGTGCGCCACTACACTCGGTTATCACAGAAAAATTTTTCCATCGACACCGAATTTTATCCTCTGGGTTCCTGCACGATGAAATACAACCCTCGTGCATGTAACTCACTGGCCATGCTGCCGCAGTTCTTGTCGCGTCACCCGCTGGCTCCCGAGGATACGGGTCAGGGATTCCTGGCCTGCATGTATGAGCTTCAGGAAATCCTGAAATCGGTAACCGGCATGGCCGGTGTCAGCCTGACGCCAATGGCTGGCGCACAGGGTGAACTCATTGGTGTGATGATGATTCGTGCTTACCATGAATCACGTGGTGATTTTGCCCGTACCGAGATTATCGTACCGGACGCAGCGCATGGTACCAACCCGGCAACGGCCGTCATGTGCGGCTTCAAGGTCGTGGAAATTGCTACGGACAGCGATGGCAATGTGGATCTGGATGCGCTAAAAGCTGCTGTAGGTCCACAAACTGCCGGACTGATGCTGACTAATCCATCGACATTGGGTGTATTTGAAAAAAATGTGGCAGAAATGAGTCGCGTCGTCCATCAGGCCGGTGGCTTGCTGTACTACGACGGCGCCAACCTGAATGCCGTTCTGGGCAAGGTAAAGCCCGGAGACATGGGATTTGACGTGATTCACATCAATCTGCACAAGACGTTTTCCACTCCTCATGGTGGCGGTGGACCGGGCTCAGCCCCTGTCGGCGTTGCAGAACGCTTACTGCCGTTCATACCAGTGCCCATCGTAACCAAGGAAGGCGAAAATTATCGCTGGATGACCGAAAAAGACAAACCTCAAACAATCGGAAGACTGTCGGCACACATGGGAAATGCAGGTGTTCTGCTGCGTGCCTACATTTATGTGCGCCTGCTCGGCATGCAGGGCATGCATCGTATTTCGGAATTCGCAACACTGAATGCCAATTACTTGATGGCAGAATTGCGCAAGGCCGGTTTCGAGATTGCCTATCCCAATCGCCGCGCCAGTCACGAATTTATCGTCACGATGAAAGACACCAAGGACAAAACCGGTGTAACGGCTATGAATCTGGCCAAACGCCTGCTCGACAAGGGCTACCATGCACCTACCACGTATTTCCCACTTCTGGTGCCAGAATGCCTGTTGATCGAACCGGCAGAGACCGAATCCAAGGAAACACTGGATGCATTTGTCGTGTCCATGAAGGAAATATTGCAGGAAATCGAGTTGCAGCCCGATCTGGTTAAAGGTGCGCCTCACACCATGTCAGTGCGCAAGTTGGATGACGTCAAGGCTGCTAGAGAACTTGATCTGGCCTGGAAACCAAACGCCTGACCTGACCGTACCCTGCCTGTTTCACAATAACTGCAAGGTGATTTCCGGTTTGCTATCGCAATACCATAATCACTTTGCAGGCACTTCAGTTTTTCACACTTTTCACCACGAGAAAATATTATGCGTACACTGATATGCGGCTCTATCGCTTACGACAATATCATGGTTTTCCCGGATCATTTCAAGAATCACATATTGCCTGAGAAAATTCACGTATTGAATGTAGCATTCCTGGTTCCCGAAATGCGCCGTGAATTTGGTGGCTGTGCCGGAAATATTGCTTATAACCTGAGTTTGCTCGGTGGAGAGCCGATCATGATGGCGACGGTTGGCGACGATTACCCACTTTATGCAGCGCGCTTCGAAAAACTGGGGTTGAATCAGGATCATATCCTGCATGTACCCGAAACATTTACCGCGCAGGCATTCATTACAACCGATCTGGATGACAATCAGATTACCGCCTTTCATCCAGGCGCCATGAATTTTTCCCACCTCAATTCGGTCAACGATACCAAAGACATCCGATTGGGCATCATCGCGCCAGATGGTCGCGATGGCATGATACAGCATGCCAGGGAATTTCATGAGGCTGGTATTCCCTTCATATTTGACCCAGGTCAGGGGTTGCCAATGTACAACGGTGACGAGCTACTGCAATTTATCGACAAGGCAGACTATATCGCAGTGAATGATTACGAAGGAGAATTACTGCAGGAACGCACAGGTCGTAAACTTGAGTCGCTGGCTGATCAGGCCAAGGCACTGATCATAACCTTGGGCGCACAAGGTTCGGTGATTTATGCGGATGGTAAGAAATACCAGATTCCCAGTGTCAAACCCAAAGCCATCGTCGATCCAACAGGATGCGGTGATGCTTACCGCGCAGGACTGCTATATGGCATCGTCAATGGGTGGGATTGGCAGACCACCGGGCAACTCAGTTCACTGATGGGGTCCCTCAAGATTGCCTATCGCGGTGGTCAGAATCATGTCTTTACGCGCGATGAAATCGATCAGCATTACTTTGAGCAATTTGGTTCACGTTTGTCCTGACACACTCTTTTCACTGGATGTACTGCTGATAAATTGTGTCGCTGATCGATACCAAAACTACCGATCAGCGACTGGCATTACTTCTTCAAATCTTTGGTAATTTCCTGCAAATTCTTCTGAACCTTGTTGGATGCATCTTCTACGGCATCACTGACATCTTCAACCGCATCACGAACTTTCTCATCCTGACGCCGATCCAGTGCATCATTGACTTTATCCATCACCTTCTCGGTGGTCGAAGTTGGTTTCTGCTCACAAGCAGAAACAAGCAATACCAAAACAATCATCACAAACAAATTCAATGTTTTCATCGTACCGTACTCCTCTGGAATTTAAACAGACATAGCCACGAACTTATATTTCATCAGAACTCTGAGTGAAAGGTTTCGACAAAGTGAGAAATAACAATTATCTCCTGCTATCGCTCTACACGCCAA
Organism: Nitrosomonas sp.; assembly: GCA_024282035.1. Classification (GTDB taxonomy): domain Bacteria; phylum Pseudomonadota; class Gammaproteobacteria; order Burkholderiales; family Nitrosomonadaceae; genus Nitrosomonas. The sequence continues at coordinate 27,377 of JAMWZR010000031.1, forward strand.
ATCGCAAATTGCCATGCGCCTTAAGGATCAATCGAACTTAACCCAGATCGGTTGATGATCTGAAGCTTGCGTCATCGTATCACAATCAAATGCTGTCAGTTGTCGTGTCAAATTTTCGGTAACAAAAATAAAATCAAAACACGCCGGCCGGTCGACAAAATCAACGGGGTGAATGCCAACCGTCGGAATATGAGGTTGATCAGGATGCAGCACTGACCATGCATCCAGAAAACGAGGTATACCTGCCTCAAAGGGTGCCAGGATCCGCTCGCGTTCCGGCGCAGTCGCTGGAAAATTCATGTCACCGCACAGTATGGCTGCGATAGGCCTTGGCCACACTTCGAAAGTCCCGCCACGCTCCTCATTCACGATCAAACGCTGAGACATGGCACACGCTTCGATATGGAGTTGACGAATGGCAGCTATCTGAGCATTACGTTGATGGTGTGAGTAATATTCAAGATGTGTCGTCATGACGCGTACAGGCCCAAGTTCAGTGATAATGACCGCTTCGAGTAACATTCTCTGCATGCTTGGCGCAGACAACTCAGCTTTCCAGGGTAACAAATGGCGCCAGATCTGTCCCACCGGTAACCTGGTAAAAATGGCATTGCCAAATTGATTCCTTCCACCTTTACCATCGGGCACATCAGTCGCCACACCGTAAATCGGCGTATAGCCCTGCAATTGAGTCGCCAACTCAACCATTTGATTATCGCCACGACTACCTGCCAAATCCGGAAAACCAATCGCAACTTCCTGCAAGCAAATGATATCGAAATCACCAATGCGCTGAATCGTGTCGACAATACGAACCAGATCGACTTCACCATCCATACCTCTGCCCCATTGAATATTCCAACTTATCAAATTCAACATAGTTTCCCTTGATTGAACTTCACTTTTAACTGACTCGCAATTCATACATTCCTGATTGAGTCGATTCACTTTTAGTAAACAGCAGTAAGTGTATCCCCTGTTCATTCAATATATTGCATCCACGTAACCACTTCCTGCTTCTTTTCCTTGCCCCTTATTCATACTGAATGGATCTAGTCTTGGGCAATTACATGACCAATTGAACGAAATCAAGCTTTTGGTCAATTAACGTTATCGATCGAGATAGCAATTTCCCCCTATAAACATGAATTTCGTAACCTCATTTATGAATAAAAATTTCAAAATAAGAAATATCTTACAAAAATTCTTGACATGGGATTTTTTCACACGTATAGTGCACACATGTGGGAATTAATCACACATGAACATGAAAATAGTTAAATAAACAGCACGAATAAAACTCAATCATTTTAGACGGAGATAATTAATGAAATCATTATGGGTCTTAGGAAGTTAAGAACTTACAAAAGTGTGCTAACTTACTGAGATGAATGTTAAAAACAGATACTATTTT
>JAMWZR010000032.1 GCA_024282035.1 Nitrosomonas sp.
CTCCATTTTTGGCAACATACCCCAATTGCGGTGATTTGATTTTTATGTCTAGGCTAATTAGAAAATATTAGACTGTGTTCCTCAATTCGAGGTAGGTCATTCATGGCTTTTCTATAGAAGCTACTAAATGCCGCTTATAATCCATTCGCTGATGCAAAATGCGAACAATCAAAATGCCATTGTCTTCGGGTAGATAAAACACAACATGAGCTTGGTGTTCATGTCGCCTTAGGTTCGGGGCAAGATCATCAGCACTTCGCCCTAATTGAGGATTTTCAGTTAGAGTTTCAAAGCAATTCTTAAAACCATCCAGATAAATGCGAGCTTGTTCAGTGCCAAAATTCTGAATGGTAAAATCGGCAATATCCGAAAGATCGGTAACTGCCAGATTCGTTAAGTGGAATCTAGCCACGTATATTTTTAGAACGTCGCTCGGCCTCTTCCCATATTTCACCGACAGTTTTATTGCTTACACCGCTATCCAATCCTTCCTGGATTGCTTGTTTCAATGCCAGAAATTGAGCATTTTGTTCTTGGTCACGACGTACTAGATCGCGGATATATTCACTATCATTCGTGAAGCCACCAGCGGTAATTTGGGTTTTAATCCATTGATCTTGCTTGTCCGTTAACGTGATAGTTTTACGTATAGTTCCCATATTAACTCTCTGCTACCAAGTAAATTAATCATACTATTGATGCTACATAGCATACTATTACTTTTTTAAACTTGCTAATTAATTTTTGGTTGTCGAATTGATCTCTCAGATGAACGAAGAAAAGTGAAATCTGCTTTCTGCAACGTGATAGATACTAATTGGGTAATCAAGATCTGATGTTTAATGTTATAGCTTTTGGCGTTTCTGGTTTTCCAAATTGATTAATGTTTTAGGCGGCTGATTTCAGGGAAAGAATTCTGACGGAATCTTTAAGTTTTTCATCTGAGAAATCGTACTCTCCGAGCATGATCTTCTAAAATACGCTGGGGCTTTACTCATAGATACCGAGAGCTACACTTTCGTTGGTGATGTGATCGACCAGCTCCACATTGGACGCACCCCTTTCTACCGATATTTTCCGCCAGACTATATAAAACAGCTCAGAAACAAGCATGCTGATATCTCCCAAGAATAAACAAATCTTATGGGACTTTGGGTACTTTTATGCAGATGAAACCAAGATTGAACAATCGACCCAGAAAACGACTTGGATACCAAACTCATAATCAGGTATTCTTCAAATAGGCGTTGCATTTCATATTTGAATCGGCGAGTTGTATTAATGTTGAATGTCAAAATATAAGCATAGTACTAACACGAATGACTCCTTCAAAAAGAATTAAACCACTGATCCAGGATGGTCTTATCAATGAGGTTATCCGTCAATTGAAGAGTGGCAAGGAAGCTTCGGTTTATGTGGTTCGCTGTGGAGATGAGATACGTTGCGCCAAGGTATACAAAGAAGCCAACAAACGTAGTTTCCACCAAAATACAGATTATACCGAAGGCCGCAAAGTAAAAAACAGCCGTCGGGCACGCGCCATGTTAAAAGGAACCCGGTATGGACGCAAAGCCCAGGAAGAGTCTTGGCAAAATGCCGAGGTAGACGCCCTGTACCGACTTGCTGCTGCGGGTGTGCGTGTGCCCAAGCCGTATAATTTCCATGAGGGCGTACTACTGATGGATTTGGTGACCGATAGCAACGGCATTGCAGCCCCGCGACTCAACGAAATTGTACTAACTGCGGAATTATCTCGTGAATATCATCGTATATTAATTGCAGAGGTGGTTCGCATGCTCTGCGCAGGGATTATTCACGGCGATCTGTCTGAATATAACGTGCTGGTAGACAGCATAGGGCCTGTTATCATAGATTTGCCACAGGCTATCAACGCAGCCGCCAATAACCAAGCTTGTACGATGCTATTACGTGATGTCGAGAATCTGACTATTTATTTTGGTCAGTTTGCTCCAGAACTGCTTGTTACCAGTTATGGTAGGGAAATATGGTCACTTTACCAAAGTGGACAACTTCATCCTGAAAGTATTTTGACCGGGCATTTCGAGCGTATTGATAAACCAGTGGACATTCAAGGAGTTTTACGTGAAATCGATGAAACGCTAAAGGAAGAAGAAGCAAGGAAACTTTATCGTGCGTTACATGCACACCAATAATATTTAATTAATTCAGACGACTTGTTGAAAAACTTGTTTTATGCAAAAGCTGATTTATATAGAAAATTTTGGACTCGCGCCTAAAGTAGTCTGGATAATTTTGTGCACTCAATATTTCTTTTTTGGGATACAGGCATATCCTTAGTAGCTTATAAATATCAAGTTGAATTGACCTAAATCTTTCTGAAGACTTTTTAGTTTGAGTCAAGCTGCATCAGCCGACCCATCAATTCGATCCGATGAAACTGACGGTTCAAATCCCCGCCAGTTGCTGCGGCAACTTGGATATCAGCACAAAAAACGCAATCGTAAAAATCAGCATCACGGCCAATTCTTCATAATTGAGCACATTCTTGCCCATCTTGCTGTAAAAACTGGTCAGCAGATCGCTGCCAATGCCAACGATCAGTAAAATTCTTTGTCTATTTTTTAGGTACCGATAATTCGTTTTTATCTAACCCTAGAACGAATGTTATGAAGCGCATCATGATTGCTTTTATCAGAGTAATCGATAAAATTATTATTGCCAATAATAAACATTATGTAAAAACGATTTAATCATAATGACCTTATCCGCAGCAACCTGCATTGTCCTACTTCAATTGTGCTGTTCTGCCGCCGAAAGTAATCACCAGTCAGATTGATGTGCTCTCAACCAAACGGCGACAAGTATTGCAGCAGCACTTCTATCGACACTCTAGGAAGTTAGCCTGCTGCAATCGATATTCCACATAGATATTGATAAAACCAATTTGCGAGTCTAATTGTTAACTCTCTCTTGAAGAAAGAGTTAACGAGGATACATTTAAAATTATAGACTTATGTTGTATACAATCGCTTTCATGAGCAAGTTCACAAAATTTATAAGTTTTCAGGTTATAGACCAGATGGCTTGTAGAAAATCTGGTGCAGTTCTTAGCCGCCAATACATCATTCTCATCATTCGAAAATACGTGAAGTTATGAACAATTACGCCGTCAGCCACGAAGTTATGGTATTTCTCAGTAATAAGGTTATAAACTGGCTCACATTGAGCAGGTTGAAATACTTCATCAACTACTCGAATAGAGAGAATATTTGATGAATTCAGGCACTTGACTCGATCTCCAAGATGCAACTTACTAATTGTCATCCAACCGCGCTCTGTTAACAGCGTATGCGCTTCTGTCGTTCTTAGTACTGTTCCATCATTAAATATTACTTGGGTCAGTTGACTGACTGAGTGATCAATTTTCTTTTGAATCCGTGCAATCTTCCAACTCTGATTTTTGTCAGACCATGATATAACTAAATCACCTCTAGAAAGAGTCTCTATAGCTCGTTCACCAAAAGGTGTTCGTATCATGGTACCAGAAGGAAAACAATGAGGTGGTTTAGGTTCTCTTTCGCGTCCCTTTTCAAACTCATTTATACTCATTTGTGAGCTCGTTGGGTTGCCGCGTTGGCCCTGCTCTTTCTCTCGGGCCGCCCATTCAGATGAAAATGGTTTATATGGATTTGTCATTAATTCCTCCGTTATTAAATATAAATGATTGTTTAATCGCACTACTTAAAGAATAAATATGGAATGGATGTGTAAAGAATATATTGATCATCTTTTCCATTTAAAACAAAACCTCCAGAGCGATGTACGTATAGCATCTAGAGTGTCATCGTTATATGTATTAACGAACGAACAGAGATAATTGGGGAAATTTCATAAAAAAACCGAATCACGATTGTGACCCGCTTTAGTGGCTAGCAAACTGAAAATTAGTTTTGCTGTGCTATGTCTTGCAGCACTTTTTCTGCGACTGAACGAACGGCAGTGTCATCAGGTGCATACTTCAGGGCGAGATTGGTCCAGAGTGCAACACGAGGGCGGATATCGTCTTGCTGATCTGTTTTGGTTTCTCGCCAAGTTGCAGCAGCGAGTTTTGCTAGCGCCATAGGATGACCCGGATAGTAATCAAGTGCTTCATTAAGGCTTGCTATGGTGTCATGATCAATCAGCATCTGCACCCGTTCCTTGACCGTTTGTTTACTGGTCGGAGTTACAGTTCTTTCTATTGGATCGCTGAGCCACCAATAAATAAATGCTCTTTCTTCCGGAGTAAGAGTTGTGCTGTTAATGAACCAACTTCTCAAATCAACAATCGTGGTCAATTGGTGTGTATTTCGAAGCACATTCATGCTATTGATTAAATAGCCAGAAATCCGTTCTAGAAATCCCATGAATTCTGTACCACTTCCCGGCAGTTTCAACACCTCCCAAATATTTAAATCTTTGTCCGATAACGTTATAATGCGATTACTATGCGGGTTAAATTGGACATCACTAGCGTAGCTATGATGGTTGAATGGTGCAGATACTGGTTTGCCGGTTGCAGCTTCCCATATCCGAACTGTTCTAAACACGGAAACAGATGTTGAAACGGAGGTTGTCACCACCCAGCGACCATCAGGGCTAAATTGTGCTGAGTTAACCCAGTTCTCGTCTTTGTGTCCCATTGAAGCAGATACCGGCTCCCCTGTTGCAGCCTCCCATACTCGGGCTGTTCCATCTCGAGATGCTGTCACCACCCAGCGACCATCAGGACTGAATTGCGCTGTAATGACACCTTCTCTATGTTGCAAAGGCTGGACTAAAGATTTTCCAGTACTAACATCCCATACCCGGGCTGTTTTGTCATCAGAAGCGGTAATTAACCAGTGACCATCAGGACTGAATTGCGTTGAGTTAACCCGGCCCTTATGTATCATTGGTAGTGATGTTTGTTCTCCCGTTGCCACTTTCCAGATTCGAGCCTCATCCCAAGAAGCTGTAGCTAACCAGTGACCATCGTAACTGAATTGAACTGACCGAATTTCTGTATTATGTTGCATTGGTTGAGTTGCTGATTCTCCGGTAATGGTATCCCAGACCTGTGCTAGGTTATTTTTATCTCCAGAAACTGTTACTAGCCAGCGACCATCGGGGCTGAATTGGGCAGATCGAACAGAATCATTATGGTATATTATTGCTCCCTTATGCTGGGATAGCAGCAACTTAAACTCTCTTGTTCCTTTGGTGACTCCCCAGACTTGAGTCTTATTTTGGGAAACTGTCACCATCCAGCGACTATCTGGACTGAATTGAACTGACCGAATTTCTGCATCATGCTGCAATGGGTCTATTACCGGTTCTCCGGTAGATACATCCCATATCCGGACTGTCCTGTCATCAGAAACTGTAATTACCCAACGGCTATCAGGACTAAATTGCACTGACTGTATCCTTCCCGTATGCTGCAATGACTGGACTAGAAATTCACCAGTAATAACATCCCATACCCGCGCTGTTTTATCATTAAGAATTGTAACTACCCAATGGCCATCGGGGCTAATTTGCATTGACTGAAAATCTTTATCCTGTTGCAATCTATGAGCTATCGATTCCCCAATAGTAGCATTCCAGATCCGGACAATTTTATTTTTATCTCCTGAAACTGTTACTAACCAACGCCCACTAAAGCTAAATTGGACTGAGATGACGCTGCTCTCGTGTTGCATTGGTTGCATCACTGGTTTGCCTGTTGCGGCTTTCCACACCCGCGCTGTTCTATCGTCAGAGCCAGTAACCACCCAACGTCCATCGGGACTAAATTGAACTGAACTAACAAACCCATCATGGTACATTGGTTTCGATATGGGTTCTCCAGTAGCAGCATCCCATACTTGCGCCGTTTTATCATTAGAAGCAGTGACCACCCAACGTCCATCGGGACTAAATTGAACTGAACGAACAAACCCATCATGGTATATTGGTTTCGACATGGGTTCTCCAGTAGCAGCATCCCACACTTGCGCCGTTTTATCATTAGAAGCAGTCACCACCCAGCGGCCATCGGGGCTGAATTGGGCGAAGTTAACAATATCTTTGTGTCTCATAGGTTGTGATATCGGTTCTCCTGTAATCGCATCCCATACCCGAGCCGTTCCATCCCAAGAAGCTGTAACCACCCAACGTTCATCGGGACTAAATTGAACTGAACTAATATCTTCATTATTTTGCAACATCAACTTTGACACTGGTTTTCCGGTTGCGGCTTCCCAAACCTGAATCTCACGACGAATAACATCATATCCAGAAATTGTGACCAACCAGCGTCTTTCAGGACTAAACTGAGCCGAACGAATATAATCTTGATGTTGTATTGGTGGAGATACCCATACTCCAGTAGCCACTTCCGATACTCGAGCAGTCTTATCGGGAAATACTTTGACTACCCAGTATCCGTCGATACTAAATTGAGCTGGTTCAATATAGGGACCAAGACTCCACCAACGATATTCCTCTTGTTTTCCCAGAAGCCCCTCATAATCTTCTAATGGTTCCAGTAACTTGCCTGTGATTGCACTCCATTTTACAGTTGTATCTCCACATACTGCCAACAACCAACTCTCATCAAGGGATAATTGTGCAACGCTTAGATTATTACATCTAATCTGAAAATTACTTATATTAATACGATACTTTGGAGTAAGTAACTGTGACGCTGCCAGACGTGCAGCAGCCGTATCATCCTTAGAATCCAGACGTATTGCCCGAGCGAGGTAGGCTAACGCTTCATTTGATCGTTCATCGTCAACAAGCCGTGCTCCTTCACTAAAGTATGAACTGGCCAGCATCTGTGCCTGCTCATTACGAGCTTCATTGACATAATAGATCGCTCCTATGGCTACGACCAGCAAAATGCCCAAAACGATAGCAGTAATAGTTGTAAGCCTAGTTTTAAGTCGTTGAGCTTCCGACTCTTTCAGTTTTCGTTCCTGGTCCGCACTGCTTGATCGCTCGATAAAATGGATGATTTCTGGAGACAAAAACTTTTCATCTTTCCGACGTGCAAGCAGATCTTGCGCTTCCTCTAACGGTAAGCCTGCTGGCAATAACTTACTTGCATGTTCTTCATTTAATTTCCAATCCGCTTCTCTGTCAGCCAGCCGATCGCGCACTACCATATCTTTCATTGATTCTTTCAAGATTTCTCTTGCTGTGGACCAATGCGTGAACAAGGCTTCATGCGTGACTCTCACTTGTGCGTTGCCTTTATTATCGCTATCGTGGCTAAAGAGCCGTGCCTTCTCATGTGCAAAAGCATCGATCAAACGGCGTGCGGGTGTATCTAATGGAAAATCCTCTATATTCGCCACACTGGCAATAAAGGTACTTTTTTCACCTTCAGTTTCTACTGCGTCACGACGAAGCTTCGCTAAAGCGCGCAGCACACGCCCCAGCGTTTCTTGTTTTGTCGGATCAAGTTCGTTCAACACCTCATCGGCACGTTTTCCAATTGCACCTTGCAAACCATCCATGGCTTTATATGCAGCCCAGGTTAGTTGCGTCCGACCATTCTTTAGCTCGCGTTTCTCGAAAAGTTGATCAAGCGCAAACTCCAAAAGCGGCAAAATATCTTTGCCCCCCTTAAGTGCGTCATTTTTGAGCTTCAATGACAACAGTTCTGATGTTCTATCATCCTTTTCAAATTCCAATCTTGCAAGTTCGGCAGGTGCCTGTATGATGCGTTCAATCGCTGTCTCACCGGGCTTTTCAAGATCATGGACCCCATCTTTGTCAAAGATATTTGATATCCCATCATGTGCTCTCAAGTCACTGTAAAAATCGTTGCGGAAAGTTGCCACGATCCAGATTCCTCTTGCTTGCAGTTCACGCAGCAAGTGAATGAATGCAGCATCGGCTTCTTTGGTCAATCCAAGGGTAAAAAACTGTTCCAGTTGATCCAGTACCCACACGAAGCGTGTTTGGTCGGGCAGAAAGGCTATCAGATCACAAACAAGCGCTTCGAACACATCCGATGGTGTCACAGCCACTTGCTGCTTGGAGGCATTGCTAACAGCCAAAGCGGTTAGGCTGGGCAATAATCCCCAAGAAGATCGGATTGAAGCTGCAATCGCCTGGATATCTTTGTTTGCTGCGCTTTTCAAATCAAAGATACTATATAGAAGTGATAGATTTTCTTCCTTGAGTTTTTTCTCAAGCTCTGGAATCAATCCTGCCTGAACCAGTGAGCTTTTCCCCGCCCCGCTGGGACCAAGAATGAGCAGACTTGGTCGTTCCAGTGTGGCACGATCGGATAATTTTATTGCCAAGGATTCAGTTACATCTTCACGCCCAAAAAAAATACGTCTATGTCTATATTCAAATACATCAAGACGGCGATAAGGGTTGTCTATCCAATGTCCTTGAATCGTTATACCCAGGTATTCAACAGCTTCCTCTAGCGATTCAACTGGTTTTAGAGCTATCTGCGCTCGTTTAACTTCGTAGCGAAGTTCCGCATCGATATCCTTGTCATTTGCCTTGGGATAAAAAATCACCCCACTTCCACGCAGTGCCGGAGTGTTGAGTGCTGCACGAATCTTTGCTTGCAGCCCCTCAATAGGCTGTACCTGACCGCCATCACTCAATATACCGGTCGCTGCAAACGGTCGATATTCCAAATCACTTCTGACCGCTGTGACAACCGCCAATCCAAACAGCAGATCAGCACTTGCGCCGCTTACATTCTGCAACACGTCACCATTTAGATACTTTTTCTCGAATTGAAAGCGGAATGAAGCCTCATTTCGGAGATGCCCCTCGCTTTGAAGAAAGGCATATCCATAGCTTCCACCGTTTTTTGCCGAGTTCTCGAGATCACCGGTCAGTGCTGAGTTATCGTTCTCGCTGGATTTAAGCTCGATATCCAGTCTTTCCCCAACTGGGCCCTTCGAAAAAAAGAACGGCTCACCATTCTTTTTTTTATCAAGTTCCAGCTGAACAGCAAGCCCGGTATTGTCAGGACCTACAAACAATAACCAATGCTGCGGTACGGTACGTGTCATGCCCCGCCCTTCTCCTGATTCATCCGTTCCTGAATATGCACATCGATCGCTTGAGTCATATCGATTCCTCGCGGTACTTCAATCTCGGCCGAACCATTTCGGTTAATCGGGCCAAGCACAAATGTTTCTTTACCGATTTGCACTTTGACTTCACGACCTTTTAAATGTGGAATTAATTCTTCTCGACATTTGAATTTCAGAATTTGTGACTCGGAATCGCCCGGAATTTCTTCTCGCGTTACGCTCCATTCTCCGCCAATATTATTGATACGAACCGATCTGTCGCGAAGAGAACCGTCAGATGCCGCCAAAGGAAGCAGCCGCTCATGATAAACCCCATATTTCAGTTGATAGCGACGATGCGCCTGAGCCGCTTCCCACGCCTGATCCAGAATCTCTGGGTTTAATGGTGGCACATTGATTTCCGTTTCTTCGGGCAAACGCAGATGTGGCTTCAACCAGGTAAAGAATTCATCAATTTCTTGATCGCTTTTTTCATTACTCATCATGCTTCCTCTCTGACTGAATCATATCTTTTAAATCCTTCAACAAATTTCTCATTTCATTTAGCCTATAGCGAACTTGGTCGCGCGTGAGACCCAATTTTGGGCCTATTGCTTCCTGAGAGTAACCATTTGCACGATATTCAAATATAGCCATATGCATAATGTATTGTTCTTCACAGCGTTGCAGCCTTGTTTGGGCCTGATGGTATTGCTTCCTGGTCAAATCAGATCGTTGCAGATACGCTCTTGCTTTAAGCACGGGTTGTTGTAGCGCCGACTGAACGTCTTCCCAGAATCCCCATTTCTCTTGTTCATTTTTGATAAAACCATCATCAGTGGAGAATTCGTCCCGTTTGTTTGTATCGTCATCATTTTTTTGTACGGTCTCTACGAAATCTCCCAAGGGATCTTTGTCGAAACGGCGCATAAAATCCCTTACCCGATTGTTAGTCAACCAATTCAGCATACGCGTAGTAGGTATCAGGATTTTAGGTATTTGAGTCAAGATTTCATTCAAATTGATGCAGAATTTGGCACTTCCAGTAAATCCCAATTTCTGATCTGCCGCTGCTTCGCCTTCAGTCTCGATTATTCTCTTGAGAAGAGTGATTTGTTGTTTTAAGGCATTTCGAAGACGCTTGTCTGCCTCGTGTGTATTATTACCCTCTTTTAAATCTTCAATATCCACATCATCGCTTATTTCATAGACTGAAGAATCTTCATCGGATTCAGTACTTTCTTGATGATTGTTATCATATCGCAACAGCTGCGCTAATAACTCATATCCTTGCTGTCTAGTCTCATTCAGATCCTTGTTAATTTCAATTGCGCGCTGTTCCAATATTTCATCATCAGAAACATTAGATTGGCCCAGAAATACCATCGCTTTTTGTATTTTTTCAGTAAGTCCCTCCACCCATTTTTCGGCATTCCATTTGAAAAGATCGCCGTTTAAAGGAGGTTCCAGGGTTTGAATTAGCGCCTGTAAATGTTCAGCTGAATCTGGTCGCTTTTTAAATATTGAAAAATAATGTTCTTGAGAGATTCCCGCCCAGAGTTCTTCAGTTGCAGTTTTTAGATCTCCATTAAACCTCTGTAAAAAGAGCTGTCTCTTGACATGACCCATCATTAACTTACTCAGCGCCACATAGTAATCTGTGAAATGTCGATTGAACTCATTTCTACTTCCTCTGTGAGATAAGCTATTGTTGAGCAGAGACAATGGATAAGATATCGATTTCATAAAATTTCGTTGTTCTCCCTGAGTGATCGAAAAAGCATACATAATAAATCACCTTAATCTATATATAATTAGCCACGCCCACAAGAAACATTATCAAAATTGAAAAACCAATAAGGACTTCGTAAAACTGCCCCATCATAACGGCTCCGATCAGTCCGGCAACTATGATGCCGCCTAATCCCTGTGCCTGGGTCGCAGCCCAAACCGCACAAATAAGAAATCCTGTAATAGCGGCACCGTTACTCCATTCGCTCTTTATTGGTTTGTTTGTATGTGGTGGATCTGCTCGCATACCCCCTGATCTCTTTTGCAGCTGAGCTTGCTCATATTCTCGTTTTTTGCGTTCTTGTTCACGTAACCGCTGTTCATTTTCCTCATGCTCACGATAGGCTTTCTCTACCATCCGTGAATATTCCTCATCTTTTCGCTCTTTTTTCTTCCTGTCTTCGTATGCATCGCGAGCTCCTCTTATTAGATCAATTGTTGATGTAAACCCATAGTCATATCCTGCTTTGTATTCCTGATTGTTCATCATTAATGTCCTTATAAATTAGGTTTCTTTAATTGACTGATGTCCATAGATGCCAGCCTTACTTATCTAAACGCCAAGAAAATAAAAAATGGGTAAAAGAAATCCTGAAATACAAAATTTCATGAAGAAATAATTTTCCCCATTTTTCTATTCTGCTGCGTATGAACCTATGTACCGAATCAAAGTTTAGAGATTGACGTGCATTAAGGTATGCAAGCAGTTCAATAGTATCAATAGCTTACCTTGAACACATTTTCATCAGTTTCTCAACATATCTGCATGCAGCAGATTCGGTTAAATCAATCTAATAAACAAAAACCATAGGAAATTAATCATGAAAAAAACATCGATTTTATGTGCATTGACATTTGCAGTTGTATTTACGACTGGGGCAGCCAAGGCAGTGGAACCAAGTGAAAAAGAAATGCTATCTGCTCTGCAGGGAATATTGGACGAAGCTGGTCAGCAAGCAAATGATAGGAGTGAACAATGTAAATATATCCGGGAAAGCAATGATCCATATCTAGCCCTTTCGTGCATGGTTGGCTCATTCCAAAAAGAAGCTCAGCGCTCAATATCCATTACGGGATTTGAGAAGATTGGATGTGGAAAGGCTCGTGCAACGGGCTATGTTTGTGATTATCGAATCAAGGTCGCTGCTCCAATGACCCCTAATACCTGGTCACCAGTTGAAACCAAGCGTTTCATCAAGACCCGAGATCGCTGGATTGCGGCAAATTGAAAATTTGAGGATGTGTGAGGATTTATTCATTAGTAATCAGAAGACTGTAGTGGATTGATGCGTCAGTGAATCCACTACAGCGCAAACCATAAGGAATTATCATGGAAAATCGTATCGTATTTATTGATTCTCATATCGCAAATTTTCGGACATTGATTGCACAATTACCGCAAAGAACCGAAGCAATTCTGCTTAATGCCGAGCATCATGGCATCAACCAAATTCTGATAGCCCTTCGAGGCAGGACAAATCTCTCAGCTATTGACATTATCACGCACGGATCGCCGGGTACCATCACACTCGGTTCTAGCGTACTGAACAATGACAACATTGATGATTTTGATCTACAACTGGAGCAGATCGGCCAGCATCTGGAGGAAGACGGCGATATTCTGCTATATGGCTGTGAAGTAGCGAAAGGTGAATCTGGACAGGCATTTATTGAGCGTATTGCACAACTGACCCGGGCACATGTGGCTGCTTCTACCAACCTTACCGGCTCGGCTGAATTGGATGGAGATTGGGTACTGGAAGCCTGCATGGGGAAAATTCAAGCTGAAGCGCTGCAATTCTCTTATGACGGCGTGCTGGCCATCATAGATGGTACTCCCAACGATGACACATTGACCGGAACTGTAGAAGATGATGTTTTGACTGGCGGTGCAGGCAATGATCTGCTGATTGGCGGTGGTGGCAATGATGTGGCCAATTTTCTTGGTAATCATGATGAATACCAGCTCTCAACCAACGAAATCGGAAAAATCACCGTTCGTGATACGAATACCGCAAATGGCGATGAGGGAACAGACACGCTTGACGATGCTATGGTATTGCGGTTTGCCGATGGTGACTATGTGGCTGATGTGGTTAACAGAGGAGGAGAATTCCGGGTTAATACCACCACAGAAAATAGTCAAGCTACTTCCGCGATTACTACGCTAAATGATGGAGGATTTGTTGTAAGTTGGAGCTCCTTCAATCAGGACGGTAGTAACAATGGCATTTATGCTCAACGATTTAATTCGGATGGAACAGCTCGAGGAGGTGAATTTCAGGTTAATACCACCACGACTAATTCTCAAACAGGTTCCAAAATTGCGACGCTCGCCGATGGCGGGTTTGTAGTCAGCTGGGAGTCCTTCGGTCAGGATGGCAGTGACTATGGCATATACGCGCAGCGTTATAACGCAAATGGAGAAACTGTGGGAGGTGAATTTCGTATCAACACCACCACAGCTTTTGAACAGTTGGAACATACTGTAACGACGTTGGCTGATGGAGGTTTTGTAGTAAGTTGGGAGTCGCTCAATCAGGATGGTAGTGGTTATGGCATTTACGCACAGCGCTATAACGCTGATAGTACAGTGCAAGGCAGCGAATTTCGGGTAAATACGACTACGGCAAATTTTCAAGAAAATCCTACGATCACTGCTTTAGCTGATGGAGGTTTTGTGGTGAGTTGGATGTCCTTCAATCAGGACGCTGCCTCAACTTATGGTATTTATGCACAACGCTATGATGTTGATGGTTCTCCTCATGGAACAGAGTTCCGCGTCAACACAACCACTGCGGGTGATCAATGGTTTCCCAAAATTGCAGCACTAGCAAGTGGTGGTTTCGTGGTGAGTTGGGAATCCTTCAATCAAGATGGCAGCGGCTTCGGTATCTATGCGCAGCGCTATGACGCCAGCGGTGCTGTCGTGGGAGGTGAATTCAAGGTAAACACGACCACAATCAATGATCAAATAGGTCAAAGGATCACAGCGCTGGCAGATGGAGGTTTTGTAGTGAGCTGGACCTCCTTCAATCAGGATGCTACTTCTACATACGGTATCTTTGCTCAGCGTTACACTGCAGATTGCGTTGCAATGGGTGAAGAAATACAAGTCAACACCACTTCAAATTTTGATCAATTTACTGGTGGAATCACAGCATTAGGTGATGGTGGCTTCGTAATAAGCTGGCAATCTTCACATCCAGGTGGTAGTGACTTCAATATTTATGCACAGCGCTATGATGTGAATGGCAATCAGGTTCAGTCCGTCGTTCAGTTGTCACCACTCAATACCGGATCGAATCAGGCACCGTTATTGAACACCGCCCTGATCGATCAAGCTGTCACTTTCGGTAATAATCTGAGCTACAACTTAGGATCATCCTTCAGTGACCCCGATGGCGATACCTTGAGTTACAGTGCAACTCTGACTAATGGTGATCCTCTACCGGCCTGGCTGCAGATCAATGGGGACACTGGTGTCATTTCTGGCATGCCAACCATTGACGACCGTGATACATATTCATTAATAGTTAAAGCAAGCGATCCCGAGGGACTGAGTGCCACAGCTCCTGTCACAGTTGCCGTAACAAGTTTCGATGCCGGAAAATTACTGGTCAGTACTGCCGGGAACGATACGTTATCTGGTACGGCTGCCAATGAAACCGTGACGTATGGTCATGCCACGGCACCTGTTACTGTTTCACTTGCTATTGCTACTCAGCAAAATACACTCGGTGCTGGGCTAGACACATTAACTGCCATAAACAATCTAATCGGAAGTGACTTCAACGATAATTTGACTGGAAATGCTCAGAATAATGCATTGGAAGGCGGTGCAGGTAACGACACGCTCAATGGCGCTGGTGGTGCGGATACCATGGCTGGGGGATCGGGAAATGATACATTCGTTGTCAATCATTCCAGCGATGTGGTTACTGAGTTCCTGGACGAGGGCATTGATAAAGTAAATAGCAATATTGCCTATACTCTCCCCTCCAATCTGGAGAATCTGGCGCTAACCGGCACACTGGCGATTAATGGTACCGGCAATGATTTGAATAATGTACTGACAGGCAATAGTGCTGACAACGAACTGAATGGTCAAGCGGGTAACGATACTCTGAATGGCGGCGGTGGCAACGACTCGCTCATCGGATGGTCAGGTGCAGACATTATGCAAGGTGGTACGGGCAATGATACTTATTTTGTAGAGAATAATAGCGATCTTATCACGGAGCTTATCAATGCAGGGGTGGATACAGTCAGTTCTCGATTGACGTACACATTACCTAATAACGTTGAGGATCTGATTCTGACGGGAAATGCAGCGATCAATGGCACAGGTAATAATTTGGCGAATGTCATAACCGGGAATTCCGTTGCCAACCAATTAATTGGACTGACAGGCAACGACACTCTCAATGGTAATGGTGGCAACGATACCTTGAGTGGAGGTGCTGGCAACGACTCGCTCACAGGCGGGACTGGTTCGGACACATTACAAGGAGGTCAAGGCGATGATGCATATGTTATCGAAAATGCAGGTGATGTTATTACTGAATTACTCAATGAAGGCAAAGATACTGTCAGTACACAACTTTCGTATACGCTGCCTACTAATGTCGAGCATTTGACTTTGACAGGAACTATAGCAGTCAGTGGCACGGGTAACGGCTTGGCGAATACACTCACTGGAAATTCTGCCGCAAATCAGTTGAATGGATTAGCCGGAAACGACTTACTCGATGGCGGTGCAGGAACTGACATATTAACTGGTAGTGTTGGAAACGATATTTTCAGAATTACTACAGCCGATTCGATTGACTCCATCACTGACTTCAATGTTGTTAATGACACGATCCAGCTTGAGAATGCTACATTTACAGTACTTAGCACTGGACTACTTGAACCTGGTCAATTCAGAGTGGGTAATCAAGCGCAAGATGCTAACGATTACGTGATTTATAACAACGCAACCGGTGCGCTACTTTATGATGCGGATGGTAATGGTACGGGTATCGCAGTACAAATTGCCGCATTGAGTACTGGACTAGCCATGACCGCTACAGACATTGTCGTAATTTAAATCAAAACTTCAAAAGGTTGAGTCAATCCCCTGCAGAAAGCGGGGGATTACACATTTGATCTGTCTTCTATGCTCTGGAGAGCTTACAAATCCATCTTGAATGAACTTGAAAAAATAAAACAGCGGACCTTAGTGCTGCGACGACAGATGTTTTATGCCAAAAAATCAACAAACTCTCATCTGATGAGTTAAACCATCTCTTAATTCAACCGCCCTATAGTCCAATTTGATTTTACGACGTACACTCATCGTATGTCGCTTCGGGAATAGTATCCCCGGCTAACCTTCTTTCCAGCTTCCAACAATTCCTTTGACCAGCGGTAATAGATATTCGTATTGATACCTTCACGGCGGCATAATTCAGCTATGCTTTCTTCGCCCCGAAGGCCTTCCAGCACGATGCGGATCTTTTCTTCTGTTGAATATTGGCAGCGGGTTGCTCGACGTATATCACGAACGGTCTCTCCGGCACTACAGGTTCGTTGATTCTTCTCTGTCATTCATCGTTCCTTTTTTTATGTAACGATGAACCAAAACACTCTTAGGCAATCATTCTATTTTGTCAAACTTGCGCTGACGGGATACAGCGTAGTATCCTGCGTTCTGTTTCTCCTTGGTCAATTTTCAACCGGTAGCAACATCAAGTCACATAAACTTCAATTTTTCAACCAAAGTATGCATCCCGCTTGAAAAATATATAGCGTTGTAAACTTGCAACCATTGTTTAGAATACCATTTATTTACATTACGAGATAAAGTATTCGTTAGTTCGTCAGGCAATAAACAGAGTCCATAATCGACAACATGTTCTTTTAAATTTTTGCACTCAGATTCGGTTGTAAAGTCCGTTTGCCAGCACAGCAACTCGGAAGAAAGAGCCAATCCAGCAGCTACAGGAATAATCGTTAGTTCAGAATCAGTTATTCTCTTTTTCCATTTTTCGTAAATAAGTTTTCTAATTCTTTGCTTGCGAGCTGTTAATGCATTTGTGAGATTGACATCAGGATCACTATCTCGATAAAAAGCATCCATTCTATTTAATAAAAATATAACTGACTGCCAATTTCTATTTTGACGATGCAAAACATCAAAAAGCCTGCCAAGGAGTTTATTTTCTTTAACATCATCAGTCTCCTCGGCATTAAATACAAACAGAATCAATCCATCTCTATCTAGATAGTTTTCTAATAAGGTAAGACGGTTATTATCAGTTTCATGTTGGAAACCCGGAAAGTCTCGAATAAAAAAGCCATCTCGTATTTCTAATTCATCCAATAATTTCTTACGTCGAAGATACACATTATGAAAATAATATCGCAACCATTTTTTTCCTAACTTGGGTTTGGTGTTCATAGAAAGCTTTATTTTTAAATGAATATTTGATGCTGAATATAAACTCATCAACATATTAAGATTCGACATAACCTCTGCATCTGATTCAAACTGGATCGTTTGGATGCCGTCAGATTGTTTGTCAGAAAGTTTGGTCATAAATATATTGGATCGATGGTTAAGCATTTTTTGATGAATAACATCAACTACGCTTGTAGTCGTTTCCTGGACTCCAGAGGGAAATACACGACGACCAGCCAGTAAATTGCCTAATGTACTTTTGCCACTAGAAGTACTGCCAATTAATGAAATTGAAGTAAAATATCTTTTCATAGCATTCCAAATTTCAAACATAACTAACAACGAATAAATCCAAGCGCCTCCAAAGCACTAGCTTGTGTTAGAAGCGCTATTGATTGCGTAGCAAATGAATTGCAAGCAGCTTGTCTCATGAAATAATTCAGTTCTAGCTTATTTTTAAATACATTTTCGTTAGCTATTTTACTTTCAAACTTAAATGTTACTAATAACTGTCTCTCGGAGTTCCCATCAATACTCTGAATTGCAGTGCTAATATCACTCAACTTTTGACTAATATGTTCTGTTTGTATGTAGCATAAAAAATAATCAGATAGCCCAATAATATTTTGTAGTTCTGTTAAATTAATTGATGCCTTCTGTCCAATACCCGCACCCGAAAAGTATTTAGCTTTCAACACTAAGCATAAGAAAGTAGATCGTATTTCTAAAGCGGGTTTTTGCAAGGTCTGATACTTTGGGTAAATTTCGCATTCAGTATCCACTTCTGGAGTCGACCCTCTCTTTATTTCGTTTTGCAATATATGTATCAATATATGTGCGGCCAAATCGATTCGGTTTTTGTCTGAAAAGGTATAACACTTTGGTGATACTAAAAACTGAGCATTTTCTCGATATAATCTTTGGAAAGTATTGGAGTCACTGTCTCGACGGCTATCACGAGTTATGCCATTCTTTCTTAGAAATTCATAATCAACTGTAATCCCCATTATTCGGGAAACTTTCTCGATTGCTTTATATAGTTCGCCTCTATCTCTGCAAAACAATTCCATGCTGCACCTCATTCAAAGATTCTAACTGCTGTTGCAAAGAACGCACTTGGGTCTCTATTGGTTGCCATTTACCAATCTCAAGCTCTTTTTCTTGGCTAGCGTATTTCATCATTGTATCTAGTCGGTCACGATATTCGACTAGCAGATCTTCTTGGTATTTTGCTATTCCAGATAGAAATTCATGAATTTGTTCATTAAACCATCTTACAAATTCAGCTTCCGTTCTTGACTCTTTTGCCTGATAAATAAAATCACCTAACACATCGTGCAAACTTGGAATAACAGCAACATCAAAATGACGTTTTTCATATATTGTTCTAGTTTCATATACATCTTGTTCTTCATAAATGTTTTCTTTGGCAAGCCATAGCGTATACCACAATCTTTTTTCCCCTGTTTTTACTAGCCTTGTGCCAACAATAACCTCCTCTTCCCCAACCGCCACTTTTCTTTTTGTCTCTTTTGTAGAAAAACCAGCTTTCAGCCTAATGTGTAGTATGAGCGGCTTATTTATCCGAACTAGCTTAGATGGTGTAATAGCCAATGCTTGTATGTCGCCTGCGATATTTTGCGCATTTTTTCCCAGTAATTTGGTGTAATGTGCCATTAGCATTTCAAATGTATCTTGAACTCGTCCAATTTCACGTTCGGCAACTTGTGCCAAAATACTACTCATACTGTTGGCGATTACTTCTGAAAGCTTGTTAAGCGCTTGATTAATTTTTGCTAACGCTTCAGCTTCAGATGAATCTTGCTCAGCCTCAAATATCCCACCTTCTTTCACAAAACGATGGTATTCCGATGCTTTGAATAGCGCTAATGTATCAGAAATGGCTTGTCGCTCTACTGGCGATAAAGATGAAATGCATTCATCTTTCGGCCTAGTTATTCCGCCAACAATAGAGTCTGCAATAGAACTCATAAAAGATTCTATGCTTTTCCCTAATTGAAATGTCCAGTCATAGAATGGCGCGAGGCTGCCTTCTGGTAATTTATAGGCAACTTGCAACTGATTAGCCACATCAATCAATATGCCAACGATAGCAGCTTTACCAACTTCTGCAGGCTTAAGCTGATTAAGTGCTGCTAACATATCTTTCTCAAAGCTTGTTCGTAAGTTTTTCAAATCCGCGCCAATTCGTGATAAACGATCACATTCCTTTTGATAGTTTTCGTTGGTGGCGTGAATTTTTGTGTGAACTATCAGATGTGCCACCTCAAGAGCTTTGCTACTAGAATCGGTCACTGCTTTAAGCAAGTGTGGCAATAGTAGTTGTGGGATATTTTGTTGAATGTGTGCAGAGAGTGTTTGATCGAGTTCTTTGCCATATGATGAGCTCCATACAAACTCAGCAACTTGTTTTCGCTCATCAACAGACCATTGGCTAGTTTTTCTTGGTAATTCCTCAATCACATCCTGAGCTATTAATTTGTTATACGTTTTATCAATCGCTGTGATGGCTTGTATAACGACACCATCCACTTCCGAGGTTAATATCTGGTGGGCATATAACGCAGGTGCTGTGCTTAGTGGTTGTGCTTTTAATTTTTCTGCCTGTTCACGATATTCTGGTAGATTGTCTGCAATCTTTTTACAGATGCTTCTCTGTATTTTTGCAACAAAATTTTTTGCTTGTACATTGCCATCGCCATCACGTAGAAATGCATCTATCCTATTTAAGACAAACAACATTCGCGCGGGTGAACCACGCATTTCTCGAACCTGCTCTACTACCTGCTCAAGTAATGCATCTTGCTTTTTAGGGTCTGTTTCCTCACTGTTATATGTTACTAAACACAAAGCAGGCTTAATTTCTTGACGAATTACATCTCTATTGTGTTCATCAGCTATGTATTTTAAACCTGGCAAGTCGATAATACGCAATCTAAACCCTGCAGGCAGTCCTGTTTTTTCTGGATTTAGTCCTATCCGCGTTGGATATTGAAGTTCAAAACGTGGTGCGGGAGGTTCCCTATTCTCTTCACGTAATTGCCGATAATAATTCATGATGTTTTTTAAACGGCTAGCAATATCATCATCGGATATATCAAACCATTCACCAGTATATTCCGTAGGGATTCCGTCTGTATGAGGTATTTTTAACGTGCGATTGGTAGGATGATGATCTATAACAACAGTACCCGCGCTCATTTCTTGAACGGCAACAGGCATAATAGGCGCACCACACAAGAGATTGACTAGGGAGCTTTTGCCACTGCTGGTTGTTCCAGAAGTTGCGATTGTAATGAGCGGGTTATCTATTTCATGTTTGAACGTTGTAATAGATTCTTGAAGCAGCAAATCTTGCTTAGTCACTCTTTCTGTATCATGAAGAATTTGTGAGCGTGCATCTTTTGATTTTGACTGTTCTGCTTGTTGTTCTAATAGCTTTTTAATTTGTATCTGGATACTTAACCAGTCATCATAGTGCTTTTGAATTTGTTGATATTTATTATCGAGAATTTCTGTTATCACATTGCGTCCTAGGTGGTTAAAGCATTCTATGGAATGAATCCAAGCTTGCAGTACACTACCGTCCTGAGCAGATTCTGTTTTTAAACTTTGAAATGATGAAACGAATTGTTCGAGCCTTGAAAAGTAATTTTTATCTTTCAAAGACAATGTTAGTTTTAGCTGTTTAATATTTCCAAGCAATCCTTCATCTTCATTATGTTTTAGTAAAAATGAGCGGATTGAGGCTGTGAAGTGATCGATGGCACTTTCAAAATTATTGACTCGTAATAAACTGAACGCTAATTCAAATGAGATTTCGCAAGCTAAATCAGGCAGTATAGGTTGCTCGAGATCGCCTGCAAAATGGCACAAGTCTTCTGATTGTTGGTGTTTGTTATCCATGTCTTGACAAAGCGCACCACAATGCTCAACGACCAAATCAACGATAAACTTCTGTTCGCCTAATTCAATATTTTTTAACAGCTCCGGCAATATGGATGGCAGCTTTGGAGGTGTTTGATATTTATACAAGAAATACTTATCAATCATTAAACAAGCAACTACCTGATGTAAAACTGCTAAGTATTTTTCTAAAGTTTTAAGTGACTCTTTCGTTGGTCTATATTTGTGTATAAAGTCACTATCTGTCTTTCTAATCTGTAACTCTTCTTGCAATAACTGCCAGTTGATTTCTTTGTTACCATAAATTTCTGTCAGGCGTTTTGCGTCAAATTTTTGCTTGATTAATTCTTCGCGTTCAGTGTGCCATTCAATTGCTTCGTGTTTTGCAATTGCAGATATGAATTTATAAACATCGAAGTTCGACATAATAGGAATAAAAACCCACTCTTTTCCAGCTACCCAAACCCCAGCATGAAGATTCAAAAATTCGCCTTGAATTTCAGAATTAATCACTAAGGTTGGAACCACTGGTATTAGGTAATGTAGATTCTTAATGGCTGCTTCACTACGATATTTATTGCTTTCCCATAAGCTACCAATAAATTCCGTAGGACGCTCAGAATCGTTTTTAGGGTAATGCTTCCAAAGAAAATTGCGCATTGCCTCATTTAGCGGTGTTTCCTGTATGAATGCACCTTCTTGCTTTATCTGATGTGGATCAAAATCAATAATAGGCGGTGAAATAGTCACTAAAAATGGAATACGATCTCCATTAGCATTTTTTTCTTCAACTCCTTTGATTAGAACTGATGGAGATGTGCGTAATGGAAAATTATTTAATAAGCGCCGATATTCATCTGTATCACGTGCATTTATTGCGCCAAGCAAAGATAGCGCAATCTGAATTGAGTAGTTATTTTGTTGCATCTCCAAATCAATGGCTTTTCGTTCTTGCTGTAACAAAAGCTCAAAATCCATGCGCTCATGTTGCATTTTGTAGTCCCATTGTTTGGTATAGGCAGCAAGCTCTTGCTGATGCAAGCGATTTTTCTCATTTTCCTGTTTACTAAATTCACGGGCTATCCAGTTTTCGGAACATTGCCAAGTTCGATTCTCCATATCTCTTAGTGCTTGAGCTTTCAACTTGGTTAGCTCCATATTAAGGCGAGCTTCTTCAAAACCACGTTGAGCTGCTAGCTGATTTGCTGCACTCTGTGCAGCTTTATCAGCTAAATATGAATTAAAGATCACTACGTTTTTAATTGCACCTTTAGTTGTGTTCCAGGCATTGCTAAAAAAACTTTCCTGGGGTAAAATGATAGACATGGTTATTCCTTGTTTGTAGCGGCACCCGCTATGTTAGTATCATCCAATGTACTAGCGATCTGCTGTGCATTGGTTTCCTCTATAACGCTATTTGGATGAGCACTGATATTAATTCCATCTTTAACATTAGAGGGTTTGAGCGCGTCAAAAGCATCGAACAAAACCATAGTATTGACAGTTTGTGTAATTTATTTATTGATAGAAAACTGTTCTTTATCAAAATCAGACAGCTCTGCATCAGTCAGTTTTTCGCTGTTCACGCCATCAATATCCGCATGGCTAAAGGTTAGCTCATGCTCAACATTAGCTAAATTTGTTTGGTTTGTAGCAACATAAGTTTCACCAATGTCATCCCACGCATCAACAAATTGTTCTGCATCATATACCTTAGCTGCCCCATTGGGATCCGCACTATCATTAATTACAACTTTAATATCAGATGGGTTCGTAGTATCAATACCTGTTACCCACACTGCATGACTAGCAACGCTTGTGCAATTTGTAAAATCTGGTTGTTCTGTATCAATCAATTTTTCGCTATTCAGACCCAAAATAACTTTATGGCCAAGGGTTAATTCATGTGCAATATCACCTAAATCAGCATGATCTACATGGCGTGTTTCAATGCCATGTAACTCCAGCAGATTACCTAGGTTCTCTGGCTCTGTGCCGTTAGCACTTGTCAACCAGTCATGCTCAGCTGCTACAGTGCATAAATAAGCCTCGGAAAGATGCACGCCTGTGATGGATTCAATGATTTCACCTTCTGTTACAGGAACACAGCTAAAAGGAGTGGTTTGTAGTGAGTGATAGTTTGCATCCAATCCAGGTGTACCATAAACGGCATTTGAGCTATCTAAGCGGTTCGACTCTGGCAATGCAGTAAATTCGTCCGGATCGTGAATCATTACTTCCTCCTATTCGTTATTAAGGAAATTTTTAGGTTCTAGTCGTCCGTGCTATTACTGCTTGGTGCACTTTGACTGTTTGAATCCATACTAACAGAATCAAAAATTGATGATTGATTTGGTTCTGAGTGTCCCCACTCAATTTCAAAGTGTGGTGCTAATTCTTCTGCTGCTTGCTGAGTATATCCTTCATGAAACCCCTGCTCGAATACATGTGGTGCATCCAACATTTGCTGCTCGCCACCATTCAATTCTGTAGGCGTAAACATTATTTCAGTAGCAGTTTCCCATGGGTTCATTGACGGAAGTGTAATTGTTGAATGTTGTGAACCATATTGGTCAACGTGACATGCATCATGCGCATGTTCATACGATGTAGAATGGCTCTGGCCTACCGTTCCATTCTGAACGTCCTCATGCGCCACATTTAAACCATACTGATAGCCTTGATCATGTAAACAGTTTGTTATTTCTTGGTCTGATTGATTTGAAATAGTCTGCTGAAAACTGTTTATCCCACTCTCTGCCAAATCAAGCGCGTTATCCACCAAGCTAGTCATATTTATTTCCCCATATAATTAATCTGTTATAAACCATAAATCAGTCTTCTGATTGGAAATTTATACCTCGTTTGAAGACAACTCATACTATCTGAAACAAATACACTTATCCATTAAATGCAGTTGAGAAAAGTTGAATTTCCTAGGGAAACACTGATTTATTTGATCGCGTCGACTTAGGTCACAAAGGTTTGATAAAATTCATCCTACTGATAGTGTGGGATAAGCAAATTAAATCAAGATTTTATGACCTGAAATATGCAGCAATGAAGAAACAAACACGCAGAGATCGTCTTTTGTCTGAAATCAACAAGGTGATGCCTTGGTTGCAGCCTTCTAAGCGCAAGGCATTGTCCAAAACAACAGCAGCTTGGTCTCAGAGTATTTTCGGACAAGCTCCTAGTTACGCCTTAAAAACAGAAAATTAGAGTAATAATGCAAAAAATGGGATGATTCAAGTCAAAATCCGGGGATTCTTTGCAATAATCCATGATTATTTGGATTAATCTCTACTGCTCAATGAATTAATCAGCGTTTCCCTAGCTGTTTACAATAAATCTCACGAGATTAATCTTAAACCTACATTGGCTATCGATTAACCAACGTACAAGATTATCTACTGCATATCCATTTTTCAGTTCAACCAAGGTTTGCCAAACGTCATTGGGTGGAGTATTTGCAAGAGAGAGCCAATACGCTACATGCATGCCCATTGGCAACCCAACATAGAGAGGTTCGAAATTGCAGGAGGGCATTGAATAATGCTCATGGTGAATTGATTGTTTTAGATTATGGATATCTGGCGTAAAAATTTGTACCGTTTCTGGGTTTTCAATCACCAGTAAAAATGCTTGCGGGTCATAACCTGATACTTTGGCTTTCTCTGTTGAAAGTTTAAATCGGATCCCATCGTTAACGAACACCCGTTTTATCCGCTGGAGCATGTAGTTAGGCTGCGGTTCCTGATATATTCCCTTTAGCCCTGTGCTTGTTATAGGGCCAAAGACAATTTCAATGTCCAGTCCTTCAAGACAACGATGTAACTGTATAAATGCCTTCCAACGGTCTCCCTTATTAGCCAACCAACGATTTTGCACAGAAGCACGAAATTCTTCCATTGTGCAGGATTCTAAATCACTTCTTTTAATGCCACCAAGATACTTACATAATGAATTAATATGCCTATTAGGAATTCGACCGTTTTTTTTCCAGTGAGAAATTACGTCGGAGCTTACGTTTAGTGCACCTGCGAGTGTCTTTTGTGATATTCCTAATTCTGAAAGAAGGTACTCTAATTTATCTTTGAGTAATAGTAAATTGACCTCTCTTGAAGCTAACATTGAACTTGCCCCGATAATTCGTACATCCTAAAGTGTGCTTATTATGCGATTTTTCCCAACTGAACCACAAGCCAGTTTTGCTCAAACTTCATTGAACTGAAGTAATTCAATGTTGAATGCAGTCTTTTCTAGTTGTAGTAGTTTTAAGCCAATCAATCACTTTATCCAGTGCCTGACGACGTGTTTCAAACCGCATTCCATACAATCCCGATCCCCGCAAGCTTTCCATGGGAGTGTTGACGCTCACAGAATTTCCTTGTCTGACAGGCTTAGCTCACCAGAACGGATAAATCTAGTAACTGGGGTTTGGTCATATTTATTCCTAAATCTAACAATCTAAATTTTAACCCTAATATACTTAGATTATGGCCTTAACTAAGAGCAAATAATGAAGCAAGCCTAGTATAGGAAGATTGTACTGATGAAGCAGTGAGTTTTAACATATCGAGTTCAATCCCAATTTAGAGACTAGACGCCTACCAAAATCCTGATGTCGTTCCGCTCGAACGAAAAGTTAGCCTTTTTTGTTCTGGCTCGTGCAGGTCGCTTTATTTCCATTAATAACATGTCACTCTATTCATCTTTCGATGAGTGGAATAGGAAGCAAGCCAAGAACATCACGCGCTATATCAATACCAGACAAACGTCCGTTTATCTTGTACTTTAAAATTCCTTCAAACATGGCTTTAAATTAGCAAGAATACTCATTGAGAAAAACTACGCAATCTTGCAGTTTTAGTTCTATCTTTTCTTGTGGTTTAAAAATTAATATGCTTGTTGGTTATGTCTGTGTGTCAAAAAATGATGGTAGTCAGACATTGAATCCTCAGCGGGATGCGCTTATTGCCTCTGGAGTCTACCCGTAAACTCCCCCTGTAAGTAGACAAAGATCAGTAGAATTTCGGAACCTCCAGATCACGGAGATTTCCATGAAGAGAAATAGATTTACAGAAAGTCAGATTGTTGCAGTACTGAAAGAAGGCGAGGCTGGTATGCCGGTGGCTGAGTTGTGTCGTAAGCACGGTGTTAGCAACGCCACGTACTACCAGTGGAAGAGCAAGTACGCAGGGGTACAGGTATCCGAGCTTACGCGATTACGGGAGCTAGAAGCCGAGAATGCCAAGCTCAAGCGCATGTATGCTGATCTGGCGCTGGAGAATGCAGCGATCAAGGACGTTTTAAACCGAAAATTCTGACGCCGTCGGCCAGGCGCGAAGTAATCGAGCATTTGGTGCAAACCAGATTGTCGATTATGCGCGCCTGTCAGATTGCTGGCCTATCGCGGGCGGCGTACTACAAAAGGCCAGCACTGGCATCCGAACGAGACGCCGAAGTGATTGATGCGCTCAATGCTATCGTTACCCGGCATGGACGCTGGGGATTCTGGAAGTGCTTCGCCAGGCTACGGCTAGACGGTCGTTGCTGGAACAAGAAACGCGTACATCGGATATATTGCGATATGGGTTTGAACATGCCTCGGCGACGCAAGAAGAGATTGCCGGATCGATCTCGGCAACCGCTAGAGCTGGCGAACGCGCCGAATCGCTGCTGGGCACTGGATTTCATGCATGACGCTTTGTACTGTGGCAGACGGTTCCGAACATTAAATGTGATAGATGAAGCAAACCGAGAGTGCCTGACCATCGAGATCGGCACATCAATCCCTTCAGCGCGATTGATACGCGTGTTGAGTCGCCTGATTGACTGCTATGGTACACCCAATGCCATACGGTTGGACAATGGGCCTGAACTGGTCTCACAAATGTTCACTGAATGGGCGGCGGCCAAAAGTATCGCCATCCGATATATCCAGCCGGGCAAACCAAACCAAAATGCCTTTATCGAGCGCTTTAATCGGACTTACCGGACTGAGGTGCTTGATGCGTATCTTTTTACCAATCTTGAACAGGTTCAAGCCATCACTGACCAGTGGTTGATTGATTACAACGAATACCGACCGCATGAAGCGTTAGGTAACATTCCGCCGGTGCAGTTTATGCCTCGGATAACCACGGTTCCGAATCTCTATCGGACAATGTCTACTTGACGGGGGAGCTTACGCAAAAGCATCACCGCTATCGGATTTGGTGGAGTCATAATGGGGTCGCCTCAGAAAACGGAAAATAAAGCACGCTAAGCCGGTTGCAACGGTCGTAGCGGCCTGAACTTGCCCGC
>JAMWZR010000033.1 GCA_024282035.1 Nitrosomonas sp.
ATCGGACCGATTGTTGCAGTTATCGCAATTGCTGCTTTCTTCCTCATGCGTAAACGCAAAAATCCTTCCGCTGCATAGGATTTCAATTCTAGATTTTATAGGATGAGGAATCTATTGAACTCATCCTTGTTGGAATAATCAAAAATTGTGATTATCAAAAAGAGGCATCAATACAAATGATCCAGTTTAAAAAATTCATAACAAGATACTTGTTACCTACAAGTAAGTTGTTAGCAATACTAACTTTGATATTTCAAACGAATGCGGTTATGGCGCATGCATCTCTTGTCAAGTCGGATCCGCCGCGCCGTGCTTCTCTGTCAGTACCACCCAAGCAAATACAGTTGTGGTTTAATGAAAAAATTGAAGCATCTTATGCTTCGGTAACTGTCTTGGATGCCAAGAAAAATCCTATTACAGACAAAAATCCCGAGGTTGTAGCTGATGATCCCAAATCGGTAGTTCTTGGCTTGCCACAGATTGAAACAGGGAGTTACACGGTGAAATATCGCGTGATGTCTGTGGATGGACATGTTATTGAGTCAAGCTTTGATTTTAATGTTAAGAATAAAATGTAGTAAAAATGATAGAGGTTGTAGCCGCACTTGCACGTTGGTTTCAACTTGCAGCTAATTTGATTCTGTTAGGTAGTTGTGTCTTCCTTGCTATAACTAGCACTGGTAAACACGCCTATTCTGAGAGTTGGATAAAGAAGCTTGAAGGATTATTTCCTTGGCTTATTACTATTATCCCTCTAGGTCTATTCACAATCTTAGTCACCACAATTGCCCAAGCTACAGGTAATGTAGTTCATTTATGGCAACAAGATGTCTGGTTTGGTTTTTTGCTTGATACACGCGTGGGTCAAACATGGATGTGGCGCGTTGCCAGTGCTTTTTTACTGGCATCAGTGGTTCTTTATATTCGTAATACTCCGAGAGCGAAGTGGAAGTATATTTTAGGTGCTGTAACTGCAGCAATGCCTCTGATTATCAGTACATTCGCCAGCCATTCCGCATCTGATGAAATAAATTTCGTAGCCATATTACCTTATGCTGTGCATTTGGTTCTGGCTGGTATATGGTTTGGAGCACTTCCAGCATTCCTGTTACTGATATTTGAGAACTACAGGAAAGACAGTGAAAAAAAAGAAAATCATTCCCGGATCGAAACCTTGGGGCGTTTCTCTTCCATTGCTTTTCCGGTAATGTTACTGATCGTTTTTACTGGCGTCATAGTGGGAGACCGAATATTTGATGGTCATTATGCAGCCATCGTTGCTACACCGTATGGATGGCTTCTAAGTACTAAAATTCTGATATTGGGATTTATCCTGTTGATTGCAGCCAGAGTGAGATCACATTGGTTACCGCTGCTATCCAAGGACAATCAGACCGAAGCTGCCAGTTTAGGTAGGAAAGGACTCAGGAAATGGGTAGGTTTGGAATTCTTTCTGGCTTTATTCCTAGTACTTCTTGCAACGATTATTACCAATACCACACCTGTAAAGTACGTGCAGATTGAGAATTGGCCCTTTCCATTTCGATTCTCGATCAATGCCACATGGAATCAACCTTTTGTTGCTATTCAAGTCTGGATAGGAGTTGCAATTGTACTGATGGCTTTTGTAGCGTTGCAATTAGGAAAATCCAGAAACTGGAAGGTAAAAAATTTGATTGGTATACCTGCTGTATTGCTAATATTGGGTTTTGCCATCGCATTACCACCGCTGACGATCCAAGCATTTCCTGAAACTTATCGCCGTCCCCTTATTCCTTTTGATGTAACCTCTGTGGCTACGGGGGGTAATTTGTATGAGAAGCATTGTGCCGAATGCCACGGTGCTCAGGGTAAGGGCAACGGTATCAAATCGAGAACTCTGTCTACAAAATTACCTGACTTGCTGACGGAATCACATACTACTGAGCATACTCCTGGAGATTTTTACAACTGGATCAGTTATGGCATGACTAACACCGATATGCCAGGATATGCAGACAAACTGACTGAGGAAGAGCGCTGGGATCTGGTCAATTATATTCACGCTTTATCGAGAGGTTATCAGGCAAGGCCATTGACGCCTGAAGTTGTTTCGGGCAGAGCTTATGTCAAACCTCCTGTTTTCCATTTTGGCACTTTGAATGGAGATACAGGTGTATTGCAGGATTTCCGGGGAAATAAATCCGTGTTGTTAGTGATTTTCTCCTGGCCACAATCCAAAGACAGGATGGAGCAACTCAAAGCAATTTTTGATTCGCAAAAACAGGATATTGCGGTATTGGCTGTACCTGCAAACGATTTGTCATCCGAGGAATTGTCGGCTATGACTGAACAAATGCCTTTTCCAGTAATCACACAGAACGCTCATGAGATTGTGAGCAGTTATGCATTATCACGCAGAACGCTGACGCATCCTGACATTATTGGTCGTGGAACAATTCCACCGCACATGGAGTTTCTCATTGATCGACAAGGCTATATGCGTGCGCGCTGGATTCCGTCGATCGATGAATCGGGATGGTCAGACATGGAGAAACTGAAACAGCAAATCAATATATTGCGTCGTGAAAATTCAGGAATGCCATTCCCCGAAGACTTCGTGCAGTGAGTTTGCACGCCGCGTAATATCAAATGCAAAAATTTTTCCCGACTGAAAATTTCTCTAAAAATATATTTATAGGTCAATGCCTTTCTGGGCTTGAATTCCTGCGCGGAAAGCGTGTTTGATGTCTGTCATTTCTGTAACCGTATCTGCCAAGGCGCAGAGTGCATCGGGTGCCGCCCGGCCAGTTACAACCACATGTTGCATGGGTGGACGTTTCTTTAAATCATTCAATACCATGGAAAGATCTAACCAACCAAACTTGATCGGATAAGTCAATTCGTCCAGGATGATCAGATCGAAAGCGGGGTCTTGCAGCATGGATTGGGCAATAGCCCAACCGCGTTGGGCTGTTTCAGTATCACGCTCCAGATTTTGAGTATCCCAAGTAAAACCTTCTCCGAGAATATGCCATATCACATTCTGCTGACTACGATAGAAAGCTTCCTCGCCGGTATCAGTGCGGCCTTTGATGAATTGTGCAACGCCGACACGCATGCCATGACCCAATGCACGTGCAATCATGCCAAATGCGGAGGATGATTTGCCTTTGCCATTACCAGTATGGACAAGGAGCAAACCTTGTGTTCGATCGGCACGTACGATGGCTGCGTCAACAACCTCCTTTTGCCGTTGCATGCGTATCCGGTAGCGTTGAGCACGATCTGCATCAGTCATAGGATCACCTTATAAACATTCAATTTACCGTATGGCGGTGCGGCTGGAATGGCGATGCAGCAGAGCAAGAAAGGTATGAATCAAGATGGCGATTACGGTATAAGACAGGAATGTTTCGATATAGAGCGGGAAATACTTGATTACCTGCTCACCAAATTCTTGTAGATTGGTTTCAGCAATACGTCCGGAAAAAAAGTAGAATCCACCGCCTGAAAGCAATTCACACAGAGTAAGTCCACCCAAGATGCTCGTACTCAAGGGAAGGAAGGTTTGCCAGGAAAACTGATGACGCTGTGCATACCAGCGTCCGGCTATCCATAATGAAAAATAGGCGGGCAACATGAACATATAAGCTGGTGAAATGCAAAAATCATCGACTCCTCCCCAGTGCACTGCTGCGAAGTCTAACCATCCTCCCAGAGCGATCAGTGCTAGCAAAGGCCAAGCAGAACGCAAGTAGACTCCAGCGAGGAAGAATATCGCCCAGGATGCATCGGCCAGGCTATACAGCGTGGCAAAATGATGGCCGCGTGTCATGATCATGAGCGCGACAAGCAAGAAACCGATGATGATTTGGTGACGAATCGATAAAGTCAGCATGATGGGGACTCCGAGTTAAGGTTGATAGCGAAGCATGGCAATGAAGTTTCGCCCGGGTTGATTAAAGAATGCTGCTGTTTCATAGCGTTCATTGAATAAATTTTCAATGCGCCCCTGGAGGCGCCAGTTTTTGTTGATGATATATTCCGTACGAAGGTCGAATTTAACATAGCTATCCAGCTTACGGGTATTGGCAAGATCGTCATAACGCTCGCCTTCCACCAGTAGAGTAGCTCCTAGCCGATAGGGGCCAAATTGTCGATCGGCATTGATACGAAAGGATTGCTCGGCACGGCGCGGTAATATATTACCGCGATTAGGGCCGGAAGAACGATTTTGTGGATCCAGTAATGTCAAATTGCCATTTAATAGCCATCCCTTGATTTCTGCACTGACGATACCTTCAAAGCCCCGTATTCGGGATTGATCCACATTGACGGGAATGAACGTGCTGGCATCAAAGGCAATGAGGTGATCGATGTGTGTCTCATACAGACTGAACGACCAGTTTCCCCAACCGTCCTTGCCGCGTAAACCAAACTCATAACTGCGTGAATCTTCGGGACGCAATTGAGCATTGCTAAATCCCGGAAAATACAATTCATTGAATGTTGGTGCCTTGAAAGCGCTACCGAAATTGGCCAGCAAGCGAACATTGTCGGTGAAAGGGTAACTCCAGCCGGCATTGCCGGTAACCCGACCACCAAATTGCTGATTGTCATCGTGACGCAGCGACAGTTGAATGTCATGTTTGGCGAAGGTGGCCTGGTGCTGCCCAAACACGCCCCAATTGGTTCGAGTATGCAATGTATAAGCTTCGGTACTTTTGACCTGGTCATGCTGATAGTCCGCGCCAATCGTCAGCAGCTGGTTTTTTGCCACTGTGAAGTCGTTGAGAATGGTGACGGTATCGCGTTGTGTGTTGAAGCGGCTTTGGAAAGCCGTATTGAGGAAATTATCCGAATCTTCCAGACTGCGTCCGCCGATGACATTGATACGCCAAAAATCTGCCGGAGCATAGCGTGCAGTCCCGCCGAAAACTTGCTGCATGAGATTCACTTTATTGGCAAAACTGCCATCAAACTCGGTTTTGCCTTCCGAACGCATGAAATTTCCCTCGATTTCCAGGCCATTCTGGAATGTATAGCCGGCACGCATGCTGCCCGCTACGTTGCGATAGCCGTCTCGATCCGGTTCTGTGGTAAAACAGCCAGCAAAATCTGTGCCGTTGCATGCATTGAATCCGCGTGAACCGATTCCGCTGGCTGTCATGTTGAACCAGCCCTGTGACATTTTGCGCGATAAACTGGCTGAACCTTCGAGAGTATTGTAGCTGCCGCCACCGAAGTTAAAGCTGGGTTTGAGTTCCTTACTGTCACCCTTACGGGTGAAAATATGAATTACCCCACCAATTGCTTCGGAACCATACAAGCTGGAACGTGGGCCGCGCACGATTTCGACGCGCTCGATCTGATCGATAGGGATGTTCTCAAATGCTGTGGTGCCCGATGTGGCGGAACCGACCTTGATATTATCGATCATGACCAAGACATGGTCCGACTCGGTGCCGCGCATGTGCACAAAAGTCGATTTGCCGGCACCGCCACTGTTGGAAATATTAATGCCCGGCAACCCCCGGAACAAATCCTGCATCGAGCGTACTTGTTGGCGCTCGATGTCGCTGCGTGTGATGACAGTCACCGATGCTAGCGTCGAGTCGGTGGTTTGTGCAGTCCGGGTTGCTGATACGATGACTGGTTTTTCATATTGGTTGTCGCTAGCGGCCGTTATGCCGGGAGTTATTGCTGCAAGTGAAAGCAGCGTCAATACCGAAATTCGGTTCTTTTGCATGTTCTGATTCCTTCGCGCACACCCGCGCGTTACGCATTCAAAAATTGAGGATGCAATGAAGGAAGGAAATGCAAAAGGCAGGTGAGGAGCTCGACCGGTATGCCACTGATTGCCCTCCGCAATCCTGCAGTTTGTACATTAAAGGCCGGTCTCCGGACTGATGAGTGGAATTGTGCTGACTATTCCTGCTCTGCGCCTTCCCGTGAAAATCACAGTGGCATGATGCAGAGGGTTGACTCAATTACCGTTGCGGGGGCAGTGCTGGCTTGGCATGATTTTATGCGCACCAGCTTCCCGTTTAACTTCCAAATCTAAATTCTGGAAGCACCTAAAAATGAGCGTGCGAAGTTACATGACAAGCTATGTTCTGTCAAGGAATGAACGAAGAGAAAATGGTCAAGGCATTTTCTAGTCCCTATCTCCAGAACAAAAATACATTGCTGTGGAGAAAGGGAATATGGTCTACATTTACTTGACTAATGTAGCCTGTTTGAGCTCAAAGGTTAATTGCGGCAAATTGGGTACGTGCTCAAGCGTAGCTGCATACGTTGAAACCTGATCGTTACTTCCGGTGGTATCCACATAGGGGAGTATTAACTGACCTGTAGTTTGATCATAAGTAAACTGATCATCACGAAGACGTTCGGTTAATTCTTCCGTACTGATCACCTCCAGCCGTAAGGGATCGCTGTTAGGGATAACTTGCAGGCGGGCGCGATATACCTTGCGGGTATCTTCATCCAGCGCAACGCTGACTGCCGGTATGTCCAGAAAACCGGAATTAAAGCTGGCATTGGGAACCAGTTTATACACGGCGCCTGTTGTGCCAAATGGGATACCGGCGGTGTTGCCTAGTGCATACAGTTCTCCATCGGTATCTTGGCCGAAGCCCAGAACCCAGAAACCAGGCTGGTCGCGATCGGTGAGATCCAGTTCCAGAATGGATGTGCCATCGGAGTAAAATATCCGGCCATCGCCTTTACCGGTTTTGGCTACATCACCAAACAAGTATCGATCCTGTAAACCGGATATGCCTTTGCCGCGGTACATGAAGCCGCCAATGATCGCGGTACCCTCATCGTGATCGTATTGAACCACCGGGTCTATGAAGTTGCCGTCTACGGTGCCATCGGTTATGAATCCCGCATCACCGCCATTGGGATCAAAGCGGTAACTGCCTTCTTTCACGCCCCAGCCATAATTGCCACCGGGTTGAACAATGTCGACCTCTTCGATCTTGTTTTGCCCGACATCGGCCACGATCAAGGCGCCGGTCTGGGGATCGAAGGAAAAACGGAAGGGATTACGGAAACCGTACGCGTAGGTTTCTGCCAGTGCTGTGCTTGAGCCGACGAAAGGATTGTCGCTGGGGATACCGTACTTGCCGTTACTCGAATTGCTACCCAGTGGATCGATACGAAGCAGGCTGCCAAGTGGATTGGCGGGATTCTGGCCATTTCCGTTGGGACCATGTCCGATCATGGGGTTACCGATGAATTCCTGACCGTCGCGGTCATCGGCGCCGCCGCCATCACCGAAGGCGATGTACAACATATTGTCCGGACCAAAATTCAGGGCTCCACCATTGTGATTGAATTGTGGTTGATCCACGGTCAATACAATGCGTTCTGAGAGTATGACGGCCGGGGATTGAATGGGACTGGTCAACTCCAACCGAAATTCCCTGATAACCGAGCGATGATTGGGACTGGAGCCAGTAGGGATGGTGGAAAAATCGCTGCTTTGATCTGCAGGCTCGGACGTATAGGTATATAGCAATCCGTTTTCAGCAAACTGCGGGTGAAAAGCAAAGCCGAGAAAGCCGCGTTCGTCATATGAATCGGCGCCAAATAATCCCAAGGAAATCAGTCTGTCTGACAGATTCAGAAAAACCTGCTTTTCACCAGTCACGAGCTGGATGCGCCATAATGCCCCGTTCTGGTCGCCAACATACAAATGATCTGGATCATTTGTCAGCGCAGTGCCCCAGTTCGGAGCTACAAGGCCGTTGGTTACAGTCTGTAATCGTAACCGAACCTTGCCTTTTGCAATACTTTCCGGGAAAGGATTAGTCACGGGTTGTCCTGTGACTGCATCAGCTGCAGGGGTGACTATGCCACCAGAGTCAGCCGATAGACCTGTTTCGTGAGAGAAAATACCCAATAGCAGTAAAGGTAGAGTCAGATGATGAAGCTTCATGATAATCCCTCCTGAGTGCGTACTTTATCGATGATTGCTGTTTTATATGATGAAAGACGGATGATGAAAGTTGTTTTTAGGGAAGCTCCGATAAAACTGTGCTTGATCTGTCGGAGTAATCCCAGATCATTATGGGATGGACTACAAGCTCGGTTTAGTGATGATTCACTGGAAGCTGGCTTGTAACAATCCGTGACTAGCATGACATATTGCTGGTCAAATGACTATTTCTGATTTTTATTGGACCTAACGGGGTATCGCCAGTGATTAGCTCGCTTATGTCTTCAAATCAAATACCATTTCTTCATCAATTCCAATCAATAATCGGTGTCGGACTGGTAAACCAGCATTGAATTCAACCAATCCCAGATTACATTCCGCCGTAACGCAATCTTGATTGATCTGCGCGCGCAGTAACTTTGCATCGAGATCCCAACGATTCCTGGCGAATAATGACCAGTTCTGATGCTGAATTTTCTTGCTCTCAAGTTTGGCAATTTTTTCCAGTATTCGCACCTGTTTTACATCCGGTTCATTGCATATTGCCGAACTGGTCAGTTGAAGGCATTGCAGGGAATGACCCTGATGCTGAAATTGGCCTTGAGCGGTGAAGCTGTAATGCACGTCGCCCGACAAGAAGATACAGCGCCGCAGCTCCATGCGCTGACATAATGTATCCAATAAATTGACCAGGCCGTCCCGGTTGGCGCCCCAGGATTCCATATCAAGCTGGTTGACTTCGAGGTTGGTGATAAAACCTTTTTTGTCCAGTAGTGTTTCGACAAATTGGATGGTTTTTTTCTCCTCGACCAATTTGGTTAGTCCAAGCGCCAGTTGCCAAGTCCATTCCAGGAATGGAATGCCAATGACAGGTGTGGCTGCGATGAGAATTGGAACGGTTTGTTCGCTGATGGTTTGTCCTGTCTTGAGTTTGGCCCATTCCACGCGTAGCCAGTCCAGCGCATAGCGGTCCATGAGCATGGCCGGATAAAATTTGTTTTCGTACTGGCGTTGTGTGCGGGAATCCAGAGCAATGACCGGGGGATCGGTGGGAATGGAAAAACCCCAGCCGCGGTATTTCCACAAATGCAGATCGAAGCGCTCAGCAATTTCGTCATCGACATGCAGTGTATTGAGTTGTTGTGTCAGAGTAAGTATCAGATCCTTGGAAAAGTTGTCAGGGTCGTTTCCCCAACCCTGAAACGCCCAGTAGGCAGCCAGGCCATTCGAGATAATGCGCCTGCCCAGTGGTGATGCAC
This sequence comes from Nitrosomonas sp., assembly GCA_024282035.1. GTDB lineage: Bacteria > Pseudomonadota > Gammaproteobacteria > Burkholderiales > Nitrosomonadaceae > Nitrosomonas. The sequence continues at coordinate 9,190 of JAMWZR010000033.1, forward strand.
GTACGCTGTCATACCAGTTTTGTGTGATGTTCCAGTCGTCGGTGATATCGTGATCATCAAAAATCATGTATGTGGGGATATTGGCCAGCAGTCTGCGGATTCCGAGCAAGGTGGCGTGAAAAGTTGCCAGCGCATCATGTTGCTGGGTGAAGGCTTTCTGTGCTTTTTCCTGATCGGCGACACCGATATTGAGCAGTTCATCCCAGTTCCAGGCAGGTTCCCAGTTGTTACGATTGCCAAAAACATAGAGATACATCGCGGCGAACTCACCAAACGAGAACAAATGATTTTCCGATTGACCTGAGCTAAGCCCGGATGCAGATTCCTCGCTATTCTGCGAATCGTCTTTTCCCTTGAGAATGGTTTTGCGACCATGCAGCGGGATGGAGGCTGGATTTAGTCGCGGTTGAGACGGATCATCGACCATGGGCAACATCTCCTGTTTACCCGTGAGTAGTAGCGCCTGTTGTCGGAGTGTGGCCATCAGCGCAATGGGTACATCGTCGGCATAAATCTGATCGCCTGTCTGTAACAGTACGGCCGGCCTGTTTTCAAGGTCCAGGTGTGTTTTTTCCAGAAGTTGGTCGCCATAACTCAGGGCATCGGGGACGGGATCGGGTTTGTTCTTAACGAATCCGCCATGTGGTTTCCGGCAGCTGCCGTGCAGTAATTGTTTGAGTTGCCGGGGTATGAAGAAACTGGGGGAAGGTGATGAGTGATAAGTGACATCCCGCAGATCGATTCCCTCCTGACTGTTATCAGCGTTAACAGTATCCAGCCGGTAGTGCAGCAGGGTATCTTGGGGGTAATCCTCGACAGTTAGTGGATAAGCCTGCAACAGATAGATGTATAACGATTCTCCCAACTTTACTCTGTGTTGTTGTAGTTCATCGATTGAACTCCGTCCCAGATCATTGCCAGTCGAATCGCTGATAGTGAGTTGCAATGTGTGGGGCTGTGCAGTGGCTAGCCAAACACAAACCCGGTGAATCGTGGTGCGGCGTAAGATGGGACCCGCCAATAACTGCGTTGCCATAATCCATTCCCCTTAAAAATAATCAGTTTGATGCTGAGCAAGTTTTGCATCGTCCTGAGTGCATTATAGGGGCTAAATTTGAGTGTTTATGGATTTTTGCTGTGATTGCAATCGATCGATGCAACGCAGTTACTCGGATCAATTTGCTAGGCGGCCGTGTTTGACTGTGAGAGGCAGTGACTGTGAAGTTCAGTGAAAAATTTTGTTGAAATTATTGATAATTCTCGGCCAACCCTCGGTTGGAGCAAAATTTCAGGCAGCGGACTGATTGATTGCATCACTAAGGCGATTGGCCCAAGCGGTGGCTTCGAGTTCCATGGTAGTCAATTCGTCGAAGCTCAGAAAACCTAATTCGGCCAGTATTGCTGTGGTTTGTTCGAGTTCGCCTTTTTCGTGTGATTCGATCAGTTGTAATTGGCGTCCAAGGTAGCCGCGACGGGATAATAGCGCTTCACTCATATCCTTCTGGATACTCAGGGTTTCGACCAGCTTAGACATTTCAATGCCGAGCAGGGTGTCTAGTAATGACAATGTACCCACCATGAAAGCCCGATCGTGGTGATTCTTATCATGCGGACGGTCTGCCATGGCGATCAATTCAAGCAATTTGCCGCGCATAGCTGCCGTGATCATCAGAACATCGGAAGAGTCCCCGTTTCTTTGTTTTGCGGCATAAAGCAATATCTGGATCCAGCGCTGAAGTTGCTTGCGACCCAAGATCATGATGGCACGCTTGATGGAATTGATTTTATTGGGTAGTCCGCTGGCGGCGGCATTGACCATTCGGAGTAAGTTATAACTTAGGCCGGGCTGATATTTCAACTCATTCTCGATGTCCGATACCTCACTGTCCTTGACTACCAGCAGCAATAGTTTCAGCAAGGATAATTTCGATGGGTCGATGCGTTTTCCGGAAATAATTTCGGGTTTTGCAAAGTAAAAACCTTGCAACATATCGAAGTTGAGGGCGATGCACCGTTTGGCCATATCGAGGCTTTCGACTTTTTCTGCCAGCAGCAGAACCGGCCATCTTTTCAAATTTCTGACCAGACTCAACAATGTATTCTGACCCAGTGTGTTGACATTGATCTTGACTACGTTGACCAGTGGCAGAAGACGCTCGAGCTGACTATTTAGCTGTGTCACATTGGATAGCGCGATCTGGTATCCCTTTTTCTTTAATTCCATACAACGGTGGATGACGTCATCGTCGATGGTTACATTTTTTAGGATTTCCAGTACCACGTGTTTTTTGGGGAGCATGCAAATGGCGTCATTTTTTAAAAGATCGGCATCCACTTTGATGAAACCACGCCGCTTTCCGATCACATTTTCTATACCCAGCTGACCATAGGTATCAATAATGACATTTGAAGATGCGGCAGAATTACTCGAAATGACAACCTTGTTTTGCTGATTGGTTCGAAACAGCAATTCATAAGCTACCAGATTCTGTTTTTTGTCCAGAATCGGTAGTCTGCCCAGGTAAACTTCATTCATAGCATGCTCCAGCTACACGTATCCATTTTGTACGCAAGTCAATAACGTCTTGAATACGGGTAACTTGAGATGCAGGTTACTGATTCTGAAGCGAAGTGCGGGAGAGTGTCAGTGTGTAAAGTTAAACAGGAAGGGTGGAATTAAGAAGCGATGCCGAGGGCAGAGAAAATGTAGGCGGGTTTCAGGAGAGTCTGTAAAGAATCGATTGCCCCTTGAAAGTTGTCGGATACGGTATCAGTAGATCGTCGTATTTTAAGTCGAAACTACTTATGATCGGCGATCATGTGTGCACGCTCTCGTCGTAGGGTTTCACCCCGAAAGAATTTTGGTTCTCGCATATTCCAAGCGATCATCAAGGGTATTCCCAATAACAAGGTGACAACGCCGATGACGAAAACGGCACCCATTCCTGCGATAGAGCCACTTGATCCATAGCCAGGATCAGCCATGTTCCAGGCCTGGTAAATGCCTACAGCAATCAGGATGACAGCGGCAATGACGGGCAGAATGACCTGAGACAAGGCGGTGCGCCAGTGATTGAATGCCGTGCGATGGAAGTACAGGGCACACGACAGTGCTGCTACAATGTAGTAAGAACATACCGCGATACTGACGCTGTGAATCGAGTCTTTGACGATCGATTCACTGATGAGGCTCAGGGTGATGTAAATGGTCAAGGTCATGAGCCCGATGGTCCATGTGGCAAAAACTGGCGTTTGAGTCGACTTGCTGACCCGGGAAAAATGACGAGGGATGGCGCGGTAGGTTGCCATGGCCAGTGCTGCCCGGGCCGCAGGCATGATGGTGGACATCGTGGCCGAGAAAGCCGACACGATGATGATCAGCGCAGCAGCCAGCGCACCATGTGTGCCAATGGCATCGGTAGCCAGAACAGTAATGATGGAGTCAATGTTGTCCCCAAATGTCAGACTGGATGGGTTTGCTGAATCGATTCCGGCATAGGCGAGTGCGGCCGTAGAAAAAAGCACGTAGATGATGACAGTGATCATCATGGCAATAATACCGCTGCGACCAGCTTGCTCGGCACTGCCATCGGTTTCTTCCGACATGGCCAGTGCGGCATCGAATCCCCAGAAAATGAACAGTGCGACCAGAAAGCCGTTCAAGAAAGCATTGAATGAGGAAATGGCAAATGGGTTGAACCATTCCAGCGAAAAGGATTGCACGTTTTGCGTGGCAATTTCTCCATGCCAGATACGGAAACAGAGTATCATCGCCATGACAAGCAATCCGCCATATTGCATGATAGTCAGTATCAACGTGGTGCGCGATGATTCCTCTGCACCCAATGCAGTCAGATAGGTTGTACCCAGAATGAATAGCGTGGACACGCTAAAATGAAACCACAATGGCGTGTCTTCCATGCTGAATAGGATGGCGATGGCATTGACACAGATTTGGGTTGCGGCTACACCCGCGAGTATGCTGGCCAGTAATAATGCCCAGCCCCCAAACCAGCCAAATCTCGGTCCGATCGCCTTGCTGCCCCAAGTGAAAACCGTTCCGGAGTCGGGGGCGGCAGTAGTCAAGTGTTTGTAAGATAAAGCTACGAAAAACATCGGAACGACAGATAAAATGAATACGATTGGCAGTTGATAACCACTTTCGGCGGCACCAAAACCCAATGCGCCAGTCAATGAGTATGCCGGAGCCGTGGCTGCGAGACCAATGGTGACGGTAGCCGAGCGTGAGACCGAACCTTTTTTCAAACCTTTGGCCCTCAAGCCATGCATCGTGGTTTCTTCGTGCATATTTTCGTCGGTCATATTTCTGGCGTACTGAAATGATTGTTTTGTCGAGGCGGAAATTAACAAAGTTTGAAGTTGAAGTCAAAACAGGGCAACAAGGCTGCGAAAGACTGTTATAGGTGATGGGATGTGTGTTCGGTTATTGTCATCGGATCCGTTTAGGGTGGAGTGCGCCAGGGCACAAGCAACGCCCCTCGAGTTTATGCCTTTTCGTGCACTAGCCTATGTATATCAACAAGGAGGAATGATTTGTGAAGCATAGTCAGGGTTTTCTAAATTTGGTTGAACAAACCAGAAAACGAGTAAAAGAGTGCAGTGTTGACGATGTGCAGGCAAGATTGGCGCGAGGTGAAAAATTTCATTTTATCGATGTCCGCGAAGATCACGAATTTTGGGTGGACCATGCAGCAGGGGCAAGCCATCTGGGAAAGGGGATCATAGAGCGGGATATCGAAGCGATCATTCCGGACAAACAGGAGCTGATCGTATTGTATTGTGGTGGTGGGTATCGATCCGTGCTGGCTGCCGATGCACTACAGCAGATGGGTTATAACAATGTGCAATCCATGGATGGCGGGATCAGGGCCTGGCGAGAGGCAGGCTGCCCAATCGAGAAAGATAAATCCATCTAAACGATACCTCGATACCCAGAAATAATGACGTAATACTCGCATAACCAGTCGGTATTCTAGCGTTGCGATGATCAAACATAGGCAATACCGTTTTGCGCCAGTCCCAGTAGATTAATGTGATCGGCATTCAAGCCGGAGTCGGCAGCTAGTACTGCCAATCCACCGGATGAGATCTCAGCCGTATCCAGCATTCTGACATAGGGTGATTTTTCAGCATTTGATGGTGTGCTGCCATACAGGTTTTGCCATAGTTGGTTCACGATTGCTTCGTGAGTGTTCAGTCCGGCCGCATCCAGTGCGAATTGTCCCAGTTGGGCATAATCAAGATCGCTATCGGCCTGGTTGAGGCCGATGCCGACATAGCTCGGATTGGAAATGAAAGCCGTGCCAAAAACTGCTCCTAAAAGTTTGGCAACCTGTCCGGCATGATTGTCGAGATCCAGTGCGCGATGGCCATCGTCAAATTCAAGGCGTTCAATATTGAGCAAGGTATCCTGATTACCGGCACTACCAAGTTCATCTAACGTGAAGCTGTTCGTGGATGTCCTCTTCAATACAAAATCATTTTGAGAGCCGACGACTCGTACTGTATCGATTCCAGCGCTACCATCGAGCAGGTTGTCGCTGCTGTTACCAATCAGTCTGTCGTTGGCTTGTCCAGCAACGGCATTTTCTATTACACAGTTATTGGCGATCCAGACATTGGGAACCGGGGAGCCAAAGTTGACGCCATTATCCTGAACAAAGACCGCTTGTCCGATGAACGAGCCCGCGGTCGGATTCAGATCTATGGTACATGGAAAGCTGCCTGCATATCGAAGTGTATCTACACCCCCGGCATCCCAGATCGTTTGGTGGTAAAGGCTTGCATCATTAAATTCGTATGCGTCGTTACCTGCATGGTAGCGTAGGTTTGCACCATACAAGTATTGAATCGCAGCAATATCGAACACCATTGGTGTGGTGGGGTGATACGAAAACTCGTTGCCGGTTTGGCCTTGCAAGTTTGCGTAGGTATAACTCATGATGGTGTGGATGGTGTTATCCTGCTCTGCGGGGAGTGTAGGGGTATCGGGGTGCTTGGGATCGGCAAACGGATGTTTTAATCCCAAAGTGTGGCCAATTTCGTGCAGTATGGTTTCAAAGGAAATGCTGCCTGGATTCCAATCTTCAGTATTCAGTATGCTCGATGAATTGATCCAGATATCACCAGCCTGTACAGCATCACTGGGCAGATAGGACCATGCCAGTACCGATGAATCCGGGTCTTCGCTGTAGGCGATTCTTATATCACCGACTTCATTGGTGATTTCACTGATTTTTACAAATTGTAGGTTGGCGACATTGGCCCATTGCTGTAGCGCCAGTTCAAAGTTGAATTCGTCCGTGCTGGTCAGTGGTGCCGCGGCGCTACTCCATGGCTCTCCATCGCCGAATGGGGGGCCGTAGCCAATATCTGGCAACGTGGACCAAAAAACTGTGCTGTTACTGAAAGGAAAGCTATAGCCGATCGTCGAACTACTCCAGCGATTTTGGCCAAGTAGTGAGTCAATGGCGTTGATATGAATCAGAGAAATGGGGGTGGTACCGCTTGAAACATAAGGTGTAGTCATGGATTCAGTATTGGCTGTGAGTTGTATGAGTGCTCATAGTATAAACGGGTATAAATTTTTGGATTCTTTGAAAAAAGGAGTAGTTCACAATTTCTTTCTTACAAGTTCACAAAATATTTATATATTCTCAGATAATATAAATAAAAGTAAATTGTATGAAGTTAATAGATGAGCTGGGTTTTCTGTATTGACAAGAATTTCTTTTATACATTGCGTTCCTTTAGGTGAGGGGTGAGGGGTGAGGGGATGAATACGGGTAAGCTTGGTGTTGTTGCTGTAGTTCTTTTGGGACTGATTACACTGAGTTTCGACGCTAGTGCGCTACCCAGCTTTGCGCGCCAAACCGGCATGCCATGCAGTTCTTGTCATGTGCAGTCGTTTGGCCCGAATCTCACCTCGGTGGGTAGGAATTTCAAGTTGAATGGCTATACTCAAACAGACGGGAAAAATAATAATATCGTTCCACTCAGCGGCATGATTCGGGCGTCGTATACGCATACGCAGCATGGACAACCCGATGGCGCTGCTGACCGTTTTGGCAAGAATGACAATGGTACGATTGACGAAGCGGCAGTGTTTCTAGGCGGACGCCTGACCTCCAAGATTGGTGCCTTCGTCGAAGGTACATACGATGGGGTTGAAAATATAGGTGTTTTGGATAATACCGATATCCGGTTTGCCGATCATAGCCAAGTTGTGGGGCAGAAGCTGATTTATGGTTTGACCGCCAATAATAATCCGACGGTATCCGATCTCTGGAATACTACGCCAACCTGGGGATTCCCCTGGAGCTCTTCACCACTGGCGCCGACACAGTCCGCTTCGACTTTGATTGAATCCTTGGGGTCGCAAGTGGTGGGAGGAACAGCTTACATGATGCTGAATGATGTGCTCTATGCCGAGGCGGGTGGATACACGAGTCTGCCCAGAAACATTCAGCAGGGCATCGGTGCATTTGATCCCGAGCAGGCAAGACTGGATGGAGGGGCACCTTATTGGCGGCTTGCTTTGCAAAAGGACTGGAGCGGTCATTACGTATCGGTGGGGTCATTTGGCATGCAGGGTAATGTCAATCCACAGCGATTGACCGGGGCAGGTGTGGATAAATACTATGATTTCGGATTTGATCTGACCTATCAATTTCTTGCAGACCCTACTCATATCTATGAATTCAATGCCACATATATTCGCGAGAACAGAAACTTGAATGCCAGCATGGTACTTGGGTTAGCGGATAAACTTAAAAGTAATCTTGATACAGTGCGGTTGAGAGCGGGGTATACGTATTTACAGACTTATAGTTTGAGTTTGTTTTATGGACAAACAGACGGAACAGCAGATAGTGTGATTTACAGTTTTGGTGATCCTATCAGTGGTAGCCGTAACGGAAACCCAAACAGTCAGGCGTTCACAGCCGAAGCGAGTTATACCCCATTCGGTAAGTCGAATACATCAGCGCTGAGTACTTTGGCCAATTTGCGGCTTGCAGTTCAGTATGTTCACAACTTCAAGTTTAACGGCAGCGTGCATAATTACGATGGTTTCAGGAGAAATGCGGTCAATAATGATGCACTCTATCTGAATGCCTGGTTAGCTTTTTGAAGAAGATATCTGGAAAGGATTGCATTGTTATTCGATACGCTCCTCACTGTGTTCGATGGAGAAACGATACCCGGTTCCTCGGACCGTTTGAATCAGGCTGTCTTTACCAATGGCTTCAAGAATTTTTCTGAGTCTGCGGATATGAACGTCTACAGTGCGATCTTCAATAAAGACATGATCTCCCCAAACTCGATCAAGTAGTTGGGCGCGAGTGTGCACCCGTTCTTTATATGCCATCAGAAAATGCAGCAATCGAAATTCCGTTGGTCCCAGATTGACTTCTACCGATTTTGTCGATTCATTGTTGAGCGAAGCATGGACTCTGTGTGTGGTGGGATCAAGTTTTAGCCCACCAAGTTCCAAAATCTCATCAGACATTTCTGGTAGACGTCGACGCAAAACGGCTTTGATTCGAGCAATAAGTTCGCGTGGAGAGAATGGTTTTGTGATATAGTCGTCCGCACCAGCTTCCAAGCCTGCAATTTTGTCATTTTCTTGGATTCGTGCGGTTAGCATAATGATTGGAATACCTTTAGTTCGTTCTTCCTTCCTTAACTTTCGCGCAAATTCTATGCCAGTAATATCAGGTAGCATCCAGTCAAGTAGAACTAGATCGGGTAAAACATTATTAATGTGCAGCTTTGCCTGCTCAGCGTTATATGCGCTGAATACGACATGTCCTGCTCTTTTCAGATTGAGTGAGATTAATTCCTGAATTGCAGGTTCATCTTCTACTACAAGTATTGATACAGCCATCTGTAACTCCATTTGAATCAGATGTTTTGATGTGCTGGAATCATATTAATAGTGCGTTACAGATTTATGACAACTCTGTTGAAAATTGACTTGATACTTAGTAAGACCTAAAGATTTTGAAGATTTTCTCGTAAATGAATTCCAAAGGTTTTTGTAGAATTTTTTGTCTGTAGCCTGAATGAGCAAAGACATTTAGTTATTTGCTTGAAACCAAAGTAGGATAGATCAAGGATATTTCTAGTTCACAATTAGAACAAATGAACTAATTGAAACTTAATTTTTTTGGCTAGTATTGGTTTTGATTTTCCATCAATAAAAAAGATGTGAGTTTCTGCACAGTATTGATGTAGCGGGAGGGTTTATCATGTGCCTATATTTTGGATTAAAAACTTTTGTATTCTCATTAAGATCATAAAGAAAACTCATTAAATCAATGCTGAATTCAAATTTATTGATTGGTTTTTGCAAATTAACGTGCTATTAGAATAATGTGATTAAAGTAACATCATAATTTTTATGAATGAAAAGATTCAATTGAAATGGACTCTGGTTGGTATTGTAATAGGACTAGTTTTTCTTGGTCTCTCATTGCATGGTACTGATATCTCAGCATTGTTGAAAACGCTAGAAGCAGTCAAATTGGTTCCGGCAATTCTTGCATTAATAATGGGCCTACTGTTTATGCTAATCAAAGCGTGGCGATGGACTGTTATTTTGGGGCCAGTCGCACAGGTAAAGTTGTCTTTTCTACACTCAGTCATCTATATCGGTACGGCTGCAAATCTAATTATTGTTCATTCCGGTGAGGTATTGAGAGCGGCAATGGTTGGTCGTCGATCGCACATTGCTTCAAGTGCAGTATTGGCTTCAATAGGCGTAGAGCGAGTTTTTGATTTTTTGGTGGTGGTGGTGTTATTTGGAGTGCTCTTGATCATTAGTCCACAATTACCCGACTATGTTGCTGCTGCGGGTTTTATCGCAATTTTTCTGGTGATAGGTGGTTTATTACTGATTGTATCTCTGCTCGTACCATCTAAAACACGACGTCATCTAAGATTGTTAGTCATAAAATTGCTGCCCCAGAAAGTATCGGAAATGATTAAGAATCAGCTTAAACGAAGCCTTGTGGGTTTTTCTGCGTTAGGTAGTCCAGCATTGGTCCTCAGAAGCTTTTTGCTGTCAATTTTACAGTGGGGATGCATTGTATTTTCAATCTGGCTCTGTGCAGTTTCGGTTGGTTACGAAGCCACTTTTTCAATGTCTATAACAGTCTGGGTGTTAATGGTCATTGGTTTAACCTTGCCGTCTTCCCCTGCACAACTGGGTACTACACAATTGGCTTTTACACTTGGATTCTCACTTGCACTCAGCGAAACGGAAATCCCATTTGCTGCTTCGGTTGTTTATACCTGTTGCGTTAATCTTCCTTATATGATTGTTGGGGCTATTTGCTGGTTGAGGTCTGGAGGTATCAATCTGCAGCCAACCAAGGGTTGAAGTGTGCATATTACAGGTAAAAAATTTGCGTCAGTTTGTTTATCAAACAAATCTTGAGTAGGATGATATGAAGAAAATACTTACATTATTTGGAACCCGCCCCGAAATCATTAAGTTGGCACCTGTTATCTGGGCAATGGAACGCCATCCTAGTCAATGGCAGAGTATCACTGTCTCGTCCTCTCAGCACACCGATTTGCTTCGACCCTTCATAAAAGAATTGTCAATAAGTGTTGACCATGATCTGGCTGTCATGACTCCTGGACAAACTCCCAGTGCAGTTCTTGCTCGTGTTATTGAAGCTATTGAGCCTTTACTGATTCAAGAGCGGCCTGATATGGTGCTGGTTCAGGGGGATACCACAACAGCAATTGCAGGTGCTCTTGCTGCTTTTTATGCACGGATACCTGTGGGGCATGTCGAGGCTGGTTTGCGAACAGGCAATCGTAATAGTCCTTTTCCTGAGGAAATGAATCGTCGCTTGATTACCCAATTGGCAGATTTTCATTTTGCAGCTACAGCAGATAATGTAAAGATCTTGCTTAATGATGGCGTGCAACAACAAAATATCATCCTAACGGGAAATCCTGTTGTAGATGCATTGCAACATATACTGGCATGCTCTTCGGCTTCTTCTGCGCTGTCACAATTATTGGATAGCATTCCATTGAGTCAGCGTATCATTGTATTGACTACCCATCGTAGGGAAAATTTTGGTCAGGTAATGACATCTCATTTGAGAGCATTGCGTCGTTTTGTGGAGAAACATGAGGATGTCGAACTTATTTTTCCTGTGCATCCTAATCCGTCTGTGCGCGCAGTGGTTGGTGCAGAATTTATCGATGCGAAGCGGATTCATTGTATAGATCCATTGGAGTATGCTGATTTTTTACATTTGTTGTCGCGCTCTTGGTTGATTGTGTCGGATTCAGGTGGCGTGCAAGAAGAAGCGCCTTCACTTGGTAAACCTTTACTTGTATTGCGGGACACAACTGAGCGGCCGGAAGTGCTTGAGTGTGGGGTTGGTAAACTAGTTGGGCACTCGGGAGATCAACTCGAGAAGATGTTGGAAGCCGCAATTTTGGATAAATCATGGTTCGATGTTGTTCGTCACACTATTAATCCATTTGGCCAGGGAGATGCTGGCGAGAGAATCGTCTCGGCAGTTGCGCAATTTTTAGAATCAAAGGAGACCAAAGTATGACAAATCAAGTCAAGTCTGCTACTGCTAATAAGCCTTTGGCAAGCTTATCGCTCGATTTGGATAATGAATGGGCATATTTGAAAACACACGAAGATCCTGCATGGGAAGCCTATCCTTCATACTTGGATTTCGTTGTGCCCAGAATGCTAGATGTTTTATCAAATCATGAATTGAAGATTACTGTCTTTGTTGTGGGGCAAGATGCTGCGCTTGAATACAATCAGCGAGCTTTGGCATTGATTGCAAATGCTGGTCATGAAATTGGGAACCACTCCTTGCGGCATGAGCCTTGGTTACACTTGTTTTCTGAGCAAGACTTGGAGCATGAATTGGCAGAGGCCGAGAAATTCATTCAGGCAGCTACCGGTAAAAAACCGATAGGTTTTCGTGGGCCCGGGTACAGTCAGTCCGAGACTTTATTGCGAGTTTTGGTTAGACGAGGTTACGTTTACGATGCTAGTTCCCTCCCGAGTTTTATTGGCCCGATTGCGCGTGCCTATTATTTCGCTACGGGTCAATTTAATTCCGAACAGCGTGAGAGACTTAATCGTTTGTTTGGAAGCTGGAAAGATGGATTGCGACCACTTAAGCCCTATCGTTGGAGTTTCGATGGGACTTCTCTACTGGAGATGCCAGTAACAACTTTTCCAGGATTTCGTGTGCCAATCCATTTAAGTTATGTAATGTATCTGGCTGGATTTTCTCCTGTATTGGCTCATGCTTATTTTAATTCGGCACTCTGGACTTGCAAGTTATTTGGTGTGGAGCCATCCATTTTGCTGCATCCATTGGACTTTCTAGGAGGTGAAGATGTGCCCAGACTTAAGTTTTTCCCTTCAATGGGATTGACTGGTATGCAAAAAATTGCTGTTGTCAATCAATGCTTGGATAGTCTGGTACGCTTGTTCGATGTAAGAACTGTTGGAGAACATGCCGAAATTGTTACTGCACGAAATAATCTAGTGGAAGTTGAGGTTAGCAGTTTTTAAGATTGTTGAAACTATAGGGCGAGGAGAAGACATGCTGGATAAAAAAATCACCGTGATGTTACCGGCATACAATGAGGAAAAAGACCTTCCTCTATTACTGGATCGAATACAGCAGGCTCTCAGTGAATGGGCCAATTATCGCGTTCTTGTGGTAGATGATGGTTCAAAAGATCAAACGGCGCAAATCGTACGTGGTGCTAGCACGAAAATGCCGGTGGTGTTGATACAGCATCCCCAAAACATGGGATTAGGCGCAGCAATGCGTACAGGCCTGAAAGCGGCGTCTCTAGACAGCGATATCGTTGTTACCCTAGATGCTGACAATTCTCAAGATCCGGAGCTGATCCGACGAATGGTGGAGCAATTGGCAACTGGTTATGATGTCGTGATTGCATCACGGTTTCAGCCAGGGGCACAGGAGGTTGGCGTTCCTCCCTTTCGGGTATTTCTAAGTCATGTCTCTAGCGCGGGGATTAGGACGATTGTTCGTTATCCTGGTGTGCGAGATTATACTTGCGGTTTTCGCGTATATCGTGGAGAGACACTACGACATTTGATTCAAGTCTTTGGAGATAATTTTATTCGTGAGAACGGTTTCTCTTGCATGTTTGAGCTGTTGTTGAACTTGCGTTCGTTGCGAGCTCGTGTTACTGAAGTTCCACTAGTGCTTCGCTATGATCTCAAGGAAGGAGCCAGCAAAATGCGAATTTTGCGTACAATGTGGCGTTATGTGATAACTCTTACCCGTGGCTTATTACCAATCTCATGGCGTACTTCGTCTGTAAGAGAGTGATATCTCAATGACAAATTTCGGTGAAACAGATAGCAAAGGCAATTTGCGAGTGAATATTGGTAAGGTCGCCGTTATTGGTGGAGGTATTGGTGGATTGGCTGCTGCACACTGGCTTGCCAAGGCAGGGGCTCAAGTTGTTGTATATGAAGCATCTGATCAACTTGGAGGATTAGGTACCTTTTTTCAGTATCGTGATGTGCACTTAGAACGTTTTTATCACTGCATGTTGCCAAGTGACAAACATTTGCTTGGCATATTGCAGGAACTCGATCTCGTAGATCAAATCTACTGGAAGGAAACCAGTTTTGGTTTCATGAGCAATGGACGTTTATATGGTCTCAATACCCCACTTGAGTTGCTGCAGTTCAGTCGATTATCTTGGATTGATCGAATCAGGGTGGGTATAACCGGACTATGGGGTAGCATATGTTCATCTGATGGTTTGGATGATGTAACTTGTGTTGAATGGTTAAGTAAGCTATCAGGGCGCAGAGCATTTGAGACATTTTGGAAACCAATGCTGCAAGCCAAATTTGGTGATAGGTATCACGATGTACCTGCACTTTGGTTTTGGACCCGCTTTAATCGGGAAAAAGGTGGAAAAAAAGAATGCAAAGGGTATATTCATGGAGGTTATCGGCGAATTATAGATACTTTGGTTAAATCTATCGAAACACATGGAGGCATAATTCGACTAAAGGCACCTGTGCAGAAATTGGATTTAACCGAAAATGGGCAATTGGTAATCTCTACAGATCAAATAGAGAATGAGTTTTTTGATCGCATTGTTGTAACTGCGCCAATTTTCTTCCTGCGGAATGCTCTGAAGGAAGGAAGCTTGGCCAATGTGGCAAAAAAAATAGATGCAGACATAGATATGCAAGGTGTCATCAATGCTGTTTTTATGTTGCGCCGCGGTTTTACAAAACATTACTGGGTTGCGGCAATTGATGATGACATTCCTTTTCAAGGTGTTGTCGAAAGCACCACACTGCTAGAGAAATCAGATACCGGTGGGGTACATTTAATTTACCTGATGAATTATTTGCATCGAACCGATCCCCGATTCCTGCAAAGTGATGATGCAATCATTAGATCTTATATTAATGGATTAAGTCGTCTTTTCCCTGATTTCAAGGAAGACGATATAGTTGATAGTTTTGTGTTCCGAGCCCCTTTTGTAGAACCACTTTATACAACTGGATTTCAACGAAGAAAACCTCCAATTGTTTTGTTACCTGAGAAAGTGTATTTGGCTACAGCAACCCAGGTTTACCCTGATGTTACTTCTTGGAATGGCGCGGTCGGATTGGCAAAGAGGGTGGTAAATGAATTATTCAATCAAGTAAATAAGACTGAACTTAAATGATTCTAGGCTATTTTTATAGCCTTATTTACCATGTTCTAGTTCTTCATAGTTATGACAAACCGGCTAGGATAGAGAATAAATGAATAAACTTTTTCTGTTTGGTGGCGGAGTTAAGGTAAAATTTTAAAGAATATCAATGGTAAAAGCAGATATATTGAATTTCTCATTTCTGAGTCGGGAGTGTGCTGAGTAGATTATAGGTGGTTGGCGTAGAAATAAAGGAGAATACAATCAACTAGAATAATTACATTAGTTATAACCTAAAGTTTTTCCATAGGTTTTATATTGATAATTAAAAATGGAGGATTTTTGTTTTGAGTTTTGTATCTCGCTTGTATTCATTTGAGTTATTTTCAGTGAGATCGTCGATATATTCCTTCATTGTTCTCTTAACTGTATTTATTGCAGCGCTTTTTTTCCATCATGATTTGGCTCCACTTGAAGAGACTCATTGGGATGCCCCAATTTATGTGCAGCTTTCAAAACGTGCTGCGGAGACAAATTTGCTGGCTGGATATCACCAGCATGCTCAAGAAATACCGCTTGGACCGGAAAATGCCCATTGGTATTTTACACGTATTGGTCATATTCTCATTCTTGGGGAAGTAACCCGTTTATTTGGTAGTACCGAGACTGCACTTGTTGTGATGCAATGGCTGTATCGTATTTTTATGGCAATTGGTGTAGTGCTATGTATTTTGATTGCATCTAAATTAATGAACCTGTTTAAATCTGAAGAACAGGATCGCTTATGGTGGGGAGGGTATCTGGTAGCAGGAGTAACTTATGTTTTATCAGATAGTTATCGTGGTCTACAAGGGCATCTGCTTAGTGAGCCTCCTGCATTCTTGGTTCTATCTGTTTTTACATATTTGTTGTTGATCGCGTTTGAGAAACGATCTCCAGTAGTTGGCGCTTTAGCTGGTTTTTTCTTGTTTTTGTTATTTTTCGTACGTGTAGATGCTGTTTTGCCAGGCGTGGTATTTTTTTTAATGATCATTGGATTACTCTTTTTTATAAGAAAATTTGATGCCTTATTGAGTATTTCTGCTACGGGGATTGTGGCGCTGTTGTTTTATCTGCTTTACGCCTGGTGGTTTTCACCTTTAGTAAATCCAGAAATATTATTGAATTATTCAGCTGCTTCCAAGGAATTGTTTCCAGGAGTACCACTTAAGAGTTTGTTCGCTATTGTAATTGCTGGGGGACTATTGTGGGTGGGTGGTGTAGTTGGGATTTCGCTATGGCGTAAACCAATAGTTAAGTTTGCTTTGATATGGTTAGGATTAGTTCTATTGCCCATGGTAATCGATAGCCTTAATGGCAGAGCAGTACAAGCGAGAATGGTTTTCTTTATTGCACTCCCACTGATTATATTAGCGGGAGAGGGGTGGTGCGTGTTACTGAGATGCCTAGTTTTACAGCGAAGGGTTTTTCCTTTTATTGTGGCAGCGTCTTTAGTGGGGGCTTTGATCTTGGTACCATATTCATTCCTAATGCGTGATATACGTTTTATTGCTGCTAATTATCTACCGGCAGAGATTCAACGAAATTTGTTTATTTCTTTAACAAAGAAAGGTGAAATTAGATCGGCATCTCAGTTAGATAAAGATCCCAAACTGGGATTACTTGCTCGTCCAGTATATGAGCGATGGACATTGGAATATGGAAAGGCTAGAAGAATAGGTGAATATCTATATAAATCAGAGCAACCAGCTTATTTGCTTTGGCCAAGAACGAGTGGGGTTTATCAACATTCTTTGCAGAGTTATATCGGATTGTTTCGATATTTTGGCAAGAACTATCCATTAAGTGCCGATATCGTATTACTTAGACTTCCTAATACGATCGAAACCGACTCATGTACAGCCCAAAGACCAACAAATCTTGAGCCGATTGTTTTTTGTTCAAATCTTTCTATATCTGATCTTGAGTTTATATCAAGAAATAAAATTTCCTTATATATTCTAGGTGTTGAGGGATATCCTTTACCTGAAATGCCGAATGAAAAATTGAGAACTATATTCTCACTTTCTCCATTTGCATTGTATGAGATTGAGGGGAGTACTTTAGGGATTTAATTGCTTTCGTAAGTAAAAAGGTAATGATCGTGTAGTTTAAACTTATTTAATTTCAGTAGTATTTAACAATTGAGATTATGCTATTGGAGATTGAAATTGCGATATATACATTACGTAATGAAAGAGTTTAGAGGAGTGGTGCTCTAAAAATCTCTTTTAAAGTTCCATAAAAAAAAGTCGTTGCTGTA
>JAMWZR010000034.1 GCA_024282035.1 Nitrosomonas sp.
GCTAATCTATCCCAATTATGCTGCATTTATTATAAATTGCAGTGTTCATTCCGTACTCTCGGCACAAATCAGCCACACTCTTTCTTAATCTACCTCACGATCAGCTTGACTTAGCTTTCTGTAAATCACTGCTTCTTCATCAGTAAAATTACTCTTCGTCTACGATAGAAAATTCTACTGTTTTCTCGGTTAATTTTTGGAAAAATCGCCTTTGGAATAGAACCGAGTGGAGTTTCCCGAGCGCATCGGTGTTTCGATCGATACTATCCGCAACTTGAAACAAAGTAACTGCCGTCCGACTGAAGCTGCCAAGGCACTGCACAAGGTTCTGGATAAAGCTCCTGCCACAAATTTATACTCTAGCTACATTTTCATTATATAAGGTAGAAATGGATAAACTGAGAAAGGTTGCTTAACTGAAGTGTCCTGTTTTTATTTAACCAGGCCACATTGACCCCAAAGCATTTAAACAATGGCATGAGCTAGTATTGGGGGGAAAATAGTTTCCGCCAAAGTGTGCCATCGAAACCAACCGCCCAAGCGCCCGATCTTCCGGCGGCAATATTTTCGATGCCACTTGCATGTTCGTCTTGACTAAAAGTAACGCCATCATCCGAAGAACTCCAAACGATCCCATTTTTACCTGTGAGCCAAATTAGGCCACCGGGCGCGATCGCAACGTCTCCGATATTACTTGCTGTTGTTTGAATCCAGCGTTCAGCGGCAAACTTCCATAATATGCCGTTAGTTCCAACCACCCAGATTGTGCCATCTGGTCCGGTAGATATCCGGCTGAAACCGGTAGCTGCAATTTGCGTGAAATTCTGCCCTTGGTCGCGACTAAAGGAAACGGCACCACTTTTCTCAACCAGCCAGACATTGCCATCTACAGCGATGGCTACGTCTTCCACACTTTCCGAATTTGTGTTTGTCCAGTTACCTGCAACAAACTTCCATAACGTACCGTTAGATTTAATCACCCATACAGTGCTATCCGGACCAACAGACAGTCGGTTAGAATCACTTGCCGTGATTTGGGTAAAAGAAGATCCATAGATATTATCTGATACCCAAATGACTCCAGTTTTTCCAGTAAGCCAGATCAGGCCATTGGGTGCAATAGCAACATCGTTTATTTCGCTGGTTCTTGTGCTGTGCCAAATTTCGGCTTGCGTCAGCGAAGGAAAAAATCCACACAATGCCAACAGACCAAATAAAACGCTATGCGATAAGTGGCGCATTCGATTAAAGCATATTGCGTGTATGCTCTGTAACAGAGAAGTGCTGTTCACTTCATAAAACCATGATGTCCTCAAAATTATCTGCTCAACGATACCAGGTCGCATTTGTAGTGACTCCTGTGTTAATCCGGTACAGCTAATAGGGCAACTTTCGAGAACCTTTAAATGCTTTGTGATTCGGGAAATTGTGACATATTTCCTTCTATGGTAGTTTTAAAGTGCTGCAATAACTGCGCAGTTGATCATTTCAGTAATTCTGTTAATTCCATATTGCTTTGACGAATACAGGGTATCCCGTCAGCGCAAGTTGGACAGAATAGCGTGATTGCCTTAGAGAGTGTTTTGGTTCATCGTTACATAAAAAAGAACGATGAATGGCAGAGAAAGATCAACAAAGCCGTATTGTCGAGAAAACTGTTCGTGATATTTGTCGAGCAACCCATCGCCAATATTCAGTAGAAGCAAAGATCCGCATCGTGCAATTTAATCATCCATTCATGAAGTCTATAAAGGGGATTTTTCGTCGCTTTTAGTAGGTACCGATAACTCTTTTTATCCAATCCCAGAATGAATGTTATGAAGCGCATCGTGATTGCTTTTATCAAAGTAATGGGCAAAATTATTATTGTCGATAATAAAGATTGAATATTCTGCTGATTAGCATGCTCATTTGTCCGGTTCTGTATTTCTTTCCTTGCTATCGGGAATAACAGCATCGGCTATCGCGCCAGCGGCTTTAACAGTAACTTTCGCCGTTGTGGCAACGGCGGTGACGGCGGCATCAGCGACGGCAAAGACAGCACACCCAGTCAAATGCGCCAGAAATAGCGTTGCAATTAGCAATCTGAAATTGGAAAACATAGGCACCTATTCTTCATTAACTGTGATTTAGAACACCATTGAATTGCTCATTCATGGAAAAATTCTTGCTAAAAGCATCGTTTAATGAATCCTAATGATTGGAATAATAGCGTTCCCCGATAGCTTTCTAAAATTCAATGTAAGTGTCTTTTCTATTTTTATTATCGATTTGTTTCTATAGCTCGCAATCAGGTTATGCAGCTTTGACATGATTTCTTGGGTATTGGACCCCCCCTAGGTTTAATTCATTTTTTTGCATGCGAATGTAGGCAGACGGTCTGGAAGCTAAGAATCCTAGACTTTTAGCGCCCCCTGGGTATCAGTCAACGCCGTCAAAGTTTTTATATTTTGTATGTTGATTGGAATTGATTGATCTGAGTTGAAATGCTATTCGATATTCTGTACCTGTTCTCTCATTTGCTCGATAATCACTTTCAGTTCCATTGAAATGCGCGAGATCTCCAGATCTACGGATTTGGAGCCCAGTGTGTTGGCTTCGCGATTCAGTTCTTGCATCATGAAATCCAGGCGTTTACCCACTACGCCACCTTTTTTCAGAATGCGATCGACTTCATCGAGATGTGTGTGCAGTCGCGACAATTCTTCATCGACATCGATTTTTCCAGCAAATAGAGTGATTTCCTGCCGGATACGGTCCTCCTCCAGAGCACCAAGTGCTTCTTCGATGCGGGTGCGCAGCTTTTCCTCGAATGCCGCGATCAAAGCGGGGATACGGGGTGCGGCATCACGCATCAGTTTTCGCATTTGCTGCGTGCGTTCCTGCAGAAGGGTTTGCAGTTTCTGTCCTTCGCGTGTCCGTGACGACTTCAATTCGTCCAGGGTGAACTGTAACTGTTCCAGGCAAATCTGACTGAGTGCTTCGTCGGAAGCCAAGTCATTTCCCATCATACCGGGCCAGTTCAGGATTTCAGCAACAGATAGTGGCTGTGCTGCTGGATGCCTGGTCCTGATGGTTTGATCCAGTTGCAGCAATTTTTCCAGTAATACCTGATCCAGTTGCTGGCCGTCATCCATGTTGACAGGTGGGGCATAACTCAACCGGCATTCCACCTTTCCGCGACTGAGCTGGCTGGTGAGGCATTCGCGCATGGCAGGCTCCAGCTTGCGAAAATCATCCTGCATGCGGAACTGGATATCGAGAAAACGATTGTTCACCGAACGAAGTTCCAGGCTGAATGATCCGAGAGGTGTTTCCCGCGTGGTGGTTGCATAACCGGTCATGCTGTAAATCATGATATGTCAGATCTCAAAGGTTAAAGGGAATCCGCTCAAGGCAAGCCCAGCATGCTGGCATCGCACACGGCTGGAACAGGCTTGCGGTCAAGCAGGTTGGTTACCGTAAAAGGTGTGTCCGAGTTATTGGCGTCGAAGGCCACTTCGCTGGCATCTGGGTATTTATAATCGCCGGGTGCATTAAGTCGCCACAAATTGGGAATGTCATGATAGGGTTGGTGCAGGCAGTAAGCGGGGGTGTCGCCGTGTATGACCAGAACCGGTTTCCTGAACAGGGTGACATGCCGCTTGAGCAGGTCGCGGATGCGGCGGTAGCCATCGCAATTGGTGCGATTGTCGCTGGAACAGACGGGTTTGCTGAAGTCGAATTCAAAAATATCGGCATGAAACGCAATTACAACGGCTTGGGCTTGTTCTGCCTTGGTAAATAGAAGCTGTAGCCATTTTTCATTGGAGTGATCGCGGTGGTCCGCTTCATCCAGCGCAACTTGCTCGTTACCCGGTGGTAATTCCTTGCGTCCATTGTTGGTTCCCGGAATATGCAACGTGGCAAATGCAATCCGGTCGATGGTCCATAACGCATTTTCAATCAGGTCCGATTGCCGGATCAGATGATCGATCTGGCTGCTCAATTGATAGCGGTCCTGATGGAAAAAAAGTTGACGCAGATAGTGCAACCGTTCGATTTCGTCATGACTGCCGGATAAGGTAAAACGATCGCAATCCGTCCAGTCATTGTCTCCAGGTGTATAGACGGTTCTATGGGGATTGAGCCGGGCAATTTGCCGGTAATGATCCTGAAACAACTCGTCACTGCACTTCAGTCTACCTTTCTTGAAATCGCCGATGTGAATCAGCACCGGTGGATCGAGCGTTCTGATGGCTTTGGCGATGGCGCCATCCGGCTGTTCGAGCGAGGCATACTCGGCATCGGTATATGGCATGTCACCGATGACGACGAATGCTGGCGGTTTTGCAGTTGTAGCTTGCATTGGCGGATTGGCTGCACTGGACGTGGCAGTGATCAATCCCCACAGCAGCAGGAGCCACGTTAGTCCTGAGTTCATGCACTCAGATGGTTCTGAAAAACCAGTCCCGCATGTTCCCGCAGCTTGTGAAAGTGGATGGCTGGCCAGTTTTCTGCCGCCACACTCAACTCAGCTCCGAAAGAAGCCAGAAAGGTGGGTGCATCGACGGCATCGTAAGCAATGCGATGTGCATTGGCTTCAATGAAACGCTGTAGTTCACGCGGATCGTCGGACGTGATCCAACGTGCCAGTTGATATTTGGCCGGTGCAATGCGAGCAGCAACGGCGTATTCATGTTGCAGGCGATGGGTTACGACTTCAAATTGCAACGTTCCTACTGCACCCAGCAATAGCACGTTACCCAGATGCGGGCGAAATACCTGAATGGCGCCTTCCTCGCCCAGCTGGGTCAAGCCAAGCTTCAGTTGTTTGCTGCGCAGCGGGTCGGCGATTTCGACTGTGCGAAAAATTTCCGGAGCAAAGAATGGCAAGCCAGTGAATTGCAGCACTTCGCCTTCGGTCAGCGTGTCCCCCAATTGCAATGTGCCATGGTTGGGAATGCCGATAATGTCGCCGGGATAAGCTTCCTCAAGAATGTCGCGGCGTTGCGATAAAAAGGAAACGACCGTGCTGGTGCGGATATCCTTGCCATTGCGTGCAACTTTGAGGCTCATACCACGCTTGAAGTGACCCGAGCAGACTCGAACGAAAGCAATGCGATCGCGGTGAGCCAGATTCATGTTGGCCTGTATCTTGAATACCATGCCGGAAAACTTTTTTTCATCCGGCAGAACCTGGCGCTGAATGGCATTGCGTGATTCCGGTGGCGGAGCCAGATCGACCAGAGCATCGAGAATTTCCCGGACACCGAAGTTATTGATGGCAGAGCCGAAAAAAACGGGGGTTTGTTCGCCGGCCAGAAAGGCCTGATGATCGAATTCGGGTGATGCGCCCCGGATTAGGTCGATTTCCTGCAATGCCGTTGCAAGCTCGGCGCCAAAACGTTGTTGAATGGCAGGATCATCCAGATCGGAAATGAGTTCGTCCTTGTCATCGACACGATCCGATCCGGGGCGAAATACACGCATGCAATTGTGCTGCAGGTCGCATACGCCATGGAAATTCTTTCCCATGCCAACCGGCCAGGTGAAGGGTATCGTGGACATGCCCAAAGTACGTTCGATTTCATCCAGGAGATCCAGGGGTTCGCGAACTTCTCGATCCATTTTGTTGACGAAGGTCACGATCGGGGTATTCCGCGAGCGACATACTTCCAGCAGGCGCAGGGTTTGCGCTTCTACGCCATTAGCGGCGTCGATGACCATCAGCGCTGCATCCACCGCAGTCAGAACGCGATAGGTGTCTTCAGAGAAATCCTGATGTCCGGGCGTATCGAGAAGGTTGATGACGCAATCGCGATATTCCATTTGCATGACCGAGCTGGCTACCGAGATGCCACGCTGTTTTTCGATTTCCATCCAGTCCGAGGTGGCATGACGACTGGCTTTGCGTGCCTTGACGCTGCCGGCGATATGAATGGCTCCGGCAAACATCAACAGTTTCTCGGTCAGTGTTGTTTTACCCGCATCCGGGTGCGAAATGATAGCGAAGGTGCGGCGGCGAGCCACTTCGTTGTGAATACTCATAATTTCAGGTAATGGGTTCCGAGGTATAGAGATAACAATGGGTTGTGTGCGTTTCACTGAATGCACTGACAGGAGGGTAGGCTTCTCTGCATATCGGCATGGCATTTGGACAGCGCGGGTGGAAATGACATCCCTGTGGAGGCGCCATCGGCGATGGTAAATCCCCTTTAACCAGGGTCGTGACTCGACTGGCGTCGGATTCGACCTTGGGAACCGATGAAAGCAATGCACGGGTATAAGGATGCTTGGGATTTCCGATCACTTCGTCGATCTGTCCATGTTCAACAATTTTTCCAAGATACATGACTGCAACTTCGTCGGCCAGATATTCTACAACAGCGATGTTGTGGGTAATGAACAAATAAGCCAACCCTAGATTATTTTGCAGCGATTTTAACAAATTCAAGATTTGCGCTTGCACTGAAACATCCAAGGCACTGGTCGGCTCATCGCAAACCAGTAATTGTGGATTGACTGCCAGCGCGCGGGCAATAGCGATACGCTGCCGCTGTCCCCCGGAAAATTCATGTGGATAGCGCCATTTTACTTCGGTGGGCAAACCGACACGCTGCAATAACGCATCGATTTCGGCTTCTTTTGTATTGTTTTCCGAGTTTTGTTTGGACGGTGCGGGATTCAGCGCATCCATACCTTCGCGCAGAATTTCTAACACACGCATGCGAGGATTGAGCGAAGAATACGGATCCTGAAAAATGATCTGGAGCTGTGAACGGATGGGTTGCAACGATTTGCGTCGCAGTGTCGTCAGTTCCTGCTGTTTGAAACGCACATTGCCCGATGTGGAAGGAATCAGTTGCAAAATACTTTTGCCGATGGTGGTTTTTCCACAGCCGGATTCACCAACCAGCGCCAGGGTTTTGCCGGCGGCAATAGTCAGTGATACGCCGTCAACGGCTTTGACGTACCCCACGACTTGTTGGAAAAATCCCTTGCGAACGGGAAAGTGTACCTTGAGATCGGCGATTTGCAGTAATGGGACTGGGGGTTCATTCTGTGTTTCCACCGGTCGGGTTGCTGCCTTGCCATTAGGGCTGCTGATACGCGCTAGCGGTTTCCAGGTTGCCTGTGCAAACAGATGACAGCGTACCTGATGATCGCGGCCGATCGTATGCCAGTCTGGCGGTGTAGTGTGGCAGTGTGCCATGACTTGACTGCAGCGATCGGCAAAACGGCATCCGGAGAAGACTTGGGCCAGCGAGGGGACCGTGCCCTGGATGACGCTCAGTGCCTGATCGCGTTTGTGCTTTTCGGGTAGAGAAGCGAACAACTGTTGCGAATAGGGGTGGGCCGGGTGATCGAAGAAAACCTGACGTGAAGCCTGTTCGACAATCTCACCGGCATACATGACAGCGACCTGTTGCGCGATTCCGGCCACGACTCCCAAATCATGTGTGATCAGCAGGATGGCCATGTGATTGTGTTGCTGGATTTGCCGCATCAGATCCAGTACCTGTGCCTGAATGGTGACGTCGAGTGCAGTGGTGGGTTCGTCGGCGATCAGCAGTTCAGGTTCACCGGCCAGTGCCATGGCAATCATGGCACGCTGTTTCATGCCGCCGGAGAATTGAAAGGGATATTCATGCATGCGCCTTGCAGCATCGGGTATGCCAACCTGCTCCAGCAGGGTTTTGATGCGTGTTTGTGCTGTATCGCGGGGCAAGCGGAAATGCTGTACCAGCACTTCCTGTATCTGTTCGGCTATGGTCAGAACCGGGTTCAGGCTTAGCATCGGTTCCTGGAAAATCATGCTGATGCGTTTGCCACGAATGTTACGCATCGAGGTTTCCGGTAATTGCAGCAAGTCTTCGCCGTTCAGGCAAATCCTGCCTGAAGTAATTACACCGGTATCAGGCAAAAGGCGCATGATCGATAGCGCAGTCATCGACTTGCCGCAACCGGATTCTCCCAATAGCGCAAAGGTTTCACCCTTGTGGATGTTGAGGGACAGGCCGTCGACTGCCCGAACCGGAGTCATTCCGGTATGCAGTTGTGTTCGGAGATGCTCGATGCGCAATACAGCGGTCATGTTGGGCGAGAAGATTCCGGCGTTGGCGGTACAGTCGATTTGTCAGCCTGTGGTTTGTTTTTGCGAGGCCATTGCAATAATCGGGTGCGTCGAATGGTCATGGCGCGTGGATCCAGGGCATTTTGTACAGCATCGGCAAACAGATTGGCGCTGAGAACCAGAGCAAGCATGAAAGCAAACGCTGCCAGCAGGGCCCACCAAACCATCGGTTCGCGCGCCATTTCCAAGCGTGCGGCATTGATCATGGTGCCAAAACTGTTCATCGATGGGTCGACACCGACACCGACGTAGGACAGAACCGCCTCGGCCAGCACCAGACCACTGAAATCCATGACCGTGGCAATCAGGACGATATGCATGACATTGGGCAGAATGTGCCGCGTAATGATGCGCCAATGCGAAATACCAAAAGCGTGCGCGGCCTGAATATATTCCAGTTCACGTAATTTCAGCGTTTCACCTCGCAGCAGGCGACAGAGTCCAGTCCAACTGGTCATGCCCAGGATGATGCAGAGAAACAGCAGGCGGATGTCTGCTCGAGCAGCCACGGTTTCGAATAATTCGGGATGCGTTTCAATGAAGACCTGCATCATCAGTACTGCTGCAGCGATCAGCAGGACACTCGGAATGGAATTCAAAGTGGTATAGATATATTGAATGACGTCATCGATCCAACCTTGAAAGTAACCCGCCATGATGCCCAGCAGCAATGCAAACGGCAGCATGATCAACGACGTCAGGGTACCGATGATTAGGGCGACACGGATACTTTTCAAAGATTGATACAGCACATCCTGCCCGACCTTGTCGGTGCCTAAAACATGATAGTGGGCAGCCAGTGCTGTTGTGCAGCCAATCAGCAACAGCATGACCAATAACGTAAGCAAAATGGCATTCCACGGTATTTCCGTGGAGCCGCGACATAACGCCGACAAGGTAAGCGCAAAAGACTGTTTCGTGCGCTGTGAAAGTACCAGGATCAAACCCACGGTCAGCAACAACCAGATCGACAAGCCTTGCAGGGCGCCGGTCAAGGCACGTTGCGTAATGTCCGGAATGTGCTCTGAATCAGGGTGTTGCAAGTGTGCGCCACCATATTGCAGTCGTGCAAAATCGCGTACCTGCTGGCCATCGGCCAGTTCGATTGTTTCCTTGGCATATAGATGCGTGGCTAGGGGAGCAGAGTAGGTTTTTTCAACTTGTGTGCGCAAAGGCGTGACCAGGATATCGAGCAGACTCAAGACTTCAACGCTGTATACCGTTTCTCCAGGCTTGTTCTGTTGCTCCAGCGCAGGGCGGAAATGCACGGTGTCCAGCAATCCGATGCACAAGAAAAACAGCAGGATGGTCAGGGCCGACATGCCACTGGCGCTGTGTCCAACGCGCTGCCAGGATGCCAGCAGATGGGGGCGACGGCGAATGACGCTGATCAGCAGGAGCACGACACCCAAAGACACATAGATCAGGGCATCAGTCCACAAAATGATCGGGCTAAAAGGCATAGATGGCAGTATTCAGATACAAGTAATCCGGAGTGGCGTCATTCAATGTCACGACTGCTATATCATAAACGAATGCGATCATTTTTTTGAGCATTTGATCGGATAATTGACCAATCGGTTAGCGAGCCGGTCGTCGCGCTTCAAGAAACCATGACCGGTACTGCTCCATTTTGGCTCGCTGCGTTGCTGGTGCATGGCGGCGACAGGTTGCATATTCATTGCTACCCGGTTCTGCGCCCCAGCGGATTTCGACACAATCATTGGGATTGTAGCCAGTTTCGAAAGCGGATCGACGTGCCAGTACCTCGGCTATCGTCAGCGGCCAGGGGCTGCCATCGGAGCGCGTATAACTGATCTGGTAATCATCGGTGCGGAAGGTGTGATGGCGTTCGATTTCTTTTTTCGCCTGCTCGGGCGATTGGTCTTGCAATCGGAATAATTCGGGGTGCCGGGTAATTTTTTCCGGTAATTGCTGCAGGACATTGATGGCGATGATGAGGCGCATGTCCCGGGAGGGCGTAGAGTAATCTTCCCATGGTCCAAGGGCTTGGAAAATTGCGGTTCCACTGGGCATGGCGATCACCTCTCGCGGATGCTTGCGAACATAAGCTTCGCCATTGTTGACAGATGTAATGCGTGTCGTGACTTGCTCGACCAAGGCAGCGAAAGCGACATCATAAGCTTGCCTGGGCTCCAACCCCAGTGGGTTAATCAGCCCAGCCAGACGAGCATGGAATTCTTCCGATGTAAGCTCGCTCTGTTGCATGGAAAATGGTTGAAATTCCATGGAATCGGTCAATTCTGCGTTGGTCAAGACTCGCCAGCGGTTTGCGGGGGCAGGAACGAGCGGGCGGAAAGCCTTGAATCCCGGTCCGGCATTGTCAGTGTCGGCAAATAGCACGGTGCCTTCCCAAACCCGTTTGCGCGTTACCGAATTATCCGGCTGGGCGTCGACTGCTAGCAGCATGCCGGGACGATCTGCCGTTTGTGGCACCCATTCAACCAATACCAGCACATGACCATACGGATCAGCGTAGACCGTGCCCGGCCACAAATGATTACGATCCAAGGGCAAAGGGTACAAATCTGACGATTCGTCACGCAAGCTGGTGCGTGCCGAACCCGAATGGACTGCATCGACCAACTGCCGGCTGAATCGGGTGAATTGTGCAGGTGACTGCATGTTGTTGACAAATTCACTCATGATGCTGGGCGCCGAACAACGCGGTGGTGACGTGGCAGAACCGCGGTTGCAGGCCCGATAGGCAATCGGCAAACCAACCTTCCAGGCAAAATAGGCACGCAATGTATAAGGCAAATCGGCACAATCGGGTGTCAGGGGAAGTTTTTTGTCTTCCTCGAGACCCAGATAGTCGTGCAGAAAATTGCGCCGTGGATCGCGGAGTACGGGCTCCAACGAGGTTAGGGCGAGACTCTCATCATGTGGGATACCGAACAGTTCCTCGATCCATGCTGAATAAAAAGCTTCGGTGGCACGATTCCAGGTGCGATGGCGATCCCGTTGCGTGTTGCTACTGACGGTTAAAGGATGACATGAGATTACTGTGCCGTTGCGCTCCACGACGATTTCAGTCTGATCGCTGGATAGGGACTCGATTTCTGCTATTGCTGTCCAAGGAGGTCCGCCGCGATGGCGCATCGGTAGAAAGGTGCGTTGACCATGTCGGTCAATCGTCAGTAATTGAGTTACCGGCGATTCAGTAGAGATGGCCATGATCTTGACGGATTCATCCATCTTGGGCTGTGATGGAGAAACCCAGATTTGTGCAGCATTTGTTGTATCACAACGGAAATCTTCTGCCTGAGCCAGGGAAACCAGCAGGTTTGCGATCAACAGACAAATGAGTACGGAATGCAAGCTGCTGGTCGATCGATATGGTGGTTTGCGCATGATCTCGTACTCCATGTTGAAGTGACTGGCAAGATAGACATGATACTCGCATCAGTGCATTACGGCTTGTAATGGGGTTGAATGACCGGGCCGTTTGCTGGTTTCGTCCAGGCTGTTATTTTCTTTTTGTGACGACGATCCCAAGTAACCTTGTGCGATCCGGTAATAGAGGAATCGTAGTGGTTTGCCGTCGCGGAGGATGATTTTTTGCTGAATGGGACCGGCCTGGTCTAACATCTCGGCGATATCCCGGCCTTCTCGATCCTGCTCCAGATGTTTGGGTTTCATGCCAACCAGAATGATGGGGCGCTGCATCGGTTCGGTGGACGGGTACCAGAACTCATACATGGCAGCGCTATCGTTGAACAGATTACGGGACTGGATTTCAAAGGGAGCCTCGGCGGGATGGTTGTAGAATGCTACGGCGCTGGCCACAGACCATTTACTCATACCAACGACCAGAGGCTCTTGTCCCGTCTGACGGCGAACTTCGTCAACAATGTGTTCGATTTCAGCGGTTGTCTCTTTCCAGAAATAATGCTGCATTACTGCCGGATAGGGAATGCCGGGAATGCCGAGCGTGACATAGTGTAACGCGAGAGCATAACTCAGTAGCAAAATGGTGATGGTGTATTTCCAAGCAACCTGAATCTTGTGGGTAAATGCAGGCAAATGGCGATCCTGACGCATCATCCATGCCATCGTGGGCAGGAGGGCCAACCAGGCCGGTGCGGTCCAGTGAAAACGCAAAGCATCCAGCGTACTGAAAACGATGAAGGTGAGCAGTGGTATTCCGGTAAAAATCCAGACAAACCATTGACGCCTGCGGGCAGGGTTGAGCTGGGTTTGCTGTCCAGCTGGAGAAAAGGCCATGAATGCAGCCAACAAACCGGTGGGAGACAGCAGAATGATAAAATCCCGGAGCAACAGATGAGTTGAAAATGATTCTTCTGCGGTTTCTGCACCGATGCCGACGGCGCGTGATGACTGGAACATGATCGAAGCCCAATCATGCTGCATGTTCCAGATAATGACCGGGGAAAATAATACTAGTGCGAGAGCCGCAGCCAAATAGGGATGAGGTTTGAGCAGCCAGCGGCGTGAAACTGGATCGGTGACGACAAATGCCAGTGCTGCCAGACCCAATATACCTAGTGTGTATTTGGACAGGATACCCAGACCGAAAGCCACGCCCATACCAAACCAGGCGGTACGCTGGTTCGACAGCAATGCACGCTCCATGTAATACAGTGTCGCGGCCCATGCAGCAATCAGTGGAGCATCGGTGGTCATCAGGAAGCCCATGACGAAACTGAATGGCAGAATGGATAGTAATAAAGCGGTACGTAATGCCGTTGCCCGATCATACAGATTTCCGGCCAGTGCCGACAGATAACCCATTGCAATCAGTCCGCTAAAGAAAGCACCAATCCGGACACCCAACTCACCATTGCCGCAGATGGCATTGCCCATAGCGATTAGCCAGGCCACCATGGGAGGGTGATCGTAAAAACTCAGATCCATGTGCTGGGTGTAAGCCCAGTAGTAAGCCTCATCGGGAATCAGTTGTGTCTGTCCCAGAAAAAACCAGCGCAACAGGACAACATATGCAATGACACCGATGGCTGCGATGCGCCAGCGGATTTCCGGGTGTGCCCGAGTAGGTGAAACATAAAATACCGCTCCCGGAAAACTGATCAATGTTGTTGCAGCAATGGTTGCCAGAATTGCCTGTATCGGCGACAGTGCCCATTGCTGCACAAGCAGCGCCAGAATACTTCCACGCAGCAGGAGTACTAGGGCGCCTGTAATCCAGAAACGTATCCGTTGTGAGTTTTGATGCAGATCGGAACGGTTAGGCAACCAGGACCATCGGGTTTTCAACTGATCATTCAACAGGGTGGCTATGAGAAAACTGCTCATGGACGCGGCGATCAAGCCAATCCCACTACTCAATAGCAGCAAGAACAATCCGGTGTCGATCAGTGCAGTCACTAGCCCGGTAACGATATGCCGCTGAAGATAACCCAAGGCAATGGCGCCGCCAGCCAATTCCACCAGACGACTAAGCAACATCCAGTTTCGCGAGAGCGATGTGTTCGATTGTTCGTGTGCGGGGTTTACTGAGGAAATGGGGACTTCGATGATTTTAAATTGACCAGGCCGAGTCAGGGCTAACCCGGGCAATAACTGATCTTCACTTGTCTGATCCGGAATCGCTTCGAATAATTCGCGTCGGAAGACGAATAATCCGGATGTGGGATCCTGGGTGTCGCAAATTGACCGAGCCAACCAGGCAGTGAATCGTGTCATCGGAGACCGATGTGCTGAGCTATCGGTGTTTGAGTCACGGCCGATGGTCATGTCACAACTACCCGCCAGTATGGGGTTGACGAGCTTCATTATTGATTCGGATGCTGGACTGGAGTGCGTATCCATCATTAACACGATGACGTGACTCTGTGCATTTGCAATGCCCGTGCGGATTGACGTCATCCGATCGGTGTCTGCTGGATGTTCGATTACCCGGATATGGTCATGATGAGGCCAGTCTTGAATTTCGGTTAGTGTGCCGCCTTGCGAGCCTATGTTTACGAAAATGATTTCATGGTCATGGTGTTCGGTGGAAAGATGGGGCAGGGTATGCAGCAGTGATTTGATCTGGTCGATTCCATTGCAAATCGGCACGATGATGGAAAATTGGGTCAAGGCAGTCTCTGGGTAAGGTTTAGGATAAGTTTTTGTTTGATTGATAAGATTTGCTCATGAAATATCCCGGTTCATACTTCACATATCTTTTATATCGCTTGTGATAAAACACAAAAAAATGAAACCAAATTGCGAAAGAAGGGAATAAACGTGTCATATACGATTGACTTAACGTGATCGATTCATCTTAAGCTCAATTTTTTATAACTTTACAACAATACTTAAAGTAGTAATTGAAACGTTGGCAACTCGTCAATGCCAGCGGAGCGATATGGTGACAAGGATACTGAATCATGCAGCTCATGGTGGAATCTTATGTTGATCATACTGGCCCTAGTCTGGAGATCGTATCAATGCTACTGCTTCGACAAACTTGATAATGTAGCAAAATTCCCTATGAAAGCACTTTTTTTTCTTCGACACAGCGATGATATTGATTACATAACGCCAGTCATATACAAATGGGCAAAATCCGGACATGCGTGTGATGTAGTTTTAATCGGTGATAGTCGTTTAATCAATGATTATCGGATCCAGTTCCTGAATCACATCAGCGATGTGCGTGTCTCGCATATTCGCGACATATTACCCAGACTGGAATACCTGCAATGGCGCATGCTTCAACTGTTGTGGGTGCATGGTATTCAACGCGTCGTCTCGGGTTATTGTGCTGCCTTGTTGCAGCAAATGGCCAGTGAGGAAAAGCGGACGCAAGTATGGAAAAGTATTGCTAATCGTCTGCTGAGCAGAAGTTTCTCCGATGGCGCCCGTGGAGTTGTCGTGTTTGACTGGTTTTCCCGGAGTTCCCCCATCAGCATCGAATGGGTTGCGTGTGTCGCATCTGCGACACGTAAAATGGGGCTGGGAGCGGTTTCTCTGTTTCATGGCGATAGCTCGCATGTCAATCAACTGACAAGACGACAGGAATGGAAACTGCAACCCGACAGCGTATATTCTCTTGGTCGGATCTTTAATCAGGTGATTGCGCCCAATGAGTTGTGTGCATTGCGTTTCCGTCCTTTCATGCACGAACAGTCGATTGCCGTTCTGGGTTCACCCCGCTTGTGTGATGAGTGGCTGGAAATCATGCAAACCTTGTTGCCAGCATCGCCCCTAGGAAATACGGACAGCAAACTCAAGATTGCCATTTTTCTCAAGAAAGACGATTTTGCCATTCTCTGGGAAGAAGTAAACGAAGTAATTCAGATGATTGCCGCCTTTCCTGGAGTCGAACTGATCATCAAGCCGATGAGTTACCATCATCGCAAGCAAAATCTGCATCGCGAACTCGAATTATGGCATTTGTCCAATGTTTATGTGGCCGGAAAGACGATTCATACGACACATCTCGTCAACTGGGCGGATATCGTGATCGATCTGGCGACTCCTGCGGCGTATGAAGCGGTTAAAATGAGAAAACCGGTTCTGGCGGCGGATTATTTGCATGCCGGTCTATCGACTCTGGCCGAATTCATTCCAGAAACACGTTTGCGTTGTCGTGACGATGTTTATCGTTGCATCGACAAGTTTCTATCCCAAGGCTTTCAGTCCTTTTATATCCGAAGCCACTGGCAACATTTCATGCGTGAAGTCGTGGATGGTCCGGATGCCGATGTGCTTTCACGATATGTGACGCTGCTTGAGATGGAAGCTCAAACACGGCATGTCAATGTCGAGCAGGCAGATTTAAATACGAATGCCGTGATGTGGGATAGTGTGGATTCCACTCAGACCTTGGTTGGTTGATCGAGCGACTTGCTTTGTCATTGTTCAATGGCTTGCTGATATGTCTTCAGGCAGCGTGCCCGGGCAAAGCCGTGGTCGACGATGGGAGGGGGATACTCTAACGAGTTGAACTCGTCAACCCAGGTGTGGATGTACTCAAAATGGCGGTCAAATTTTTCAAGCTGGGCAGTAGGGTTGAAAATCCGAAAATAGGGTGCGGCATCAACACCGCAACCTGCAACCCACTGCCAGTTTCCGACATTGCTGGCCATATCGTAATCCAGTAATTTTTCGGCAAAGTAGGCTTCACCCCAACGCCAGTCGATCAGGAGATGCTTGCATAAAAAGCTGGCGGTAATCATTCTGACCCGGTTATGCATCAACCCGGTGGCATTAAGCTGGCGCATGCCGGCATCGACCAGTGGATAGCCCGTACTACCCTCGCACCAATGCTTGAATTCGGTTGTGTCGTTGCGCCACTGAATCTGATCGTAACGCGCTTTGAAACTATGCTTTGGGGTATGCGGGAAATGCCAAAGAATCTGGCTAAAAAATTCCCTCCAGATCAGCTCATTGCCGAATACCTCGCTATCGATTTGCGCTTGTTGAAAAATTTTACGTATGCTGACCGTGCCAAAACGCAAATGAGGACTTAAGCCGGTTGTCCCGGGTAGAGCCGGGAAGTCTCTGGTTTGTGCGTAATCCTTCAGGATTGGCGAAGTGATTTGAAATGTTGGAACGGTAATGGTCGATCGAACAAAACCGATTTCTTCGATCGACAGATTGGGTAAAGGCATGTGCTTGATGATCCGGTCCAGTTTTTTTTCACTTGAATAGGCGTGTATCGTACTTTGCTGTTGTGCCGATCGCCATCGACGCATATACGGGGTATAAACCACATAAGGGGTTCCATCTTCCTTGACGATATCGTTTTTTTCAAAAATGACATGGTCCTTGTAGGTATGTAGTGGAACCGCCCGCGTTTGCAGCCATTGACGGATTGCTTCATCACGAACTAGTGCGCCCGGTTCGTAATCGTGATTGGTATAGATGGCTGTCACAGTATATTGCTGCAACAGTTGTTCGAAAACTTCCTGTGGCTTGCCATAATACAGCGCAACCGTGCTGTCGTGATGCTCGCTCAGATATGAGCGCAGGTTTTGCAAGGTGTCATAGATGAATGTGACGCGTGCATCGTCTTTCGGTAAGCCCACTAAAATATCCGGATCGAAGATAAAAATGGGTAAAACCGGATAACCTGCTGCCAAGGCATGGGCAAGACCGGCATTATCTTCAAATCGTAGGTCGCGACGAAACCAGAAAATCGACAGCGGCGATGTCATGGGGGAGTTATTGCGGAGTGGGGCGGTTCTGGAACAGGTCGGTCAGTGCCCCCTGTAATTCTGCAAATCTGAATTTGAAATCATATTCCTGTAGCAGCCTCCGGGGCGCGATGCGATAGCTGTTCAACGCCAGTGCGGCTGCTTCTCCCAGTATCAATTTGAGCAACCATGCTGGAGTCGACAGGAAAGCATGGCGATGCAACACCAAACCCAGTGCGCGCGCAAATTCGTGATAGTGAACGGGGTGCGGGGATACGGCATTGATTGCTCCCGTATAGCGTGTATCTTCAATGGCTTTCATGAAAACAGACGTCAAGTCATCGATATGGATCCATGGCAGCCATTGATTGCCGGAGCCGACGGAACCGCCCAGCCCCATTCTGAATAACGGTAGCAGTGTTTTGATCATTCCTCCGTGCCCGAGCACTACACCGGTGCGTATACTAACTCGACGTATTCCTCTGGAATCGATCTGTGCGGCTTCCTGTTCCCAGTCTGCGCAGATCGACTGCATGAATGTTTTTTGCGCCGGTGTGACGAATGATTCATCGTACGTTTTGTCTCCGGTGCCGGGATAAATTCCAATGGCGGAACCACAAACAAAGGTTTTTAAGGTTGCCGGTGCTGCTGCTACCAGTTTGCGCGTACTAATGATGCGCGATGCGTATATTTCTTGTTTGCGTTCGTTGGTCCACCGGCCGGTACCGAGATTCTCGCCCATCAGGTGAACGATGGTGTCACAGTCTTTAAATGCCTCGTCCGGAACGGCTTCCGTAGAATAGTTCCATGTATAAGCCGGGATACCCAGAATCTTCTGTGCCCGGGAACCATCCCGACTCAGCACCTTGATCTCATGCTGTTGTCTCGACAATTCGCGAATGAGGGATTGTCCGATGAATCCAGTTGCGCCAGTGATCAGTATGTTCATGTCATTGGGAGAGTAAGGGATAAAATCGGAATGTGCACCACTGCATCAGGAATCATCGTCTTCAGTCATTTGATTGTATCGGCACAGCAGCTGTCATTTCTTGGTCAGATAGAGCATGGCACAGACAAAAGACACGAGTAGTCCGATCAAAACGAATGGCAGTACCGCGCCTTCCCCAGTCAGAACAAAATAACCATAAAGAATGATGGAAAGTGCAAGTGCACCCAACATGATATTTTTTTTCATATTTATTGTATTGAATTCATTATGAATGAAATAAAGACCCGATTCTTCGATGGTAGTCCTCGGGATGGTAGTGATGATAGCGCAAGTTTTGAGGGTTCCGTCGATTTTCCGCACTGATTTGCATTGTCAGGAGAGGGTTGCTTGCAGCACGGCTTCGGAATGTGTTGTAAACGGATAGGGTTGGGCGAGTTCGTTACCCTGCACATAGTCGACACCCATGGCTCTCAATAGGTCCAGTGTTGGCGCGTCCTCGACCCATTCTGCGATGGTTTTCATTCCCATGACATGACCAATGCGGTTGATGGCTTCCACCATGGCTCGATCCACTGGATCGGTGCACATGCCCTTGACCAGCTTGCCATCAATTTTAAGATAATCCAGAGGGATGTTTTTCAGATACCCAAAAGAGGATAATCCGCTGCCAAAATCATCCATCGAGAAA
Source organism: Nitrosomonas sp. (assembly GCA_024282035.1). Classification (GTDB taxonomy): domain Bacteria; phylum Pseudomonadota; class Gammaproteobacteria; order Burkholderiales; family Nitrosomonadaceae; genus Nitrosomonas. Next base: position 18,885 of record JAMWZR010000034.1, read on the forward strand.
TGACAGCCCAATGCCTTGAGAGTTGTAATGAATTTCGTTACGTGTTGAAGATCAGCCAGGGCAATGTTTTCGGTGATTTCAAAACACAGCGTCGAAGGCTGGCAACCGTAAAATTGCATCTTTTCGATGACATAAGTTAAAAATTCTTCATTGCCTAGTGCCTGCGCGGACAAATTGATGGCGTACATTTTCTTCGTGCTGGCGAATGACCGCGTTGAAAGCAGCTTGAGCGACTGATCGATGACCCATTGGTCTATCGCCAGCATTTGATCGTAACGCTCGGCCGAAGGCAGGAACGAAGCCGGATAAATCAGTTGATCATGCTCACCTTGCAATCGAAGCAGAAATTCACCATGTTCGATCAATTCATTCTTCTCCTGAACAGCAACAATCGGCTGGAAAAAGAGGCACAGGCGCTGATTGATGATGGCATCCTGGATTCGGGGCAGCCACTGCATCTCGCTGGATCGTTGCTGCAAGACCGTGTCATCGGAATGATAGACATGCACGCGGTTGCGCCCTTGATCCTTGGCAGCAAAACAGGCGCTATCGGCGGCACTCAGCGTGCTGGCCAAACCGTCGTTGTCGTGCCGGATGGGAAACAATCCAATGCTGACGCCAATGGTAAAAGTCTTGTCTTGCCATCGGTAGCGAAAGTTTTGAATCAACTCGCGCAATGTATTGGCAACCTGTAGCGCTTCATTGGGGGGGCAATGTTCGAGAATGATGCCGAACTCGTCACCGCCCAGTCGCGCCAGGGTGTCGCGTGTGCGCAGCTTGGAGTGCAGCAGTGCAGTGACCTGCCGGAGCAGTTCATCGCCAGCTCCATGTCCACAGGAATCGTTGATGACCTTGAATTGATCCAGATCGAGATATAGCAAGGCATGGATGTCATTTTTGCGGATTGACGCCAGAATCTTGCTCAGTCGATTTTCAAATTCCTCGCGGTTTAGTAATCCCGTTAGTGCGTCATGAGCAGCCTGGTAGGCCAGCTTTTCCGTCAATTTGCGCTGCTCGGTTACATCCCGGAAGGTCAGGACAGTCCCGATAATGTCCTTGTTTCTGTTTTTGATGGGGGCGATGGAATAATTGATGATGCATTCATGACGATCACGGTGGATGAGGATGCATTCCTGGTTGTTATCGCTTTGACTTGGATTGTCAACCATTCGGTCGAGTATGTTTTCGATGGGGTCGTTCTGAACCAAGTCTCTGATCTGAAATATATCGTGTAATGCCTTGCCGGTGCTTTCTGTATTTTTCCAACCGCTAAACCATTCTGCGACAGGATTCAGATAGGTTACCAATCCGGTGGAATCCGTCGTGATAACGGCGTCACCGATACTGGCTAGTGTAATCTGAAACAACTCCTTCTCTTGCTGCAGGATGTCATTGGTTGCAGCCAATTCTTCGGTGCGTTCGAAGACCCTGAGTTCCAGTTGTTCTTTTGCTTGAGTCAAGCGGTGCACGAGTGCGACATTTTCATACCTCAAATTGAGGGACTCGGTAATGTTGTGGCGCAATTGTGAAGAAATGCTGGTTATCATCAACAGAAAAAACAGATAGGTGAACCCGAGTACCAGGCTCATTTCGTTGTCGTACAACAACATGTTGTGATAGACAAACGGTATCGTAGAGGGAACGGAAAAAACCAGAAATGCGGTGCGGTTCGACGATAACGTCGTCATGGCGCCGGCCAGCATACCTCCAAGCAGGAAGGCCAGAAATAGCTGATGAATGACACTTTCTGATACAAAAAAGATGCTGCCTGCCGCGCCCCACAGTAATCCGGATAGTAAGCAGCCATAAATGAATCGCTGACCCCATAAAGGAGCTGCTTCGACCGTCGGATCGGCACGAAAATAGGAACGAATCAGATTGAATCGAACTAGCGTCAATAGAAAAATGGCTGTCAACCAGCTCAGGTTCCAGCTGGGTGAAACATGTCTCCAGAAAATCAGCGACAATATGGAAGCGATGATGAGTGTGGCCAGTAATGCCTTGTTGGCTTGCAGATACAGCAGCTTGATCTGCTCCGCATAGCGTGCGGATTGGTATTCTGGAGACCCGGTTTGGTCACGTCTTGATTCATGATTCAATCCAGAAATACCGGAATCGTCCTTCATAGTAGATTCACCGTTTCCATGATTGACTCATTTCACCCAGCATGACGATCAACTGAAAAATTAAAAGGGGGTGCAAAAATAGTAATCGGTGCTCCGTCTGCTCAAATAGAATCAGCCGATTTCTAAACAATAAATAGGATACTATAACCATACTGACAGCGTGCAAAGAAAAACAAATAAGCTTGCGTTTTTTAGCCTCGAGATTACGGATTGCAGTGTTACTGGGAGTCGAGAATGACTAGATTGCATTGGAGGGTTGTCGTTTTTTGTCGCAGCAGTTTGATGGGATGCTGTTTCATGTTGTACGCGATTATGCCGGCACATAGTGCAGGAATCGCCATCATGGAGCAAAGTGTGAAAGAACTTGGGCAAGCCTTTTCAGGCGCTCCGGTACAGAGTGACGATGCCAGTATGGTGTTTTTCAATCCTGGCGCCATGAGTCAGGTACGTGGCAGGCTGTTGTCCATGGCAGGTTATGTCATTGCACCTTCGGCCAGTTTTCAGAATGAATCTTCTCATACGCATCCTGCATTGGGTGGAACTCCACTGCGGGGGAGCGATGGTGGCAATGCAGGCGGTCTTTTTTTTGTTCCGAATGTGTATTTCGTACAAGAATTGACGAAGCGTATTGGGATCGGCTTTGGTTTCAATACGCCCTTTGGCATGCAGAATGGCTACCATTCCGACTGGAAAGGGCGTTATCAAGCCATTGATTCCGATATCACCGTTTTTAATTTCAATCCGTCATTGTCCTTCAAGATCACCGATAACCTGTCGGTGGGTGCGGGCTTCAATGTGCAATATCTTCAGTCCAAGCTAACCAATGCAGTCGATTTTGGGGCTGCCTGTTTGTCTGCCTTAAGTCCTGGTATTTGTGCCAGCCAGGGGCTATTGCCGCAATCAGCCGATGGTTTTGCCGCTATGAAGGGAGATAGTGTCGGTTTTGGCTATAACTTTGGGGCGTTATATACACTCAATCCGGATACGCGCATTGGTGTCAGTTATCGTTCGCGTGTTCATCATGATGTACATGGCAATACCAATATTGCGATCCCGGGGCAGGCTGCCATTCTGACCGCAGGGCAGCGAGCAATCCATGCCGATACCCAGACTGCGGTTACCTTGCCGGATAGTGTGCTATTTGGCTTGTCACATCGATTGCATCCACGCTGGATGATTTCAACTGATGTGCAATGGACTCACTGGAGTTTGATTCGTGAATTGAGGACAGAATTCTCATCCGCGGTGCGCGATGATGTCATTGATCTGAAATGGCAGGATACCTGGCGCTATGCAGCAGGTGTCAATTATTTTTCTGAATCGGGTAAATGGGTGCTGCGTACCGGATTTGCCTATGATCAATCTCCGGTGCCCGATGCCCAGCACCGATCTGCCCGCATACCCGATAGCAGTCGTTACTGGCTAACATTCGGATTAACTTATGCCGTGCTCAAAAACGTCCATTTACATGCAGCCTACGCGCATTTATTCATGAACGACGCCGGTACCAGCAAGTCAGGACCAAGCGGCGAATCGCTCATTGGTCAATATTCCAATCAGGTGAATATTGGCGGCCTTCAAATGGATTGGCGATTCTGAATCTCACATCGACAAGTCTGTGGAGGAGTAACCCGATCCGCCATTAAATTATCTTCTCTGATCGGGTGAGCGGATGATTTCACAGTCAGTGATTGCTCGACGGGCATGGCGAAACCACAGATAATCTATTTTTTTGTGTATTATTGTCGACTGGTCGACATCCGTCATCGCTCTGCCATTTCAAATGTATCGCTAGGGTTGATGCTTGGATGAAATTATATTTCGGGGACAATCATGGACAAGAAAGTGCAGATCAATTTCTGGTTTATCGTTGTGGCAATGTTAAGTTTGCTGCTGATTCAGAATCTTTATAATCAGTATACGCAGGTCAAACCGATTCCTTACAGTCAGTTCCAGCATTTACTCGAGCGAGGCCGGGTTGCGGAAATTGCCATTACGCAGAATCAGATTTTTGGCACGCTGAAGGAAAAGCATGCCGATGGCTACAAGGATTTTGTTACCACCCGGGTGGAACCCGGACTGGCCGAAATTCTGGATAAGCATGATGTGATCTATACCGGGGTAGTGCAAAGCACCTGGGTACGGGATATCTTGTCATGGATTGTACCTACGGCCATTTTCGTTGGGATCTGGCTATTCGTCATTCGCCGCATGGGTAGCAATATGGGAAGCGGATTGATGTCGATTGGTAAAAGCCGTGCCAAGGTATTCGTCGAGAAGGAAACCAAGGTTACCTTCAACGATGTTGCCGGAGTAGACGAAGCCAAGGAAGAACTGGTCGAGACCGTCAATTTTTTAAAAAATCCGGCAGATTACGGTCGTTTGGGTGGGCGGGCACCCAAAGGCATTTTACTGGTGGGGCCACCGGGGACCGGTAAGACCCTGTTGGCGCGTGCAGTGGCCGGGGAAGCAGGCGTGCCTTTTTTTTCCATTTCCGGATCGGAATTCGTTGAAATGTTTGTCGGTGTGGGCGCTGCACGTGTGCGCGATCTGTTTGAACAGGCCCGGCAATTGGCTCCTGCGATCATTTTTATCGATGAACTGGATGCGTTGGGACGCGCACGAGGTGCCTATGGTCTGGGAGGAGGGCATGACGAAAAGGAACAGACCTTGAATCAGTTGTTGGCGGAGCTGGATGGATTTGATTCCAGCAGCGGCATTGTATTGCTGGCAGCGACCAATCGACCGGAAATTCTCGATCCGGCTTTGTTACGTGCTGGACGTTTCGACCGTCAGGTTCTGGTCGATCGGCCGGACAAAATCGGACGACAGCAGATTCTTGCCGTGCATATCAAGAAAATCAAGTTGCATCATGATGTTCAGATCGAACAGATTGCTGCCTTGACCCCGGGATTTACCGGGGCCGACCTGGCTAATCTGATCAATGAAGCAGCGCTGCTGGCGACACGCAGAGCTGGCGCCGATGTGACGATGGAGGATTTCAACAACGCCATCGAGCGCATTGTAGCCGGATTGGAAAAACGCAATCGCCTATTGAATGCGAATGAACGACGTGTCGTGGCATACCACGAGCTTGGCCATACAGTGGTGGCACTGGCGCTGCCAGGAACCGATGAAGTGCACAAGGTTTCGATCATTCCACGCGGTGTCGGGGCGCTTGGCTACACCATCCAGCGACCGACCGAAGACCGGTTTCTGATGACCCGTGTGGAACTGCAAAACAAGATGGCCGTTCTGCTCGGCGGTAGGGCTGCCGAGCAGGTGGTATTCAGTGAAATTTCTACCGGCGCGGCGGACGATCTGGCGCGCGCGACTGATATTGCACGTGCCATGGTGCTGCGTTACGGCATGAGCGATGTACTCGGCAGCGTGGCTTATGACCGTGAACAGTCCGCTTTTTTGCAAACCAACTTGCCGGTGCCGCAGAATCGAACATACAGCGAGGAGACGGCGAACAAAATCGATACGGCTGTGCGAGCGCTTGTAGATCAGGCGCTGGAGCGTGCAGTCGGCATTTTAACGATCAATCGTGCCGCACTGGATCAAGCGGCAGAAAAGTTGCTGCAAACTGAAACATTGAACCAGCCGGAGATTGCCGAGTTAAAGCAATCACTGATTGCTGCGGGGAAACAATGAAGTGTTCATGTCAGTGGTAATCAGAGCAAGCCTTCAATCGTTGCTTGCCTGTAGCACCGGGTTTTTCAGATAAGGAGAGACGAGAACGCGGATGGGTGCGGAACTGATACTGAATTCAATCGTACTGCCGGCTTCAATATCTCTATTGCGGAAATAATCGCCATCGACCTGAAGTGGATACGGTTGATGATGCAAAGTACAATTGATGCTTTTCCCTGAAAAATACTGCATCGGTAAATTGGCAGGTTTTTGTTGCAATATCTTTATTGCCTTGACCAACTCATGCTGATGTTTGGCGCCTTCAAGAAAACCGACCACGAGTTCATTTCTGGAAGGTGTTGCGCTGGGAACCAATTGCAGGTTACGTGCATAAGCTGAATTATTGGCAACGATGATATAGCCGCTACCTTGGTCGATGACCGGTTGTCCGTCAACGCTGATGGAAACGGTTGGATGATGCAATGAACACAATGCCTTGAGTCCATGCCAGATGTATATCGAATCATTGAGCGGTCCTCGCCGTTTACCGATATTTTTGACGGTGAGTGAGTCCAAGCCCATTGAGGCCATGTGAAAGAACGGTTTTTCTCCCTGTATGCCCTTGCCGCTGATCAAACCATAAAATTGCTGCAAACATGTTCCCGCAGCAATTGCCTGCAACAGATCATCGATACTGGTGCTTATTTCGTAAGAACGTGCAAATAGCGATTCATTACCACCCGGTATGGCATAAATGGGTGTGCCCGTCTTGTTCAATGTGTCCAGTAGCTTGCGAACCGTACCATCGCCACCCACTACAATGACCAGATCGAAAGCAGCGATTTCATCGGCCATGCGGGTATAACCTTTCATTTTTTTCTCGGATGTCCTGACTTCGACCTGCTTGTTGAGTATGGTTAGCTCCATTTCCAGTTTGCGTGCTGTTGCCTCAGTATTACCGGCACTTGAAATGGGATTGTAGATAACCAGGATTTTTTGGGGAGATGGGATTTTTATCACCATGGGTTGGAATTCAAATCTGAGGCTGTCATTCATGGAAGATTTAAATTAATGTATTGTTTATAAATATAATTATCAACTCTGACATTACTGGCATGCGTCTGTATACCCGCCTAGTGTTCAGGATAGACTTGTACCCCTGACCAGATTTGCTGACACCATGACGTATCTACCGGTGGCATGCCTTGCTGTATCCATTGCACCAGAAATCTTGCCGTATTGGGGTAAACAACACGAATCGCTGCAGC
>JAMWZR010000035.1 GCA_024282035.1 Nitrosomonas sp.
GTTAGGCATTAACGGGGATCCGGGCGATATCTGAGGGAACTCAGATATCGCTTTATCATTTGGAGCTGCAAATCGCCGGTTGCTGGGGGCGAACCGATGCAGTTGGGTTGACTTGTCAATACTGCCTTTGTTTCGATCGAATGATAGGCCTTAATTCGTGTATTCGGATGAATTAAATGGCAACGACCTGGATATCGGGTTCGATTGTTTTCAGCATGTTCTCAATACCGCGCAATGTCCCGGATATGGAACTGGGGCATGTGCCACAGGCACCTTGATAATGAATGCGAAGAATATTACCTTCCAGTCCGAGTATGTGCAGATCTCCGCCATCGTGTTGCAGGTAGGGTCGTACTTCCTCGTCCAGCATGATGTTGATTTTTTCCAGCCGTAGCTGATCTTCCGGACTTAAATTGGCCAGAAGGGTGTCAGCAGCAGCGACCGTTTCTGCCGATTGTGCCGTAGCGGCAGGAGCTGCACGGATGGGATCGGCAATTTCGCGAGCCAAGTCTTGCCAGTTTGCGTCTCCATCCTGGGTTACCGTGATCCAGTGATCAATATAGAATACATTGGTGACGTGATCGATATCGAATAGTGCCGATGCCAGAGGATCGTCTTGCGCAGCCTCGGCATTATCATACGATCGCGCTACACCCCAAGTCAGGGGTTCCTTGAGAATAAATTTCAATGCATTCTTGTTGGGTGTTCCTTCTATGTCAGCAATTTTGGGCATTTTAGTTTTATGAGTATGAGTTGTACGAGCATGATTTGAATCATTTTTATTTTTTATGGTTTTACTAAAACGACTTGCAATGAATCTGACTCGGTGCAGACTGCCATTTTTGATTATGAGTGGTCAGGAACAATCGATTGCACCGGATCTTGATCAGCTTCTGTTGATGCATTGGTTAGAGAATTGAGCGCGGCATGTAGGGTATGCCATGGCAGAATGGCGCATTTGACGCGAGTGGGCAGGTCGCGAATACCGCAAAAAACGGTTAGCCGCCCAAGATGATGAGGCAGATTGGTATCGAGCTTTCCCGTTGTCAATTCTCGAAATTCATGAATCAGAGTCTCGGCATCCATGCGGGTTTTGCCTTTGACTGCGGCGGTCATCATTGATGCCGATGCCTTGCAGATTGCACAGGATTCACCCTGGAAGGCAATGGCCTGAATCTGTTCATTTTCAAGCTGGAGTGTGATGTCCAAGCGATCGCCACATAAAGGATTATGTCCGGTTGCCTGGTGGCTGGCATGATCCAGCTTGCCGTAGTTACGCGGCTTTTTGTTATGGTCGAGTATGACTTCCTGATAAAGTGAGTTGGTATGCATTATAAAAAAATCTTTTGTACATTTTTGATGCCGGCGACCAGTGCGTCGACTTCAGATTTTTTGTTGTAAAAAGCAAACGAAGCACGTGAGGTTGCAGGTACATTGAAGCGCTGCATGATCGGTTGTGCACAGTGATGTCCGGTTCGAACAGCAACGCCATCCTGATTCAGGATCGTACCTACGTCATGCGGATGCACACCATCGATGGTAAAGGACAATACTGCTGTTTTTTCTGCAGCAGAACCGATGATCGATACACCGGGAATTTGATTCAGACAATGAGTGGCATAGTCGAGCAAGGTCGATTCGTATGCGGCGATTTGCTCAATTCCGATCGACACCAAGTAATCAATGGCAGCAGCAAAACCAATAGCAGCAGCAATGGGCGGTGTACCCGCTTCAAATTTGTGTGGGATGGTGTTGTATGTTGTTTTTTCAAAAGTAACGGAAGCTATCATGTCACCGCCCCCTTTGAATGGTTGCATGGATTCCAGCAGTGCCGCTTTGCCGTATAGGATACCCACGCCGGTGGGACCACATAATTTATGGGCAGAGAATGCATAAAAATCGCAATCCAGCGACTGAACATCGATGGGAATATGCGGCGCGGCTTGCGCTCCATCGATCAACACGGGAACACCATGACGGTGTGCGATATCGATCATTTTCTTGATGGGGTTGATGGTGCCGAGTGCATTCGAAACATGAATCAGACCGACAAATCGGGTATTCTCATTGAATAGTGCTTCATAAGCCTCGATTTCCAGTTCACCCTTGTCATTAATCGGAACCACACGAATTTTTGCACCCTTCTCATTTGCCAGCATCTGCCAGGGCACAATATTGGAATGATGCTCCAGCGTGGTGAGAATGATTTCATCTCCAGCTTTGATGAATTTGCGGCCATAACCATGCATGACCAAATTGATCGAATCAGTAGTGCCACTGGTAAAGATGATTTCACGATCTTCCCGGGCATTGATGAAATGCTGCAATGTATGGCGCGCTTGCTGGTATTCGTGGGTTGCAACTTCCGACAAATAATGTACGGCACGATTGATGTTTGCATGCTGAGTGGTCTGGTATCGAACCAAACGATCGATAACCTGCTGCGGCATCTGGCTGGAAGCTGCATTGTCAAGATATATCAGCGGTTTGTCACCAATTCTAAGTTGCAGGATAGGGAAATCAGTGCGAATTCTTTCCCAATCGACAATTGGAGAGGTTGTCTCAGATTTCACAGAAACGTTGGATAAATTCATGATCAGTGACTCTGAGTTTGTTTAAGTACGGCTTGTTCCAATTGCTGTTTCAACGAAGGAACAGGAATGCGGTTTATGATTTCCGCACCAAACGCAAAGGTCAACAGGTTGCGCGCTTCAGTCTCGGATAAGCCGCGGCTTTGCAGATAAAAAATTTCCTCTGCATCCAGTTGCCCAACCGTGGCACCGTGAGCACATTTGACATCATCGGCAAAAATCTCCAGTTGAGGTTTGGTATCGACCTGGGCAGATTTGCTCAACAGCAGGTTACGGCTGGACTGCGATGAGTTGGTGCGCTGAGCATGGGGACGGACGATAATTTTGCCATTGAACACCGCATGGGCGGCATCATCAACGATACATTTGTGCTGTTGCTGACTGATACCATGCGGCTTGGCATGATCGATGCAGGTATGGGTATCAGCAAGCTGGCGGCCAGAAATCATGGATAATCCACTGATGTCACATTCCGCAGCTTCGTTCGCGATATGGATATGCATGTTGTAACGGGAGATCTGCGCTCCCAGTGTCACAGTGGTGGATTGAAAGTGACTGGCATGACCGAGTGAAGCAGCGCAATTTGCCAAGTGAAAGGCTTGATTGCTCTCACGCTGAACGCGTACATGCTGAATACGAGCATGTTCAGCCAGACTGATTTCTGTAACCGAATTGGTGATATAAGCCGCCGACGGCTGAAGTGAAACGTAATCCTCGATCACAGTCGCCTGGCTTCCGGGTTCACCTATGATCAGGGAGCGGGGATAGCTGGTGACTTCACTCTGTGTAGCGATAAACAGTAAGTGAACCGGCTGTTCGAGTACAAATTCTTTTGGAAATACAATCACAGCTGCATCACGCAGAAATGCAGTATTCAGTGCAGCAAAAACATTATGGTCAATGCTGACGTGCTTGCCGAGGTGCGATTGCAATAACGTATCCCGCGAGGTTAGAGCCGGTAAGTTACCTACAATATGTGAGAGTGAACCACTAATGATTGATAGATGGGGGGCAAAGTGCCCATCTACGAAGACCAGTCGATTATCTGCTTCTTTCAGTTTCAGATGTTCAATATCTTTTGCCTGCAAATCAAACTTGGGAGTGGCTGCCTGAAAAGGCAGGCGTGCCAAAGGCGATATATCAGTAAATCGCCACTCCTCATCTTTCTTGGTGGGTAACTGTTGTGTTCCGGCCTGATCGATGGCTTCGGCACGCAAGCGATCCAGCCAAGATAAAGATTCGGTAGGTTTGATGTCCCAGGATGATAGTAGATATTGAAGGTAGTCGGATTGCAGGGATGTCGTCATGCACTGACTCCTGCCAACGATTGTTTGTTTGCAGAAATCCAGTCATAGCCATGCGTCTCCAGTTCCAGAGCCAGCTCTTTTCCACCGGTCATGACAATGCGTCCGGATTGCATGACATGGACATAATCGGGAACGATATAATCCAACAAGCGTTGATAGTGGGTAACCACTATCATCGCATTATTTTGATTGGCAATCTGGTTGACTCCTTGAGCAACGATCTTGAGAGCATCAATGTCCAATCCCGAATCTGTTTCATCCAGTATGCTCAGTTTGGGTTCCAGTAATGCCATCTGTAAAACTTCATTGCGCTTTTTCTCGCCACCGGAAAAACCTTCGTTGACACTGCGATCAAGAAAATCAGGCTTCATATCCAACATTTTCATTTTTTCACGCACAAAATCATCGAATTCAAGTGGATCGAGTTCTTCTTTTCCTCTACGAGTTTGTACCGTGTTATAGGCCAAACGGAGAAATTGAGTATTTGCAACTCCTGGAATTTCAATTGGATACTGAAAAGCCAGAAACAGACCAGCGCGAGCACGTTCTTCTGGCGGTAGCGCCAATAAATCAATGTCATCGAATAGGACCGAACCCTGGGTAACCTCATAAGCCGAATGACCTGCAAGCACTTTTGCAAGCGTGCTTTTTCCCGAGCCATTTAGGCCCATGATGGCATGGATCTCGCCGCTTCTGACGGTGAAATCTATGCCTTTGAGAATTTCCGTACCATTGATGCTGGCATGCAAATCTTGGATTGTTAATATATTGCTACTATCTTTCTTTATCATCCGACACTTCCTTCCAGTTTGAAGCTCAACAGTTTTGTGGCTTCAACAGCAAATTCCATAGGTAATTGTTGAAAAACATCTTTGCAGAATCCGTTGATGATCATCGAAACGGCTTCTTCGGCATCGATACCTCGTTGGGAAAAATAAAACAACTGATCTTCACCAATCTTGGACGTGGATGCTTCATGTTCGACCGTCGCGCTGCTGTTCTGCACCTGTATATAGGGAAAAGTATGTGCGCCACATTGATCACCGATCAACATGGAATCACATTGTGAGTAATTACGGGCATTTTCAGCTGTGGGGGCGACACGTACAAGTCCTCGATAGCTACTATTCGAGTGCCCAGCAGAGATTCCTTTGCTGACAATCGTGCTGCGCGTATTTTTGCCAAGATGGATCATCTTGGTACCTGTATCCGCCTGCTGATAATTGTTTGTTACCGCTACTGAATAAAATTCACCGACTGAGTTATCTCCACGCAGAATACAAGATGGATACTTCCACGTGATGGCTGAGCCTGTTTCGACTTGTGTCCATGAAATGCGGGAATTGACGCCTTTGGCCAATCCTCGTTTAGTCACGAAATTGAAGATACCTCCCACTCCTTTTTCGTCACCGGCATACCAGTTTTGTACCGTTGAGTATTTGATGTCAGCATTGTCGAGTGCAACTAATTCAACAACTGCTGCATGTAACTGGTTGGTATCAAATCGCGGTGCAGTACAGCCTTCAAGATAAGATACTGACGCGCCTTCTTCAGCGATGATCAGAGTACGTTCAAATTGCCCTGATCCTTCCGTATTGATTCGGAAATAAGTCGATAAATCCATCGGACACTTGACACCTTTGGGGATAAAGCAAAAGGAACCATCGGTGAAAACTGCCGAATTGAGAGCAGCAAAATAGTTGTCGCCAACTGGAACTACTGTTCCAAGGTATTGTTGAACCAGTTCCGGATGATTGTGAACTGCTTCCGAGATCGAACAGAAAATAATACCCACTTCAGCAAGCTTTTGTTTGTAAGTGGTTGCTACCGAAACGCTATCGAAAATGACGTCGACTGCGACTCCCGCCAAAGCAGCTCGCTCATGCATAGGAACACCCAGTTTCTCAAAAGTGCGCAACAATTCTGGATCGACTTCATCCATGCTGGCAAGTTTTGTCTTGGGTTTTGGGGCGGAATAATAGCTGATGTCTTGAAAATCAATCTGCGGAAAATGAACATTTTGCCATTTCGGTGCGGTCATGGTTAGCCACTTTTGATAGGCTTTCAAGCGGAACGCCAGTAACCACTCCGGTTCATTTTTTTTAGCTGATATCAAACGAATGATATCTTCATTGAGTCCTTTGGGAGCAATATCAGACTCGATTTCTGTGACGAAGCCATGCTTATAGGGTTGATTAACCAGACTTTGCAAAACTGCACTCATTTGGTTTTCCTTTATTTATAATAACTTATAATTATATTGTTGATGTGCTGCTAATTCACAAATAGGTTGCGTGAATATGCTAATGATTAGACCAAATTCAGGTCTTCGACAGTGATCTGACACTGAAACTATCGCCACAGCCGCAAGTGCTATCTATATTTGGGTTGCTAAATTTGAATGTGCTATTTAGTCCATCTTTAGTGAAATCGATTTGCGAGCCATCCAGAAACGGAAGGCTTTCCGAATCCACTATAATTTTTGTTTTATGAGATTCAAACAATCGATCATTTTCCGTGATTTCGTCAACAAAATCGAATGTATAGGAGAATCCGGAGCAGCCTGATTTTTTTATCCCGATTCTAAAAACAGAGTCTTTGCCATTTTTAGCTAATTGTTGCTGGATATATTTAGCAGCATTTTCTGTTATCGTAATTGACATAAGTTGTTCTCAAAACGATTGTTTTCAATTACACATGTTGTATTGAAGAGTACTAAGGGCGCTTTAAATACGTATATTTTATTAATATTAGCAAATTTAATCCAAAAAATTGGACACTTAATATTTTGATTTGTTCTGTATAACAGTACCTTACTTAAAGTATTCTTTCTTCGCGCTGCCTGCAACGTAACCACTGAAGTATTTTATGCAACGGTTGTTTCACGCATATCAAGCAATGGCATGATAGTTTGATTTTGTTGACTGATTTGATTGTCTACAAGTTCTTTCAATGTGACAGCACCGAGATATTCGAAGATCAGATCGTTTAATTTAGCCCATAAATCATGAGTCATGCATTTGCTATCATTGTGACAATTCTCTTTTCCTCCACACTGAGTTGCATCTATAGGCTCATCGACAGCGAGTATGATGTCGGCAATCGAAACTTTATCCAGATCTTTTGCAAGACAATAACCACCTCCCGGACCGCGGACACTATCAACCAACTCGGATTGGCGAAGTTTAGCGAATAATTGTTCCAAATATGAAAGCGAAATTTTTTGCCGCTGACTAATATCTGCAAGTGTTACTGGATGATTGCTTTGTTGTAGTGCTAGATCAAGCAATGCTGTCACAGCAAATCTACCTTTGGTTGTTAATCTCATCGTTGACTCCTGTTAAATTAGATTGGGTGAAGATAAATGAACAGAATTAAGCCGGAATTAACTTAATACCCGATCGTTTTAGTCAACTTTACAGTACTTGATAATTTTGGTCAACTATTAGTTGTGTTTATTTCAGGTGCTCAGAAGTGAGAGTCTTGTGGTGCGAGGATTGATTCGTCGAGATAAAAGTCAAGAGAGATACTGTTTCTTCATTACGACGTAATAATTTAGTTAAATAGAAAAGTGTTGTATCAAAATTCGAAAAGGAAATTTTAATGATAAACAAATAACGTGATTCGTGAAAATCCAGATCACAAAGCTGCATAAAATTGTGGACTGAACAGAGAGCTTTAGGAGGGCATTGCGAATGTGCGCATCGTTCTTACCTTGTTTGAATCATAACTTATGGATTATGGTTAAAGCACGTAAGTTGTTAAGACAGGAGAAATAGGGGTTGCTGAATGCATTTCAACAAGCGAAGGAAGTTCGTTATGATCCGTGAGATGAAAGCGATTTTGATATGCCTCAATGGCGAGTAAAAGATGCAAAGTATCCAGGATGATTACATCCAACCAAGAAAGCTTCTGAAAGTTGATTTTGTAGATCTAACGAATGCTACTGAATAGAATCTCATTGTTGCTTTACTGAAAATATTTTCATCACACTCGATATTCCGAGAAGATTTTTTTGGTTGAAAGCGTCGCCACTTTACATTCAGACACAATTCAATCTTTCTAAATACGAACTTGATTGTGCTTGGAGGACTACTTCCTCATTTCGGATTGCTAGTACCCCGAGGTTGGCTGAATCACATCACTATTGGCTTTTTTCAACACAATAGTTGATTCTCTTCAATCCCCAAAATATGCTATGTGGATACGTTTGACAAATTTGCCCATTTCTCAGGCTTTTCTGATGCATCCGAATATTGGAGAGAACCTCAATCCTCGATTCATCGTAGCGAATTGCCCGTGCATGCTATGCTGTAATTTCAAATTTTATTGTTGGCAAATATTCTCAATGTAGACGGGGAAAAAGAATGGATCGTGTATCGGGTGCCATAATGGGGGCATTGATCGGGGACGCACTGGGGTTGGGATGTCATTGGTACTATGATCTCAATGCTATGCGGCAAGATTATGGTCCCTGGGTTAATGACTATACCACGCCGAAACCCGATCGCTATCATGGCGGGATGAAAGCAGGACAGGCGTCACAAACTGGATATATCCTGACGTTGTTGTTGCGTTCAGTTGCCGAATGGGGTGAATATCGGCAGGATGATTTTACACGTCGCTTGGATAATCAGTTATTTCCTCTTTTGAATGGAACGCCTGTTTATGGTCCCGGAGGCTATACGAGTCAGTCTATTCGAGAGGCATATCGTAGACGGGTCGAGCAGGAAAAAGGCTGGCACGAGACTGGCGGGCATGCAGATACGAGTGAATCGGCCGAGCGTGCTATCGTGCTGGCAGCACATTATGCACATGATCCCGGCAAGGTTGCAGAAGTGGTATCCAGGCACTGTCTTCTAACGCAGGTGGATGAAGCCATCGTTGCCATGACAACGGCTTATAACGTGGTCTTGTCCCGCTTGATTATGGGCGAAAAATTTACGCCTGCTCTATCCGATCAACTCATGCAATTGGTGCACAGCGGTCAGTTGCCATTTCATGCCGTTACGGGACAAAACCTGGCGCCACCATGTCCTGGTGATCCCGATCCACCGCGTGCGGGGCGTTTTTCTTCTCCGGATGCATTATTGACTCCCGGATATATGGCAAGAGCTGCAGCCGATCCAGATATCCGAATCGAACCGGCATGGAAAGTCTCGATCGTTTATGGCATGCCCTGTGCCATTTACCATCAGCTTCCTGCAGCCTATTATCTGGCAGCACGCTTTCATGACGACTTTGAATCCGCAGTGCTGCACGCCATCAATGGGGGAGGGCAGAATATGTCGCGCGCCATGCTGACGGGAGCTCTGGTTGGGGCGCAGGTCGGTCTGGAAGGTATTCCAGAACACTTTATACTGGGATTGGAAAACAGTGACGAATTACTGGCGCTATGCCGAAAGATTGGGAAACGTGAATAACCTGAACGGATGCCTGCAGTGAGTGAGTCAAATCCGGTCAACGATGATTTGAGCAAACGATGCGCCGAAAAGGCCATGCCGGTGCAAGATCTTCTGGAGAACCAGGAGCGCACACAAAAAATCCAATACCATGTTCAGTCCGGTATTCAAGCTGAAATGTTTGCTAACCGCCTGCGCAAGAATGTCAAAAAACTTGCACAATGGACCAAGCGGCATAATGTGTACTGCTATCGTCTCTATGATGCTGATTTACCTGAATATGCCGTGGCGGTCGACATTTATCAAGGGGAACAACGCTGGGTTGTCGTGCAAGAGTATGAACCACCTGGAACGATAAATCGGGATAAGGCTGATCAGCGGCTGGCGGGAATCTTGACAGAAATTCCCAGAGAGCTGGACGTGGCCCCGACACACCTTTTTCTAAAGATTCGCCGCAGACAGAGAAATACCGAGCAGTATGAGAAGCTGGGCGATTTTCGGCGTTTTTACAAGGTAGAAGAAGCGGGGTGCAAGTTCTGGGTCAATTTTGAAGATTATCTCGATACGGGGCTGTTTCTCGATCACCGGCCAATGCGATTAGCGATTCAGTCCCAGGCTAGAGGCAAGCGTTTTCTGAATCTGTTTGCTTACACTGGGACTGCGACCGTACATGCAGCAGTGGGGGGCGCCTTGTCGAGTATGACAGTGGACATGTCCAATACTTACTTGGATTGGGCGCAACGCAACTTCGATCTCAATCAGCTGGGTAGCGAGCACAAGCTGGTGCGTGCCGATTGTTTACAGTGGCTGGAAGAGCAAGCAAGAATGCGGCGCAAGTTGCAATTCGACCTGATTTTTCTTGATCCGCCGACTTTCTCCAATTCCAAGAAAATGCAGGAAGTTTTCGATATTCAGAACAGCCATGTTGGTTTGATTCGTCATGCAGCGGGCTTGCTGGCACCGAACGGTGTATTGTATTTTTCCACAAACTTTCGTCGCTTTGTTTTAAACAGGGAAGCACTTGAAAACTTGCATTGTGAAGACATTAGCGCACAGACAATCGCCGAGGATTTTGCACGTAATGCCAAAATTCATTATTGCTGGAGAATTACGCATGTGTGATACGGTGTGGTGCGTGCAGAGTCAGTTGGAATTGTGCTGGTGTTATGTGGTGGAATGATATTGGCATGTTAAAAATACGAGTATAAGGCGATTGTGCAATGACTTATTTATGCAATGATCCTACCCAGTTTGCCGATGAATTATTGGACGGCTATGTGGCTGCGTATCGGGATACCATCCTGCGGATCGATGGTGGAGTGATTCGTCGGCAGAAAACCAGATCGGGTCAGGTTGCGCTGGTGATTGGTGGTGGATCGGGACATTTTCCGGCGTTTGGTGGGTTTGTTGGGGTCGGCTTGGCACATGGCGCAGCAATGGGAAATGTATTCGCTTCTCCGTCGGCGCAACAGATTTGCAATGTCGCATTGGCTGTCGAGGCGGGGGGCGGCATTCTGTTCAGTTATGGCAATTATGCCGGCGATGTGATGAATTTCAATCAGGCGCAGGAACGTTTGCGTGCGATGGGGATCCAGGTTCGGTCGGTTGTGGTCACCGATGATGTGGCTTCTGCCGATGTGGCAGAACGGCATAAGCGCCGTGGCATTGCCGGAACGTTACCCGTGTTCAAGGCAGCCGCCGTGGCTGCAGATTCGGGAAAATCGCTGGATGAGGTGTATCGCCTGGCTAATGCTGCTAATGAACGTGTGCGGACGTTGGGGGTGGCTTTCTCGGGCTGTACACTGCCCGGTTCGCCAGAACCGTTGTTTGAAGTGACCAAGGGCAAGATGGAAGTCGGCATGGGTATCCATGGCGAACCTGGCCTGTATCGCAAGGATGCACCATCTGCGGACGGGCTGGCTGAAATGCTAGTGACTGCATTGCTGGCTGAAATACCCGAAGTGGTAGGCAAGTCCGAGCATGCACGGATTGGCGTTATCCTCAATAGTCTTGGAACAGTCAAACAGGAAGAGCTATTTGTACTGTATCGCAAAATCGATCAATTACTCGTGCTGCATGGATTCACCATTGTTGAGCCACTGGTGGGTGAGTTTGTCACCAGTTTCGACATGGCGGGCGTTTCTCTGACCCTGATCTGGATGGACGGCGATCTCGAATCGAGCTGGACCGCGTCAGTCAACAGTCCAGGGTTGCGCAAGGGCAATGTCGGCGAGGGCACATCTCTCGATGACAATTCCGCTGGTGTCGTCAGAACAATCGTGCAATCCGGAATGGATAGTGGTTCCGCTGCTTCACAAGCAGTGGCAGAAGTTGTATTCGCGGCATTGGCTGCAGCCAGCCAGACGATTGACGAGCAGCAGGAGACACTGGGATATCTGGATGCCATTGCAGGTGACGGCGATCATGGCATTGGCATGCAGCGTGGACTCAGGGCAGCGATCGATGCGGCGTCGCAGGCGCTGGAGGCCAAGGCTGGTGCAGGTACGCTGTTGAAGGTTGCCGGCGATGCTTGGTCCGATAAGGCCGGCGGAACTTCCGGTGCACTATGGGGCACTATTTTGCGGTGCATCGGAGATAAGTTGGGAGACGAGATGGTGCCGGATGCCATGGTTGTTGCGGAAGCTGTGGCCAGCGCTTTGGATGGTATAACCGAACTGGGTCGGGCGCAGCTAGGGGATAAAACCATGGTTGACGTGTTGCATCCCTTTTCCACAGCGCTAGCCCGAGCTGCATCGCGTGCGCTCTCCATTGTCGACGCCTGGTCTGAAGCGACTGATATTGCAGGAGAAGCTGCACAAGCCACACGGCATCTTTTGCCGCGCATAGGTCGTGCTCGTCCCCATGCTGACAAAAGTATTGGTAACCCGGATCCTGGTGCTGTTTCCATGGCATTGATCATTAATGCGGTGAATAAAACAATTGCAGTACGCTGCCACAAATAATCATGGGGTTATGATGGTCAAAGCCCTGGTTTTCTGTTAATTTACTCAGTCCGTGGTATCGGACGATCTCGGTATGATGTGATCGGAAGTTGCACTTTCTTGGTTTGTATCAGTTGTTCTCAATAAAAAGTCGGAAAGGATTACTGTTTATGACGCAAGAAGACCGCAAGATCGGTTTGATCGGGGGGCTGATTTTTATTGGATTGACCTTGGCATCGGGTATCTCGGTGTATTTTGTGATGCTGAAGCAAACGGAATCCATTCTGAGCATGGGCTTGCAGGCCTTGGCCCAACATAAGGTACAACTGATCGAAGGTAAAATACACGAGGCGGTGATCGATACACGTAAGGAACTCATACGCCCTTTTTTACTTCAAAATTTACAGAGGCATAACCAGGAACCTGAAAATGTAGTGACACTCAGCAATCTGCAATATTATGCCGGAGTGCTTCTGCGCGATAATTTTACTGCGGTATCGATTTACGATATTCGAGGCAAGGAAGTTGCTCAAGCGGGATCTCACGTAAAACACTACAACGCGATGATTCCGGTCGAAGCGGATAGCATTTCAACATTTCTCATCTGGGAAAATGGTTTTGTCGTACGAACCCACGCCGATATTTTCAATAATGAAGGATTGCAGCTCGGAAGTGTTGCTTTTGAACGATACATGCCTATCCTGACCAGTATTTTCAGTGACGTCAACAGTATCGGCAAAACCGGTGAGATCGAGTTGTGTGCTCCCCAAGGGGCCGGTGAACAGGAAATGGTGTGTTTCTTGAGTACAGCGACCTCCGCAGAAGTGGAATTGAGTCACATGTCGCGTGTCATCAATGGATCGGCGTTGCTGATGGATTATGCTCTCAAAGGGATCAGCGGGATGACGCTCAACAAAAAGGATTACCGGCAAGTGACCGTTATCGGTGTGTATGTGCCTATTGAGTCCCTGGGATTAGGGTTCGTGTTGAAACTGGATGAAGATGAGTTGTTCACACCCATAACCAGTCAACTCAAGCAGGTGGTGCTGAATGTGATTCTCCTCATTGCTGCCGGTATTTTCATGTTGTATTGGCTGGTACGTCCGTTGATGCGTAAACTGATTCAGTCCGAACATGAGCTGCGTGAGCGTCTGAAGGAGAGTGCTTGCCTGTATACCGTGCGCAAAGAATTGCTCTCAAAGTCCCCGGGTGATGAAGTCTGCCAGCAAATCATTGTGCAATTGACTAAGGCGATGCAGTTTCCAGAAATCACCGCTGTCAAGATTGAACTGGACTACAAGTTGTATGTGTCAAGTAATTATCGTGATGACCTGACATATGGACTGCATGCCGAAATCGGGATCAGAGACTTGATCATGGGGCAGTTGCAAGTTTTCTACCTCGAGAACAAACCGTTTTTATTGCCGGAAGAACAGAATCTGCTCGATCTCATAGCCAGCGATCTGGCAAGGTGGCAGGAACTGATTCAAGCGGAACGGCGAATCCTGTTTTCAGCAACGCACGATGAACTCACCAATCTACCTAATCGGCGTTTATTGCAGGACCGCATTGCCCAAGTGCTGGCGCAGTGCTCTCGTAACCAGAATCAGGCAGCAGTACTGTTTATCGATCTGGATAATTTCAAAATCATCAATGACTCACTCGGACATGATGTCGGCGATATTTTGTTGAAGCAGGTGGCAAACAGACTGGTGTCGTGTGTGCGAGCTGAAGACACGGTGGCGCGTCAGGGTGGCGACGAGTTCATCGTGGTATTGAGTGACGTCGATAGTATTCAAAGTGCGAGCGCTGTGGCACAGAAAATCTTGGATGTACTGGTGTTTCCTTTTCTGATCAGCGACAAGGAAATGCATATCGGTTGCAGCATCGGCATAACCCTGTTTCCTGATGACGGCATGGATGTCGATACCCTGCTGAAAAATAGTGATACCGCGATGTATCATGCCAAGTCAGCCGGGCGCAACAATTACCAGTTTTTTGCGCCTAATATGAATCAGCAGATCGCTGAACGGCATACGCTCGAATCCGAACTGCGCAATGCGATCAAGCAGAATGAGCTGTTACTGCATTTTCAGCCTGTCGTCAGCATGCCTGGAAAGAAACTCAAGGGCATAGAAGCGTTACTGCGATGGCAACATCCGCGACTCGGACTGATTTCTCCACACAAATTTATTCCACTAGCCGAAGAATCCGGTTTGATCGTACCGATCGGTGAATGGGTTCTGAAAACGACATGCCTGCAGATCAAGGCATGGCAGGATCAAGGTTATGCGGTTCCGAAAGTGGCCATCAATCTTTCTGTGCGGCAATTTCGCCATCGGTCGCTGGTGGCGGATATTGAACGTATTCTCGATGAAACAGGGGTGGCAGCTTACTGCCTGACGCGGGAGATCACCGAGAGCATGCTGGCACAGGACGTGTATGACGTGGCCAAAGTGCTGAACCAGATCAGTACGATGGAACTGGATATTTCCATGGATGATTTTGGAACTGGCTATTCTAATTTGAGCTATCTGAAGCGTTTTCCGATCGATACACTGAAAATCGACCGTTCGTTTGTTCGCGATATTGCTACGGACACCAACGACAGTGCCATTATTGAGGCCATCATTGCTATGGCGCATAGTCTGAATATCAGGGTAGTTGCTGAAGGCGTAGAAACTGAGGAGTAGTTGAATTTCCTGCAGCAACGGGGGTGCGATTGTTTTCAGGGTTTTTATTTCAGTATGCCGCTGACCGTCGAGGAAATGGCCCATGTCATGGAAAAAGACGTCAAGCGACTGGTTTCCTGAACCAATCAAAGAGCAATGAGTGATTCTGGCAAATTATCAGCTTAGCCAGCGAAGAAGTCGGGTATTTCTACTGCCTGTAAGCCATCTCATTATTAAATTTGTCATTTAACAGCGCTCTATCGGCCATTCTTCCGTAAGTTTTTTTCGATCGGACCGAAGAAGCCGTGCACGAAGCCTTCAAAGTGGTTCTGGAACAATGGTCGCAGTAGAGTGTCCCAAATGATAATCACGGTGCGTGGTTGATTTTAGCAAGGCGTCTTATGGTCTCAACTGCGCCTACATGCGCTTGTCAGACAACCTGGTCCTGTTGGATATATGGAATCGTGTGCAGATCAATGAAGGAGTTCGATGGGTATAGCGTGCGCTGTGTAAGCTTGGATTCGGAATAAGATCTGAATGATTTCGAGCCTAGTGGAACCACCGACCGGTTTCGTAAACCGGAGGTTACCTAGGGTAGCTCATCAAATTTAATCAATTTTTAGGGAGATCTATGATGTCTGAAGTCAAAGCCGTGCCGGATGGCATGCATGCTGTTACACCGCACCTAGTTTGCTCTGATGCAGCTAGAGCGATTGAGTTTTACTGTCAGGCTTTTAATGCAGTGGAACTGATGCGGGTTCCGGGGCCTGATGGTAAATTGATTCATGCCTGTATACGTATCGATGATTCGCTTGTCATGCTGGTCGATGAGCATCCGCAATGGGGTTGTCTGGGACCGCTGGCGCTCAAAGGGTCACCAGTAACGCTACATTTGCAGGTGAAGAATGTGGATGGAGTAATCGAACAAGCTGTTCGAGCCGGCGCCAGAATTACTATGCCGGTTGAGGATATGTTCTGGGGGGATCGCTATGGTCGTGTCGAAGATCCGTTTGGTCACCAGTGGTCGATTGCAACGCATGTGCGCGATGTTAGTCCGGAGGAGATTCGCCAGGCTGCATTGGTTGGGTGCGAGTCGTGATTGCCGTGAAATCCATATTGCAGGAGAAAACGATGAAAAATACGTCGATGGTTCTATAATTCTGGTTGCTCGGAATAAGCTGAACGAATACAGAAAAATACCGGAATAGGCTTGTTCAGTTTGGAAGGAGCATGGTATGTCGAGTGTGTCGGTGACGATGTGGATCACTCGGGCGTGGCGTCCTTCCGGCAACTGGCACAGGCTAACGCTGACGAGTCTGTAGTCTTTGCTTGGATTACATTCGAACCGAAAGCTCATCGTGATCAAATCAATGAGGCAATTTTTGCGGTTCCACGAATAATCGGCATGATACATGCCAATGCGCAGCCCTCCTATTCTAAAAGGTTGGAGTACGCTGGATTCGATACCACAGTGACGGGATGATGAAAGCAATCTATCTGAAATGAATCTGCAATCTATCAAGGAGATCAAAATGAAAATTTTACATTCGGCTTTGGTTCTCGCGGTATCAATGTGTCTAATATGCAGTGCGCATGCCGATAATGCGCAGACGCACAAACCACTGAGTCCGGAAGAAATGATGGCGGTATATACCAAACTGGCTATGCCTGGTGAACCGCACAAGTTATTGGCCAGTCTGGCAGGGAGCTGGACGACTCGAACCAAAGAATGGATGGATCCGCAGAAGCCGGCTGTTGAGTCATCGGGTACTGCAGAACTGAAGATACTGCTGGGTGGGCGTTTCTTGCAGCAGGAAATCAACGGCACCATGCATGGCATACCCCATTCAGGGATCTGGACCATCGCCTATGACAATCTGCTCAAGCAATATGTGTCGTCATGGATTGATAGCATGGGTACCGGTATATTCATGATGGAAGGCATTGCCAGTGCGGACGGTAAAACGATTACATTCAATGGACGGCATGCAGAAGTTGGCGGAGGACAGATGACACATCGTGCCATCTGGAAAATCGTGGATAGCAATACGCAGGAATTTATCATGTATGGTGCACATCATGGTGGGGAGGAAATGAAGATGATGGAGACCGTCTATAGCCGTAAGCCACAGTAATCGCTGAGTATAATCCGCATGCCTGATCGGAATGAATGCTCGATCAGGTATTCTTGATGAAGAAGGGGAGTGATGCAGAAAATAACACCGTAACTGGTGAATTCGACCAGCAAGCCGACCAGGCAGCGCATTTTTATACAGTCATTTTCAAAAACTAGCTTATCCATACTATCGCTCGTTATGGCAAGACAGGTCTCGAGTGTCACGGCAAACCGGAAAGTTCGGTGATCAAGATAGAATTTGAACGGGATGAACAGTTAGCTATTCACTTGAGCATAAAGGTGATCTAACTTTCTGCTTCAATGAGGCCAAGTTGCTTCAGGTATCCTGCAAACATGGTATGAAATTAATCGATATTGATATTGACTGGAGCTAGGGAGCGATGAGCAAGCACAGCAATCGAGTTGGTTGAAAAATTTGTTCAGTGTTTCTTGGCAAGTCTTGCCTGAAATTCTGGAAGAATTACTGGGTTGTGGCCAGACTAGCCGATCAGAAGATGTAATGCAGGTTTTACAGCAGAAGAAAAAATCAGAGTATTGTCCAGTTCAATCGAACTTCTGAGTAATAGCCTTGTATGATCCGTTATTTTTTGCCGCCCTTATTTAGTTTCATAATTTCTAGAGTGGTTTACATATCCAAAGTATTTTTGAATGATGGGTTGAAGTAAGTTTAACAAGAAACTTAACTGGAACTGCGTTTTCAAATAATTGTTTGTTTGATTTTCGATGTGACATCTAACAGACAACAATGTTATGAGCTTGATGGTGTCTGCCTGCTTATTCTGAGCTAGAGCAGCAAAGGTACAAATAAGAGACTGGTTACTTGTAGTAAAGGAATGCGGGATGATTGAGTTGCTGGGATGGATAGGGTTGGTAATTTCTTTTTTGTTGATGCTTTATCATCAATATATGTATTCACACTATGATCGCGTATATGACTATATTCAGAAACGATACAGTACCCAAACCGAGCGTATGCGCTTTCCATCTAAGGAAGATCATTCTCAGGGAACGAGAAAATATTCTTACTACACTGCTTTTTTTGCTGGGCTACTAATTATCCTGAATATGATGTCTGGATGAATGAATTTGTTACAAACTTAATAAGTGCATTCTAGAAACAAGAGGGATTTCGGGGGGGCTTTATAGACCCCTCGCCTCTCAGAGGCGAGGCAGGCCATCAAGTCACCTGATAACAGAAAGAACTAGGTGCTTATACGGTTTATTTATGAAAAATAGACAGAAATGACAATTAAAGCTGCTGATACAACACCAATAACTGTCATATTGATACCCAATTTTTTGAATGTTTTAACATCTTCGGTTTCTAGCATTTCCATTATTGTCTCCATCATTATGTATTAGTGGAGTTGAAATTCTCTGTCGAATCCAAGTTTGATTTATTGATTCAGATCAAAAAATCCAGAATTAGCTCTGCTACTATAAGATCAAAATAACCTTACAATCTGTAGACTTAATAAAATAACAGAGAATAAATCAGTACAAATAAAGAATGTTTCGCAAGATAATAAGGTAAAAATTAAGTCACTATTTTAAACAAGTTAATTCAATTGGTAGCTCACACATTGTGAGGCATTATTACTCAGAATTATTCGTAACTTCTAATGTGTTTCGCCACGCCAGTGGCAAAGCAGCTACTAAAAAAATTCCGGTTTGTTGAAACCCGATCAATATCGGTTTTTGTTTTTTTATCTAAAAATCTCCACAAAAATATTTTCCTTCGAACCCGATTCCATACTGTTGGACCAATCCAAAGCCTGTATTTGACTGCCTGTCAAATATCAGTCAGTGGATCGATATCAATTCTGGATAGGTGCTGGCCATTGATGACACGAAATATTCATAGAAGATTCATCTAGCTGACATGGATTTTTCACACTGCGAAGCTACAGTCATTACGATGGGTGAAGAACCGACAAAACTTCATTCGTTCCGACCGCCACTTTCAATAACTATGTTTTGACGGAGAAAACTCATGAAAGAAAAGATTCTGGCATTACCGCTTTACGCGGTGTTGACGACCTTGGTTTACGCCGACGCAATAGATGTGAACGGGCCGATGAAATTTAAGCCGATTGCAACCTCTGCATACGAACAGACAACGACCGATCCACTAATTCTAAACAGCAAGCCTTGGGTGATTCCGGAGGGATTCACACAATCGATCGTTTCAGATGAAAATACATTAAATATTTATCCCGATAGTAATGACTGGGGTGATATGAATACCACCAATGAAACCGGCAAGCATGCTGGACGTTACTTTTATCGCACGCATGAGGTTCGCCCTGCAAGTGGTGTGCCGTTCTCGGGTGGCGCTATTTCGATCATTGATTTAAAAACAGGCAAATCGGAAATACTTGCCCAACGTGCAGATTGGGAAGCACTGGATGGATTGGTATGGACACCTTGGCAATCACTGTTATTTGCCGAAGAAACCATCCAGGCACAACTTCCCGATTCTGATGTACCTCAGGCTCAAAGCGGTTTGCTATATGAGATCAAGTTTGCCAAGGACGATCCAACCACCGTGGCAGAGATCAGTGTACGACCACAATTGGGATCGTTATCGCATGAAGGAATCGAATGGGATGAAGAAGGTAATGTCTATGTCATCGATGAAGATCGCAAAGGTTCCATCTATAAGTTCGTTCCTGCAACCTTCGGGGATTTGAGCCGCGGGCAATTATATGCCTTGCGGGTGAAAAATAGCGCCAAAACGGGGGAGGCAGAGTGGGTTCCTATCGATATGAATCAAGCTCAGATTAGTGCCCGAGTGGCGGCCCAAGCTGTCAATGCTACACCATTCTGTCGACCTGAAGATCTGGAGCGGATCGGTAATACTCTTTATGCTGCATTGACCTGCGAAGACGCAACCGATCCGGCTAACATCAATGGTCCCGGCGCCATTCTGGCCGTACAACTGTCCAAAACACCTAAGGTTAGCTATTTCGTACAACCTGGCATCAACGTGGCTTTTGAGACCAAACCTACTGGAACAGTGGCAGGTATAACTGGTTTTAAAAGTCCTGATAATCTGGCTAAAGGCCCAGATGGAAAACTATGGATAGTCGAAGACAATGAAAACAGCGATATCTGGGTGGCCTTGCCGGATGAGAATGGTGATGGCTACAGTGATGGTGTATATCTATTTGCTTCGCTAAAAGATCAGCAAGCTGAAGGCACGGGTATTTATTTTGGAAAGGATCCGAAAACGCTATACGTGAATGTTCAGCATTCCGGCACCGGCAATGACAAAACCATGGCCATTACGCGCAAGAAAGATAAGTCCTCGACTGAGGATTGATTCAGTCAGTCAACCATTTAATTGCTGCCTGATCGCTCGAGAAATTCATTAAGAGGTTTATACATCATGAAAATTGAGGATGTGTTTGTTGTTACCACTGCTGTTTTGCATAGCGCACTGATGATGACCAGTTATGGCCTGATGCAAAGGCATTTTGCTATGGACTGGATTTGGATTGCAGTCGGTATTGCGGGAGTATTGTCCATCTATGCAGTTACACAGTTTCGACAGTGCATTGCAGCGATCAGGAGACTATTTTTTGGTGGATGAAGATTATCTGGTTCCTCGTTTCTGAAGTCATCTACACCGCTTCTCTGCTTGGTGTGGATAATCGCTTGACCCAAGCATTTTCTGAACGGAGAGTGTCACAACGATCCTTGAGGTCGTGGGCGTGTTGAATTGGGTTTTATGTCTGTCCTGTTTCGTTGTTGCCTCCGACAACCGCACCTCCCAGCCAGCTAGCAAGCTGGCAGTCGTTGGGGGGATTTTCATTCACTGTGTCATCATTCTGCAATATCAGCTGATTAATCTTCTGCTCATTGAATATATCAAGCTAAATCGATCAAAAGGAGATTTTTCAATGTCATTGCCGATAAGATGGGCTCTCATATCTACACTGAATTTTGTCATCCTTTTTGCCCCGGTTCATGCAGCGGATATAACCGGTGCCGGTGCAACATTTCCTTACCCGATTTATGCCAAATGGGCAGATGCCTACCAGAAACAGGCGGGCATTAAATTAAACTATCAATCCATTGGCTCAGGTGGTGGAATCAAACAAATCAAGGCGAAGACCGTTGACTTTGGAGCGTCCGACAAACCACTGACATGGGATGAGCTGGAGAAGAACGATCTGATCCAGTTTCCTACTGTCATGGGAGGCGTGGTGCCCGTGGTCAATGTCGAAGGAATCGAAGTAGGACAAATCAAATTGACCGGAGCGGTGCTGGCCGATATTTTTCTAGGCAAGATCAGACACTGGAGCGATCCGGCAATCGCAAACCTCAATCGAGGTGTTACGCTACCGGCGACCAAGATTACGGTTGTGCATCGTGCCGATGGTTCGGGAACGACATTCCTGTTTACCGATTATTTAAGCAAAGTCAGCCCTGCGTGGAAACAGCAAGTGGGAGCAGAGGCAGCGGTTGCCTGGCCGACAGGTACGGGTGGCAAGGGTAATGAGGGAGTGGCCAATTTTGTCAAGCAGATCAAAGGTGCGGTAGGTTATGTTGAAGCAGCCTACATGAAGCAGAATCGGATGAACTATATCCGCTTGCAGAATCTGGCTGGCGAGTATGTGGAGCCAACGGAAGAAAGTTTTGCTGCCGCAGCTGCCCATACGCAATGGGATCGTGCTCCTGGATTTTACGAAATCCTGACCAATAAGCCTGGAAGCAGGAGTTGGCCCATTACCGGTGCGACCTTCATCTTGATGCACAAGACGCAGCCTAATCCGGAACATGCACTGGGAGTACTGAAATTTTTTGAATGGGCCTATGCGCATGGCGATCAACTGGCGCTGGAGCTGGATTACACTCCCATGCCGGATAACGTTGTGAAGCTGATCGAAGCATCGTGGAACGCCGCTATCAAAAGCCAGTCCGGACTCGCAATTTATTCACTCAAGCCATAACCGATCCGGGGATGCGGGAGAGAGCATGGATAATTTTTCTTCACCATTCGTAACTGTCGCCAAGCCTTATCGGGATCCAACCGATTTGTACAAGCTGAAAACACGTAAAACCATGGCAGCATCGCATTTAGCAAGCAGGATGAAACGGCAGCGAATCGTTGATTCAATCTTTCGCAAGATTGCCTGGTTCTTCACCTTGATAGTTTTGATTTTACTGGTAGCGATTACGCTATCACTATTTTTGGGAAGCTTGCCTGCATTCAAGGCATTTGGAGTGAATTTCTTTATCAGTACCGAATGGAATCCAGTCAAGGAGAAATTTGGTGCCTTTGTTCCGATTATCGGCACACTGACGACATCGGTCATTGCACTGTGTATTGCGGTTCCCGTCAGTTTTGGTATTGCGCTATTTTTAACCGAATTGTCACCACTCTGGTTGCGTCGCCCCCTCGGTACGGCAATTGAATTATTGGCCGGTATTCCCAGCATCATTTATGGCATGTGGGGCTTGTTTGTCTTTGCTCCCTTTTTTGCGCATGCCATTCAACCCAGGCTGCAGGATACCTTCGGGCAGTTACCGGGTTTGGGATTGCTGTTTGACGGTCCGCTGATGGGAATCGGTGTGCTCACAGCAGGGATCATTCTGGCCATCATGGTGATTCCTTTCATTGCTGCCGTGATGCGGGATGTGTTTGAGGTAGTGCCGGCGTTACTTAAGGAATCGGCCTATGCATTGGGTGCAACGACCTGGGAAGTAATCTGGAAAGTCGTTTTGCCTTACACCCGTATCGGTGTAGTGGGCGGCGTCATGCTAGGACTCGGACGCGCTCTGGGTGAAACCATGGCAGTCACCTTTGTCATCGGTAACGCACATCAATGGCATGCTTCGTTGTTCATGCCTGGAAATAGCATTGCCTCGGCGTTAGCGAATGAATTCACGGAAGCCGATGGAGAACTGTACACGTCATCGTTGATTGCCTTGGGGCTAATTCTGTTTTTGATTACCCTGATCGTTCTGGCGTTGTCGAAGATATTGTTGTTGCAGCTTAAGAAACATGAAGGTAAAGCGCTCTAGAGGTATTTGATGATTTCAATTTATACCCGTCGTCGTATGGTCAATGCGATTAATTTGACATTCTCAATCTTGGCCATGTTATTTGGTTTGTTCTGGTTGTCCTGGATTGTGCTGACCCTGTTTGAAATGGGAGCCCACGCACTGACACTTGATCTGTTTTTACAAATGACTCCGGCGCCGGGTGAACAGGGTGGATTACTGAATGCGATAGCCGGGAGCTTGATCATGGTGGTGTTGGCTGTGCTCGTGGGTACACCAATCGGCATCATGGCAGGTACCTATCTGGCTGAATTTGGCCAGGGAGGCTGGCTGGCTGCTGTGACGCGTTTTATTAACGATATTCTGCTGTCAGCACCGTCCATCGTCATCGGATTGTTTATTTATAGTGTATATGTGGCCAGTGTCGGGCATTTTTCTGGCTGGGCTGGGGTGTTGGCGCTGGCGC
The DNA here is from genome assembly GCA_024282035.1 of Nitrosomonas sp. GTDB lineage: Bacteria > Pseudomonadota > Gammaproteobacteria > Burkholderiales > Nitrosomonadaceae > Nitrosomonas. Next base: position 23,530 of record JAMWZR010000035.1, read on the forward strand.
TCATCGTTATCCCGGTCGTGGTGCGAACAACTGAAGACATGTTGCGGTTGATTCCAAACAGCTTGCGCGAAGCCGCTGCGGCATTAGGCGCGCCGCAATGGAAAATTGTGACATTGGTGACCTGGCGGGTATCCAGGGCCGGTATTCTGACTGGCATCCTGCTGGCCATTGCGCGCATCAGTGGGGAAACGGCGCCGTTGTTATTTACCGCACTCAATAATCAATTCTGGAATACGGATATGAATCGCCCCATGGCCAATTTGCCCGTAGTGATTTTTCAGTTTGCCATGAGTCCATACGAACATTGGCAGGAATTAGCCTGGGCGGGTGCTTTGCTGATTACACTCAGTGTCCTTGGATTGAATGTCCTGGCGCGCTTTATCCTGCGCCGTTGATTAACTTGTCGGCAAATCAGATGAACACCATGACACAGCAAAGCACTACAGCCAAGATTACTTTACAAGATCTGGATTTTTTCTATGCACAATTCCATGCCTTGAAATCCATTTCGATGCGAATACCGGAAAACAAGGTGACCGCATTCATTGGGCCATCCGGCTGCGGCAAGTCAACCCTGCTTCGAACACTGAACCGTATGTACCAGTTATACCCGGGGCAGGAAGCAACAGGGGCCATCATGATGGATGGAGTCAATATTCTGGATTCAGGACAAGACCTAAATGTGTTGCGGGCCAAAGTGGGTATGGTATTTCAAAAACCGACACCCTTCCCGATGTCCATATTCGACAATGTGGCATTCGGAGTGAAGCTATACGAGGATCTGGGGCGTCATGCTTTATCCGAACGCGTGGAGTGGGCACTGAAAAAGGCTGCACTGTGGGAGGAAGTAAAAGATAAACTGGAGCAGAGTGGAACCAGTCTGTCAGGTGGGCAGCAACAGAGGCTGTGCATTGCGCGTACGATCGCAGTGAAACCTGAAGTGGTACTGCTGGATGAACCGACATCGGCTCTTGATCCCATATCGACCGCGCGGATCGAGGATCTGATTTTTACGCTCAAGGAAGACTACACCATTGTCATCGTGACCCACAACATGCAGCAGGCGGCACGCGTATCTGACTTTACTGCCTATATGTACCTAGGTGAACTCATTGAATATGGCGATACCGATACTTTATTCACCACACCCAGGCAAAGGGCGACAGAGGATTATATTACAGGTAAGTTTGGTTAGACTCTATTCTATATCATTGATAATGAATGCTAATATTTTATATTCTTCACAAAATCGAAGATGCAGGCTTTAAAAATCCCTCTAATCTCCTAGGAGAGGTTGCCTGAAATTTTGTTATGTTTCCTGTTTTCCTACAGGAGGATACAAATGTTCAACATCCAGTTTTTAATGGTAAAGTTGACCCCGGTAAAAATTTGATTGTCAATTTACCTGCCGTTTTTTCTTTCAGTTTATGTTCTCGATCCATTTGGATCTTATTGCAATTTTGCAAGCTTGAACTAAACCGAGTCGTATAAATCTTGCCGGAAGCCAGTTTCCCCTGTGGTTTATAGCCATCTGCGCCTGCTTGTTGCATTGCAGCGCATCGAACTAAGCTAAAAAATACTGGCTATTCCTGCGAATCAATCACTTGCTTCTAACAGAAAATTAGAGGCACAGTTTCAGTCAAAAGGAGTTATTCAATGCTAATGAATGATGTCATTCAGCCTCAAACCAGCAATTTTCTAAATCCAGAATACAATCAAAAGTCGGTTGTTACATCTCTTCCATTCTGGGTAATCTGT
>JAMWZR010000036.1 GCA_024282035.1 Nitrosomonas sp.
CAGGATTAATGGATTAATGCGAGATCGTTTGGGAAAACAGCGTGATAGCCATGACCCCCGCCACAATCAGCGACAGGCCGATGATGGCGGGGAGATCCAATGCCTGCTCCAGAAATAGCCATCCACTCAGGGCGATTAACACGATTCCCACGCCAGACCAAATGGCGTAAGCGATTCCGACCGGTATCGTTCTCAAGGTCAAGGACAAAAAATAAAAAGCAAGCAAATAACCAACAACGACAATCAGCGATGGCCACAAGCGGGTAAATCCTTCCGTGGCTTTCAAGCACGAGGTGGCGATCACTTCGCTGACAATCGCAATGAAAAGTAGAATCCACTGTTGCATATGGTGTGCCTAGGTATTTAACATCACTTGCAGTTGGTCATTGATGCAGCGCAACGGTTATCTGATTGAAAGGGCGCTGTTGCAGAAAATTCTCGATATTATTGGCAAGCTGGTCCAACAGACGCTGCCTGGATTCTCTGCTAGCCCAGGCGATATGCGGCGTTACGATCAGATTGGTCAATTGATGCTGCAAAATCAAATTGTCCTGTTTCGGCGGCTCTTCCTGCAATACATCGATGGCAGCACCTGCAATGCGGCCCGTGGCCAAACTATGCAGCAGATCGGTTTCATTGACCAACCCTCCTCGTGCAGTATTGATCAAAACCGCGGAAGGCTTCATCAGTTCAAACTCGCGGGTACTGATCAGATCACAGGTTTCCGGCATAAGCGGGCAATGCAGACTGATAAAATCAGCCTGCCGCATAACGTCATCAAATGCTATTCTGCCTGCGCGCGCCGGCCTACCCTTACGTTCTGCAATCAGCAGTTGCATGCCGAATGCTTGAGCGACATCAGCCACCGCCTGACCCAGAACGCCAAAACCAATGATTCCAAGTGTTTTTCCTGACAATTCTTGGATGCCGAAATCCAACGGACAAAAGAAAGTGCTGGCTTGCCAGCCCCCTCTTTTCACCAACTCCTGGTATTCCAAAAAACGGCGGGTCAGATTCAGCATCAGCATGAAAACATGCTGCACTACGGAAGGTGTGGCGTAATTGCGCACATTGCATACCGGTACATTGCGTTCTGCCGCTGCCACAAGATCAATATTGTTGTAACCGGTGGCAGCAACGCAAATCAATTTCAGGCGCTGCGCCGCCAAAATAGCTTCTCGATTGAGAAATACTTTGTTGCTGACGATCACTTCAGCCAAGCTGATACGCTCCAGTACCTCCTGCTCGGATGAAGCAATATAGTAGCGCCAGGGCGAGATTGCTCGTTCCAATGCCGCACAATCCATATCGCCGCGGGTCACAGAACCGAAATCAAGAAAAACAGCACTCATCGGATGGCTCCCATTGTGATTCTAAGAATGCGTAAAATTGTTTCGCTGAGTGGAATCTGAAATTGAGATAGACTCCCATCTTCACAAAGATCATACCATAGCAAGTACGCCCTAACTGATCCCGTCATGCAGGACAACATCTTCTGCTAAGGGCAAAAACTACTTGGCAATGGTGATACTAGGCACACCGATACGCGGGATGTCGGTAACGGTCATCTGAAACAAAAGGAACAATAATTGGAAGGCATCGCGATTCCAGCGCGTGTGAGCACCTGCGGTATTCACTGCATAAAACTGATCGTTCCAGCGAACCGAAATATCGGCATCCGCAGGGGGCGTCTTGGAGGCCGTCAATTCCATGGTGAGATCAGGATTTTCATCATTCAGGATATGTGGTGTTCTTGCGTCTTTGTCGACAGGATAGCCCGCTTCATGACCCAGTGCTTTGCCGAGAAAACCAAGAATCGCGTGAAAGCTTCTGAGCCGAAAAACCCCTCGCATTGGCCATTCTCCACCATATTGATCAGCACGGATATCAAACGCAATATCGCTGACATCCCAATCATCCGCCATATCGTTTAATTGATCGCGCTCTTTATCGGACAGCATGCTGGGATCATAATTAGTGATCAGAATCGGCCCGTTAATGTGCTTGCGCAGTGTATAAGTATTATCTGTCGGGTTGTGGCGCACCACAAATTCTTTCTGCAGTACTTGGAAACCATCGGATCCGAGCGCGTTGGCGGGAATAGTCCACGTGTGTATTAGCGGTAATGGCTCGGCGTAGAGCTTATTATGGTCCTGGATCGCTGAAAGATGCAGCACTACTCGACGGAACATCTCGTAGCCCGCTTTATCCATTGGGCTGTTACGATGGATTTCATATTGCGCAGACTGCAATATGCGCACTTCTTGAGCCATCATACGCAGCAACAAGTCGACATCGTAGCGCTGGCGCAGCAACAGCGTCAGCTTGTTCTGCGAAAACGGGGTCAGCAGTCGCTTGGTAAAATCTTCTCCCTCAATCGGAACAATACTGATTGTAGGGCTTTCCGCGATACTACCACCAAAAATCGGCAACAGGGATGTTCCGGCAAGTCCGCCGAGTGCCGGCATCGCCCCCGCATTGGCCTGAAAATTGAAAGTGGCTGCGATATTGGAAACACCCGTGAAGTGAATCGGCTGGCGGTGATGGGCGCGTACAATATTAATCAGTAATTGCTGAGATGCAGCATCGGTGACGGCGTCGTCATAAGCAAGGACGGCTCTATTTAGCGCCAGGGGGGATAGACAACCCGTAAGCATCATGAGCATCATCAGACATGTTAACAGGCGCTGCACATATAAGCGATGCATGGAATTCATGGGTCTTTTACCAGTCGGGAGATGTTAATCGGCATGGAAATATCACGTATTCTACATCAGCACAACAGATGCAGCGGATTGAATGATAATGGCCACAGCAAAAGGTCATTCTCAAGCTGCAATCGATTAAGTTATGATACCCAAATGAACAATGAATATTGGTTGGATAGATGGGAACGAGCAGATATCGGTTTTCATCAGAATGACATTAATCCCTACCTGCGCGAATACTGGCAAGCGCTAGCACTTGATTCTGACTGCCAAGTGTTGGTACCAATGTGTGGCAAAAGCCGCGATATGCTTTGGTTGCGAGAACAGGGGCATCAAGTGCTGGGTGTCGAATTAAGCCTCGTTGCGATACAAACATTTTTTTCCGAGAACAACCTCACTCCGAAGTGCATTGATGAATATCCATTTTCGCGCTGGGAAGCCAATGGAATGCATATTATGTGCGGCAATTTTTTTGATTTACGTGAAAAAGACCTGGCAAATGTCAGTGCCGTATACGATCGCGCTTCATTGGTCGCTCTACCGCCCGAAATGCGCAAACACTATGCGCATCATCTAGTTGACATCCTGCCGCCAGCCACACAGATCTTACTGATTACGCTGGATTATCCTCCCGACGAGATGCCAGGTCCGCCATTTCCGGTTGCCGTGGATGAAATGCATTTACTCTATGCATCGCACATGAAGATCAAACTATTGGCTCAGCATGACGTGCTGGCACAAAATCCGCGTTTTCAGCAACGCGGGTTAAGTCGACTACAAGAGCGTGTGTTTTTACTTGAATCAAATAAAAAATAAGCAATGTGGATGGAATTTAAGCCTGAATCAAATTCCATTGTTTAGCCAGCAATTTCTCAAAGGCATCCTTGGTGATAGGGGTTGAATACAGAAAGCCTTGTACATAGTCGCAACCAAAATGCACCAACAAATCCTGCTGCTCTTTCGTTTCCACCCCCTCAGCAATGGTTTTAATATCCAATTTATGCGCCATGACAATAATCGCTTCGACCAGCGCGCGATCGGTAGCATTGTCGATCAATTGGTTGATGAAAGAGCGGTCGATCTTGAGATAATCAATATCAAATTTCTTCAGATAAGACAGCGAGGAAAAGCCGGTGCCAAAATCATCAATCGACACTTCAACGCCGCTGTTACGGAATTCCAGCAAATAATCCTGAACCACAGAAGAATCTTTGAGCAGCAGACCTTCGGTGATTTCCACATTGATACAGTTGCCAGGCAATCCAAGTTGGGTCAAATACTCAAACCAACGATTATTATTCACATACCTGAACTGTACCGGAGACATATTCACGCTAACCTGAACGATATATCCCAGTCGTTGCCGCCATTGATCAATGAGTGCAATTGATTGCTTGAATACCATATCGCCGATTTCCAGAATAAGCCCACTTTCCTCCGCCAGTGGAATAAAGATGGCGGGGCTAATCATGCCTCGGCGGGGATGTTTCCAGCGCAGCAGTGCCTCGGCTTTGATGAGATTCCCGCTGGATAATTCCAGGATGGGTTGATAATAAACATGCAACTCTTTTTTTGCGATTGCTTGACGAAGATCATGAATTAACACCATTTTCTCATGCGCCTCTTGTTGCATGGACGGCGTAAAATGACAAAAACGGTTGCGTCCTTCCAGTTTCGCCGCATACATTGCCTGATCGGCATGTTTCATCAAGCTTTTCATGTTGGTACCATCTTGGGGGTAAAGGACGATGCCAATACTGGTGGAAATATAATAATTGGTTTTGCTGCGATTAAAATGAAACGGTTTATTCAGCGCCTGAATGATCAGCCCGGCAACGATCTCCACTCGCTCATGATTGATTAAATTGGGTAAAATGATGGCAAATTCATCGCCACCCAGGCGCGCAACGGTATCATTCTTGCCGACACACGATTTAACTCGAATGGACACTTCCCGCAACAAATCATCGCCCTTATCATGCCCCAAGGTGTCATTGATATCCTTGAAATGATCCAGATCCAGGAACAGCACGGACAACAATGAGCCATTGCGGTACGACTTCCTGATTCCCATTTCCAGTTGATCTTTGAATAAATTACGATTCGGCAATCCAGTCAACTGATCGTAATTTGCCTGGGAAAGGATCAGTTCATCTTTTTTCTTTTTCTCCGTAATGTCCGAAAACTGTGCCACATGGTAATGGATGCGACCATTGGTATGGCGAATGATGCTGACGCTTAGCCATTTGGCATGAATAGTTCCATCTTTGCGCAGATCCCAGATTTCACCTTGCCAGTAATCTTCGGCCATTAACTTACGCCACATCTCCAGATAAAAAGCGGGATCATGCCGTCCGGAACGAAACATTTCTGGATTCTTGCCAATGACATCCGCCCTCTCATAACCGGTCATACGAGTAAAGGCCGAGTTAATCTGTATGATTAGATTATTTTCGTCAGTAACCATGATGGCTTCATTGCTCGACTGATAAATCGTCGCCGCCAAGCGCATCGAATCATATACCCGCTTTTGTTCGGTAATATCCTGATAAATGCCCAGTACGCCCATAATTTTATTTTTACTGTTGCGCAAGGGTACTTTCGAGGTGCGCAGACAAATGGCTTTGCCATCCGGAGTGGTTTGCGGTTCTTCATAGGAAAGTTTTGACACTCCCGAATTGATGACCATCTCATCATCTTTGCGATAAAGATCGGCGTGTGCTTTCCAACACCATTGGTAATCATCGCTACCGATAATGGCTTGTGGGGAGGCTGCCCCGGCATCTCTGGCAAATGCGGGATTGCATCCCAGGTAACGGGATTCTCTGTTTTTCCAGAAAATACGCACCGGTGCCGTATCAATGATCGTCTCGAGCAGGCTGTACGACTCCGCGAGAGCGCTGTGTGATTCAGCCAGGGCCACTTCCTTGTTTTTTTGATCAGTAATATCAGTGATCGTGCCGACATAACCTAATGCAACGCCATCTTGATTGCCTTCCGCCCGAGCGTGACCTAAAATCCATGTGATGATTTGCCCTTTGGTTTGAAAACGGTATTCAGACATGAAAGGCTGCTGGTGCCTGACCGCCGTATTCCACTCATCCATGACTCTTTCTCGATCTTCCGGATGAATAGCAGCCATCCATCCATAGCCCGCGGCTGTTTCAGCATTCATGCCAGCGATGTCGCACCAGCGCTCATTAACATATAAACATTTACCACTGGCATCGGTACGAAAGATGCCCACTGGCGCGACTTCCGTCAGACTGCGAAACAGTTGCTCGCTATTGCGCAGAGCCATTTCCATCTGCTTTTGCAACGTAATATCAACCAATACCCCCTGCCAATGCGTGCTGCCATCCTGTTTGCGATGAGGGATGGAATAGCCTCGCAACCATTTTTCACCTGCTGAGGTTTGTATGGGATATTCGTGCATCCAGGGCTGCAACTTCACCAAAGAATCCAAAATGGATCGCTCCAAATCTGGCAATGCTTCTGTATGAATCTGTTGAAACATGACTTCGACATTTGCCATGCATTCGGCTGCCGTATACCCAATCAAATCCCCAATCCCTTCGCTGATGAACGAAAGAAAGCGGCGGCCGTCAGTATCAATACAAAATTCAAAAACTGCCCCGGGAATGCTGGCGATAAAATCACGAAAACGTTTTTCACTAGCTTGCAATTCAGTGGTACGTTGCCTCACGATGTGCTCGAGACTCTGCTTGATGGACAGAATCTCGATTTCTATCGCTTTACGCTTGGTAATATTGCGAAATATTCCTATGGTCGCGATCGGTTGATTATTTTTAGCATAAAGATTGGTATTGCCATCAATGACGATCGTCTCTCCGCTCTTTGTCCGGAACGATATTTCGATTAATCCAACATCCTCGCCCGACAATACCCGTTGCATAAGCAACGGGTATTGTACATAGTGGTCCGGATGAATAACATTCAAGATATTCAATGTCGCTACTTCTGCGGCCGTGTATCCCAGCACTTCGCGCCAAGCCCGGTTCACAAATAGAAAATGTCCGTCCGGCGCAACAATCTGAATCAAATCTCCCATACTGTCGAACCATTCACTCAATATCTCCATATCCAATTGAATTGGAACAGAAATCAATAGATTGTCAGCCGATAAATCTTTAGACGATATGTCATCAATACTCATGAAGTGGATTCACTAATTAAACATTGAATCGGAAAATGCTATGACTGAGTTCCGAGAGCACGATACAGAGATACTTTTTACCTAAAATACAAAAACATATGAACACATCTTAACAGGCATCACAAATTATTCAAGTGATGCCCCTCTTATCAATCAATTTATGATTTTTCTGCTTGTCACTGAGTGTCAATTTGAGTCGTTTTGCAGCGTACAAAAGTGACTGTTTCGATCCTGCATACCTATAAAAAATGGTTGAGTCAGTTCAAGACATATAGCATACTAGCTGCGCTCTAATTTTCATCTCAGGTATTTCCAAACAACATCACTCTGGACTCTCTAGTGAATTTCGAATTTTTACAGGCAATTTCATGTTTATCAGCGTTCTAGATCTTTTCAAAATAGGCATAGGTCCATCAAGCTCGCATACCATGGGTCCGATGGTTGCAGCCAAGGATTTTCGTGATCGTATCCAGTCTTTTGTTGCCAATCATACTGTTCCCTCTTTTTTGCAGGTTCGTTGCACTTTGCGAGGATCATTGGCATTTACTGGCAAAGGTCATGCGACTGATCGCGCAGTAACCCTGGGCATGCATGAATATACGCCGCAAGGACTGGCCAATCTGAACGTAAATGAATTGTTTCAGAAACTATGGCAACTAAACACTTTGCAAATCAATCAATCCACCGTGACTCATTTCAATCCGGCCGAAGATATTATTTTTGATCGAGGCGAATCACTCCCGGAACATCCGAATGGCATGATTTTTCAGTTGCTGGATGAAACCGGAAAAACCTTGCTGACCGAAACTTATTTTTCGATTGGCGGTGGTTTTATCACGACGCTACAGGAAATTGGTCAGTTGGTTGCACCGATCAAAATGGATGCCGTCAGTTCTTGTGGCTTCCCCTTTGATTCAGCCAATCAAATGATGAAAATGTCTGTCGATAGCGGTTTGTCTGTTGCTGCCATGAAACGGAGCAATGAAATGGAGCGCATTAGTGAAATTGCACTGAATGAAGGACTGGATGCTGTCTGGGATGCCATGCGCACATGCCTTGAAAATGGCCTGGTGACGGAAGGTCGATTGCCCGGCGGACTGAATATCAAGCGTCGCGCTCATGCTTTGTACCAGCAGCTACAAAGCAATCCGGAAAAAGCCAACCTGAACGACTGGTTGTGCGCCTACGCTATGGCCGTGAATGAAGAAAATGCGGCGGGGCATATGGTGGTGACTGCGCCGACTAACGGGGCTGCCGGCGTGATTCCAGCAGTGATTTATTATGCAGTGAAACATGAGGGAGCAACGCTGAAACAAGTCCATGATTTCCTGCTAGTGGCCGGTGCAATTGGTGGGTTGATCAAACACAACAGCTCGATTTCCGGCGCTGAAGTCGGATGCCAGGGCGAAGTCGGTTCCGCTTCGGCCATGGCGGCAGCGGGTTTATGCGCGATTAAAGGCGGTACTACGGAACAAATTGAGAATGCCGCCGAAATTGCCCTGGAACATCACTTAGGTATGACCTGTGATCCGGTCGGTAGTTTGGTGCAGGTACCGTGTATTGAGCGCAACGGTTTTGGCGCGATCAAGGCTTACACCGCAGCATCATTGGCAATTCGCGGCGATGGTCAGCATTTCATGTCATTGGATAACTGTATCGCCGCGATGAAACAGACCGGATTGGAGATGTCGGTGAAATACAAAGAAACGTCACTGGGCGGACTGGCGGTCAGCATCACTGAATGTTAAATATTACTTATCCCGTTGCAATTTACCGATGACATGACGCACGCCTCTCACCACAAAGAAGACGCCCAGCACAACCACAGGAATCGCAATGCCGGTGAGCAATTCAACGTTGATGTCTTGTCCGGCTGCCTTGAGCGCTTTTAGTCCATAGCCCAAAATACCCAGCAAATAATAGCTCAGCACCACAACGGATAAGCCCTCGACCGTTTCTTGCATGCGTAACTGCACATGAGCGCGGTGATCCATGGATCTCAACAAATCACGAATTTGCGCCTCCATCGACAAATCGACCCTTGTGCGCAATAAAGCCGAAGCGCGTCCCAGGCGCATCGACAGCGTCTCCAGTTTAGTATGCACCAACTCACAAGTACCCATTGCTGACGACAATCGCTGAATCATGAATTCTTGCAACATTTGCAAGCCTTCGATACGCTCCTCGCGCAGTTCGGTAATGCGCAACTTCACGATATTGTAATAGGCCCTGGAAGCGTTAAATCGATGGCTGGTTTGAGCGGATAGCCGCTCGGTTTCGGCAGCCAATTGAGTAAGCTCGTCCAATAGTTTTTGCTCGTCTTCGATGCGAGTAAGTTCAACATTGTTGGCAATCAAGGTGGCCAAACGCTGATCAGCGCGCGCCAATTGCGGAATGATCCTGCGCGTGATGGGCAGCGGCAACATAGCCAGCATGCGATAGGTCTCAATTTCCAGCAGACGTTGAACCAACCGTCCCACCTGCCGGCTACGCAGGTTTTCGTCATGAATCAAGATACGGCCAAAATTATCCGGATGTATCTGGTTGTCACTCCACACGCTGGCGGCTCCACCGGCCACCTTGGAACCAATCACGGTTCCGGAAGCAAACAAAGTCGCCAATTCATGCAAGCTGCGCTTGGGCCGCGATCTGTCTTCCAAAGCAATGTGCGTAGCCACCAGCAACTCACCGGGTAAACGAAGCAGCCAATCTTGGGGCACATACTCAATCGCGGGATGCTTAAACGGCACATCAAACGGCTTTGCATGGTAGATGGTGTATGTAGAATATTCAGTATGCCGCTCCCATCGAAGACGGAAATCTCCAAAATCGGCACTGAAATCACTCTCATGCGCATTGGGAGGATTAATGCCATACCGTATGCATAACTCGCCAATCAGTTTGCGCTCCTGATCAACCCAATGACGTTCTGACATCAGCACCAAGTGTGAAAGCTGAACGGGCGGCGCCAGCAATTCATAGGCTACTGAATTCAATTCGGTATGCAATTCTTGCCTCTCCGAATACTCGGGAATATTCAGTAATCTCTCTTTTGGAGCCCCTGTGTGTTCAGAAGCTAGCGGTGATAATGACGTATGGGAATCCATAAAAATAACCTGATTAGAATCAATATTTGTGATCTATGACCGAAGATATTCATCACCCAAGCACTGGATAATGTACTGAATCATTGCTTATTCATCTAGTGAAAAGATGAGCTATAGCATAGCTAACTTTTATTACCTGCAATGTACCTTTTGAGTGCTGACAAATGCATACGACCCGTTTAAATTGACCAAGATTCTCGATTTACCTGCAAAGAATATTTTAGTTATTCACTTAATGAAACTTAAAGAATTGCATGAATATCGTAGCGGTCATCGCGGAACAGCGCATTACGGGTAAAAACAGAATGCCGGACACGCTGATTCAGCACAGTCCCCAATCACCCGCCCCACCCAATTTGCTCAAAGTGCTTCAAACACACCGGCTGCTCCCATGCCGCTGCCAATACACATGGTAACCATGCCGTATTTCTTTTGATGGCGACGCAATCCGTGCAGCAAAGTCGCCACGCGAATAGAGCCAGTCGCTCCGAGCGGATGACCCAATGCAATCGCTCCTCCCAATGGATTCACTTTGCTGCGGTCCAATCCCAGATCACGAATCACGGCCAGACTCTGGGCAGCAAATGCTTCATTCAATTCAATCCAGTCCAGGTCATCCTGTTTGATGCCGGTTTGCTTCAGTACTTTGGGAATGGCTTGAATAGGGCCTACTCCCATAATCTCGGGCGGCACACCCGCCACTGAAAACCCGACAAAACGCCCTAGCGGGGAAAGATTAAAGCGCTGCATCGCAGCTTCGCTCATCAACACCACAGCCCCCGCACCATCGGACATCTGTGAGCTGTTTCCTGCGGTCACGGAACCTTTGGCTGCAAAAACCGGCCGCAATTTGGCCAACACTTCGAGACTGGTACCGGCACGTGGCCCTTCATCGGTACCTTTGATGGCAATTTCTTCGTGTACGGTATGTGTGATCAGATCAGGACGTTTCTCGTCTACCCGGTACGGTGCGATTTCTTGTTGAAACTCACCCGTTTCAATGGCTTTTAAGGCACGCAAGTGGCTGGTCATGGCAAATTCATCCTGATCTTCACGAGATACTTTCCATTGCTCCGCCACTTTCTCGGCCGTCATGCCCATACCATAAGCAATCGCGACATCTTCCTTATGCTCGAATATGGCCGGATTCATGGAAACTTTATTGCCCATCATCGGCACCATGCTCATGCTTTCAGTGCCGGCTGCAATCATCACATCGGCTTCACCCAGACGAATACGGTCGGCTGCCAGTGCAACGGATTGCAGACCTGATGCACAAAAACGGTTGATTGTCATACCAGCCACGCTATTCGGCAAACCAGCCAGCAGCAACGCCACGCGCGCGACATTGATGCCCTGTTCGGCTTCCGGCATGGCGCAACCGACAATCACATCATCGATCGCTGCCGGATCCAATCCTTGGCACTGCTTCATCACCGCGTGCAATACATGCACCAGCATGTCATCCGGGCGCACATTCTTGAACATGCCGCGCGGCGCTTTGCCAACCGGTGTGCGGGCAGCAGCTACGATATAGGCTTCTTGAGTTTGCTTAGTCATGGTTTTCTCCGTGGATCGTCGATCTTGGAATAGGTGTTCTTGTTTTTAATCAGTTTCTTAATGGTTTACCGGTTTTCAGCGTATATTCAATCCGCGCCTGTGTTTTTTCAGTCGCCAGCAATTCCATAAACGCTGCGCGTTCCAGTTCCAGGAACCAATCTTCATCCACTAGGCTGCCCGGCGTTAAATCACCGCCACACATCACATGCGCGACTTTATTGCCTATCAAGTAATCGTGCTCGGAAATGAAACCGCCTTCCCGCAAATTAACCAACTGACTCTGAATGGTTGCAATGCCGGTATTACCCGCCACCGAAATCTCCCGGTTTTTCAATGGCGGACGGTAGCCAGCCTCCGCTAACGCCATTGCCTGCGCTTTGGCCACATGCAGCAACTCGAAACGATGCATCACCACCGTATCCGCCAAGCGCAAATAACCAAGTTCCTTTGCCTGCTCGGCACTTTTGGCGAGCTCCGCCATCGCCACTGTCTGGAAATAATATTTCAATTGCGGAAAAGGATCGCCATCTTTGGCATTTTGCGCAGAGCGGAGCGCAAATTCCTTGCACCCGCCGCCCGCCGGCAACAATCCAACGCCCACTTCCACCAAGCCGATATAGCTCTCCAATGTCGCTACCGCACGGTCGCAATGCATGACAAATTCGCACCCCCCGCCCAGCGCCAGACCATCCACCGCAGCCACGGTCGGAATCATCGAATAGCGCAGCGCCTGTGAAGTCTGCTGGAATTGCTTGATCATTCCATCCACCTCCGCCAGTTTCTTGGCCATCAACACATCGGCGAGATCCAATTCGCGCGCCACTTGCAGCACTGTCGTCTGAGCCGATTTCTTAAACTTTTTCAGGAACGACTGAAATGGCGATGGCGGCGCAGCTGGCACGTTGCCATGTTGCGCGTCGGGCTTAGGTCGCTCGGTGGCCTTCTGCAAATTAGCACCGGCTGAAAACGGCGGCTCAGTTTGCCAAATCACCAGCGCGCGCCAGTTTTGCTCAGCTTCCTTGATCGCCTGCTGCACGCCTTGCAACACATCGATACCAATAGTGTGCATTTTGCTTTTGAAACTAAGTATGGCTATTTGATCTCCGGTATGCCACATCCTGACCACATCAGTTTCAAAGATGGTTTCCCCGTAGGATGCTTGTTCGCCGATCAAACAATCCGGAAACAACTGGCGTTGATATACCGGCAATTTTGAACGTGGTTGCGGTTTTCCGCTTCTCGGTGCAAAAGAGCCTTGCGGCGTATGCACACTTTGCGTGTCACTATCAGCAATCGCCATGACCCATTGTGGCAATGGTGCCTGACTCATGGTCTTTCCAGCGGAGATATCTTCCTGAATCCAATTGGCTATCTGTTTCCAGCCAGCTGCTTGCCAAATCTCAAAGGGACCCTGATTCCAGCCAAATCCCCAACGTACGGCCAAATCCAGATCACGTGCATTATCGGCGATGGATTCCAGTTGCACCGCACAATAATGAAATAAATCTCGAAAAATCGACCACAAGAACTGTGCCTGCGGCTGCGAACTAGTGCGCAAAGCCGCAAACTTTTCAGTCGGGTTGCTATATTTCAGCAAGCGTTTCAGATCCTCATCCACTTCTCCAGCAGATAGACGATAGGCCTGTGTTGGCAAGTCAAACACATAAATTTCATTTTTTTCTTTCTGATATACCCCGCATTTAACTTTCTCCCCCAGTGCACCCGCCTGAATCAAGCCCTGCAACCAATCCGGCACGGCAAAATACGCGTGCCAGGCATCATCCGGCAACGTATCGCGCATGGTATTGATGACATGCGCCAGCGTATCCAATCCAACCACATCAGCGGTGCGGAATGTGGCGCTTTTGGGGCGCCCAATCAGGGCGCCCGTCAGCGCATCGACCAGGTCAAAACCAAAATCAAACGCCCGGCCATGATGCATGGTGGCCAACAAAGAAAATACACCGATGCGATTGGCGATAAAATTCGGCGTATCTTTGGCACGAATCACGCCCTTGCCCAGATAAGTCACGAGAAATGCTTCCAGATCATCGAGCATGCCCGCATCGCTGGCCTGACAAGGAATCAATTCGACCAGATGCATATAGCGAGGGGGATTGAAAAAATGGATACCGCAAAACCGATGACGCAATGCCTCCGGAAAAGCTTCTGCCAATTGATTGATGGATAATCCGGAGGTATTGCTGGCAAAAATCGTATGTTCACCCAGATAAGGAGCAATCTTGGTGTACAAATCGCGCTTCCAATCCATACGCTCAGCAATCGCTTCGATCACCAGATCGCAATCTTTGAGCAATTCCAGATGCTGATCATAATTGGCTGGCAGGATAAAAGTCGCCTTGGCTTTAACCGACAGTGGCGCAGGCTCCTGCTTTTTGAGCTTCTCCACCGCTTTGATCACATTGGCATTGGGATTATTCACTTCCCCCGGCAACTCGAACAGCATTGTTTCGATATTGGCATTCACCAAATGCGCCGCTATCTGCGCCCCCATCACACCAGCCCCGAGTACCGCCGCCTTGCGCACTAAAAAACGTTGCTCACCCAATTTTGCCTCCTGCTTGATCCGGTTATATGGAATAAAACCCAATTCATGCCGACTATGGCTGAAAGAGTACAAGCATGAGTCGCAAAGCGCAAGTTTGTTTGGTTAGCTGAACATGAAGACTGATTAGTTAACCTCAAATTGCCGGCAGCTTGCCAACCATCATGATCGAGCAGAAATCAACTCCAGACAGCCGCAAATTGCTGCGCGTTGAATCCCACCGTCGCGCGCTTTCCGTCGGTAATTAGCGGTCTTTTGATCAAACGGCCATTACCGGCCAGCAAAACGAATATCGCCTGGTCAGATAGTCCAGGCAATTGATCCTTGATTTTCAATTCGCGATATTGCACACCGCTGGTGTTGAAGAGCTTGTTCAAAGGAACGCTGGCACGTTCGACAATGGCAGCCAGCTCTTCTGCGGCCGGTGGGTTTTCAGTGATATCGATAAATTCGTAGCCAATGCCAGCTTGCTGCAGGAATTGCTCTGCCTTGCGGCAAGTACCGCACTGTTTATAGCCATAAAGTTTGAGCATTGATGTGACCCTCGTATTCAGAAATCAGCTACCGGCAGCTTATTCACCACCCTTAGGCCCCCAGAACACCACCCAAGTAGAAAAATCCGGCGAAAAATTCTCAAAGCGATGTTCCACATGGGCCGCCACAAAAAATACCATACCCGGCTCAAACTGATGGCGTTCACCAGCCACGACGAACTCGCCATGACCGGAATGGATAAAATACAGCTCATCCTGATCGTGCGGGGTCTGTATATCCGTCCCCCTGGGCGCATAGACTTCAACCGACATCGAGCCATGCGCGAAAGCTTGCGTAAACGGCTCACCCATCGGCCATTCCGCAGAAGCCTTACCTGGAATTTGCTTCATCAGATCGGATAATGTCGCTTTCAGCATTCGTATCACCTTATATTCTGTTTGAAATATTTTTTGATTACTGGTGAAGTATAAGTGAAGTCAACAACCGACACCAACCGTCATGACACAGCCATTAATTAATAGGCTGTTGCCTTCCAGTCAACAAAGCTAGGCAAACTGAAACAGATTGTTTTTGTGTCATCTGAGTAACCAGCTTCGATTGTCATCGATACAAAATGCATACAACGCCATCAGCGAGTTACTCTAACGCATGCAATCGGCGATCCATCCATAGTTCGATATCTTTCAATATCTCAGTGCGCACAGGTTCTTTTAGAAACAGATGCTGGTGATAATGCAGATTGGGCAACGCCAAGACTTCGTTATCAGAATGATTCTTTAAGGTAGCGCGAGCGAAATCCTCATTGCCCCAGGCTGGGGTAATCGGATCATGCGCAGAATAAACCAGATAATAAGGTATTTTGAATTGATCCATTTTACGGCGAAAACGCACAACTTCTTCTTCAATACCTTTCACGTAGCGCAACAAGCTGCGGCGGACGATCCAATTATCGGCGCGTAAGCGCGTCTTTTCTGCTTCACTATCGGTTAGATAATCCGTCACCCAACCTGGTGAGACTGGCGTCATAAAACTTCGCAAACCCGGCCAGGAAGATACTTCGAATATGCCATCTAATAGGGGCACCGTTATCAATGAGAGTAACTGATTGAATAGTAACAACGGCAAAGGCTCATTCTGCGGGTGCAAAAAATGCGTTTCGGCGTGAAAAGACAGCTTGATCAAAGGATTCGCCACCCAACCGCGCCATCCGGGCGGTTCGCTGACAGCAAATGCCGGTGCCAGAAAAATAATACCTCGCACGCGCTTGACCGGATCATCTTCATTCCGAACTTGCATCAAATAAGAAGCGGCAACCAGAGCACCCAGGCTGTGCGAAACAATAAACACAGGCCGTTTCGAATCACTCTGTGCATCGCACAGCGCAATCGTCTGTTTGAGCGCCAAATCCAGAGTCCTACGCAGCGGTTCCAGATCATGCAACAATGATTGCGCCAGGAAAGCGTCGCCAACTTCCTGTCTGCCTGCACCCGCCGCAAGCGCTTGATCCGCCTGCTGCAGTACCGGGTTGGAAAGACCGTGCGCGTAGAAATCGAACCCTGCTACAAAAAACTGCCGGGCAAAATAATTTGCCACTTCGCCATAACGCCCGATATGCTCATTCATGCCGTGAACCAGCAATACGCAGGCTGGCGCTTTAGCGGGCTCTGGCGGAACAAGCGTCCGCAGAATCAGCGGTACATTACCATCCGATTGAGAAATACTGCTTTCATCCCCCCAGCGAGGATAAGGTTCGCTGACAAACTTCTGATGCACACAACCGGATAACACCACCAATATCAGAAACAGGCTTATCAGAATTCTCGCCCTGCCAAATAAGCAAGCTCCATTTGACGGCGCTTTTCGCCATCGTGGTTCAATCGGTGACTGCTCATAAAAAGAAAATATCTGATGGAAGGCCATGAATCATCACTCAGGTGTCAATTGACTCGTTCTCATGAATAAGCAGCTTTCGGGTTTGTTTCAAGATCGGCTCTTAGCCGCAGGTGAAATTTCCACCGCTTTGAGTATCACTGCAACACTATCGTTGATCAATTTGCTCCGCGCGCTCAATCAATACTTAAAAACACTTGACCCATCCGCTAACCGGCCGCTCGGTTGCCGGCACTGTATTTCTCGTCCCAATACCGTCTTGTAAGCAAATTTCGGGCGCTGTTGCCAGGTCAAAAATAATTCCTTCCGACTTTCGCCAGGAGCTGTTTTGTCATTGGAGCCAGGCACTGCAAAGTGCTCAAGAATATCCCGATAAAACGCTCGCCGTTTCCAGTAATGCACATGAATACCATCCGGTCCAAACCAAACCGGTTCCTGCTCGTACAACGTAAAATTCCGGCGCGATGCCAGATCGATCAATCCTTGATACACGACTCGAACCCGGCTCACGGTTTCATTTCGGGGCAATCGACAGAACGGATAAAAAACATTGCGATAAAACGTGTAACGTCGTTCGGACAGATCCTCAATCGAAGCCATCGGCAAATTAGTCATCACAATCTGCGCAGACTGTTTTTGCAACTGCTCTACGCACCATTCCACTTGCCGCAAAATTTGCTCCGGCGCCGATTCGTACAAAATATCATTGCCGATATCCGTCAACAACGCAACCGTCGGACATGGTTCAGCCGTAGCAAGTTGCGGCCATAATCCACTCGCAACAATCCCCGGCAGTCCACGCGACAGCACTTGATTAGCCGATCCATATGCACGCCCATGCCCGACAGCCGCCAAAATCTCGCTCGGCCCGCCAAACCGTTGCTGCATCAGATGGGTAACTACGCGTAGGGATAACGTCAGATTGCTCGCACCGAGCAGGATGATGCGGTTTTTGGAGGTTTCTCGATAACTAACCACTATATTGAATTGAGAGATTCATCCATTCTCTTTGCTATTGATTTGATTACGTATTTTTGACTTCAACGGAAACCTTTCCGGGTGCTTGATGGATTCGATCGTAAGATCCACGTCGATATCCGGCCAATAGAAATGACCCGGCGACTGTTCTTTAACATGAATGATCGACTTGACAGGTTGATCTTTAGACCGCGGAAATTCCTCATACGGCAGAAATAATCTTATCATTCGATGTCATCAAAATTTACCTTATCCTCTTGTTGCTATAACATTTGATAATGCTTGTATGTCACCACTCTTAATCTCAATGAATGGAATAGATAAGCGAAGGCTATACTTTTGAGCGAGTATAATTGACCTATTTTGCTGTTCAATTATTTCAGGTATTGATCTTATTGGTCGTTTGCGTGAGCTATCGAATTTACGCCTTTCTAAAATCTTTTCGGCTTCGTCGGTTAAAAAGATTATTCTTACTGGCGACAATCGCTCAAATATTTCATATGGAATTTCGATAAGCTCATGATCATTATCGATTACCATATGTGCATCAAATATGATGGAGAATCTACTACTTATCGTATTCAATTCTTCTTTGAATTGCTCAATCATTAAGTACTGGTTTGCTAGGATGGAGTCCTTTTCCAATTCTCTTAATCGATCACGATCCAAATTTACCAATCTTTTTTTTATGAGACTTCCAGCAGACAGATGCAAATATGAACCAGATTCACGCATTAGCTTCTCGATAACAAATGTTTTACCCACACCGGACAAACCGGCAATTACGGTAATATCATGAACATTAGACATGTAAGTGTATTTCCGGCTCCAATTTTTTGTATAGAGAATGATCAATACTTCGTATGGATTGGTATGGCCCTACAATGCCGATACTTGCCATTTTATTGTAGGGAATAGAAGGAGTTATATGACCTGCAATAAGAAAGTTTATTACCTTCACCTTCTTTTTATTATTTCTTGTAAATTCCTCTAATTTCTCTTGGCTGAATACAGAACGTTTAGCTGTTAGTCTCAGCAATTCATCATTCTCATTAGTTATATTGAATCCATCCACTATTCCTAGCGTTACCAAGCATTGAGAATCAAGCGAGTTACTTTTCTTTAGGTGGAAGAATAACAATATATCGCCTAATCGAATTGTGTTAATTTGTGCGTGACAAACATATACTTTACGAATAGTGTTTCCAGGTATCCTGCTTCCAGCGCTTCCTCCCATTGCATCAAATAACCCAGGTTGGCGTTTATTAACATTCTCTGGAAATAATTCCATATAGTAATCTGCATGAATAGGTATCAAGAATTTCCTAACTGTCTTATCGCTAATAAAAGCTGGATAATACTGCCTATGGTATGCAAGTGTCTCTGATTGAGGTTCAGTACTTAGTATTCCTGGAACAAATGACTTTGCTAGATAAAGCTCACTTTTTACACGACCAATATTCTCGAAGCCATATTGGAATAATAGATCAACAAGGCTTTTATGCTTCGGATAAACGGTAAGATAAACAAGCTCATAACTATTTTTATGTGCCCACCAGAGTGTTTGTTTAAGCAATTGCTCCCCAAACTTTTCACCCTTATATTTCTCGTTAATCTTAAAGGTACAGATTTTAAGAATTTTATCTGGTATTTTATGGAACGACTCATTAGCTGTCGGTATTGTTCTTAGCAGTTCCTCAAATGATTCATCCTTGCGTATTACTATCCCGGCAATTTCGTTATCAAAATTTATAGTCCAACAATGACGGTGATTCCTCACGCAACTATTGTTAAACCAATCATTAAATCCTGCATAATCACACTGTAACGAAGTGAATATAGCGTCTTTCCGATTTATTTGATGGCATTGCTTCTCCTCGACAAAAGGTAGTGGAACAGAAGTGCGATCATATTTATCACGCAACCATACCAGTGCATCCTCAACCGTAAAAACACGATTTGTAATATTTAGATGGAACGCACGTTTGTGTATACCACGATCCTGAGTTACTAGAAAATCTACTGCGCCAACTTCATGCAGTGTGTGCAGCAAAACCACATCAACGTAGTCGTTTGATCTTTTGATCTCACCGTACATTGACTCTAATGTGGGTTTATCTGGTATAGGGATATCCTTGAGTTCAGGGAATTTAGCAATTTTCGAAAGTATGATTGTTTTGCGTAGATTATTTTTATCTCTCTCAATATCGGTTCTTGAAGCCTCGTGTATGAAAATCTGTACATTATTCGACTGACATTTCTGAAATAACGAAGAAAGTCTAGCATCAATTTCTTTATTGTCCTCAAGACCAATAAGAATATTGGTATCTATTAAGAGTTTCGGTTCGTTCATACTTCAAGAACTTCCAGAATTTCTGCTGGAGCGTAGCGATAGGACTGAGGAGCAGAGAATTTGTATGTCGTTTCAAGTTGTTTAATATCGAAAGGGCAAGCCAATTTAACAGGTTTGCTTAATTTGATAGCAAAACCTTCTTCCAAGCCTTTAAAGTATTTGTTAAAAAATCTTTTTTTAACACACGCTTGCTTGCTATAAGTAGCCCATATTAGAGAAATAGGAAGCTTTTCGACTTCAGAGATAACAACATAACCTATAATTTTTTGAATAGGACTTGAAGCATAGATAATCGCGATCCCACCTTTAATCTCATTGATAGGAAATCTTCTTCGCAATTCTATAGTTTTCTCACCTTCTATAATTCTCAGAGCAAATTCTGGCTTTATGCTAATGATGATATTCTTGGATTCCATCTTTCTCCATGCGGTTTTCAAATTTAAGGCGCAACAATCAGAAGTAGCTTAATGTAAGCTATTAATTCATAAAATATACTATGCCAAAAGTTTTGAATCAGAATACCGATTCGATATTATCTGCATTGTCTTACTGATCTCGCATGATAACGTTCGCACACCGAGCAATCAGTTACAGGACTTGCAATGCTTAATCCATCTTACAAAAATCATGCTGTCCAGGCAGTAAGGTTCGTATACAGATTAAGCCGTTGATTCCAATAAAACCAGACCAATCAACCACCAAAAGGCAGATTGATTGAGATTCGGCTGTTCGTCGTTAAGGAAGCTCTGATTAAGTTATTTATTCCAGTTTTGTCGACAAAGCTATCAGTAGAGTAGCTAATATAGGCATTATTGTGCGATTAATAGCTGTAATTCTTACCACAGATTGCAGCACGATTCAGCCCCCTGATGCTGGTTTTCAGGTATCGGACCGGAATTATCCCACTGCTTGGCATCGACACCTTACGGACATGGTAGAGATTAGCCAAGGCAAACAACAAGTAGAGCTGCTCGTGCATCTTGAACAATCCTCGGAAAACGGACTTTGGTATAACCAAATTGTCTTCTACAATACGAAACGGATGTTCAACCTTTGCGCGAGTGAAGCCAGCATACGATTGAGCACGGCGTAAATCTGCTGTGCAGAATCCACCGCGCTTGCGTTTGAATGGTAATCCCAGACCCTGGTTTTGGTTGCCGTTGTGCTTCCAGATTGCGATCATTACGAGAGTAAGCCCCATCACCCAGTACAACCGCCTCTTCGCCATGTACCAGTGCATCAATCACGCGGCCATCGGCCACTTTGGCCGTGGAATTTCCAGGCTATGCACCAGGCCTGTCGGCATCTAAGCCTATGTGTGCTTTTAATCCAAAAAGTAATAGTTGCTGCCTTTCTTAGTTGAACTCATCTCGCCATCACGTTTGCGTTGCCGGCTCTGCCCATGGTGCAGCGCGATCAGCGTGGCGTCAACTATCGTGCTCTGACGCAGCAGGATCCCCTGTCGCGCGAATGCAGTCGTTTCAGCAAACAGGCTTTGTGCCAAGTAATGCTTCTCCAGCAGGTGGCTGAAACTTGAGAATCGTCGTTTCATCAGGCATGACATCTTCTGCCCGCATCCAATCCTGCAAATCCACGCAACATCTGCACATCATGTAACGCTCCTCCATCCCCGGATCCTAATAACCAAACCATTGTTGCATCATATTAATCCGCAGCATCGCTTCCAACGCAAATGGCTTACGTCCCAAACCTGCTACCGGATAGTGCGGCGCGATCCGATTCCTCCACTCTGACCAAGGAATTACTTGCTCCATTTCTTCGAGAAACTTTTGTCGGCGAGTTACTTTCGGTTTCTTGATAAATAATGGAATCGATAAGCCTAATTGCTTCATCAATGCGCTCCCTTGCAGTGGTTACGATCTACCTCGTATTTTACAAGTTCTTGGGACTTAATCAGAGTTTCCTTAGATACGCTGCTCGATGACATTTCAGATTTCTGCATGGAGTTTTTCGTTCAGTCCGTCGATTGGCAATTAATTAGCTGCATGAGTGTTTGAAGAAACTCTGAATACCTGTCATTTCGAGCATAGCGAGAAATCTATGGTATTGATAGCCAAAGATTCCTCACTTTGTTCGGAATGACGTATGACAGCTATTCAGAGTTTCCTTAACATCAGCACGATAGCTTTCGCCACAGCAAAACTCAAGCGGCGTGATGCAGTAATTTAACGTTGACGGGTGGAATGGTACACTTGCCCGCATGCTTTTCATTCTTACTGCTCATTTCTGTTTGAGTTGTTCTTCCCGGTTACGCCGGATTGTCCGGCATGTAGTCACCCTGACCGGTTGCATTGTCATTGCATTCTCCGCTTGGGCGCAAAAACCGGAAACCGCGCAATCCGTCATTCTGAACCCAATCAACATCACCGCCACCCGCAGCGAACGCTCACCGGCGCAGATTCCCAACAGTATCACGCAGATCACGCGCAATCCGCAGCATGACTACCAACCCGGCGCAACCTTGGATGAGTTCGCGCGCGGCACGCCGGGAGTTTTTTTCCAAAACCAGTTCAACTTTACGCAGGATTTGCGCATTGCGATTCGCGGGTTTGGGGCGCGGTCGCCGTTTGGGGTGCGCGGCATTCAGATGCGCGTCGATGGCATTCCGGCGACGTTGCCGGATGGGCAAACACAGTTGGATTCGATCGACCCTTCGCTGATCGAACGCATGGATATTGTGCGCGGCCCTTCGGCGGCGTTGTACGGCAATGCTTCCGGCGGCATGATCGACATCACCACGCGCGAAGCGCCGCCGGAAAAATTCGTCATCATGCCGCGCCAGGTGTTTGGTCAATATGGCTACCTGAAATCCGAGTTGTTCATGGGCGGGCGCAATGGAAATTTCGGTTACAGCTTGTTTGGCTCGCACTTGCAACAAGACGGCTGGCGCGATCACAGCGCGATGCAAAATACATTTTCACAAGCCAAACTAAATTTCAAAACGAGCGACGATTCGGACTTGATGCTGGTATTCCGCGAATTTTATTCGCCACTGTCCAAAGATCCCGGTGCGTTGACCAGCGCGGAGGGGCAAGCCAATCCCCGGCAAGCTTCGGCACGCAATGTGCAGTACAACGCCGGTGAGGAAATCCGCCAGGAGGAAATGGGAGCGCGTTTCCGTCACAGGCTATCTGCTGGCAAAGAATTCAGCGTAACCACACACTTGCTGCATCGTGATTTTCAAAGCCGTCAGGCATTTTTTGACGGTGGCCAGGTGCAGTTTGATCGCTGGGTGGGCGGATTGATGATGCAGTTTGTCAACGATCACATGTTGTTTAACCGGCCCAACCGATTTCTGATCGGAGTCGATTACGGCATACAAAACGATGACCGCCAGCGGTTCAATAACAATTTCGGTGTGCGCAGTGCGTTGAATTTGAGTCAAATCGAACGCGTGCAAAGCACCGGGCCGTTTTTCCGCAATGAATGGAATATCAAAGATAAGTTGGATCTGGTCATCGGTGGCCGCTGGGATTGGCTGAATTATCAAGTCAAGGACCAATTTAAAACCGATGGCAATCAATCCGGCTCGCGCACGGTATCGCAAGCCAGCGGCTCCGCCGGGCTTGTCTATCACCTGACCGAACAGCAGCAGATTTATACGCATGTCGCTTCCGTGTTTGAAGCACCGACCACCACCGAGCTACTCAATAACCCCGCCGGAAGAGGCGGATTCAACCCCAACCTGAATGCACAAACCTCGCTCAGCAACGAACTGGGCTTTCGCGGTAACACGGCTGGATTCCAATACGATACGGCAGTATTTTTCATCCGCACCTGGGATGAGATTACGCCGTTTGAATTGCCCTCATCACCGGGAAGAGCATTTTTCCGCAATGCCGGACAATCGCGCCGGATCGGCGTGGAAACCCGTCTCGCCACGCCAGAGTGGAAAGGGCTGCGTGGCGAAATCAGCTATACCTATTCGGATTTTGAATTCGAGAAATATGTGGTCAACGATGTCAGTCTGAAAGGCAATAGTTTCCCCGGCATTCCCACACATCGTTGGGAAGGATTGGTACGCTATTCGCACCCGTTCGGTTTCTTCGGGCAAGTTCATGTACATCGTGTCGGCGAGTTTTTCGTCAATGATGTCAATACCGCAACCAATCCTGCCTATAATCTCGGGCAGTTATTGGCGGGCTGGGAACTGAAGCGCAATGGAATCGAAGGTTCTGTATTTTTCGGAATCAACAATCTGTTCGATGCGCAATACAACGCCAATACCCGCATTAATGCCGCGCTGGGGCGCTATTATGAACCAGGGCCGCCGCTGAATGTGTTTGGCGGCGTGCGCGTTCGTATTGTGGCGTTCTGAATACCGCATGTATTGAGACCACCCAATAGGAATGGTACACTGACACCGACTGTGTTATGACTCGATACCCCCCCTATCGCACCTTCCACAAAGGAATTTGACATGATCACCGCCGCACTTTACGACACGAAACCGTATGACCACGAATACTTCGATCACGCCTTGGGCCGCGAGCGCATCGCCTGGCAGTTCCATGAATTCCGCCTCGGTGCACAAACCGCTGTCACCGCCGCTGGGATGCGCGTGGTGTGCATCTCTGTCAGCGACCACGTCGATCGCACCTGTATCGCCGAACTTGCCAAAGGTGGCGTGAAACTCATTGCGCTGCGCTGTGCCGGGTTCAACAACGTCGATCTGAAGGCTGCTCAGGAATTCGGCATCGCCGTCGTGCGCGTACCCGCCTACTCGCCCCACGCCGTCGCGGAACACACCATCGGCCTACTGCTCACGCTCAACCGCCACATCCATCGCGCCTACAATCGCGTTCGTGAACACAATTTCTCACTCAATGGGTTGGTCGGCTTCGATCTCGCTGGCAAGACCGTGGGCATTATTGGCACAGGTAAGATCGGGCGCATCACCGCCCAAATCTTTCGCGGCTTCGATTGCCGCGTCATCGCCCACGACCTCATACCGAACACAGAGTGGGCCGCCCAGCACGGCATTGAATACACCTCCCTACCCGCCTTACTGCAAAACAGCGACATCATTTCCCTGCATCTCCCACTCATCCCGGAGACTTTCCACTGCTTACACCGCGACACCATCCGGCAAATGAAGCGCGGCGCCTACCTCATCAACACCAGCCGCGGTAAACTCATCGACACCACCGCGCTGCTCGATGCGCTCAAAACAGGCCACCTCGGCGGCGTCGCCCTGGATGTCTACGAGGAAGAAGAAGGTATTTTCTTTGAAGACCATTCCGAGCATCTGTTGCAAGACGACGAACTCAATCTCTTGCTCACTTTCCCCAACGTACTCATTACCTCACACCAGGCGTTTCTGACGCGCGAAGCCCTCGGTGAAATCGCGCGTGTTACCACCGAAAACATCCTCCGATTGGATGCTGGCCAACCACCATTAGACGGAACAGCGCTTTAATCACTGGAAAATCCTGATCGTTTTGCAGCAGCCCACTGACACATATTGAGACCTATCGGCAGTAATGATACATTCACAGCAACCTAATGATACATTCACAGCAACCATGACTGCGATCTGTTGGAAGGAAAAAAGCATATGACACGCGCGCGCGCACTCTTGATATTTCTTGCGCTGATTTCGTTCAGTATCAGCTATTTCTTCTCCTCCCGCACGCACGCGCAGCGCATCCAAACGGAATTCGACGTTCGATTGGTCGCCGATCAATTACAATTCCCCTGGGGAATGGCTTTCATGCCCGATGGCAATCTGTTGGTCACTGAGCGCATCGGTCAATTGCGCATCATCACGCCGGATGGCCGCATATCGGAACCTGTCAAAGGCGTTCCCGCTGTATTTACCCAGCAGCAAGGCGGTTTACTGGATGTTGCACTGGATCCTGAATTTTCCAAAAACCACCTGATTTATCTCTCCTATGCTGAACCTGAAGGCAGCAAAGCAGGCACCGCGGTTGCCAAAGCCGAATTAAAAGATGGTCGCTTAG
The DNA here is from genome assembly GCA_024282035.1 of Nitrosomonas sp. GTDB lineage: Bacteria > Pseudomonadota > Gammaproteobacteria > Burkholderiales > Nitrosomonadaceae > Nitrosomonas. The sequence goes on from JAMWZR010000036.1 coordinate 25,819, forward strand.
AAAAACTACAAGTCATCTTTCGCCAATCACCCAAAGCGCATGGGGGGGTGCATTTTGGCTCGCGTCTGGCATTTTCGCCTGATGGCAATCTTTTTATCACATTGGGCGATCGCGGCAATCACATGGATGAAGCCCAGCAGTTAAACAATCATTTCGGCAAGATCATCCG
>JAMWZR010000003.1 GCA_024282035.1 Nitrosomonas sp.
AGGTGGTGGAGAATCGTCTGGAGGTGAGGCTGCAGCAAGTGATGCCGATGCCGAAGATGATGAGGATGAAGAGTAAGTAGGTCATCGCACAAGTCCAGGGTTGAGGGCTGAGACACAGATATGTGTCGATCGCATAAACCCTGGAAAAAAATTACTTTTTCTGGGCGATTAGTCGAAGAAAAAGATATATCGAAATAAGTAGATCATGAGCTTATACATCATGTTCTATCAGATGCCTCTTAAAAAATCTTAGAAAGCTTCAATTTGGAAAAATGAGTATCAATTTTTCCTTGATTAAAGTTTCTACTAGCGTTAAAAATTGATAGAAGGGCTCTCGCTGTGACAGAAGAGTCACGTAAAAGAACTGTTCATGCCGGTAAGCTTGGTTTTAGTATGCGTCGGCGCGTGCGTGAAAAGTGCATAGAAGCTATGTTATTCGCATCAGCGGTGCTATCGGTTGCTATCATGCTGGCAATTGTGGTGATGCTTGTAAAAGAATCAATTGTTTTTTTTCAGCATGTGTCTATTTGGGATTTTCTGACGGATACAGAATGGACGCCATTATTTGACAATGCGCATTACGGTATTCTGCCCTTAATTTCTGGAACAGTTGTAAGTTCATTAATTGCGTTAGTAGTTGCACTTCCACTTGGCACCATCATAGCGATTTATCTATCCGAATTTGCGCCCTTTTCAGTACGAGAGATGGCTAAGCCATTTTTAGAACTGCTGGGTGGAATTCCAACCGTAGTATATGGGTACTTCGCTTTACTGTTCATCACACCGCTGTTGCAATCGATTTTGCCAGAATTACCAGGATTTAGTTTGTTATCAGCGGGTCTGGTTATGGGAATAATGATTATTCCCTATGTAAGCTCAATGACAGAAGACGCTATGCGGGCAGTTCCCATGAATCTAAGGGAAGGGTCGTATGCAATGGGCGCTACACGTCTGCAAACAGCATTGCGAGTAGTGATGCCGGCCGCACTTTCAGGTATTGCGGCAGCCTATATTTTGGGCATATCGCGCGCTGTTGGTGAAACTATGGTAGTGGCGATTGCGGCTGGCATGCAGCCAAATCTGACTTGGAATCCAATGGAGCCAGCTGCAACAATTACAGCTTACATCGTACAAGTCAGTTTGGGAGATCTACCACATGGAAGCATTGGATATCAGACTATTTTTGCAGCAGGATTGACCTTGTTATTATTGACATTGGTATTCAATATCATCGGACATATGCTACGTAAGCGATATCGTGAGATCTATTAAGGTACAGAGAATCTCAATCAGTCGGCGAATTATGAATCTTGATCGAAAATTAATCGGTTGTTATGTGCTAGCAGTTTTGCAATGAACAATGTAAATAACTTACAAGAAATAAGAAAAATTATCAGTGTTCATAAATGCTGGGATCTAGTATTCATGATTTCTGGTATTTTGGCTCTGATGGTTGCGGTTTTGACATTTATTGCATTATTCGCTCATATGGTACTTGATGGAGCGCCTCGATTGACGTGGGATTTTTTTACATCGTTTCCCTCTCGTCGTGCAGAATCAGCCGGTATCCTCTCAGCTTGGGTTGGAACGACACTGGTCATGTTAGTGACCGCATTCTCGGCGGTGCCACTTGGCGTGGCTGCAGGAGTTTATTTGGAAGAGTATGCACCTAAAAACTGGTTTACAGAGATCATTGAAATCAATGTCACAAATCTAGCTGGTGTGCCTTCCATCATATACGGCTTATTGGCGTTGGGTATGTTTGTATATCAATTGGGTTTTGGACAAAGCATACTAGCTGCTGGCTTAGCTCTAGCGTTGTTGATACTGCCTGTGGTGATAGTCGCGACACGAGAGGCAATCCGCTCGATTCCTGTAGCAATACGCGAAGGAGCCTATGCGCTGGGGGCAACCAAGTGGCAAACGGTATCAGATCATTTGTTGCCTTACTCGTCTGCAGGTATTTTGACGGGGATCATAATAGGGCTGGCACGAGCCATCGGAGAAACTGCACCCATTATCACAATTGGTGCTCTAACCTTCATAGCTTTTCTGCCACCATCCCCAATCAAAAGTGAATTTCCATTTGTTTCATTCGAGTGGTTAACGGCTCCATTCACCGTAATGCCAATTCAAATGTTTAATTGGGTTTCGCGTCCAGAAGAAGCTTTTCAGCTAAATGCAGCTGCGGCAGGATTGGTTCTGGTTGTGATGACGCTAGCCATGAATGGATTGGCCATCTACTTACGTTATCGTATGCGGAAAAATATCAAGTGGTAGAACATGCTAATAAATCAAGAGAGAACCATGGATGTGATGCAGTACAAATCTGAAGTCAAGAGCCTCAATTTTTATTATGGGCAATTTAATGCTCTTAAAAATATCAACATGGTTTTGCATGACAAAAAGATTACAGCATTAATTGGTCCATCCGGTTGCGGGAAGTCGACTTTCTTAAGATGCTTCAATCGCATGCACGATCTCTATCCTGGCAATAATTATCAGGGTGAAATCATTCTACATCCTGATGACGTTAACATTCTTGCATCCAATGTTGATCCAATCGAGGTGCGAATGCGGATAAGCATGGTATTTCAGAAACCCAATCCTTTCCCTAAATCAATATATGAGAATGTTGCATATGGCTTGCGAGTAAGAGGCATCAAGCAACGAGCCATCTTGGATGAACGTGTTGAGGAAGCATTACGGAATTCGGCACTCTGGGAGGAAGTAAAAGATAGACAACATGATTTGGCTTTTAATCTCTCAGGTGGTCAGCAGCAAAGGCTATGTATTGCGCGAGCATTGGCCACCGATCCGGAAATACTGTTATTTGATGAGCCGACTTCAGCATTGGATCCGATCGCTACTGCTAGTATCGAAGAACTGATTACTGATTTGAAAAGTAAGGTGACCATTTTGATTGTGACGCATAACATGCAGCAAGCCGCTAGAGTGTCGGATTACACGGCATATATGTATTTAGGCGAATTAATAGAATTCAATGTAACCGATACTATTTTCATCAAGCCGAAAAATAAACAAACGGAAGATTATATTACCGGGCGTTTTGGTTAGGCTGACTGACATAATTGGATTCGCATCGGTTGCTATAATATGAGATACTCGGCATTTAATAACCGCATTTGACGGAACAAGTAATCGAGGGTAGCATCGACCCTTTTTAAGAATTGAGATTGGAAGTAATATGCGTAAAAAGCTGGTTGTTGGTAACTGGAAGATGCACGGTAATTTGGTTGAAAATAAACAGCTGCTTGATGCACTAGTTACTGATCAAACTGAATTGAAAAATGCACAAATCGCCGTATGTGTGCCTTTTCCGTACTTGCACTCCATAAAGGAGAACTTGCGACAAACTAATATATCCTGGGGAGCTCAGAATTTAAGCCAGTTTGATAAGGGTGCATACACAGGCGAAGTTTCAGCAAGCATGCTTAAGGATTTTGGTTGTAAATACGTGATCGTTGGACATTCAGAGCGAAGAGCTCTTTTTGGTGAAACGAATCAAGTTGTTGCAGAAAAATTTATTGCAGCTCAGAAGATGGGATTAATTCCGATATTATGTGTTGGAGAGACGCTAGAGCAAAGAGAAGATGGTCTTGCAGAAAAAATTATTGAAGAGCAATTATCAGTAGTAATCGAGTTGGCGGGAATTGATGCTTTTGATAAGTCAGTAATTGCATATGAACCAGTTTGGGCCATTGGTACGGGAAAGACAGCATCTCCACAGCAAGCTCAAGAAGTGCATGCGTCTATTCGTAAGGGCCTGAGGGATAAAAATCGCGAGATCGCAGATGAGTTAGCTATCTTGTATGGTGGAAGTGTGAAAGCAAGCAACGCAACAGAGTTATTTGTCATGGATGACATTGATGGTGGCTTAATTGGTGGAGCATCATTGATTGCAAGTGAATTCATAAGTATCTGTCGCGCAATTAAATAATTGAACTGGAGTTTTAATTGGAAATTTTTGTTTGGGCTGCGCATGTTTTGTTTGCAGTTGTACTGATAATTTTGGTGATGTTGCAGCATGGGAAAGGCGCTGACATGGGGGCAGCTTTTGGTAGCGGTTCGGCAGGAAGTCTTTTTGGTGCGAGTGGTTCAGCAAACTTCCTAAGTAGGGCAACCAGCATCACTGCTGCGCTGTTTTTTGCAACTAGTATGGGGTTGACTTATCTTTCTGCGAATCAACCTAAAGAATCGAGCTTGATGAATAGTGTCATGGATCAAGTGGAGAATGTGGAAGCCTCTGCACCAGAGGGCAAAGAGAAAAAAAGTTTAGGTGAGAACGGAAAAAGTACAGTAGATGGATCTGAGGGTTCAAAAGCCAATCAAATTCCCGATTGATCTCCTGGATGGAGATGGTTGTCTAGCGTGAAGTACTAATTTAAAAGCGCAGGGTAAATGCCGACGTGGTGGAATTGGTAGACACGCTGTCTTGAGGGGGCAGTGGCGTAAGCTGTGCGAGTTCGAGTCTCGCCGTCGGCACCAAAAAATTAATGCGAATAATATTAAAATGCTTGAAAATTATTTTCCAATATTGTTGTTTCTAATTATAGGTTTCCTGGTTGGGGCAGCATGTATATTAGGTGGTTGGTTATTAGCTCCCAATCGCCCAGATAGTGAAAAGTTGTCGCCATATGAATGTGGCTTTGAAGCCTTCGAAGATGCGCGCATGAAGTTTGATGTGCGTTATTATTTGGTGGCAATTTTATTTATCTTGTTTGATCTTGAGATTGCATTTCTTTTTCCGTGGGCAATTGTTCTCGATGAAATAGGGTTGTACGGATTTGTAGCAATGATGATTTTCCTTGGCATCCTGATTGTGGGTTTTATCTATGAGTGGATGAAAGGGGCTTTAGAGTGGGATTAGTATAATGAGCATAGAAGGCGCTCTGGACAAGGGCTTTATAACAACGACACTCGATTCAGTAATAAATTGGGGGCGGACTGGTTCAATGTGGCCAATGACATTTGGTTTGGCATGTTGTGCAGTTGAAATGATGGAAACTGGTGCATCGCGTTATGATCTTGATCGTTTTGGAATTGTGTTTCGCCCTAGTCCAAGACAATCTGATGTTATGATTGTGGCAGGCACGCTTTGCAACAAGATGGCTCCAGCTTTGCGCAAGGTATATGATCAGATGGCAGAGCCTCGTTGGGTGATTTCCATGGGATCCTGTGCAAACGGCGGGGGGTATTATCACTATTCATATTCTGTGGTGCGTGGTTGTGACAGGATTGTGCCAGTTGATATCTACGTGCCGGGTTGCCCACCCACTGCTGAAGCATTATTGTATGGAATAATCCAGCTGCAAAATAAAATCAACCGAACGAATACAATTGCCCGTTGAATTAGCATGACTAATACAGATAACAAAGAAGTATTGGCTGAAGTTTTGCAGCGAATTTTGTCAGAAAAGATTGTCAACATTAAAACCAGTCTCAATGAAGTAACGCTCACAATTCTCGCAAATCATGTGCGAGAAGTCAGCGAAATTCTTCGCAATGATTTATTGTTGCAATTCGATACGTTGATAGATTTATGTGGTATTGATTACTTAACTTATGGCGAGAATTTATCCGAAAGAAATGGGTTGCAGAATAAACGATTTGCCGTCATTTATCATTTGCTTTCGGTAATTCTCAATCAGCGATTGCGATTGCGGGTGATTGCTGAGGACGATGAGTTGCCTGTAGTTGAGTCTGTTACAGATATTTGGCCAGTGGCAAATTGGTTTGAGCGTGAAGCATTTGATTTGTATGGAATTGTATTTATTGATCATCCAGATTTACGGCGGATACTGACGGATTATGGATTCATTGGCAATCCATTTAGAAAAGATTTTCCCATCACTGGTTATGTCGAGATGCGCTATGATGCTGATCAAAAGCGTGTCGTCTATCAACCAGTAACAATCGAACCCAGAGAGATCACACCACATGTTATCCGCGAGGAATTTTACGGTGATGCCGGGTTTCACTGATTCAAATAAAAGATTGGCGAAAGCCACAAATAGAAATAATGTTAGAAGTTTGCTATGGCTGAGATACGTAATTACACCATGAATTTTGGACCTCAACACCCCGCTGCCCATGGTGTGTTGAGATTAGTCCTGGAGTTGGATGGAGAAGTTGTGCGACGTGCAGATCCGCATATTGGGTTGTTGCATCGTGCAACGGAAAAACTAGCCGAGAATAAAACTTATCTCCAGTCAGTTCCGTATATGGATCGCTTGGATTATGTATCCATGATGGTCAATGAACATGCCTATGTCATGGCGATTGAGAGATTAATGGGTATCGAAGTGCCGCTTAGGGCTCAATACATTCGTGTCATGTTTGACGAAATAACGCGAATATTGAATCATTTGTTATGGATCGGTGCGCATGCACTTGATGTGGGTGCCATGACGATGTTTCTGTATGCTTTCCGAGAACGAGAAGATCTCATGGATTGCTACGAGGCAGTTTCAGGTGCGCGCATGCATGCTGCCTATTACAGACCGGGTGGAGTTTACAGAGATCTTCCCGACAGCATGCCCAAGTACCAGTCATCAAAAATTCACAGTGAAAAAGAAACACGAATTCGCAATGTTAATCGCGAAGGAACTTTGCTGGATTTTATAGAAGATTTCACAAATCGCTTCCCTACTTATGTGGATGAGTACGAGACTCTATTGACAGACAATCGAATCTGGAAGCAGCGCTTGGTCGATATCGGGGTAGTATCTCCAGAACGTGCGCTAGCACTAGGATTTACTGGGCCGATGTTGCGTGGATCAGGCGTGGAGTGGGATTTAAGAAAAAAACAGCCATATGAAGTGTATGATCAGATTGATTTTGATATACCGATCGGTGTGAATGGTGATTGCTATGATCGTTATCTGGTAAGAATGGAGGAATTCCGTCAATCTAATCGTATTATCAAACAATGTGTGGAGTGGTTGCGTAATAATCCTGGTCCTGTGATTACCGATAACCATAAGGTGGCTCCACCCTCTAGGGTAGATATGAAACAAAACATGGAAGAGATGATTCATCATTTCAAGTTGTTCACAGAGGGATTTCATGTGCCGCCTGGAGAGACTTACGCGGCAGTTGAACATCCGAAGGGGGAATTTGGTATTTATTTGGTATCAAATGGTGCCAATAAACCCTATCGAATGAAAATTCGTGCTCCTGGTTTTGCTCATCTGGCTGCTTTAGACGAAATGTCGAGAGGGCATATGATTGCAGATGTGGTGGCAATCATAGGTACACAAGATATTGTATTTGGTGAAATTGATAGATAACAAGATGTTAAGCGCTGAATCTCTTAAAAAAATAGATCACGAGATCACAAAGTATCCTGCAGATAGAAAGCAGTCGGCTGTAATGTCGGCACTTGCCATCGCGCAAGAAGAAAAAGGTTGGCTATCAAATGAGACAATTGATTTTGTTGCAACCTATTTGAATATGCCGGCAATCGCTGTCTTCGAGGTTGCGACTTTCTATAATATGTATAACCTTGAACCAGTCGGCAAGTACAAGATTACGGTCTGTACCAATTTGCCTTGTGCTTTATCTGGTAGTAATGAGAGTGCAACATATTTGAAAAAGAAACTAGGGATCGAATTCAATCAAACAACTGCGGATGGCAAAATAACCCTCAAGGAAGGGGAGTGTTTTGGAGCATGTGGTGATGCTCCAGTCTTTCTGGTTAACAATAAACGTATGTGTAGTTTTATGTCTAACGAAATGATTGATAAGTTGTTGGAGGAGTTGAAGTAAATGAATCAATATCCTCAAACCTTGATGAACGGGGTTGATCCATCAGATGTCAACAACTGGCGTTTGAAAAGTTATGAGAAACGTGAAGGCTATGCTGCCTTAAGAAAAATTCTTGCAAAAAAAATAAAACCTGAAGAGGTAATTGAAGAAGTAAAGAAATCCGCATTGCGTGGTCGAGGTGGCGCTGGATTTCCTACCGGATTGAAATGGAGTTTTATGCCCAAAGGATACGATGGGGATAAATACATTGTCTGTAATTCAGATGAGGGAGAGCCTGGAACATTCAAAGATCGCGATATCATGAGATTCAATCCGCATTTGCTGATTGAAGGCATGATTATTGCTGCCTATGCCATGGGGGTAAAAGTTGGATACAACTACATTCATGGTGAAATATGGGCAACTTATGAACGAATGGAAGAAGCAGTCGACGAAGCTAGAGCGGCAGGTTATCTTGGAAATAACATTTTAGGTTCTTCGTTTGATTTTCAACTCTATAATCACCATGGTTATGGGGCCTATATTTGTGGTGAAGAAACGGCTTTGCTTGAATCAATTGAAGGGAAGAAAGGGCAGCCACGCTTTAAGCCGCCCTTCCCAGCGAATTTTGGTCTCTACGGTAAACCAACGACAATTAATAATACCGAAACTTTTTCGTCTGTACCGTGGATTATTCGACACGGTGGTGAAAAATATCTTCAATTGGGAAAACCGAACAACGGTGGAACCAAGATTTTCTCTGTATCAGGTCATGTGAATAATCCGGGAAATTACGAGATACCACTCGGTACACCATTTTCAGAGTTACTTGAACTAGCTGGAGGGATGCGTGGTGGACGCAAATTAAAGGGCTGTATTCCCGGTGGTTCCTCAATGCCCGTTCTGCCTGGCGAAATTATGATGCAGACAGACATGGATTATGACTCCATAGCCAAAGCAGGTTCTATGCTAGGTTCCGGTGCAGTCATCATTATGGATGAGACAACATGTATGGTCAGAGCTCTTGAACGCTTATCCTATTTTTACTTTGAAGAATCCTGCGGACAATGTACACCCTGTCGTGAAGGGACTGGATGGTTGTATCGCATTGTCAACCGGATCGAGCATGGAAAGGGAAAGCAGGAAGATCTCGATTTGTTAGATAATATTGCAAATAATATTCAGGGACGTACGATTTGTGCCTTGGGTGATGCGGCTGCCATGCCAGTTCGAGCAATGATTCAACATTTTCGTGAGGAATTTGTTCATCACATCGAACACAAGAAATGTTTGGTTTGACAGCTGAAATAGTTGTAATAATCCATTAAATAGTTAGTAATTAATCCAAGAATTTTAGCCGATGGTCAACATAGAAATCGACGGTAAGCAAGTATCTGTTCCCAAGGGTAGTACCATCATGGATGGTGCAAAGCAGATTGGTGTATATATACCGCACTTTTGTTATCACAAGAAACTATCGATTGCAGCAAATTGCCGCATGTGCTTAGTGCAGGTCGAAAAAGCACCAAAGCCGCTACCTGCCTGCGCAACACCTGTAATGGATGGAATGAAGGTTTATACACACTCCCAGCAGGCTATAACAGCTCAGAAAGGTGTGATGGAATTCCTTCTAATTAATCATCCACTGGATTGTCCCATCTGTGATCAAGGTGGTGAATGTCAATTGCAAGATCTAGCTGTGGGTTATGGTGCAAGTGGATCTCGTTATACGGAAGCAAAGCGTGTGGTCGTCAATAAAAATTTGGGACCATTGATCTCAACAGATATGACCCGATGCATCCATTGCACACGGTGTGTGCGTTTCGGCCAGGAAATAGCAGGAATCATGGAATTAGGCATGGCGGGGCGCGGAGAACATTCAGAAATACTTGCTTTTGTCGGAAAAACAGTAGACTCAGAATTATCAGGTAACGTCATAGATTTATGTCCAGTAGGTGCGCTGGTGAGTAAGCCATTTCGTTATTCTGCTCGTACTTGGGAATTATCGCGCAGAAAATCGATCAGCCCACATTGTGGTCTGGGTTCGAACTTAGTGGTGCAAGTTAAGCAAAATCGAGTGATGCGAGTGCTGCCTCGTGATAATGAAGCAATTAATGAGTGCTGGTTATCGGATAAAGATCGTTTTTCATACGAAGGTTTGAATTCCGAAGACCGGCTAATACGACCCATGATTAAGCGAGACGGGCAATGGGTAGAATGTGAATGGCTGGATGCGCTTGAATTTACAGCCAATGCACTGCAAGCTATTAAGCAAAAGTATGGTGCAACTAAAATTGGTTCTTTGGGATCTGCCCATAGCACGTGCGAGGAATTGTATTTACTACAAAAGCTTACTCGTGCAATGGGAAGTGGGAATGTCGATCACCGTCTGCGTCAATCTGATTTTCGTGCTGATGAACAATTAACTGGCATACCGTGGTTAGGGACGAGTATTGCTGAAATGTCGCAATTGAAATCGACCTTGATCATTGGAAGTACATTACGCAAAGATCACCCATTGTTGGCACAACGATTGCGACAGGCTGTCAAGAATGGCATGGAATTGAATATTGTTAACCCTGTTGACGACGATTTACTGTTTAGTATTAACAACAAAATCATTGTTGCACCTTCTGCAATGGTGAGATCGTTAGCGGAGATTTTAAAGGCAGCTGTTGAAATCAAGGGAAATGTATCACAAAGCGATGAATTAAAAAGATGGATTGATTCTGTCAATATTTCAAGTTCTGCTAGTGCATTTGCTATAGCTTCGAGTCTAATTGAACATGCACCTGCTTCGATCTATCTGGGTAATATTTCACAGCATCATCCAGATTATTCTAGCCTGCATATGCTAGCAAATTGGATTGCTGATGTGACTGGAGCGAGTTTTGGTATTTTGGGAGAAGCAGCGAATAGTGTCGGTGCCTATTGGGTAGGCGCCATTCCGGATTCTTCTACTTTCTCAGTTTGCCCAAGTTCCAACATATTGAAAGTTAAAGGATTGAATGCGGGACAGATACTGCAATTAGACGCTGCACAATCTGAGCAAAATAAATGCGAAGCTTTGCTTCTGCTGAATACTGAACCAGAATATGATTCCTATAATTCACAGAAAGCATTGCAAGCAGTCAAGTCGAGCGAGTTTGTTGTGTCGTTGACTGCTTATAAGGGGCATGCACTAGAGTATGCCGATGTATTACTGCCAATTACACCCTTTTCGGAGACTTCTGGAACCTACGTAAATACTGAGGGAGTTGTGCAAAGTTTTAATGGGGTTGTAGCGCCACTGGGAGATGCGAGACCTGCATGGAAAATACTAAGAGTGCTAGCTAACTTGCTGGGGCTTGAGCATTTTGAATATGATACTCCTGAGCAAATACGTAAGGAGATTTTTCCTGAAGGAACAAATCTTCAACAGCAGTTGGGTAATGTAATAAAAAATAAAAATATTGATATTGGCGGGATAGAGAATAAGAGATTGCAGCGCATAGGGGAAGTTCCCATCTATCAGGCTGATCCTATTGTTCGTCGGGCAGAATCGCTACAGTTAACGAATGATGCTTTGCCACCTAAGGCCTGGATGTCGCAATCAACTTTGCAAAGTCTGAATGTTAACTCGGGTAACCAAATAAGAGTGAAGCAAGGTCAAAAGACCATACAGCTTGAGACAGCTTGTGATGATAGATTACCGGTTAATTGTGTACGGATAGCTTGTGCTCATTCTACAACGATGGAACTTGGCGATTTGTTTGGTGAAATTTTTGTAGAAAAATTGTAGGGTAAAGGGATCGGGGTTTTTGATGGATTTTATTCAACAGCAATTCATAATGTTATTGGGAACACAATGGGGTTCCATGTTGTTTTCACTAGTGACCAATGTCTTCTTTATCATTGTTATCATTGTGCCATTGTTGCTTGGTGTTGCTTATCTGACATTTGCTGAACGCAAGATAATTGCATATATGCAGATCCGAGTTGGTCCTAATCGAGTGACCTTTTTCGGTATTCCATGGCTTAGAGGGTGGGGGCAGCCGATTGCTGATGCAGTAAAAGCAATTATGAAAGAAATTGTCATACCCACAGGGGCCAATAAATTTCTATTCATTTTAGCACCCGTTTTGACTATCATGCCTGCACTGGCAGCTTGGGCAGTTGTACCGTTTTCACCAGAATTAATTTTGGCAGACATAAATGCTGGGTTATTGTACATACTCGCGATGACCTCGATGGGTATATATGGCATCATCATCGCAGGATGGGCTTCGAATTCTAAATATGCCTTTCTTGGTGCTATGCGGTCAGCCGCTCAGGTAGTCTCATATGAATTAGCAATGGGATTTGCGCTGGTATGCGTTTTGATGATGTCGAAAAGCTTGAATTTGGGGGATATCGTCAGTGGCCAACAAGGAGATAGCTTCCTGAACTGGTACCTGATACCGCTTTTTCCTATGTTTTTGGTCTATCTCATTTCAGGTGTGGCAGAAACAAACCGCGCACCATTTGACGTGGCAGAAGGTGAATCTGAGATTGTGGCAGGATTTCACGTCGATTATTCTGGCATGGCATTCACGGTGTTTTTCTTGGCGGAATACGCTAACATGATTCTTGTCGCAACATTGACTTCTATCATGTTTTTGGGGGGATGGTTACCACCTATTGATATTGCGCCACTGAATTTGATCCCAGGGATTGTGTGGTTATTATCGAAGATTGCATTTATTCTGTTCTTTTTTTTGTGGTTTCGTGCAACCTTTCCACGTTATCGCTATGATCAAATTATGCGACTGGGATGGAAAATTTTTATTCCGATCACTTTGGTGTGGATTGTAGTTCTGGGATTGATCATGCAGCTTCCTGAATCAGTAAGGGATTTGCCGCCGCTGAATATTTGGTTTTAAGATTTAGAGAAAACTAATGAATCGTATAAAAAAATTTTTTAGTACCTTTTTGCTTTTTGAATTGTGGAAAGGCATGGTAGTAACCGGGAAATACCTGTTTAAACCCAAAATTACTGTTCACTATCCAGAAGAAAAGACTCCACAATCTCCACGCTTCCGCGGATTGCATGCATTACGTCGATACCCTAACGGAGAAGAGCGGTGTATAGCTTGTAAATTATGTGAGGCGGTATGTCCTGCCATGGCTATAACCATCGATTCAGAGCAACGTGCTGATGGAACTAGGCGTACAACGCGTTATGACATAGATTTGAGCAAGTGTATTTTTTGCGGCTTCTGCGAAGAATCTTGCCCAGTCGATTCCATTGTTGAAACACGAATTTTGGAATATCACGGTGAAAAACGTGGAGACTTGATTTATACCAAAGAAATGCTACTAGCAATTGGCGATCGTTATGAAGAACAAATTGCCAAGGATCGAGAAGCAGATGCTCCTTATCGTTGAAACTCGTCAATAAACAAGATATGAATTTTCAAGATATTATTTTTTATACTTTTTCGGCGATATTAATTGCTTCGTCACTGGGAGTGATAACGTTTCGGAATCCAGTGTATTCTGCACTATTGCTTGTATTGGCTTTTGTTTCCTGTGCTGGTTTGTGGTTATTACTTGAAGCTGAGTTTCTTGCCATTGCATTGGTTTTAGTTTATGTGGGCGCTGTAATGGTACTATTTTTATTTGTTGTTATGATGCTGGATATCAATCTTGATCGCCTTCGAGAAGGCTTCTGGAAATGGTTTCCTTTTGGTGCTCTAATTGCATTGGTTATGATTGGTGAAATGGCGATGGTTTTGATGGGTAAGCACTTTGGATTGGAGGAAATGCCAATACCTAAAGGACAGTCGGCGGATTATAACAATACCAGAGAACTTGGACGCCTGATCTACACAGAATATGCTTACGCTTTCGAATTAGCTGCAGTCTTATTATTGGTTGCAATGGTAACAGCCATTGCATTAACTCTGAGACATCGTGAAGATAAAAAATCAGTCAATCCATCTGACCAAGTTAAAGTTAAAAAAGAAGATCGGTTGCGCATTATATCGATGCCATCTGCAAAGAAAGAATAGCTTTTAAATTGTCTTTATTAAAAAAATAGAGGTTGTAACTTGATATCGTTATCACATTATTTGGTGCTAGGTGCGATTCTTTTTGCCATAGGAATTGTCGGTATCTTTCTGAACAGAAAGAATGTCATCATCATTCTGATGTCGATAGAATTAATGTTACTTGCTGTAAATATGAATTTTGTTGCGTTTTCTCATTATTTACAGGATATTACGGGACAGATTTTTGTTTTCTTTATCCTAACGGTAGCTGCAGCGGAATCTGCAATCGGTCTTGCAATACTTGTCGTACTGTTTAGAAATCAGCAAACAATTAACGTTGATGATCTGGATAAACTTAAGGGCTGAGCATTCTACAAGTATTAGCGAAAATTCTTAATTAGATAAAAATTTGGTCGAAATGCAGAAACTTTATTTATTAGTCCCACTGGCGCCATTACTTGGAGCAATTATAGCCGGATTATTCGGCCGTTACGTTGGTCCTATCTGGAGTCATAGAGCAACAATTTTGCTTGTATTCGTATCATTTTTAGCGTCAGTTCGAATCTTTTTCGATGTGATGGAAGGTAATATATTTAATGGTACGGTCTATACTTGGTTAATTACCGGTGATACTCGATTCGAAGTTGGTTTTTTGATTGATCAGTTATCTGCAACCATGATGATTGTCGTTAGTTTTGTATCGCTAATGGTGCATATATACACGATTGGTTATATGCATGACGATCCGGGATACCAGCGGTTTTTCAGCTATATATCATTGTTTACTTTTTCGATGATGATGCTAGTCATGTCGAATAATTTCGTACAGTTATTTTTTGGTTGGGAAGCAGTAGGACTGGTTTCATACTTGTTGATTGGTTTTTGGTATACACGTCCAACAGCGATATATGCCAACATGAAGGCATTTCTTGTCAATCGCGTAGGAGATTTCGGTTTTCTGCTGGGTATTGCCATGATTTTGATGTATTTTGGAACATTGGATTATGCTTCTGTGTTTGCACAATCTTCGGATTTTGCAAAAGAAGAAATTGAATTATTTCCAGGTATGCCTTGGTATGTGATCTCGGTGATCTGTATTTTATTGTTTATCGGCGCTATGGGTAAGTCTGCACAGTTTCCATTGCACGTTTGGTTACCGGATTCAATGGAAGGTCCTACGCCTATCTCGGCACTCATACATGCGGCTACGATGGTTACAGCAGGAATATTCATGGTAGCGCGAATGTCTCCACTTTTTGAACTATCTGAAACTGCATTGACAACAGTTTTGGTGATAGGTGGAATTACTACTCTGTTCATGGCATTGGTTGCTGTTGTTCAAAATGATATCAAACGAGTAGTTGCTTTTTCCACTCTCTCGCAGCTTGGCTACATGACAGTAGCACTTGGAGCATCTGCCTATTCTGCGGCGATTTTCCACCTAATGACACATGCATTTTTTAAGGCGGTTTTATTTTTAGGTGCAGGATCAGTAATCATTGCTATGCATCATGAGCAGGATATGCAAAAAATGGGAGGGCTTAAGCGGTATATGCCTATTACTTATGCAACTATGTTTATAGCCGCTCTCGCTAGTGCTGGTGTGCCAGGTTTTTCGGGGTTCTTTTCGAAGGATGCCATCATCGAAGCAGTTCATTTTTCGAATATTCCAGGTGCGGGCTTTGCTTATTTTTGTGTACTTACAACAGTATTCGTCACTGCCTTATATACTTTTCGTTTAATTTTTATGACTTTTCATGGTCAGGAAAGAATGGATAAGCATACTAAGGAGCATCTACATGAATCGCCTTGGGTTGTGACAGTTCCGTTGATTATTCTCGCCGTACCAACTATTGCCGCTGGTTGGTTGATTGATCCTATAGTTGTAGGAGAGTATTTCAGAAATGTAATTTATGTCGCTGCTAATCATGATGCCATAAAGCAGTTGAGTAATGAGTTTACCGACGTGGTTGGAATGATGTCTCATGCACTCTCTACTGCTCCCTTTTGGTTATCACTGACTGGCATATTTGCGGCTTGGTATCTGTATTGTGTAAAAACTTCAATTCCTGAAAAAATTAAGAATCAATTTGGAATTATTTATAATTTGCTCGACCGCAAGTATTACATCGATGAATTCTATTCCTGGTTTTTTGCTAATGGCGCACGTAATCTTGGTACTGTGCTTTGGAAATATGGAGATGTGAAAATAATCGATGGTTTTTTTGTCAATGGAACGGCAAAAGTTGTTGCTATATCTGCGTCGATAGTACGACGGTATCAAACAGGTTATATCTACCATTACGCATTTACAATGATTGTTGGCATTGTCGTAATTCTGACATTTTGGCTTTATTAGTAATGCCATTAATTCTGTTTGCAATTTTAGAATGATTTTAAGAACAGTTACTTAGCAATAATAAGTCTAAACAATTAATCGGAACAAGCATGTCGTCTGGATTCCCACTTTTAAGTTTGATTATTTGGTTACCAATCGTCTTCGGTGTTGCTGTTTTCGCTACTGGAAATGATCGCAATGCTGTCCTAGCGCGCTGGATCGCTTTAGTTGGATCACTTTTGGGGTTTCTTATAGCGCTTCCTTTGGGGAGCGGTTTTGATACCACTACAAGTGCTATGCAATTTACCGAGAGTTATCCCTGGTTTGAGCGATTCAATGTGAATTATCACATTGGTGTTGATGGGATCTCAATGCCATTGATTCTTCTGAATTGTTTCTTTACTCCTATCGTGGTGATTGCGGGTTGGGAAGTTATCAAAGAGCGTGTTTCTCAGTATATGGGGGCGTTTTTGGTAATGTCAGGTATTGTTAATGGCGTTTTCGCATCACTCGATGCAGTATTGTTTTATGTGTTCTGGGAAGCCTCACTAATTCCAATGTTTTTAATCATTGGAGTCTGGGGAGGGCCAAACCGAGTTTATGCAGCGATCAAATTTTTTCTCTATACCTTGCTAGGTTCATTGTTGATGCTGGTAGCGTTGATTTATCTGTACCAGACATCGGGTGGTAGTTTCTCCATTCTGGATTACCATCAATTACCGATTCCTTTTGCACCGCAAATTCTTATATTTATTGCTTTCTTTTTGGCGTTTGCAGTAAAAGTACCGATGTGGCCTGTTCATACATGGTTACCTGATGCACACGTAGAAGCACCTACCGGGGGGTCAGTAATACTTGCAGCGATACTACTAAAGTTGGGGGGATATGGTTTCTTGCGTTTTGCGCTACCTATTACACCTGATGCAAGTCATTATTTGGCATCAACTGTCATTGTATTATCTCTAATTGCAGTGGTTTATATTGGTTTGATTGCATTGATGCAAACAGACATGAAGAAATTGATAGCTTATTCGTCAGTTGCTCATATGGGATTCGTGACGCTCGGTTTTTTTCTCTTTAATGCATATGGCATTGAAGGCGCAATGGTACAGATGATTTCTCATGGATTTATTTCTGGTGCCATGTTCCTTTGTGTAGGCGTGTTGTATGACCGATTACATTCGAGACAAATTGCTGATTACGGTGGTGTAGTGAATAAAATGCCAGCTTTTGCTGCTTTCTTTATGTTATTTGCAATGGCAAATGCAGGCTTACCTGGAACGAGTGGTTTCGTTGGCGAATTTATGGTGATTATGGGATCGGTAAAGATTAGTTTTTGGTATGCTTTTTTGGCTGCTACAACGCTGATTACAGGGGCTGCATATACTTTATGGATGTACAAGCGGGTAATATTTGGTGCCGTTGCTAGCCCTGCTGTAGAGCGTCTCGAGGATATCTCCAAACGTGAATTTTTCCTATTGGCAATATTAGCCATTTTTGTTTTATGGTTCGGTTTATATCCTTATCCACTGACAGATGTAATGCATGCTTCAGTGGATCATCTGCTGAATCACGTCAGCAACAGTAAATTGTAATAAATAAAGATTGTGCGAGATTTTTCAGAAAAAAGGATTGAGCGTTAATGAATTTTATACCACCTGATTTTGCACCTGCATCTTCCGAAATTTTCATACTAATCATGGTCTGTGTCGTCATGCTGGCTGATCTTGGTGCGGGTGAAAGTAGACGTTATGTTGCCTATTTGCTGACGCAAATGGCACTTCTGGGTTGCGCTGTCCTCACTTTTCTTTCATTTTCGACTGATGTAAGTCAAACTTTTTCAGGCATGTTTGTTGACGATGCCATGGCGGATATTCTCAAGCTGATGGTTTATGGAACAGTTGCTGCCGTATTGATTTATTCACATTCCTACATTGAAGACCGGGGTATGCTCCGAGGAGAGTTTTTCAGTCTGGTATTGTTTGCAACATTAGGTATGATGGTGATGATTTCCGCTAGTCATTTCCTAACGTTATATATCGGCTTGGAATTACTTTCCCTGTCACTTTATGCACTGGTTGCCTTACGGCGTGATTCTGTCGTCGCAACTGAAGCTGCCATGAAATTTTTTGTTTTAGGTGCACTAGCTTCCGGTTTCCTTCTATACGGTATGTCCATGGTGTATGGAGCAACAGGAACACTTCACGTGACTCAACTTGCTCAAATTATTCAGAGTGAAGCCAGTAGCAAAGAAGTTTTGGTTGTTGGTTTGGTCTTCATTGTTGCTGGAATCAGTTTCAAGCTAAGTGCTGCGCCATTTCACATGTGGGCACCTGATGTATATGAAGGATCGCCGACCGCTGTAACATTATTCATTGGTTCGGCTCCAAAGCTGGCTGCATTTGGCTTTGTTATGCGTTTACTGATTGAAGGTTTGGGGGAGATGGTGGCAGACTGGCAAGGTATGTTGATTATCCTTGCTGTTATGTCCATGGCTGTCGGTAACATAGCAGCAATTGCTCAAACTAATATCAAGCGCATGCTTGCCTATTCAACGATATCTCACATGGGATTTGTTTTACTTGGTTTTATCAGCGCCGATTCCAATGGCTATAGCTCTGCTTTGTTTTATGTGTTTGCATATGTCTTGATGACATTGGGAAGTTTTGCTGTGATCATGCTACTTTGTCGATTCGGGTATGAAGCAGAGAATATCGAGGATTTTAAGGGCTTGAGTAAGCGAAATGCGTGGTATGCATTTGTTACATTGTTACTGATGCTTTCTTTGGCAGGCATCCCACCCATGATTGGGTTTTATGCCAAGCTTGCAGTTTTACAAGCAGTCGTCAATGCAGGCTATATTGAGCTTGCGATCGTTGCTGTTTTATTATCACTTATTGGTGCATTTTATTACCTGCGTATTATCAAATTGATGTACTTTGATGATCCAGAAACGAGTGAGCCGATTTTACCCAATAGTGATGTCAAAATTCTATTGAGTGCCAATGGTTTTGCTGTTTTGCTTTTAGGTATTTTTCCTCAAGCACTCATGGGTCTTAGTCTTTATGCCATTCAGAATTCCATGTAAATAAAATATATCTTGGGTACTTCTATGAAATGCCCAAGACTCTTGATGTTTAAAAATGACTGGAATTTCTTTCACAAGCTAGATATAAAATACTAGATTATCCTCTCGTATCGAATCGTTTCATCATAAGTGGAATAATAGATTTCCTTGACTTGATTTCTTTTGCATTGTCCCAATATCTAAAAAATTTTTAGGAGATAACCGTGCAAACCGAAGCAACTAAAGAGCATTTAAATTTTCAGACTGAAGCTAAGCAGCTACTGAAATTGATGATTCACTCCTTGTACAGTAACAAGGAAATTTTCTTGCGTGAGCTGATTTCTAATGCTTCCGACGCGGCTGATAAATTACGTTTTGAGGGATTAACGGACGCCGCCTTGTTCGAATGCGATTCGGATTTGAAAATTGGTGTAGCCTACGACAGTGAAGCAAGAACCATAACGATTTCTGATAATGGCATTGGTATGTCAAGACAGGAAGTGATCGATCATATTGGCACAATCGCTAAGTCGGGCACACGTGAGTTTTTTGATTCTCTGACAGGAGACCAGGCCAAGGACGCTCATCTGATTGGTCAATTTGGAGTGGGTTTTTATTCAGCTTTCATTATCGCTGAAAAAGTAATTCTGACTACCCGACGGGCCGGATTGACTGCTGAACATGGTGTTCGCTGGGAATCAACCGGAGAGGGAGATTACACTCTAGAGACGGTGGTGAAGCCGGCGCGCGGAACAGAAATTGTCCTTTACTTGCGCCAGGAAGAAGATGAATTCCTCAATGGCATGAGGATTCGCACTATCATACGTAAATACTCGGATCACATTACTCTGCCAATTGTAATGAAGAAAGAAGAATGGTCATCCGAAGAGAACAAAAACATCATTACGGATGAAGACGAGACCATCAATCAAGCGAGTGCCTTGTGGGCAAGACCTAAAAGCGAAATTACCATTGAACAGTATCACGAATTTTACAAGCATGTTGCTCATGATTTTGAACCACCACTTGCATATTTGCATGCCCGTGTTGAAGGCAAACAAGAGTATACGCAATTACTGTATATCCCAGCGCGAGCTCCATTTGATTTGTTCGATCGTGAACATCGTCATGGAGTGAAGTTGTATGTGCAACGTGTTTTTATCATGGACGATGCTGAAAAATTGCTGCCCAATTATTTACGCTTTGTTCGTGGTGTCATCGACTCCAATAATTTGCCCCTCAATGTCTCACGTGAGATTCTCCAGGAATCTAAGGACATTGATACCATTCGGGCAGGTGTCGTCAAGAAAGTTTTAGGATTAATTGAAGAACTATCCAGAAATGAAGACGAAGAAGGTAAAGAAAAATTCCGTACTTTTTACCGAGAGTTTGGTCAAGTTCTCAAGGAAGGTGCTGGAGAGGATTTTGCCAATCGTGAGCGTATAGCCAAATTACTCCGATTTGTTACCACCCAAAGTGAGAGCGATGAACCATCTGTTTCTTTGGAAACATACTGTCAACGTATGAAGTCTGGACAGGAAAAAATTTATTTTGTAACCGCCGATAACTTAAAAGCTGCAAAGAACAGCCCACATCTTGAGGTTTTTCGTAAAAAGGGTATCGAAGTTCTTTTATTGCATGATCGTATCGATGAGTGGCTCGTATCGAATCTGACTGAATTTGAAGGCAAGTCCTTGCAATCAGTAGCTAAGGGTGGATTGGATCTTGGCGGCTTGGAAGACGAAACCGAAAAGGATGAACGTGAAAAGGAAACGACGGCCTTCCAGGAACTGACAGAAAAAATGAAAGCAACGCTGAGTGAACAAGTGAAAGATGTTCGTATTACATTGCGGTTGACTGAATCACCGGCATGCTTGGTTGCTGATACGTATGATATGGGCGGGAACTTAGAAAGATTGCTAAAGTCAGCGGGACAAAAGGTGCAACATGCCAAACCCATTCTCGAGATCAATCCGCACCACCCGATGGTGCAAAGATTGAAAATAGAGGAAGAACATTTTGAAGACTGGAGTCATATTCTGTTCGATCAAGCCCTGCTAGCAGAGGGAGGGCAGCTCGAAGATTCGGCATCATTCGTAAAACGATTGAATGATTTGTTGCTGTCCAAATCCTGACTAGCATAATTGATAAATATTTCTGATTCTTCCGGTGTTGAACTATCAACACCGGAAGAGCAGTGAGTGGAAACTTCTTTATTGATAATTTGTCAATGAATTTTGCGCATTGATAAATTTCCAATATTCTCATGATCGTATTTCGATTTGAAAGTGAGTAAAACCAATAATAATCAAATTGTTACTGCCACGAAAGACTACCAGGCAAAATTGGTGGCACCTTTTGCAGTGCTGGGAATCGTGATCGACGAGGACTGGCTCACTGATATCGATTATCTACCGCTCGATACCAAGGCTCTTGCTCCTCAGAGTTATTTGGCAAAGGAAGTTTGTAAACAGTTAGAAGCCTATTTTACAAATTCTGATTTCTGTTTTGACTTGAGTCTGCATATTGGTGGAACGGTTCATCAACGACGTGTGTGGCAAGCAATTCAAGCTGTTCCAAGCGGAAAAACAACTAGCTATGCAGATATTGCGGCACAGTTGCATTCAGCTCCTAGAGCTGTTGGCCGAGCATGTGGTGCCAACAGACTACCCATCATCATTCCATGTCATCGTGTCATTGCAAAGAATGGCGGATTGGGGGGATTTATGAATGCAAGTGATGGCAATCCCCTTGAAATCAAACGTTGGTTACTGCGCCATGAGAGTGCTTGAGCTGGATGCCAATTTATTGGATGAATTTTCTGATGCCCTATGGCTGGAAGATGGCTTGTCGCGTAATACACTGGACAGTTACCGGAACGACTTGCGGCTTTTTAGTGAATGGCTAAGAAAACGTGGAGAGAATGATCGTATCCTGACGGATGCAACGCATTCGGATTTGCTCGAATTCCTAGCTTCCCGAGTATCCGACAAAGTCAAAGCCAGTACAACTAGTCGCGAACTGTCAAGCTTGAAGCGGTTTTATCGGTTTTTACTGCGACAGGGAAAAATTGCAATTGATCCCAGTCTCAATATAGAAACACCGAAATTGATGCGTAGCCTACCCGAGAGTCTAACCGAAAAGGAAGTGGAGCTATTGCTGAGTGCCCCAGATATCCAGCAATCACTTGGGTTGCGTGATCGAGCCATGCTCGAGGTGTTGTATGCTAGTGGATTGCGTGTGTCGGAACTGATCAATCTGAAGTATTCGCAGGTTGGACTGGATATGGGCGTATTGCGAATCATGGGCAAAGGCAGGAAAGAGCGCCTGGCTCCTATCGGTGAAGAATCGCTCGAGTGGTTGAATCGATATACCAAGGAATCCAGACCGTCGTTGTTGAATGGCATCGTGACTGATACCATTTTCGTGACGGCACGGGGAGCCGCTATGACCCGACAAGCCTTCTGGTATCTGATCAAACGCTATGCGCTCATGATCGGTATTACCAAGAAGCTGTCGCCCCATACGCTAAGACATGCATTTGCGACCCATTTGTTAAATAATGGTGCTGATTTGAGAGTGGTGCAAATGCTGCTCGGACATGCCGATATTTCCACGACACAAATTTACACGCATATTGCTCGCGAACGTTTGAAGCAATTGCATGCCAAGCATCACCCTCGCGGCTAGAATGGACGGGTTCTGTTATTTCTGGCGAGTAATAAATATATCGAGATTGCCCCCAGACTTACGAAAGTAAGTAGAGACCAATCCGGAATCGTTAAAGCGAGAAATCGCCATTCAACGTTAGCACAGTCACCATTAGCCTCAAACATACCGGGCCACCAAGCGGCAAACGGTAGCGCATTTAGAAAAGCTTCCTCTGGACTGATGCCACACTCAAATGACTCCGGATATCGAATCAACCAAGCATGGCGTGCAGCTACGATGGTTCCCAGCAAAGCTAAGGTCACCATGACAAAACCATATATACGTCGTCCAATATTCTTCGGGGCATGTATCAACCCAATTAATGCTATCAACCCGAGTAACCCGAAAGCCAAGCGCTGTGCAACACACAACGGACAAGGCAGTAAGCCTTGCACATGCTGAAGATACTGTGCGAAGGCTAGAACAGCAATGCAACTCAGCAGAATCGAAAAAAATGGCAGTTTCATAAATTGTTCAATATACGATTTTGGAAGTTTCTTGTTCCCTTCTTACAAGATGTAGACTCAGGAAGTCGGCATGACACTATGAATCATAACAAAATGTGCCGCAAGATGAGAATCGCTATGCGGCTTTCATGAAGATTTCCAACGTCTGACTGGGAGCATACAGCGAAGCGTTATCAGTTTTAACTTACCAGATGATTTTTAGTCAGGTGCGGTTTACCGCATACTGCCTTCGACCATTGTGTACTTGAATAAGCGGCACTCAAGAGCGCCATTGAATAACGGGGTACGACGTGAGGCACTCAATCGGATTGATTTGGGCAGTAAAGGATCGGCCGAAAAAAGATAGATAGTCCAGCCCGCAAATTTTTTCTTGAATACATCACCCAGCTTGGGATAAAGCTCGGAAAGGGATTGAACCTCGCCTAACCGTACACCATAAGGTGGATTGGTAATCAGGATACCATGAGGTTGGGGTGCGGATATCTCAAGGATATTGGCCTGCTTGAGATGAACATAATCCAGAAAATTGGCCGCTGCCAGATTAGTACGGGCATCGTCCAGAGCTTTGCCATGCAAATCACTACCATAAATGGGTTGCGGTGAAGCAGGATGTTGTAACGATAGCGCCGTGTCCCTGATTTCTTGCCATAATTCGCGATCGAATTGATTAAATTGCTCAAAAGCGAAATGCCGCTGGATTCCCGGGGCAATATTGAATGCCCTCTGCAAGGCTTCGAGCAAAAATGTTCCGCTCCCGCACATGGGGTCAAGCAATGGTATGCCAGGTTGCCAGTTCGTCAGAGACAAGATGCCGGCAGCAAGGTTCTCGCGCAGTGGAGCAGCGCCTGCTGCGGTGCGATAGCCACGTTTGAAAAGCGCTTCTCCGGATGTATCCAGATACAATGAAAAGCGATGTGAATCCAGAAAACCATGTATGCGTATGTCCGGTGTAGTGGTGTTGACGCTGGGACGTTGCTTGACGGACTGACGGAATTTGTCACATATCGCATCCTTGATCCGGAGAGTGACAAAATCCAAGCTACGCAGCGGGCATTTGATGGCTGCCAGATTGACGCGTATGGTTAGATCCGCAGAAAACCATTCCGGCCAGGGTAATGCCAAAGTAGCATGATAAATGTCGATTTCTGTACGATACGGCTGGTCGGCAATTTGCCACAGAATGCGGCTCGCAATGCGGCTTTCCAGGTTAGCCCGATAACATGTTTGCCAATCGCCTTGAAAGTGCACACCGCCATGCGTGGTTTTAATTGCATTGGCTTCGATTCCTTTTAATTCCTCGGCAAGCACGGACTCCAGCCCTCGTGGGCAGGGTGCAAAAAATTGTTGTGTTGCAGCTGTCATAGTGGAACCGGTTGCGTCATAGCCTGGCGGGAATAGGCCAGGGTACGATCGGGATGTGATGCGGGAATTCTTATTTGTCTTTCCAGATGGCGTATACAACCAGTGACCAGGCACTCATGAAAGAGACTCCGCCAAATGGCGTGATCATACCAAGACTGCGAATTCCAGTGATACTGAGCACATACAAACTAAAGCTGAATAGGACAATACCGATCATCATCAGCCAGCCTGAAATGGGTAGCCATCGTGATTTGGGAAAATGCTGGAGAAGTAGACCAATCACAATCATTCCGAAAGCATGATAAAAATGATACTGCACGCCAGTGTGATATACGGTGAGCATATCGGCTGACAGGATTTGTTTTAGACCATGTGCACCGAATGCTCCCAAAGCGATACAGAGTAATGTATTCAGCGAACCCAGGATTAAAAAAGTTTTTGGCATGAACAGCTGGACCTTTGTTGAAAATGGAGAAAGGCAACGCGAAGAATCAATACCAATCAGGAATTCTGTGTTTGGGTGACATTTGCTTCGCATAATCCCGCTGCGAATTTTACCTGAATTTTGTCCCGTGATTTAAGTTGTTTGCTGCTTCGGATGATGCTGCCGGTCGAAGTGTATGTGATGCTATATCCTCGTTCGAGTACAGTTTGCGGGTTTAGATGTTGGAGTTGCGTGTGCCAGCGTTGAATGTTTGCGAAGTGTATCTCGAGGTAACGGTTCTGGGCATTTTGCAAACGGGACGCGGTGATTTGGAGATGATTTTCGAGTCGAATGGGATCGGGACTGACGGCCAAGTATCGTTGATTCAGCTCGAGTTGTTTCCATTTTCTTTTTTCGGTCTGATGCTTCCAGGCACGCATGAGTCTGTCCTGAAGTTGGCGTAAGTGAGTACTTTGCTGATTGATTCTATCCCCGGGGTGTATGAGCCGGTGCGACAGGATATCGACCTGCTGCATCATGCGTTCGATGCGATGCAAGGCTGCGCGGGTAGTGTGCTGATGCCATGATTGCAACTGCCTGATCAATTCAATGCTGTCCTTGCTGACCATTTCAGCAGCAGCGGTGGGAGTGGGGGCACGCAGGTCGGCGACGAAGTCGGCTATGGTGAAATCGGTTTCATGGCCGATGCCACTGACGACAGGAATCGGACAGGTAGCGATGGCCATGGCAACAGCTTCTTCGTTGAAAGCCCATAGATCTTCAATACTTCCTCCGCCACGACATAGAATCAGTACATCACATTCTGCTCGCTGGCAGGCGGTATTGATGGCTTGCACAATGTGATACGCAGCAGCTTTCCCTTGAACCAGGGTAGGATAGATGATTACCGGCACTGCGGGCATGCGGCGCTGCAGCGTTGTCAGCACATCACGTAGTGCTGCTGTATCTGGAGAAGTGATGATACCGATCTGGCGTGCAAATGTTGGTAGGCGTCGTTTACGAACTGGGTCGAACAGCCCCGCTTTTTCGAGCCTGGATTTGAGTTTCTCAAACGCTTCAAAAAGTTCACCCAAGCCGGACCGCTGCATGACTTCAACATTCAACTGATAATCGCCACGCGGTTCATACAGGGTGACTAACGCCAGGATTTCAACTTGTGTGCCATCGACAGGTTGCCAATCGACATGCTGATTTCTGTGGCCAAACATGACACACCGTACCTGCGCATGCTGATCCTTTAGCGTGAAATACCAGTGGCCGGATTGATAGCATTTGAGGTTGGAAATTTCGCCCCTAACCCAGAGCAGTGGAATATTCTGCTCAAGTAACTGTTTTGTTTGCTGGTTCAGTTCTGAAACTGAAAGTATTTTGTAATAATCCATGGGTAATGTTGGTCGCAATGGGGAGTGCTGGAAAAAATAATCCACATCTTATTCTAGGCATTGTTTAAAACTGTAGGAAATCTCGAGTACACAATCTTGTTTTTAATTTATTTATAATCAATGTGATATATAAAATATAATAAATGATTTCCTGGAAATATATTTATATCCGCTAACTTGGTGTTGATTGGTTGAATCTATTCACATACTTATCCACAGAGAAGAGTAGTGTGGCTAAGCAACCTTGTTGCTGAAAACAGTCGTTCAGGGTAGATTACATGCTAAAAAAGCTGCATGGATATAAAATATTCAAAAGCCGGTGATGCTGAGTACCGGAATAGAATGATGTCTTAACCTACAGTAAGTGAGGAGATTATCGCGTGTTATCTTTGATTCAAGCTGCTGGTTGGCCAATCTGGCCAATAATTATAGCCTCGATCGTGGCACTGGGGATCATAGTGGAAAGGATGTGGACACTGCGTGCCACTGTTATTGCTCCAAAAGAATTATTACCCAAGGTTTTAAACGAATACAGAAGAAGCGGCGTCAATCCGGAAATGATCACACGATTGCAAAATCACTCACCGCTGGGAGAGATACTGGCTGCCGGACTCAGGAATGTGAGAAGTTCGCGCGAAGTGATGAAGGAGTCGATCGAGGAATCGGGGCGAGTAGTCGCTCATGATTTGAATCGCTATCTGACGACCTTGGGGACAATTGCTGCGCTGAGTCCGTTGATGGGGTTATTTGGTACTTTGGTCGGAATGATCGAAATTTTTGGTTCCAATTCACCTACTGGTAGTAATCCGGCACAGCTTGCTTATGGTATATCCGTGGCTTTGTACAATGCGGCTTTCGGGATTCTGGTCGCCATTCCCAGCATGATTTTTTACAGACACTTCCGTGCCAGGGTGGACGGTTTTGTACTCGAAATGGAATTGCAGGCATTAAAATTAATAGAAATCGTGCATGGAGAGCGTGAGAATTAACAATTCGCTATTCCTTGAGCGGTAAAGTTAGCGTGCTTGCATGTCCTGTCTTTCGTTTTTCCCAGTTTGGGAACAGAAGTTTGGGTGAGTAGTGTATACTGCGGTCCAGCCGTTTTTTGAGCAAAGATGAATCTGTCGTGTTTGCTTATTTATCAAATAATTATTTTTTCAAGATAATCTGTTTCAAGAATCAATGAGTGAGCGTACCGGAATTTTGCGATCAGGCAGTATTCGATTAAAAACCAGATACTTGATTGTTCTTGCACTGTTGTTCTGTGTTGTCCTCTTGCAGGGGTGTGTCGCAACGCCGAAGGAAGGGGAGCAGCGTTATGTGGATCCCGTTGATCCTCATGAGAAGGTCAATCGCGCATCCTATGATATTACCGATAAAGTTGACCGTTTGTTGTTCGAGCCAGTTGTCAATGTCTACATCGATTACGTTCCTAACGCAGCACAACGGTCGATTGGGAATTTTTATGACAATCTGGGCTATCCCAATGTTGTTCTGAATTCTTTCCTGCAGGGTAAAGTCAAGCAGGGTTTTGAAGATAGCTTGCGTTTTTTTGTGAATTCATCGATCGGTATGTTTGGATTATTCGATATGGCGACACACATGGGATTGCAGAAAAACGATGAGGATTTTGGACAAACACTTGGTGTCTGGGGTGTCAATCCCGGTTCTTACCTGTTCATTCCCTTTCTGGGGCCCAGTAGCGAGCGTGATGTTTCAGGCATACCAATCAGTGTGCTGACTAACGTACTGTTTTATGCCGGAATAGTGGTGGGGTCATATTTCACGGCGCCACTGACGATTCTGGGTGCAATCGACAAACGTGCTCGTCTGATCGGTCCTATGCGCGTTCGTGATGAGGCCGCTCTGGATCCGTATTTGTTTGTGCGGGAAGCATCCATGCAGCAACGTGAGTTTCTGGTGCATGACGGTAAACTGCCACTGGATCTCTATTATGAGCCTTTTCAGGATAATCCTTTTGAAACAGACCCAAAGAGCAACACAAAACCCGAGAAAAAATTATAATTCAACCCTTGTTGTAGATTTGTTTGGAAATACAGTTCCCCGTTTTTTATCAATCCGGTAGTGGTAGTGTTAACACAGGCGGTATAGACATTATGCCCATGGGAAAATGATGTAGCCCCGAAGTCCAGAAAACTATTGAGCGATTCCAGAGAGTATAAAATATGACACCGCAACACAGTAATTTTGCTTTTAAGAGCGATGCCGCAGAAAACAATATGAGTAACGATACCAAACAAATGGAAATCAACGCAGAAGAACTGGAAAGTAAATTCTTGCAGGCCCGTTCAGCTATTCTGGCACTGCAGAATCCCGATGGCCATTGGTGTTTTCCTCTAGAAGCGGATTGCACGATTCCTGCAGAATATATTCTGATGATGCATTTCATGGACGAGATCGATGTCATTCTCGAGAATAAGATTGCACGTTTCATCCGTGACAAACAGGACATGACGCATGGTGGTTGGCCGCTCTATTATGGCGGCGCGTTCGATATCAGCTGTACCATCAAGTCGTATTATGCCCTGAAGCTGGTCGGAGATCCTACTGATGCACCGCACATGGTGCGTGCGCGGGAAGCCATTCTGGAACGGGGCGGTGCTGCCAAGGCCAATGTTTTCACCCGCCTGCTGCTGGCGATGTATGATCAGATTCCGTGGCGCGGGGTTCCGGTTGTACCTTCCGAGCTGGTACTGTTGCCAAGCTGGTTTCCGTTTCATCTCAGCAAGGTTTCCTATTGGTCGCGCACGGTAATGGTACCGCTGTCGATCCTGTGCACGCTGAAAGCGCGTGCAATCAATCCCCGTCAGGTGAATATCCGGGAATTGTTCATCACACCACCGGAAGAAGAACAAAATTATTTTCCCAAGGCCGATACGGTACTCAAACGGGTTTTCATGTTGGTCGAGCGTCTTTTGTCGAGGATTGAACCCCAGCTTCCGCAATCCATCCGGCAGTATTCGATCGGCAAAGCCGAAAGCTGGACACTGGAGCGCCTGAATGGCGAATGTGGCATCGGTGCTATTTTTCCTGCCATGGTCAATGCCTATGAAGCATTGACGTTGTTAGGCTATCCCTACGATCACCCAAATCGCGTGCAAAGTCGGAATGCCCTACGCGGATTGCTGATCGACGAAGGCGAGCGTGCCTGGTGTCAACCATGCACTTCTCCGGTCTGGGATACGTTGCTGACCGGCCTGGCGCTACAGGAAGATCCTACAACCGATCAGGAGCCTGTACTGAAAGCGCTGGATTGGCTGACCGAACAGCAGGTACTCGATGCACCGGGTGACTGGCGCGATAAAAAACCGGATTTACCAGGCGGTGGCTGGGCTTTTCAGTACGCTAATCCGCATTATCCCGATCTTGACGATACTGCAGCGGCAGCCTGGGGGTTGTTGCAGGGTGGTGCCGAACGCCATCGTGTTGCACTCGAACGTGCGGCCAACTGGCTGGCAGGTATGCAATCGCGCAATGGTGGCTTTGCCGCATTCGATATCGACAATGTTCATCACTATTTAAATGAGATTCCGTTTGCTGATCATGGCGCACTAATCGATCCGCCTACGAGTGATGTCACGGCGCGTTGCGTTGGTTTGCTCGGCAAATATGGCAAACATCAATTGGAAGTATGGCGTGGTATCAGTTTTCTGCTGCGAGAACAGGAAGCCAACGGCTCGTGGTGGGGGCGCTGGGGTACTAACTATATTTATGGAACTTGGTCGGTGCTGGAAGCCTTTCAGCTGGCGCAATTCGATATGCAGCACAGTTCGGTGCAACGTGCTGTGAGCTGGTTGAAATCGGTACAGCGAGCCGATGGTGGATGGGGTGAAACCAATGATTCCTATCTCGATCCGAAACTGGCTGGACAATTTTTCGAGACCAGTACCGCATTTCAAACGGCATGGGCCATTCTGGGGTTGATGGCTGCAGGAGAAGTCGATAGCGATGCCGTACGTAACGGTGTGCGCTATCTGTTGCGGCATCAGGACGAAAGTCATCTCTGGGAAGAGCCTTGGTTTACTGCGCCGGGTTTTCCACGGGTTTTCTATTTGCGCTATCACGGTTATTCCAAGTTTTTCCCGATATGGGCGCTGGCACGTTACCGTGCACTGACCCGCACGGTTGCTGCATGTACCTGATAGGGGTAGTCACGGCATTACGGGATGAAGCGAGTTGCATCACATCCGGGTCTATTCCATTTAACGAGAAACTGCAATTAAGCGATCAGACCCTGTTGTGGCTCAGTGGCATGGGAGCGCAGGCTGCACAGGTGGCCGCACAAGGGTTGTGCCACCACGGCGCTACTGCACTGGTGAGTTTTGGCGTAGCTGGTGCATTGCATGCCGACTTGAAACCGGGTGATCTGGTGCTGCCCAATGCGATTGCATCGGATCAGGCATGGCCGGTAGACCGTGCCTGGCAGCAACGCCTGCGACAAATTTTGCAATCCAGTGTAACGGTGGTGGATGGGGTGCTGGCAGATAGTGCCGTGCCGCTGACTGATGAGTGCTCCAAAAGAAGTCTGGCCGAGTCGACGGGGGCCTGTGCTGTGGATATGGAAAGCGCTGCCGTCGCAGCCGTAGCGGCACAAATGGGGATTCCGTTCGTCGCAGTTCGCGCCATCATCGATCCGTTGCATTTTTCACCTCCTCCGGCATTACTGGGTGCGGTTTATCCGGACGGTCGCGTCAATCCGCTGCACTTGACTCGGTTGGTGCTCGGCCGAACTGTACAGATCGGCACACTGATCAAAATGGGAGCCGGTATGCGCGCTGCTCGTAAAACCCTGACTCAAGTCACGCAGCTCACCGGTCCTAATCTACAATTCCAGACAAACGATTGAATTACTGCAAGTTATTGCGACTGGAATTGCAACGCAGCTAAGCGTGCATACAGGGAACTGGACTGCAACAATTCGGTATGGGTTCCCAGTGCATCCAGTCGACCATGATTGAGCACGGCAATGCGATCCGCCGATTGTACCGTCGCCAGACGATGTGCGATGATCAGCGTGGTTCGACCTCGCATCAATTCCTGTAAAGCCTGTTGTACCCAGTATTCGCTCTGCGCATCGAGCGCGCTCGTGGCCTCGTCGAGCAGCAGGATGGGTGCGTTGGCGAGCAGGGCACGCGCGATGGCAAGTCGCTGTTTTTGTCCGCCCGATAATCCCAATCCGGCATCGCCCAGCAATGTAGCATAACCCTGCGGTAACGCACAGATGAAATCATGCGCATGAGCTGCAATTGCAGCCGCCTCGACTTCGGCATCGCTGGCGTCGGGTCGGGCATAACGCAGGTTGTCACTGATGCTGCCATGAAACAGTGCCGGATTTTGCGATACCAATGCAAAACAGCTTCTCAAGGTGGACAGATCGAGCTGACGGATATCGATACCTTCCAGTTTGATACTGCCAGATTGGGAATCGAAGAAGCGTAGCAGTAAATCGAACAAGGTCGATTTTCCGGCGCCGGAAGGTCCAACCAGTGCAAGGGTTTGACCTGCCTGGATGGTCAATGTCAGATCGTTGAGGGCCAATACTTCTGGGCGCGAAGGATAAGCAAAGGCCAAATGCTCAATCGTGATGTTGCCCGATACCGATGGCAATGCTTGCGGTGTTGTGGGTGACTGAATCCGATTGGGTGCCTGCAGCAGTTCCATGGTGCGTTCGGCAGCACCGGCAGCACGCTGTAATTCGCCGACGACTTCTGAGATCGATGCAACGGCCGAACCTACAATGACGCTATAAAACACGAAGGCGGCCAGTTCTCCTGCGCTGATGCGGCCTTCTATTACATCCATGCCCCCAATCCAGAGCATCAGCCCAACCGCGCCCATGACCAGAAGAATGACCATGGTGATCAGTAACGCGCGTTGTCTTGTGCGCTGCTTGGCGACGATGAAAGCTTCTTCCACATGCTGGTGGAATTGCTGCTGATCAATGGATTGATGATTATAGGCCTGAACCGTCTTGATCTGTCCCAGCACCTCACCGACATACGCACCGACCGAAGCAATCTTGTCCTGGCTCTGCCGCGATAATTGTCTGACACGGCGTCCGTATACCAGAATGGGTACAACTACCAATGGCACGCAGATCGTTACCACGGCGGTTAGTTTGGCATTGGTAATGAACAACCAGATGATGCCCCCCAGCATCATGATAAGGTTGCGCAAGGCAAAGGATATCGATGATCCGATCACGGTCTGCAGCAGTGTCATGTCTGCGGTCAGGCGTGACTGGATTTCAAGGCTGCGATTTTCCTCGAAAAATCCTGGATGTAAGTGAATCAGGTGATTGAATACCTTGGTGCGAAGGTCCGCAATGACGCGTTCGCCCAGCCAGGTAACCCAGTAGTAGCGGGTGAATGTACCGATAGCCAGTGCAATGACCAGCAATAAAAAGATGATGACATATTGGCTCAGCAAGGTTTGTGACTGCGTTGCGAATCCTTGATCGATGAGTAGGCGAATGCCTTGTCCGATCGATAACGTGATCATGGCGGTAAAGCCTAAAGCCAGCAGGCTGTAGAGTACCTGGCGCCGGTAAGGGAGGACGAACTGCGCAGCCATTTTGATGGCTTGCCAGCGTGACATCGAGGTATCGGCAGAGATCATAATGGAAGCAACATGTGTGATAACCGCGCTTGCAGCCTATCAGGCTGCGGCAGCAAGTGCCTGCTCAAGATCCAGCAGAATGTCATCGATATGCTCGATACCGATGCACAGACGGATCATATCAGTCGATACACCCGCACTGGCCAGTTCGGTTTCGGTAAGTTGGCGGTGTGTAGTCGAAGCTGGGTGAGCTGCCAGCGACTTGGCATCGCCGATGTTCACCAGACGTTTGAACAGTTTGAGTGCGTCGTAGAATTTCACACCAGCATCCAGTCCGCCCTTGATGCCAAAAGCCATCAATGCGGAAGGACGACCTTTCATGTATTTTTGCGCCAATGCATGATATTCGGACGACGGCAGACCGGCGTATCTGACCCATGATACGCGAGGGTGCTGCTGTAGATACTGCGCTACTCTCAGGGCATTTTCCGTGTGTCGCTCCATACGCAGTGACAAGGTTTCGATGCCCTGCAGGAAGAAAAAAGCATTCATGGGTAACAAGGCGGAACCGGTATTGCGCAGAGCTACGGTTCGCACTCGTCCGATATAGGCTGCTGGACCGAATTCCCGAGTGTAGACGACGCCGTGATAAGCCGGTTCGGGTTGATTGAGCATCGGGAAGCGGTCGGCATGATCCACCCAGGGAAATTTTCCGGAATCGACGATGATGCCACCGATGGATGTGCCATGGCCGCCCATGTATTTGGTCAGCGAGTGCACGACGATATCTGCCCCAAATTCAATCGGTTTCATCAGTGCGGGCGTGGGTACGGTATTGTCGACGATGACGGGAACGCCGTGCCGGTGCGCCATACTGCAAATGGCTTCCATGTCGGGGATGTTGCCTGCGGGATTGCCCAGTGATTCGCAAAATACTGCTGCTGTCTTTTGGTCGATCAAAGGCTCCAGGCTGGAAGGACGGTCATCCCTGGCGAAGCGGACTTCGATGCCCAGTTTTGGCAGCATGTGTGCAAACAGCGTGTAGGTGCCGCCATACAGCAACGGTACACTGACGATGTTGCTGCCAACTTCGGCAATATTGATGATCGAATAATGGATGGCGGCCTGACCGGCGCTGAGCGCAAGGGCTGCAACACCGCCTTCCAGAGCTGCAACGCGCTGCTCCAGTACATCGTTGGTTGGATTCATGATACGGGTGTAAATATTGCCCGGCACCGCTAGATTGAACAAGTCTGCTCCATGCTGGGCATTATCAAATTCATAAGCGACCGTCTGGTAGATCGGAACGGCGACGGCCTTGGTTGTGGGGTCGGTAGTGTAACCGGCATGGATGGCCAGGGTTTCGTCTTTCATGAATGCCTCCTCGGGAAGCTAGCAGGTATGAATGGATTCAATGGCGCTGGTGATACAATCTGATTGAAGTAAGGAAAGCATTGTCTCCGCTTCGCCCCGATCAAGTCAATCGATGTCCGGCTCTAAGATGTATGTCCCTGGCGTAATCGTTTTTAAAACTCAACAGCCTAATGGTCGAGGCAGGGTGAGGATGTTTTACCCGTTTTTTTTTAGCGTGTGAGGTGATGAAATGAGAAGAATTCTGGCTGGCGTGTGTATCAGTGTAGTGTTGGCTTCGTGCACTTGGGTAACGGTGACGGCAAAAGGGGAGGGTGTGCGTTTCGTGCAGTCGCTCAAGACCGTGGAGTCGTGCAAGAAGCTGGGACTGGTCAATGTAAAAGTGGTCGACCAGGTGATCTTTCATCGCGATGCCGACAAGGTGGCCGGTGAACTCGTCGATCTGGCGCGCAATGAAGCGGCCATGATGAATGGGGATACCATCGTACCGGTTACCGAGATCGTTGACGGCAGACGCCGGTTTGCTGTTTTTCAGTGCATGCCGGCCAAGCGAATGGATTGAGACAAGTAGAAATGTAATCTTTGTCGTATGGAAGAAATGATCAGTCGGTAGAGATTCTGGATGGTGTTGATTTGTGGTCGGATACCGCCGGTTTTGTAAGCTAGATGGTGTTGAATGTGCAAACCGGCGTTTGGGGTTGTGACTTCTCAGCTAACTATAGTTTCTGGGAAATTCTGGCGGTTCCAGAACTATCCAGATAAGGTCCAAGTCGAATGGCTAGAAACGATTCCCTGACATTGTCGGTGGTGCTGAATCGCGTTTCCACACCCAATCCGCAAACATGAAGTTGACTATGCAAATTAGAAACCCGGGTGTTCAGGTTTTCATTGATGGTTTTATTTTTGAAATGCAAAAAGGAATTACCCTGAGCTTTGGTGTTCGTCGGATCATCCGGTTTACTGGTATCGACAACCACGGTGCCATCGGGCAAAGTGATGACCAATCGGCCATTGGTAACACCATTGGCGATGGTGTGTACGGCAGTCAGTAACTTCACATAAGAGGCCTGATCCTTGACTGCATCCAGTTTGGTTTTGAGCTGTGCGATATTGGGGGTGAGCACAGTATTTAAGTTATTGTAAACGGGATTGGTTGAGATCAAGGATGTTACCTGAGGTGCGCACTCAACGGCAGCTGTGGCATTGAAACTAATGAGTGTTGAAACGATTGCGGCTGACGTAACAATTTTTGCAATTCTCATTAGTTATCTCCAATTTTAAAAAGGTTATGGCGCAACCCGATAGTCTTTTAGTAAAAACTGATACAGGTGCGTCAGATGCGTTTCAAATGCAAAAACCGTTTGTTGAAGATTGGTGCAAACTAATGAGGTGGTGATTTGACACAAGGCTAACAAACGACTTTTACAGAGTGTTTGCGCCTTTTGATTAAGGTAGGAAACGGCCAGATTCTACGATGGTTGAAACAGGATTGCAAACCATGACCCAAATTGAGTGTCACAAATCACAAGTTTTATGGCTATGCCAGATATGCAGTAAACATGAAATGTGATTTGTGAAAACGCATGAAACGGATCGGTTTAATCGTTGCGTTGGGTGACTTCCAGCAAGTGATAACCAAATTGGGTTTTGACCGGTCCCTGAACTTCTCCGATGGGCGCGCTGAAAACCACGGTGTCGAATTCCTGAACCATCTGACCGCGTCCGAACTCACCCAGCTCGCCACCTTGTTTTCCGGATGGGCATAGTGAATGTTCCTGAGCCAATTTGCCAAAATCGGCGCCGTTCTCGATTTCGCTTTTCAGGTTGTTGCATTGTTCTTCGGTTTTAACCAGTATGTGCCGTGCGCTGGCTCGAGCCATGTGATTCTCCTCTTGTCATGATCAAAAAAATTGTGCTTACGTGGTACATTTAAACACAGTTTGGTGCAGGCGTTAACGCCGGTTTGATCGCGCCATGGGATGAAATAATTTTCTGGATTGAATTTCAATATGTTGACGATGTGTTGTGGTGAGTATGCTTGAGTTATGCAATGTCAGTAAAAGTTACAGAGAAGGTCGGAAAGTACTGGACCGGTTGACCTACACCCTGGAGGCGGGGGAATACATCGCCATCATGGGGGAATCCGGTGTAGGCAAATCGACCCTGCTGAATTTGATCGCCGGTCTGGATACACCGGATTCAGGTGAAATCCGTATCAATGGTGTCGGCGTATCGGCGCTCGACGACGATGCCGCCACGCTATTGCGGCGCAAACAACTGGGTTTCATTTTTCAGGCATTTCACATCCTGCCGCATTTGACGCTTTTCCAGAATATTGCGCTACCTTTGTTGTTGAATGATCAAAAACTGGATCAAGTCGAACCCATGTTATCCGCAGTGGGACTGGAAAATCGCGGACATCATTTTCCACATCAGTTATCTGGTGGCGAATTGCAACGTGTGGCCATCGCCCGGGCGTTGGTGCATCGTCCCAAACTGATCCTGGCCGATGAACCGACTGGCAACCTGGATCCCGATACAGCACGTGAAATTTTGCAGTTGATGCGTGCGGAGATCAAGGCCAATGGCGCTGCTGCAATACTTGTGACGCACTCCCATGTGGCAGCTGCGACTGCGGACAGGATACTGGATCTGAAGCGGGATGGATTACATCCTGTCGCTCCGGGAAATGCAGCATGACCTCGACGATTCTGTCGCGCTGGTTATTGTGGAGCGAATGGCGTGCGCACTGGATGCAGGTGATCGTGGCATTGATCGCCATTGCCACCGGTGTGGCAATGGCTTATTCGATTCATCTGATCAACTCTGCAGCATTTAACGAATTTTCCGCAGCGAGTAAAAGTTTGTCTGGGCAATCCGATCTGCAAGTGCGTGGGCGATCGGCATTTTTTGATGAATCGCTGTATCCCAAACTGGCGCGACATGCAGGCGTAGCTGTGGCCAATCCTGTACTGGAACTCGATGTGGCAGTGCCTGGAAAACGCCAGAACCGCAATGATCATAAATTGAAAATCATAGGAATCGATACCTTTCGCGCCATGCAGATTGCTCCTGATCTGCTAGGTATGCCAGCAGAAGGTAAGAACATGGACCGATTTGCGGAGGACGCCCTGTTTTTGTCTCCGGCAGCCATGGAGTGGCTGCAGGTCGAACAGGATGATAGCCTGCAACTGCACGTGGGGCTGGAGACGGTTACCTTGCGTGTTGCCGGTGGCGTGGTGCGAGCGCGTGCAGGGCAGCGCATCGGTGTCATGGATATCGGCGCACTGCAATGGCGTATGCAGCAACTTGGGGTATTGTCCCGTATTGAGTTGAAACTGAAAGAAGGAATCAATCATGCTGCTTTCAAAGCCGATCTGTCACGGGAGCTGGGTGAAGCCTATGTTGTAGTGGAATCCAGCGATCAGGAGCAACGCGTGGCTAATATGTCCCGAGCCTATCGCATCAATTTGAACATGCTGGCACTGGTTGCGCTATTTACCGGTGTTTTTCTGGTGTTCTCCACGCAGGCGTTGTCTGTTATCCGGCGTCGACAACATTTTGCACTGTTGCGTGCGCTGGGATGGACGAGAAGGCAGTTGTTGCGGCAGATGATTTGGGAAGGCGCAGCATTTGGTATGGTCGGTTCCTTATTGGGTCTGGTATTGGGCTATGCCATTGCGGCACTGGCCATTCAGTTTCTGGGGGGTGATCTGGGTACCAATTTCTTCCCTGGTATCAAGCCAAGCATTCATTTTGACGAGGTATCCGCGTTATTGTTTTTTGTGATCGGATTGTTCGTCACAGTACTGGGTAGTATCGTTCCTGCGCTGGAAGCAGCGCGGACCAAACCGGCGCAAGCCTTGCGTTCGGGTAGCGAAGTCATGGCGCTGGTCAAGTTGTCCAAGCCGTGGTTTGCACTTGTCTGTCTACTGGCGGCGCTGCTGTTGACGCAATTGCCGCCATTGTTTGAATTGCCGATAGGGGGGTATCTGGCCATTGTCTTGCTGTTGGTGGGGGGTATTGCATTGATGCCATATTGTGTCGGGTGGTTGTTCAACACCCTGATGATGCGCTGCCAGCGATATTCTACTCCTGCGATATTTACGTTGGTGCTGGCGCGTCTGGCAAATGCACCCAATCAGGCAGCGATTGCACTGGGTGGAATTCTGGCCAGTTTTAGTCTGATGGTTGCGATGGCGATTATGGTGTCGAGTTTTCGTATATCCATCGATGACTGGCTGGTACGTGTGCTACCCGCTGATTTGTATGTTCGCACCATTGCCAGTGGTGATCACGGCGGTTTTCCTCCAGGAGCACAGCAAGACATAGCCGGGTTGCCTGGTTTTGACCGGGTCGATTTTTTTCGCTCGCAGACTCTGACGCTGGACCAGCGTCGTCCTGACATTATGTTGTTTGCTCGACCCATCGATCCGGTGGATGCACGAAATACTCTTCCTATGACAGATGCGTGGATCGCAGCGGAATTGTGGCCGCAGCAGGCCATGCCCATCTGGGTGTCGGAAGCGATGGTGGATTTGTACGGTTACCATGTTGGTGATACTGTCGAA
The DNA here is from genome assembly GCA_024282035.1 of Nitrosomonas sp. GTDB lineage: Bacteria > Pseudomonadota > Gammaproteobacteria > Burkholderiales > Nitrosomonadaceae > Nitrosomonas. Next base: position 39,075 of record JAMWZR010000003.1, read on the forward strand.
TTACCAGTGGGTGCAGCGTCGGGGCAGTTTTTTGTGGCGGGTGTCTGGCGCGATTACGGACGCCAATTTGGTGCCGTACAGATGCGATTGTCTGATTATCAGGAATTGACGGGGGATTTGAGTGTCAATACCATTGCCATAGGATTGCAGGCGAACACGACAGTGGATACGGCAATCGAGCGACTCAGGCAACTGGCGTTCGGTTCCAGACTTGAAATCTCCCGATCGGGAGACATGCGAGCCCTCAGTCTGGAGATATTTGATCGCAGTTTCGCCGTAACGTATTTGCTGGAGATCGTGGCGGTTTTCATTGGGTTGTTGGGTGTGGCGGCCAGTTTTTCTGCGCAAACGCTAGCGCGTGTCAGGGAATTTGGCATGTTGCGGCATATTGGTGTGCTGCGTAGGCAGATTTTATGGTTGCTCGCCGCAGAAGGCGGCATGCTGACTGCGGTTGGTATCCTGCTGGGATTCGTATTGGGTTGGAGTATCAGCCTGATCCTGGTATTCATTGTCAATCCGCAGTCATTTCATTGGACTATGCCGTTGCATGTGCCGTGGATTTGGTTGCTCTTGATTGCCATTGTGCTGCTGATTTCTGCATCGATCACTGCAGTATGGGCTGGACAACGTGCTGTGTCCGGTCACGTCATTCGCGCCGTGCGGGAGGATTGGTGATGAAGCAGGTAGAAAAAACGCTCCCACGATTTGGCAGGTTTTTTGTTGCCCTGTTCCTGTTTATGGCTTGCTTACTGACAATGCAGGTTGGCGCCGAACCCTCGCGATTGCAACAGGTGGTGCCAGGTCGACAGCTGGTTTTCCCGCATGATTTGGGAGCGCATCAGGATTTCCGTATCGAGTGGTGGTACATCACCGGCTGGCTGGAAACCGGAGATAGCAAGCCACTTGGTTTTCAAGTCACTTTTTTTCGGTATGCGACAGATCAGCATCGCGAGAATCCGAGCCGCTTCGCTGCAAAGTATCTGATTATCGCGCATTTGGCATTATCGGATCCTGCAACAGGTAAGTTGCGGCATATGGAAAAGTCGGCGCGAGAAGGGTTTGATCTGGCTTATGCCAGAGAAGGCGATACCGATGTCAGGCTGGACGACTGGTCCTTGGTGCGTGAAACCGATGGGCGATATCAGGTGGACATGCAGACAAACGATTTTGGTTTGCGCTTATCGTTGACGCCCACACAGAGTGTGATGCTGCAGGATCAGGATGGTTTTTCCCGTAAGGGGCCCGAGCCGGGACAAGCGAGTTACTACTACAGCGAGCCACATTTGAGTGTTTCCGGAACGGTTTTTCGTAATGCCAAGCCCGTCGATGTGCGGGGCCGAGCCTGGCTTGATCATGAGTGGTCGACGACCTATCTTGCTCCAGAAGCCGATGGATGGGACTGGGTAGGAGCGAATCTGGATGACGGATCGGCGTTGATGTCCTTTCAAATTCGCCGTAAAGGTGGGGGTAAGGTTTGGGCTTACGCAGCAACGCGCGATCGTTCCGGGAAAATGACTTTTTTTGATACCGATCAGGTTGAGTTCATACCGTTACGAACCTGGAAATCACCGCAGACCCGTGCGGAATACCCAGTGGCAATGCAGATTCGCACCGGAGAGATCAAATGGGAATTGACGCCGCTAATGGATGACCAAGAACTGGATGCACGCCAATCCACATCGGCTATCTACTGGGAAGGCGCCGTGACGTTGAAACGAAATGGAGAGCCGGCAGGAAAGGGCTATCTCGAGCTGACCGGCTATGCCGATCCACTGGCATTATGAAAAGGACAGGCAGGATTCTGGTATGTCAATCCAAGGGGGAGCTGGGTTTAATGGTGGTTTGCCGGATAATTTTTCAATACTGTCAATTACAATACTTTCATTGTTGATAAATGTGGGTTAGAATTCTTGGGCAAATTGATCAGGGTTGTATTTTATTACTGTAAATTTGGCAGTAAACTCGGTTCCTTAAGCTACTGATCGGCATAATAATAAATCGAAGGAACAGAGAAAATGCATAATCGCAAAGTTTGCGGTTATGAAAGTAGGGGGGGTCGATTTTATTCGGCTTTATTTAGTTAAGTAAGTAGTAATTACGAAATCCATTAAATAAGGAGATAGTTATGAGCGAAATCAACAGAAGAGAAACAGATGCACAAGTACTGAGACTGTTCTTCATTTCAACCGCCGTTTTCATCGCAATCGGCGCAGCAATGTACGGAATATTCTAAGCTGGATTATTTCTAACGATTTGATGTGACGGATAAGAATTTTACGGTGTTATCGCTTTTTAGCTATTCACAGTAAAGGTCCCGTAAGAGTTCAATCGGTGTAGAAGTATAAATGCCCATTTATCGGTGTAACCAATAAGTGGGCATTTATTTTTGAGTCGATTGACTACTTCATTCCTTCAAAGCAGTTCAAACTCCCTTTCTTCCGATAGGACTAGAATTCACCAGTCTTGATATAAGGCTGTGACCAGAGAATGACCTGCATCAGTACAGATTTGCGCCATGCATCCTGCATGCGATCGACATCATCACGTGAGTGACCGCCTTTCTCCAGGAATGGGCGCAGTGTAGTGGTGATCGGGATCAACAAAGCAAAAATATAGTGCAGATGAATGATCGGTACCGATTTGACATTGTCGGTCGTATTCTTTTTTGAGGTGTGATGGCGCAAGCCGATTTCATATTGATAATTGAGCCAGTTCTGATCGTACTCGGCTCTGGCTGTATCCAGGATCCATTGACCAAAACGCTTGCGTACGCCGCCCAGATAATCCATGTTGGGTTGGCCATCGGCTGCATTGGTGAAATAATGCAACAGGAATGGTGTTGAACCCACGAAGCCATACCAAACATCCAGAATTTGTTCAGTTTGATCCTTAAGAATGTCATGTGACATTTTTAAGTAACGCACATCATCATCACCGAATAATGTGGCTTGTTTCAGTTTGGCGAAATCGTCATTAGAAACCGGGGATTGTTGCAGCGAGGCGCTACCATAGGTGTAACCTGGTATCGTTGATGTCATAAAAGTTTTCCTTTGAGTTGATGTTAATACATGGTTGGATAAGCGCGTTGCACTTTCCTCACCATGCCTTGGATATCATGCAGTGACTGCAATGAAAGATTGTCATCAATACTGGAAAAAGCGTTGCTCCAATATTTGAATGGCGGATTTTACAGGATTTGGTCAGGTTAATGAAATCATCATGATACTTGTCTCATTCCGGCAGGAAGCGAATTGGATAGATTCCGTTATGCGTTGCTGATGTGCTTTGGGGACTGCACGATGGTATGAAGCCAGTTTTTCCAGCGTAGATATTTACGGTAAAGAGCGGAATCCAGTTGATAGGATTCACCGATTCTCAGGGATGGAGTGAGAGATCCAATTTCTAGACTTCGAGCGAGCAAGGCTGCACCGAGCAAGCTCGCTTCCTTTTGCTGCAAGTGAAAAACCGGTACGGGGCAGCATCTTGCAATACCCTGTTGCAGGCAAGTTAATTCCGATAACCCTCCCGATAGATATACGGCAGTTAAGCTGGAGTGTGCTTGAAAATCCTCCAAAATGCGCACGATACGAAAGATGATGGCTTCGATGAGCAATGCGGCGATTTCGCGGGGATTCAGGTCAGTGAATGCCGGTGGAAAATGTGAAGGATCAGGTTTGCAGAAATAAGGGGCACCCAAGCCACTGGGTTCGGCCAGACAGAAAAATTCGTTTTCTGCTAAGTCGTCGATGCGGCAGTCTTGCGTTGGATAAGGGGCCAGAGCAGAAGCAATTGAATTGAGCGTACCTTCAATGGCAAATTGTGTGTGTCGTTGCGCATCCTGATAGAGCAAAGTTTGCAGGTAACCCGTTGAAACCAAGGCACTGGAAGTACAAGGATGAATGACGAAGCCACCCGTGCCGAGATTGACCAAAGCAGCCTGGTGATTCTGTTTCAGGCCGGCTACGCAGGCTGCAGACTGATCGCCGATGCTGGCTTGCAGTGTCAAACCCAGTTCTGGCAGGGCGAGGTCGAGTCCGACGGAAGGTTTGATGGTAGGGAGAATCGGGCGAGGAATCTCGAACCACTGACACAAAGTATCCGACCATGTTTGCTCATGGATGTCCATCAGTAGGGTACGCGCTGCCATGGACGCATCGGTCATGAAATGCTTGCCCTGGGTCCAGCGCCAGATCAGAAAACTATCCAGCGTGCCAGTGAGCCATTCTCCCTGTTCTAGCTTCGTTTGCCAGTCAAGATGTTGACGCAGCAGGACACTCAGTTTCGGAGCAAAATAATAGGCAGTCAGGCGTAGACCGGTAAGTTTCTGGATAGCTTCGGTATGCATGGCCAAACGATCACAGCAATCCGCGCCGCGATCGTCCTGCCAGGAAATCAGTGGCGTCACGGGTTGTCCGCTGGATCGCTCCCAAACCAGAAAGGATGAACGTTGACAGCTTAATCCTAGCACCGGTTTGATGTGCATGGTGTGCAGTGAAGCGGTACATTGCCGCAGAACTTCTTCGGCGAGGATAACGTAATCCAGTACATTGCTCTCATAGCGGCCATGCTGATGATCCATCGGTGGTGCAGGCTGTGTTATCAATTGGCTGAGCTGTCCCTGCGAATCGAGCAAAGCAGCCTTGATCGATGTGGTGCCAAGATCGAGCGCGATGGCTTCGATCATGATCTATCTTGCAGGGCAGTGCAGCGGTTGACCTCCTGGTGTTGCCGCGCACTGTCCCATCCTGCGGCAGGGGCCACGCTCACAGCGATCTGGTCAAGCTGATCGCGGCTTAATTTTGCCAGGATCAAAAGCGGCAGGCGGCGGCGTAGCAGATCGTCGAGATGGACGACCATTTCGGTGGCAGCGCAATGCACGAGTTCAGCACGGATAAAGGGAAGCGACGGAACGATACGCTGTGCCAGCGATGCATCGGCTGCAACGCGCTGAAGCAGGTCGGGAATCCGGGTGCCGTGACGGCGTAGTAGCCACTTTGTGCATTCTGTATCGATGCCTGATTGCTGCGCCTGGGCAGACAGAGTCATGGACCAGGTTGCAAAATTGTCCTGAGGCGCCCAGGGAAAGATTCGACCATCCGTGGCGCAGGGAACGGATAACCCCAGTTGCTGGCATACGGTGTCGACGATATGACTGGCATCCTGGCGTGAGGATGTGATTTTTCCACCGATGGCATAGTGCACACCAGAGCTTACGGAACGTAGTTCCCAGTCGCGGCTCAATGCCGAAGGCGATAGGGTGGATGGGGTTCCGGAAGGGCGCTTGAATACTCTGACACCTGCAAAACTGCCGATCACATCATCCCGGGTCCAATTGTGTTTCAGGTAGACATTGGCAGCTTCGAGCAGATAATCGATTTCACGGCTTTCTACTCGCATGGGTTGTGTACCAGCATCAAAACCGGTATCGGTTGTCCCCAGTAAAGTCATGCCATACCAGGGAATCATGAAAAATACCCGACCATCGCTGGGAGTGGTCAGCAGCATGGCTTCGTCCTGCATGACTGCGGACATGACCAGATGCACGCCTTTCGAAAGCTGGCACCACTCGCGACTGGGTTCGTTTTCGGCGAGCCATTGGCCAGTGGTGAAGACGATTTGTCGGGCGTGTATGGTTTGAGTGGCGAGTGAAATTCGGTCCTGAACTGTAATGTTGTGAAGATCCGGAGAATTGTCTTGAAGCGATAGCAACTGACAGTAATTGACACAGCATGCTCCAGCCTGCTGAGCGCCATCGACGAGCTCCAGTACCAGACGTGCATCGTCGGTCTGGGCGTCGGCGTAACTAAACCCACCCTTGAGCTTCGCGGTAGTGATGCAGGGAAAGTGCCGGGTAAATTGATCTGTGTCGTGATACTGATGATGCATCGCTGGATCAGTATCGCCTGACAGGAAATCATATGCCGTCAGACCGAGTTTCAGTTGCAGGCGATTGAAGCGATGCGCTGCATATACCGGAATGCCGAATCGCAACGGCCAGACACGATGCGGAGCTGCGTGCAACAGCATGGTTCTTTCCTGGAGGGATTTACGCACCAGTTTGAAATCATAGTTTTCCAGGTAGCGCAGTCCACCGTGGATCAGCTTGCTGGACGCGGACGAGGTGGCACCGGCCCAGTCTCCCTGGTCTATCAGAGCGACATGGAGACCGCGCAGTGCGGCATCGTAGGCTGTCCAGGCGCCGTAGATTCCACCACCACAAACCAGAAGATCAAAATGTTGTTGACCGAGTGCTGCGAAATCCCGCTTCATTGATCGCGAAGCGCCAATGCTTTTTGTGGAAAATCGCTGATCAGGATGTCGACGCCCAGACGCAAGGCGGTGTTGATTTCGTCATCGCTATTGCATGTGTAGACCGCGACACATTTGCCATGGGCATGCAGCAGGTCGACGATAGCTTCATCGATAGTATCGATCGGCAAGCACAGGCCATACAGAAAGGTATGGGTACGTAACAGGTTGCGTGCATCAGCAATGGTTTGGTCGTTTTCGAAGTTATAGACCAATGGCATGCCTGGCCGGTATTGATGCGCATAAACCAGGCTGTCGAGATTGAAAGATGAAACTAGGATATCGCGATCGGCATTTGAGGCGCCAGCGAGATCGAGTGTTTGGCGTGTTTTCAGATGATGGCGTTCGACGGCTTCCCAGTCGCGATTCTTGATTTCGAGCAGCAACCGGCAACGCTGCCGGTAGTCTCGCAGAAACTCCTCCAAGGTCAGGATATTCTCATTGGCGGATTCATGATCAACGAGTTTACGGAGTTGCGGGTAATCAAAATCATCGATGTGTTTGTCCTGCAAACCGATACGATTGAGAAAACGATCATGCCACAGGACGGTAACTTCATCCCGGCTTAGTTGTATATCGGTTTCGATGCCATCAATCGCATAATCCAGTGCCCGGTTAAAAGCTGCACGGGTATTTTCCATCGCCTCCCGGTTGGCGCCCCGGTGTGCGAAGATCTGGCAATGAGGCAACGGGAGATGATTTTGTTTTGGCATCGGCTTGCAGTTTTATTTGCAGCTAGTCGGTCGTTGCAATCATTTTGCTGAAGCCTTCAGCAAGTCGATGACCACAGGGTCCTTGGCCATTTCGGCTGCGGTTTTTCCAGTTTTGCTCTTGATTCTCAGGTCCGCACCTTTCGCCAGCAGGGTTTTTACGGCATCGACATGATCGTGCATGGCTGCCCACATCAGTGCTGTGACACCATCATCGTTTTGCATGTCTATCTTGGCACCGTGTTCGAGCAGTTCTTCAATGACTGCGGTGTGACCGTTTTGGGCCGCCAGGATCAATGGTGTAAAACCATTTGATGCTTTGTGATTAACATCTGCACGTTGCTTGATCAGCGACTTGACGACATCGAGATTGCCGATCAATGCGGCGAGGGTGAGAGGGGTGGCGTTATTCTTGTCCTTGACGTCAATTTTGGCGCCCTTGGACAGCAGCAGATTGACGACATCAGTGTGTCCGTATTGTGCGGCAATGAACAGCGGTGTCGTGTCATTCGCTGCTAGGTCATCAAAAGGTGCGCCCTTGGCCAGCAGTGTTTCAACGATTGCGGTATGACCATTCCGGGCAGCCATGTAAAGTGCCGTGGTGTTATCGGATGCCTGCGCATCGATTTTGGCGCCCTTGGTCAGCAGTTTATCGACCATCTCAGCCCGTCCTTCCATGGCTGCCAGCATCAGGGCATTCACCTTGTCTCGGGTTTGCAGGTGTATATCCGCACCTTTTGCCAGCAATGTATCGACGATTGCACCATGTCCTTTCTGTATCGCCAGCATCAGAGCAGAAATGCCATCGGTTGTCTGGTCATTGATTTTGGCGCCCTTGGCCAGTAGCGCATTGACAATTTCGGCATGCCCATTTTTTGCGGCGATGATCAATGCCGTAGCATCACCAGCATTTTTGAGGTTGACGTCGGCATTCTTTTCCAGCAGCAAGTTGACGATATCGGCATGCCCGTACTGTGCAGCGATGATCAGTGCTGTAAATCCCATCTCATTCTGGTGGTTGATGTTAATGCCTTTTTCCAGCATTTGCTGAATAACTTCGGCGCGGGCAGAAAAAGCAGCCTTGAGAAATTCGGTTTCATCCTCACCGGCGGCTTGAACCGCAGGAACCAACATGATGATGCCGAAGAGTAAACTAAAGACGAGAACGCGTGCGAATCGAGTAAATTTTTTTATATCATTCATTGAACATACCTGCTGTAGGCTTGTTATCATTATTAATGGGTTAGGGAGACGCCTAAAAACTGCTGCACTTGGTCATGTTGCTTTAAAATCGGCTGCAAGCTATTCATAAAGCCGCGATGCTGTTACCGGTTTTTACTTTTTTGACCTTCGTTCGCGAAATTTTTCAGCGTTTCACAAGGGATTTGTCTGCAGATAGGCGACAAAATTTACTTGTCGAACTATCGTGACCAATTTTTTAAAGCCTATTTTAACCCAGAATATTTGTTTAGACCCAATCGGTGGTGAAATCAATGGAAAATTTCCCTGGTTTTGCTGTTGAGCCTGCAATCTTTTTGGTTTGAGTTATTGATGAATCAGGACTGGATCATTCCGGACTGGCCTGTACCAGGTCATATCAAAGCGTTATTCACCTCGCGCAATGGCGGTGTCAGCGGACATACGCATCATACCTACAGATCACTCAATCTGGGAATGCATGTCAACGATCATGCAGACGATGTTCTGCGCAATCGCGCTTTCCTAGAGCAGTTCCTGCCCTCGAGTCCAATGTGGCTGAAGCAGGTGCATGGAACCGCAGTCGTATGTGCCGATGATGTGCCATCGACCAGTATCGAAGGTGATGCCGCCTACAGTCGTACACCAGGAAAGGTATGTGCGATCATGGTCGCCGATTGCCTGCCGGTTTTTTTGTGTGATCGCGGTGGTTCTGTGGTCGGCGTCGTCCATGCCGGCTGGCGTGGATTGGCGGCAGGTGTGATCGAACAGACCCTCGCGACCATGCGGGTACCGGGTAATGAAGTGGTGGCCTGGCTCGGACCAGCGATCGGTCCCGATTGCTTTGAAGTCGGTGAAGATGTCTATGCTGCATTTGTGCAGCAGGATGCACGCGCTGCCTTGGCGTTTGTGCCCCGGGAGGGTAACGGTATCAGTGCCAAGAAATGGTTGGCGGATATTTTTCTTCTAGCCCGTCAGCGACTGGAACGCAACGGTGTCATTCACATTGGCGGCGGAGGGATTTGTACATTCAGTCATCCTGAACGCTTTTACTCCTATCGCCGGGATGGTGAAACTGGGCGTATGGCTGCGCTGATCTGGCTGGAATCTGTGCCAGATTAACCGGTTCATTAAGTGCACCGTAACAGCGTATAATCCCGCCTTTGCTTTTTTAATTAGAGTTATGTCAACGCTTACCTGGATTATTGCCGCAAGCTTGCTCGGCGGGATACTGAGTTTGGTTTTTGCTGCGATAATGGCACTCAATGCCCGGCTATCTTGGCTTTCGGTGCTGATTTCCTATGCCATTGGCGCCTTGTTGGGCGCAGCTTTTCTGAATACCTTGCCGGAAGCCTTCGAACTTTCAGATAATCCTGCGCAGGTTACGGTAACGGTTCTGATCGGGATTCTGGTTTTCTTCATTCTGGAGAAGCTGGTGTTATGGCGGCATTGCCACCTGGAGGATTGTGAAGCGCACGATCCTTCTCATGGATTGGCTACACAGCAGGTCAATGTATCCCAGCACGATCATGGACGCAGCGGTATCATGGTGATTGTCGGGGATACCTTTCATAATTTTGTTGATGGGATTCTGATTGCTGCTGCCTTTATGGTTGATGTGCAACTGGGAATCGTCACATCGATTGCGATCATTGCGCACGAAATTCCTCAGGAAGCTGGTGATTTCATTATTCTTCTGAATTCTGGCTATACCCGAAGGATGGCATTTCTGTTGAATATACTGTCCAGTCTCGCAACTGTCGTGGGGGGAGTATTGGCCTATTTCATGTTGCATCAGATGAATTATCTGGTTCAGCCACTTCTGGCATTGGCGTCGGCCAGCATGATTTATGTTGCGATGTCCGATCTGATTCCAGGTTTGCACAAGCGTCCGGAAATCAACGCCACGATTCAGCAGGTCACCCTGATCTTACTGGGTATTGCCTCAATCTGGCTGATGGGAAATATTTTTACACATGCTTAATTGCCTGTACGTTATTCCGGGTTTTCCGTACAGAGTTGAGAAAATCAATCTTGTTGAACAAAAAGGATAGTCGATGTTAAAAAAATTTATGGGGCTGTGGTTTCTGTTGCTATTGATGAGTGCCAGCGTATGTGCCGACGATACGGTTATTTTGGAGAGAACCGAGCGGAGTGCGCGCACTTGGCTGGAATTGATCGATGCTGGAAAATACAAGGAAAGCTGGGAAAATACATCAACCCTATTTCGGTCCAAGAAGGCTGAAGCGGAATGGGTCAAAACTTTGACAGCGACACGGGAACCCCGCGGCGCCATGACCGCGCGCTACCTTGCAACCGCTGGTGCGACAAAATCCCTATCGGATTTTCCAGAAGGCGATTATGTGGTGTTGCAGTTTTATACGACTTTTGCAAACAAGGGATTGGCGCTCGAGACCGTTTCCCTGGTAAAAATGCAGGACGATACCTGGCAGATCGCTGATCTCGACATCAAATAGGGTTACGCGGATTTGCGTCAGGGGTTCGCCCTTTGAATCCCTGTGAAATGCGATAGTAAACCCGGCGTACCGGTTTGCCATGACGCTCGATGACACGATATTCGATATCTCCGGGTTGATCGAGCAGGGCCTGAATCTCTTCACGCTGCTTGCCAATCTTATCCAAATGCCGGCGTTTCATTCCGACCTGAATGATAGGGCGGTCTGTCGGCGCTTGTGAAGGCTGCCAGAAGTTGTACATGGCGCCACTGTCGCCAAACAGGTTGCGCGAACGAATATCCAATTGCATTTTGTCATGAGTATAAAAATACAGGGCACTGGCTACTGACCACTTGCTCATGCCAACGATGATCGGTTCCTTGCCACTTTGTTTTTTTACCTGATCGGCAATTTGCATGATTTCGGCAGCCGTTTCCCGCCAGAAATAGTGTTCTGTAAACCAGGGATAAGGTACACCCGGTATTCCCAGTACGACATAGTGCAACACAAAAGCATAAGCAAAAATGCAAGTTACGATCGTGAGTCGCCACATCGCTTGGATTCGTTTTGCCAGCACGCCAAGATGATCACTTCGACCCATCATCCAGGCGATGGTAGGGAGTATGGCTAACCAGATTGGACCAGTCCAGTGCAATTGCGGTTTATCAAAAATGCTGAGAACGAGACAAATCACAAAAGGTATGCCGGTAAAAACCTGCACGAACAGTAGTTTTCTCTTCTCGACTGGAAGAGCCGTGACCTGTCGCTTGATGGTGAATAGGGCAACCGCGCCAGCCAGAAAACCGATCGGCGTTAGGAATAGGATGGCATGAAGAAACAGGTAATGAACCGAAAATTGATGAGGACTCGTGAGCACATTGCTTGACTGGAATGCGAAGGATGCCCAGTCATTGTTGTAATTCCACATGATTACCGGAGAAAACAGGATCAATGCCAGCAGAGCAGCAAGGTAAGGATGGGGTCGTTTGAGCCAGGTGCGTGCCACGGGATCGGCCAGTATGAACACGATCGCTGCGATACCGATCAATCCGAGGGAATATTTTGACAATAACCCCAATCCAAATGCGATCCCTATACCTAGCCAAGCTATGCGCTTTTCTCCAACCAGTGCACGTTCCATGTAATACAGAGTGGCAGCCCAAGTTGCAATCAGCGGGGCATCGGGAGTCATCAATAGACCGGATGCAAAGCCAATCGGTAGAATGGCAAGCAGCAGAACGGCACGCATGGCGATGGATTTGTCGTATAAATTGCGCGCCAGGGCGTACAGGTAACCCATGGTAATCAAACCGCACAGCAGGGCACCGATACGCACCCCGAATTCGTTATCGCCCAGTATGGATGTCCCAAACCAGATGAGCCAAGCCACCATCGGCGGGTGATCATAAAAGCTCAGATCCATGTGCTGGGCATACTGCCAGTAATAGGCTTCATCCGGAATCAGTTGTGCTAATCCGAAATAGACCAGGCGTAACAACAGGATAAAAATGACAATACCGATGGTTGCAGTACGCCAACGAATGTCGATTGGCGGGAGGTCGGTATCGCGAGGGAAAACATAAAATGCTGATCCCAGATAATTGACCGCAGCCGTGGTGACGATGGCCGGAAAAATGGCCAGTAGCGGTGGAATATGCAGAACATATACCAGCAAGGCGAGTACGCCACCGCGCAACAGTAGCGCGAGTGCGCCAACCGTCAGAAAACGGCCGAATTGATGCCACTGCAAGTAGCCGGAGTGATGTTCGCGAAACGCCCATTTAGAATTGAAGGTGTAATTGACTGTTGCAGCAACAAAAAAACTGGCGAAGTGGGATAGAGCCAATCCGGCATCGCGACTCATCATCCATTGGAATACGATGGCGTCGATCAGTACCCCAAATAGCCCCACCAGTGCAAAACGGCCGGCTGTGTTGAGTGTCACTGTGCCACCTGCCAGAGTAATCAGTCTCTGGATATAGGCCAACTGGTGTGAGAAGGATAATTTTGATGTACCGTAGGTGCGATCATGAAATGTTATGGGGACTTCCTTGATGCGTAGCTTGCCATAGTGCGCCATGAGCAGTTCGAGCAGTATTTTGTATCCACGTGCCTGATTCGAGACTGCCGTAGCCAGCTCGCGCCGAAAGGCAAAGAATCCGGATGTGGCATCATTGACATCACAAATGGGACGGGCAATCCAGCCACCGACACGTGATAGCAATTCACGATAGAGTGGCCAGTTTTCGGTGCTGCCACCAGGAATATAGCGGCTGCCAACGACAACATCGTATTCATTGGCCAGTACCGGTGCAATTACGGCTGCGATGCGTTCGGGCGGATGACTGAGATCGGCATCCATGACAATCACGACTTCGCTGCGAGCTTGAGCCGCACCAGCCAGAATGGAAGTCGTGAGATCCGGTTTGCCGTGTCGTTCCAGTAATCGGACCTGGGCTCGCTTTTCCCAGGCTTTTACTTTTTCCTGGGTTCCATCTGTTGATCCGTCATCGACCACAATGACTTCAAATTCGGGTAGCTTTTGCTCAAAGATACGAGTCAGCAGTAAATCGACATTCTCACTTTCGTTCAGAGTGGGAACTACGATGGTAAATAAAGTCATGTAGCTCCACTGATTAGAATTGATGCCAAAAGGTGAGTGTTGCCATATTATTTTGGTTGCTTTTGGTATTTCTCGACGGCTTTATTGTGATCCGTCAAATTATTTGAAAAGTGTGATTCGCCGTTGCCTTTTGCCACGAAATACAATGCTTCTGTTTGCGCTGGGTTGAGTGCAGCATGTATCGATGCCAGCCCTGGTGAAGCGATGGGTGTGGGTGGCAAGCCTGCGCGAGTATAAGTATTGTATTCCTGATCGGCAAGCAGATCTTGCTTGCGCAGATTGCCATCAAACTTATCACCCAGACCATAAATGATGGTTGGATCGGTTTGCAGGCGCATGCCCTTGCGCAGTCGGTTGACGAAAACTCCAGCAATTTCATTGCGATCGCTTTCCAGCGCGGTTTCTTTTTCGATGATGGAAGCCAGTATCAGGGCTTCGTAAGGCGTAGTCACAGGTAATGCTTCCGCGCGGTTCGGCCAGGCATGCTGCAGATTTTTTTGCATAGCCTGATAAGCACGTTGCAAAATTTCGAGATCGCTACTGCCCTTGATAAAGTAATAGGTATCCGGAAAAAACAGCCCCTCAGCAGCGGTTTCGCTGGCACCCAGGCGCTGCAAGATTTCTTTTTCGGTTAGATCGATGCTGTCGTGCTTGATGGCAGGATGTTCATTCAGGATCTTACGCAGTTGGGCAAAAGTCGAGCCCTCGATAAAACGGATCTCAGTTTGCTTGGCATCACCTTTGACCAGGTAATCCAATAATGCGATTTGCGTCAGATTTTGGGACAACTGATAATCGCCAGCACGGATCGCAGACTCCCGATCCAGGTAACGCGCAAGAAAAATGAATGTCCATTTGCTGGGAATGATTCCCGTATCTTCCAGCTGTTCGGCTACCTGCTTCAGATTGCTGCCGGGCTGAACCGAAAATTCATAGGGAATATTCGGTAAGGTGACGCTGGAATGCAAATGGAGGTAAAGCCAGGAAATAGACAGTATCAGCGCTGCAAATGCAGAGAACAATAAGCGTTTTAGCGTATGCATGCGCCAAGGAGCTACACTTTGCGAAAAACGAGCGTTCCGTTAGTACCACCGAATCCGAATGAATTGGACAGCGCCACGTCAATCTTCATGTCTCGTGCAGTATTGGGAATATAATCGAGGTCGCATTGTGGATCCTGATTTATCAGGTTGATCGTCGGCGGTGCAATTTGACGATGAATGGCCAGCGCAGAGAAAACGGCCTCGATACCACCGGCCGCACCCAGTAAATGTCCCGTCATCGATTTGGTTGAACTGACAGCCAGTTTGCTTGCATGATCACCAAAACAGCGTTTGACTGCGATCGTTTCGGCAATATCGCCTAGTGGTGTCGATGTGCCATGTGCATTGATATAGTTAACTTGATTTATATCGATGCTGGCATTTTTCAAGGCAGTGACCATACAGCGGGCTGCACCTTCACCATCATCACAGGGTGCAGTCATGTGAAATGCATCCGCACTCATTCCGAATCCGGCCAGTTCGGCGTAGATTCTTGCACCACGCTGCTTGGCATGTTCCAGTTCTTCCAGAACCAGAATTCCCGAGCCTTCACCCAAAACAAAACCATTGCGGTCTATATCCCACGGACGGCTGGCCGTTTCCGGGTTGTCATTACTGACCGATAGTGCCTTGGCTGCAGCAAATCCACCAATGGCCAAGGGCGTGACACACGATTCTGCACCACCACAGACCATGATGTCGGCATCACCGTATTCGATCATGCGTGCCGAGTTGCCGATACTATGTGTGGCTGTCGTGCAGGCTGTCACGATAGCAATATTGGGACCTTTATAGCCGAACATGATCGACAGATTACCAGCAATCATGTTGATGATCGTACTGGGGATAAAGAAAGGAGAGATTTTGCGTGGCCCGCCCGCATGATAGGCTTCATCGGTATTTTCAATCATGGGCAAGCCGCCAATTCCTGAACCGATATTGACTCCTATACGCTCTGCATCAAGCCGGGAGAGATCGTCTATCTCCGCATCTTTGATCGCCTGAATGGCGGCTGCCATACCGTAATGAATGAATACATCCATGCGGCGTGCTTCTTTGACAGAAAGATACTGATGAATATCAAAATCATGAACTTCACCTGCAATCTGGGAAGCAAAGTTGGAAGCATCGAAACGGGTGATCCGGGTGATACCGGATCGTCCCGCTACAATATTTTCCCATGCAGTTGATACAGAATTACCGACAGGGGATACGATACCCAATCCGGTGATGACTACCCTACGTTTGGACAAATTTACTCCGGTTACTTGTTAGATTTGGAAGAAACGAGTGATTATTTGGCGTTTGCAGTGACGTAATCAATCGCTTCTTGAACGGTATTGATTTTTTCAGCCTGCTCATCCGGTATTTCGCACTCGAATTCTTCTTCCAATGCCATGACTAGTTCAACGGTATCGAGTGAATCTGCTCCCAAGTCGTTGACAAAGGAGGATTCATTTTTGACTTCGGCCTCATTAACACCCAGTTGTTCAGCAACAATTTTTTTTATACGCTGCTCAATATTTTCCATCGAGGTAATTCCTTTCTTTAGGTAAGAAAAACTGATTTATTCTAACAAATTTTCAGTATCAGCAACACTGAAACCTTTTCTGCCATTTGGTAATGCAAGGCGAAACCTGACTAATCCATGTACATTCCACCGTTGATGTGCAATGTAACACCGGTGATGTAACCTGCTTCTTTTGATGCAAGAAAAGCTACCGCAGATGCTACCTCTTCTGGTTGACCTAGGCGACCCAGAGGAACACGCTGGATCATATTTCTTTGCAATTCTTCGCCGAGTGAGCGTGTCATGTCCGTGTCAATAAAGCCTGGCGACACACAATTTACGGTGATATTGCGACTGCCGACTTCACGTGCCAAAGATTTGCTGAAACCGTACATCCCAGCTTTGGTGGCTGCATAGTTCGTCTGCCCGGCATTACCCATGCTGCCGACGACCGAAGAAATGTTGATAATTCGTCCATACCGGGCTTTCATCATGGCGCGAAGCACTGCGCGACTTAACCTGAAAACGGACTTAAGGTTGGTTTCCATGATTTCATCCCATTCTTCATCCTTCATACGTGCCAGCAGGTTATCGCGAGTTATACCCGCGTTGTTTACCAATATCTCGATTTCTCCGAATTTATCCCGGATAACTTGGAGAATTTGATTGATTTGCTCGGCATCATTCACATCAAGAGCAATACCGCTACCCTTGATATCAGAATCTCTTAAATATTGAGTAATGGCTTCGGCGCCATGGTTGGTCGTGGCGGTACCAATGACAGTGGCTCCGGATTGTCCCAACCTGAGAGCGATGGCTTGACCAATGCCTCGACTGGCACCGGTAACTAAAGCTATTTTATTTTTCATGATAAATCCTGCGGAGTGTCATTTTGATTAGCAATGAGTGTTACTGCGATCCTGATCCGAACAGTTCGATGGTCTGTGTCATTGCTGCACTGTCGGATAGAGATAGATGCTGCAAATTGGAGTCGATGCGTTTGTTTAATCCTGCCAGTACTTTCCCAGGACCACATTCAATGACATGCGTAACACCATTGTTTGCCAATGTTCGAATGCTATCGACCCAGCGTACGGGTTTTACCAATTGCTGAATCAAAATCTTTTTGATCTCGGCAGTCTCCGGATGCGATTTTACGTCTGCATTATGCAGAATCGTAATTTTGGGTGGCTGAAATGAAATCTGCTCCAGATAATGCTGCATTTTTTCTGTGGCGGGTTGCATGAGCGAGCAGTGCGAAGGTATGCTCATCGGTAGCATGATGGCGCGCTTGGCACCCCTTGATTTGGCAAGCTCGATACCTTGCAGGACAGCGTTTTTGTGTCCGGCAATGACAACCTGACCGGGTGAGTTGAAATTGGCGGGTTCGAGCATTTCATCCGTGCACTGCCGGGTAATGTCAACACAAATATCTTGTATGACTGTGTCATCCAGTCCCAAAATGGCGGCCATGCCACCTGTACCTTCGGGAACGGCCTGTTGCATGGATTGCGCTCTGAAACGTACCATCGCCAATGCGTCTGCAAAACTCAATGTTTCAGATGCGACCAGTGCGGTATATTCGCCCAGACTGTGTCCGGCCAGAAAGCTCGGTTGCTGGCCGCTCAATTCTTTCCAGGCTCGATATACGGCAACACCGGCAGTGAGCATGATGGGTTGCGTATGGATGGTTAGATTCAAATCTTCAACCGGACCATCATTGACCATGGACCAGTAATTCTGCTGCAGGATATCTGAAGCTTCTTCAAAAGTGTTCTGAATGATGGGTAAGTTCGCATATCCATTCATCATGCCGACGGATTGCGATCCTTGGCCCGGAAAAACAAAAGCAATTTTCATAAATTACCAGCGGAGTAATACCGCTCCCCATGTAAATCCGCCACCCACACCTTCCAGTAAAACCAGTTGCCCGGGGTGAATGCGACCATCACGTACAGCTAGGTCCAGTGCCAGTGGAATCGATGCCGCAGAAGTGTTGCCATGCTTGTCGACAGCAACCACTACCTTATCCATCGGTATGCCCAATTTTTTTGCGGTAGACTGAATGATGCGAATATTAGCCTGATGTGGAATCAGCCAGTCGATATCTTCTGGTTTCAGATTATTTTGTGCCACGGCTTCTTCAACCACATCTTCCAGTACCTTTACCGCAAATTTGAAAACAGTGCTGCCTTCCATGTTGATATAGGGATCGCCTTGGATCTTGCCACCACTGATGCTGCCTGGAACCGACAGGACATTGCTGTAGTTGCCGCTGGCGTGCAGGTGAGTGGAGAGTATGCCAGGTTGTTCACTTTGTGATAGCACCACGGCACCAGCACCGTCACCAAACAGTACGCAGGTAGTACGATCATTCCAGTCGATGATTTTGGAGTAAATTTCCGTGCCTACAACCAATGCATTACGACATTTTCCCGAGCTGACAAACATGTCGGCCGTAGCCAGTGCATAGACAAAGCCGCTGCAAACAGCTTGCACATCGAATGCAGGACAGTTCTCTATTCCCAATTTGTTTTGCAGGATGCATGCGGTACTGGGGAATACCATGTCGGGGGTAGTGGTGGCCACAATGATGAGATCGATATCCTTGTTGCCGACCCCAGCTGCTTGCATGGCGTTCTGGCAGGCATGCAGTGCAAGATCACTAGCAACCTGATCTTCTCCAGCAATGTGTCGCTGCGTAATTCCAGTGCGGGTTCGTATCCATTCGTCGCTGGTATCGACCATTCCTTCCAGATCGCGGTTGGTCAGAATCTTTTCTGGTAAATAACTGCCAGTTCCTGTAATTCTCGAGTACATTATTTTGTTACCGCGTCCAAAAAGGGTTGAGAATGATGTGAAAGTTCAGCTACCCGTTCACTGATACGGCGCAACATGCCGCCGCGAACTTCATCCACGGCACGTTTGATGGCGAAACCAAAGGCATACTGATCGGCTGAGCCATGACTTTTGATGACGATGCCGCGTAATCCCAGAAAACTGGCGCCATTGTATCGTCTGTGATCGACCCGGTGTTTAAAGGCATTGATGATGGGTTTGGCTGTAATGCCGACCAATTGTGTCAGCAGATTGCGTTTGAATTCCTCACGCAGATAGGTTGCTAGCATTTGAGCCAGACCTTCAGAGGTTTTCAGTGTGATATTGCCTACAAAACCATCGCAGACAACGATATCGGTTGTGCCTTTATAAATGTCATTGCCTTCAATGTTGCCAAAAAAATTAAGGTTGCTGTGTCGCAGCAATTCAGCGGCTTGTTTTACTCTTTCATTGCCCTTTATTTCCTCTTCACCGACATTGAGCAGCCCGACGCTGGGCGAAGATTTGTTCTCAATTGACGATACCAGGGAGGAACCCATGATTCCAAACTGGAACAAGTGTTCAGCCGTGCAATCTACATTGGCACCCAGATCGAGAATATAGGTGTGTCCGGTCATGGTGGGAAGAATCCCAGCCAAAGCAGGTCGATCTACCCCTGGGATGGTTTTCAGTACGAATCGTGAGGTTGCAAGTAATGCGCCGGTATTGCCTGCGCTGATACAGGCCTGAGCTTCACCTGTTTTGACCAGATTGATAGCAACCCGCATTGAGGAGTCTTTCTTGCCGCGTAGAGCAGTAGAGGGTGATTCATCCATGCCGACGACTTCACTGGCTGGATGAAGGCGAATCCGTGGACTTAGTGATGATTTTGCTGCACGTAATTCTGCTTCAATTGCATCCGGAATGCCGACTAGGATAATGTTGGCTTCTGAGTCATGACGCAAGTATTCAAGAGCAGATGGAACCGTGACATGCGGGCCATGATCACCACCCATGCAGTCTATTGCTACGGTAATGTCCACTTCAATATTCTATTTAACCAGAAAAAGCGATTTAGATTTACTTGATACAGTCGAAAGCAAAACTGATTGTTCTAAGCTATTTTAGTCGTTTTTGGTTTTGATGACTTTCTTGCCGCGATAATAGCCATTGGGGCTGATGTGATGGCGCAAATGAACTTCACCAGTGCTGGATTCGATTGCCAGTGGTGGATTGGTCAGAAAATCATGCGCGCGATGCATGCCGCGTTTGGACGGAGATTTCTTGTTTTGTTGAACTGCCATGTGATTGACTCCTTAAAGTTCAATTGGTCTTTTTAAAGTTTGCTAAAACTGCAAATGGGTGAGCTGATTTAGATTGCTCGCTAAAACTTGTTTTGTTGGTTCTGGGTAAGTTTGAATTACACGTACCCTCTGGATGACGTGAGGAAATGGATAAACTAAGTATGATTTCCTCTTCGATCAAACCAATTACATCTAACTCAGAAGTACTCAGAATTGCGTCGACGCTGTCATCCTCATCGATCAAGTTCAGTTCTTCTTCACTATTAACCAACAGCAGTATGGTTTGCAGATCAAATGTGTGCGTTAATTTGTCAAGGCAGCGCTGGCAGCTGAGATTCATCGTTCCATTGATTTTTAATAACAAGTGAGGTTTGTCGTTTTTATCAACATACCCGCTGAGTTCGTAAATCAATGAACCTTGATCATCAAACAGCCAGTCATGCAAGCGCACAAGCTCAAGTATCGGGATTGTATCACAATGCCTACCTGAGCCATTTACAAAATCAAGAGAGTTTATCACAAATCGTGCAGACATATGGCGCGCATGTTATATTTTTTGCTTGGATGTGTCAAAGTTCGAAGTAGTTCGCTCAGAATTGGAATCGCAAAAAGTGATCAATCAAAAAATAGTACTGGCTTCCAGTTCGGTTTATCGTAAAGAATTATTGCAGCGTCTGAGAATTCATTTTGAAACAATGAGTCCAGATGTTGACGAGTCACCCGGGATGAATGAACTGCCCCAGGAAACGGCCATACGTCTAGCGGAACTCAAAGCTAGAGCAGTAGCAGAGTATTTCCCGGATGCTCTGATTATCGGGTCGGATCAGGTTGCGGTATGGGGTTCCTCGCGTCTCGGAAAGCCGATGAATCATGATAATGCTGTGAAGCAGTTGCGACAGATTCAGGGGCAGGAGGTGTTGTTTTATACGGCGCTATGCTTGCTTAATGCAACAACGAATCGCGTACAGGTGAAGCAGGTGCCCTATCATGTGAAATTCAGGCCACTTAGTGAAAAGCAAATACAAAATTATCTGAATATCGAACAACCCTATCATTGTGCTGCCAGCGCCAAATCGGAGGGACTCGGTATCGCGCTTATTGAACGTATGACTGGAGACGATCCTAATGCGCTGATTGGTTTGCCATTAATTGCGTTGATCGATATGTTGTCGGTCGAAGGCATAATGCTTATCTAGTTGTCATTGTCGAACAAATGGTCGCATTGCAATTGTCAGCTTAATGTGAAATGATTTCACAATACAAAAAGTGAAACTCTTTACTAATGTAGTAGTAATGTCGGATCCTGAATTTTTACCTATATGCGAAAATATCTTGTACATTCGGTCATCGTGATGCTGGTTGTTAGCATTTTGACGAATGGTTTGAGCCTCTCTTTCAGAGGCGAAGTTTTCGCGCATGAACTGGATCATATCTATCAGGATTTGCCCACCGATCCTGCTGCGCATCTCGAGTATCACCGGAATAATGTATCTTGGGATGGCGCCGATCTGGATAGTGCCACACACTTATGTCTGCATTCGGTTGGTCAGTTTCAACCTTTTTACTTCAACTCTTTTCCACAGTTATTTTTTCCGAAAGCGACTGGTTTCTCGCCGGTCATGATTGTCAGATTCATTCCTGAAACCCTGCCTGATTTACCTTTGCGCCCTCCGCGTAGCATCGATTTAAGCTAGTAAGATCAATCTGTCCGCAGCCTAATTTGATGGTCTGCGATGTTATAAATAACGGATCAGTATTGTAATTGGATTCGTTGTTGCAGCTTGAGTACAAGCGGAGGATGCTATGAAATCGAGTAACAAAACCGGTATGAGTTACCCTTGTTGGTTTTCACCATCAGGGATTGCTGGTTTGACCTTAAGCGTTTTTCTGAGCCTGATGATCATGTCAGATGGGATGGCAGAAGAGAGCGCAATGCGTATGGCCCCGGACAAGAGTGGTCATCAAAATGAATTGACTTTGCGCGATGCTGTCCATTTAGCGTTGCAGCATAATCCCGAGTTGGCTGCTTTTTCTAGGGAAATACAGGCACTGGAAGGTGTGACATTACAGGCTGGGTTACTCAAAAACCCCGAATTGTCACTGAATGTCGAAAATGCGGGCAATATTCAGAAACTGAGTGGTGACGTCAATTCGGCACATGCCGTTGCACAGGAAGTAGTGCAGCAGTTGACCACCATTCGTGTCTATCAAATTCTTGAACTGGGCGGGAAACGTGAGGCCCGGGTCAATGCCGCACTTCTGAGCGAAGAACTGGCGATGCAGGACCTCGCAATCAAACGTACCGACATCATCTTCAGAATTGCCAATGTCTTTACCGAAGTGCTGGCGGCTCAGGAACGATTGAAGCTGGCCGAGGAAACCAAACTGACAGCGCAGAATGTCGTCAATTCGGTGTCCGAGCGAGTGCAGGGGGGTAAGGTCCCGCCCATTGATGAAACCAAGGTCAAACTGGGTTTGTCGACCACCCGCATCGAACTGGAGCAGGCGCAGCGTGACCTGAGTTCGGCACGTAAACGTCTGGCGCTGTTGTGGAATAGCTCAACACCGAATTTCAGCAAGGTACTGGGGGATCTCGAAGCCGTTATTGCGCCACCGGAATTTGAAAGTCTGGAAGCGCGTGTCCTGGGAAATCCCGTAGCACTGCGCGCGCAGAAGAGCATCGAGCAACGTAAGGCGCTTCTGGAAGTCGAAGAAACCAAGCGTATTCCCAATGTCACTATCAATGCCGGTGCCGTGCATCATGCACAACTGGGGGGGAGTACGGTTGTAGCCGGATTGCAAATTCCCATTCCGGTGTTCGATCGTAATCAGGGTAACCTCAGAGAAGCGCATCAGCGTGTCAGCAAGGCAGTCGATGAGCAGATGGCCACGGAATTGAGACTGAAAACTGAGCTCGCCCAATCCTACGAGTCTTTGTCTGCCGCTTGGAATGAAGTGCATATTTTGAAGGATGAAATTTTGCCGGGAGCCAAGAGCAGTTTCAATGTGACGCGCAGAGGTTACGAGTTGGGAAAATTCGGACTGCTAGAGTTACTCGATGCACAGCGCATCCTGTTTCAGAATCAATTGTTGTATGTGCGTGCTCTGGCGAATTATCAACGTCTGGTGAATGACATCGAACGCTTGATATCGGCGCCGATGGATGGCTCGACTGCTCAGGTGAATCCTGGAATTGCAACACGTTTTCTCGGTAATGAGAAATAAGGACAAGACAATGAATACAATGAAATGGAGACCGATCCTGATCGTCGTGGTAATCGGCGTCATTCTGGCTGGCTGGATTCTGATACTGGATCAACCTGCACCATCGCCAGACTCCGCACAAGATCCATTAACGCATGCTGGAGAGGACGGACAGGTTGTTGCCGGACCCCGAGGAGGAAAGTTGTTTAGTGAGGGAGATTTCAGTCTGGAGTTAACTATTTTTGAAAAAGGTGTACCGCCGCAATTTCGAATTTATACCTATTACAAGGGTAAACCGCTGCCACCCAAAATGACGCAAGTGGCCGTAACATTGACCCGCCTCGGTGGATCGGCGCAGCTATTCAAATTCACGCCTGAAGCAGATTATTTATTGGGAGATCAAGTCGTCGACGAGCCTCATTCGTTCGATATCGCCATAGCGGCTGAGTATGAAGGCAAACTCATGCGCTGGAGCGACAGTCAAGTGGAAGGCCGAGCCGAAATCCCGGACGCCATGCTCAAATCCATGGGCATCGAACTCCTGACCGTGGAACCGGCAGTCATCAAGCCCAAACTTCGCTTACCCGGTGAAATAACGTTCAATGAGCATACCATTGTCCGGGTCGTGCCGCGCGTGGCCGGGCTAGTGACCGATGTCCAGGGCCATCACGGTCAACTGGTCAAGAAAGGCGATGTGCTGGCTATCGTCGATAGTCCGATGCTGGCTGATTTGCGCAGTCAGTATTTTGTGGCTAAGAAGCGCCTGGGATTGACACGGGCGACATACGAACGTGAAAAGAAATTGTGGGAAGAAAAAATCACAGCCAAACAGGAATACTTGGTGGCAGAAGAACTATGGAACGAAGCGCAGATAGCCGCAGAGC
Source organism: Nitrosomonas sp. (assembly GCA_024282035.1). Lineage (GTDB taxonomy): Bacteria > Pseudomonadota > Gammaproteobacteria > Burkholderiales > Nitrosomonadaceae > Nitrosomonas. The sequence goes on from JAMWZR010000003.1 coordinate 63,132, forward strand.
TTGCTACTACCAAACTGCGTGCGTTGGGGGTAAAGCCTGATACGAGTCATCTGAGGACGGATTATTCGCGCTATGAGATTCGTGCGCCCATTTCCGGCATCATCATCGCCAAGGCCATTGCACTGGGCGAGGCTCTGAAAGAAGATCGCGAGATTTACACCATTGCCGATGTATCGACCGTATGGACATCGGTCACAGTGTATCCCAAGGATCTCAACGTGATACGGATGGGGCAGAAAGTGACTGTTCGAGCGACGGCTTCGGACATTCACAGTGATGGAGTGGTGACCTACATTTCCACGTTGATCGGAGGGCAGACTCGAACTGCCACGGCGCGGGTGGAATTGGACAATCAGGCCGGGTTATGGCGTCCAGGCATGTTTGTCAATGCCGAACTGGTGGCAGAAGAAATTCGGGTACCTGCAGCAGTCGCTCTGTCTTCGTTGCAAACCATAAAAGATCACCCGGTGGTGTTTGGTCGCTACGGTGATTATTTCGAACTTCGACCTCTGGAGCTGGGGCGTAGCGATGATGTCATGGTCGAGGTATTAAAAGGCATTCGTCCTGGTGAGCAGTATGCTGCAGGAAACAGTTTTGCCATCAAGGCCGAACTCGGCAAGTCGGGCGCAAGCCATGATCATTAACCCTGAATCTAATCGAGGCTGAGAATCATGTTTGAGCGCATATTACATTTATCAATTTATCAACGTGCCATTGTGCTGATGGTCGTATTGATGGTGGCCATCATCGGCGTTTACAGTTATCAGAAATTGCCCATCGATGCGGTACCCGATATCACCAACGTGCAAGTGCAGATCAACACCAATGCACCCGGGTATTCTCCCATTGAAGCCGAGCAACGTATCACGTTCCCGATTGAAACCATCATGGCGGGATTGCCGCACCTACACTATACCCGTTCCATTTCGCGTTACGGATTGTCGCAGGTGACCGTCATTTTTGAGGATGGTACGGATATCTATTTTGCACGACAGCAAGTTAGTCAACGCATTCAGGAAGCAAAAGGACGCCTGCCGGTTGGTATCGAACCGATCATGGGGCCGGTTTCCACGGGATTGGGTGAAATTTTCATGTGGACAGTCGATGCGCGTGACGGTGCCAGGAAACCGGATGGTAGCGAATACACCTCCACGGATTTGCGGGAAATCCAGGACTGGGTGATTCGACCGCAATTACGCATGGTCAAGGGGGTGAACGAGATCAATACGGTGGGCGGCTATGTCAAGCAGTATCATGTTGTTCCCTATCCCGAGAAAATGATTTCGTTCGGCTTGTCGTTGACCGATTTGATGACTGCACTGGAACGCAACAATCTGAATGTCGGAGCGGGTTACATTGAGAAAAGCGGTGAACAGTATCTGGTGCGTGTTCCCGGTCAGATAGCTGATTTGCATGAAATGGGAGACATCATTCTGGGTTCGCGGCAGGGTACACCCATTCGCGTCAAGGACGTGGCCGACATTTTGATCGGCAAGGAATTGCGCAATGGTGCGGCAACGCAGAATGGTAAGGAAGTAGTAATGGGAACGGTGCACATGCTGATTGGCGAGAATAGCCGTATTGTTTCCCAGGCCGCAGCCAAGAAGCTTGAGGAGATTAATCGCAGTTTGCCCGAAGGTGTGTACGCCAAGCCGGTATATGATCGCACCACACTGGTGGATAAGACCATTCACACGGTAGCGAAGAATTTGCTGGAAGGGGCCGCACTGGTGATCGTGGTGTTGTTGCTGTTTCTCGGCAATTTGCGTGCAGCGCTGATTGCAGCCTGTGTCATTCCATTATCCATGCTGTTCACTTTTACAGGCATGGTCACCAATCATGTCAGTGCCAACCTGATGAGTCTGGGTGCGATCGATTTCGGCATTATCGTCGATGGCGCGATTGTTATCGTCGAGAACAGTATCCGCAGGCTGGCACATGAACAGATGCGCCTGGGACGGGGTTTGACCCTTACCGAACGACTGGAGCTGGTATTTGATGCCTCGCGTGAAGCGCGTCGGGTTCTGATTTATGGTGAACTGATCATCATCATTGTCTATCTTCCCATCTTCGCGCTGACTGGCGTGGAGGGCAAGATGTTTCACCCGATGGCACTCACTGTGGTCACGGCTTTGATAGGTGCCATGTTGTTGTCGATTACGTTTGTACCAGCTGCCATTGCGCTCTTCCTCAGCGGTAAAGTTCAGGAAAAGGAAAGTCGTGTAATGGCATTGGCCAAGCAAGTCTATGTGCCCTTGCTAAAAGCGACCATGAATAACCGTGAACTGACCGTGACCATCGCCATCGTCATTGTTGTTCTGTCAGGTTTGCTGACCACGCGTGTGGGTAGTGAGTTTGTGCCCAGCCTGAATGAAGGAGACATTGCGCTGCATGCCATTCGCATCCCGGGCACCAGTCTGAGCACGGCCATTGAGATGCAAAATGAGCTGGAACAAACCATCAAGACCTTTCCTGAAGTGGAACGGATATTTTCCAAGATCGGTACGGCCGAGATCGCCACCGATCCAATGCCACCTAGTGTTGCCGATACATTCATCATCCTTAAACCTCAATCGGAATGGACCGGGCCGCATCATACCAAGGCCGAAATGATCGCAGCGATGGAGGCGGCAGTACATCGAGTTCCTGGTAACAATTACGAATTCACTCAGCCTATCCAGATGCGTTTCAACGAGTTGCTATCGGGTGTGCGTGCCGATGTGGCGGTCAAGGTATTCGGCGATGACATGGATACCTTACTGGACTTGGGAGAAGCCATCGAAAAGTTGCTGAAAACCGTGCCTGGAGCCGCCGATGTCCGGACCGAACAGATCACCGGATTACCTGTATTGTCGATTCGTATGGATCGCACCAAAATGGCACGTTACGGTTTGAACGGTCGCGATGTACAGGATGTCATCGCGATGTCTGTGGGGGGGCGCAGTACGGGGTTGATTTTTGAGGGAGATCGTCGCTTTGAGTTGCAAATTCGCTTACCCGAGCATTTGCGTGTCGATATCGAGGCACTGAAACGATTGCCGGTTAGTGTGCCGGCGCAGAGTGTGGCAACTGTACCGCTGATGGCTGCACCACTCGCTCAGGCGGGGCAGCCCCCGGTGCCGGTATTTGTTAGTCTTGGTGAAGTGGCCCAGTTCGAACTGACCCAGGGACCGAATCAGGTCAGTCGTGAAAACGGCAAGCGGCGAATTGTGGTAACGGCCAATGTTCGGGGCCGTGATTTGGGATCGTTTGTGCAGGAGGCTGAACAGCTGATACATAAGAAGGTGCATATTCCGCCGAGTTACTGGATAACTTGGGGCGGGCAATTCGAGCAAATGATCTCGGCCGCCCAGCGCTTGCAAATCGTCATCCCGGTTGCGTTGGGTTTGATTTTTATACTGTTGTACACGATGTTTGGCAATATCCGTGATGGTTTGTTGATGTTCACCGGGGTGCCGTTTGCTTTGACAGGAGGTATTTTTGCACTATGGGTGCGGGATATTCCACTTTCCATTTCGGCGGGCGTTGGTTTTATTGCCTTGTCCGGTGTGGCGGTGCTCAATGGCCTCGTGATGTTGGCGTTCATACGTGGCTTGCGTGAGCAAGGCGCATCGCTGGATGAAGCAATTACTTCGGGTGCTCTGACCCGGTTGCGTCCTGTGCTGATGACAGCGCTTGTGGCATCAATCGGATTTTTGCCGATGGCACTTGCTACCGGTACGGGTGCGGAAGTGCAGCGACCACTGGCGACTGTGGTGATCGGTGGCATCTTGTCGTCGACTGCACTGACCTTGCTGGTGCTGCCTGTTCTATATCGTATGGCGCATGGACGAACTGAATCAGAAAATTGATTGGAATTGGAACAGGCACCCCGATAAGCGGTGCCTGTTTTATTCAAACACAAACAGCACGGATTTGAAATGTTGCTCGCAGTATTTCAACAAGGCCCAGATGAAGAAAACAAGCCCCGATAATTCCAGGCTTTCTTCGATAGTGGTGATGATGCTGTAGGTCAGATTTTCTTCTCCATATTGTTCCACGTGATAGCCGCCGATGAGCTCAAAGCCAATTGCACCTCCGATATAGAGTGTGGCGGCAATCAAAAAACGTATTCTTGCTATTCTTGGTAAATCGATCAAAAATTTTAGAAAATACAGAGCGAGTATCAAAATCAGGATGAATCCAGGAATGACCCAGGCAAAGTAAAAAATACCGAGATTGTTTTCACCCAGCAGTGCCCTGAATGGCCAGATGAATTTTTCATGGATCTGAAAGGCCTCGTCAAACGCCATGAATACAAACCCACAGGAAAGCATGATCCATTTCGATGAGTGAGGTTGCTTTTGCACATGATTGAATCTGGCGATGAATGCCAGAATCAAGGCGACAAAAAACAATAAAAATACTGAGAAAAAGGTTGGAATGTTTCGTTCGTGATCCAGATTGAAGAACTGAATGAACATTTTTGCCTGATCGCCACCAAACGTGAATTTCCACCATTGACCACCAATGCTGATCACGATCAAAGCGCACGTGATGATTGAAAGTACTTTGATAATGGTATTTGAATTGATTGCCATGTGAGGCGTGGTTGTGCTCATCAGTCGTTCTCACTAACTAAAAGTTCTTAATGATATAGCAAAGCATTTTGTGAAATCGAGAGAGAAGATGCTCTTCAATTTTCCATAGCTATCGTGTGCTAACGGTCTTTTATGCGGAAGCATGAATACAATTCCTTTCAAGTCAGTGGATTGGTTGTGATTGCCACGAGATTTGGTCTTTTCGGAACGGTCGAATCAACCTGTTTGTTAAAGCTGTTCTTCAAATTATCAGGATATTCTGACTGATTCTGTCAGTGCATTTATCCCACTCTATTCATGACAAGCTTCTCTATTTCAAGCGGCACTCCGTCTATACCATGCAGCTTTCTTAAGTAGCTGTTAATTGGAATATAACTAACTGATTCATGTCTGGAGCCCAAAATGAAAAAATTATTTAATGTTGTTTTGACTGCACTAGTTGGTTTGATGTTGATATCTAATGTCAATGCAAGTGGTGTGGCATACTCCGGTAGCGGAACGCAAAATGCCGATCTCTATACGTTTACGGCGACGACTACTGGTGAGATTGGCGCTTACTTTTTGGGTGCGTCGGCCAGTTACACCAATACATTGACCATGAAAGTCAACGGCGTCGAAACTTCCCAGTCTTCTGCCGGCTTGCTGAACAACCACACTTCACATATCGGAGATTACGTGAGTCTGGGGCATGTACACGCTGGTGATGTCCTGACTTTTCAATTAAACGTGCTGACGACAGGGAGTACCTGGGATTCCGACAAATCATTCAACAGCGATGGCTTGAATCATATCTTTTCTTCGTCATACTCCGGGGATGCATCGCTGCATATTCCTGCTGGTACTTATGTCGGTTTTGAAGATATTGCTCGGGGTGGCGATTTTGACTATAACGACGAAACCTTTGTATTCACCAATATCAGTGCCGTTGTCAGTCCTGTTCCCGAACCTGAAACTTACGCGATGTTGTTGATTGGACTGATGGTGATCGGATATGCAATACGTAACAATCGTCGTAACGAAATAGCAGGTATGTCGATTTGAGCAAGAATTCCGATATTTCAGAATAATAAAAGCCAACAAGAAGTTTTGTGCGTGCAGCTAAAAAATAGAGTGGCATTTTTTGTATCATGAACTGTAGTTTTACCCCAAGGAAATCGGTTTTCTTGGGGTTTCTTTTTTGTGTGATGTTTTACAACAGAAAAATTGTGGCGAGTCCAAGAAAAATGAAGAAACCGCCACTATCCGTTACCGCAGTGATCATGACACTGGAGCCGATTGCCGGATCGTGTCCGAATTTGCGTAGTGTCAATGGAATGAGTACGCCAAGCATGGCAGCCAGTAATAAATTAAGCACCATTGCGACACCCATCACCAATCCGAGTGAATAGCTCTGATAAATGATGAAAGTGAGCAATCCGACGAGACTGCCCCAGATCAGCCCATTGACTGCGCTGACACCGATTTCCTTGAAGATTAATTTCCAGGCACTGTCAATGTTGATTTGATCCAACGCCAGCGCCCGCACAATCATGGTGATGGTCTGATTACCCGAGTTACCGCCAATTCCTGCGATGATCGGCATCAATGCGGCTAATGCCACCAGTTTTTCGATCGATTCTTCGAAAAAACCGATGACCCGTGAGGCGATAAATGCCGTGACCAGATTAATGGCTAGCCAGATCCAGCGATTTTTGACACTTTTTAAAATGGGAGCAAAAAGATCTTCCTCGGCACTCAAACCGGCCAGATTGAGTACTTCGTTTTCTGCCTTGGTGCGAATGAAATCAATGACCGTATTGACGGTGACGCGTCCCAGTAATTTGTCGTGTTCATCAACGACCGAGGCCGAAACGAGATCATAACGTTCAAACGCATTGGCAGCTTGTTGCGCTACATCGCCCGGGTGCAATTTGATGATCTCGCTGGTCATGACTTCTGCGACCTGAATATCGGGATCGTTGACCAACAATTGGTTGATGAGCAGTACACCCTTGAGATGTTCGTCGCGATCCACCACAAAGAGCTGATCAGTGTGGTCCGGCATGGCATCCAGACGGCGTAGATAGCGTAAAACGACTTCGAGACGAACATCTTCGCGAACGGTAATGACATTGAAATCCATCAGTGCACCTACCGAATCTTCAGGATAAGTCATTGCTGCACGTAGTTGCTCGCGTTCTTCCACGGGCAATGAGCGGAATACATCCTCAATCACTTCTTGCGGTAAGTCTGGCGCCAGATCGGCGATCTCGTCAGTGTTGAGAAATTCGGTCGCTGCTACCAGCTCCTGACTGGCCATGTCGGTAATCAGCGTGGCGCGAACAGAATCCGATGTTTCCAGCAGAACTTCACCATCCAGTTCGGCTTTGACCAGACTCCAGATCAGCAAACGGTCTTCAAGTGGGAGAGCTTCGAGAACAAAGGCAATGTCTGCGGGGTGCAGTTGATTCAGATAATCCGTCAATTCAGTCAGATTCTGTTTCAGAACAGCAGATTCACTGAGCGATAAATCAGGCGATTCCTGCAAATTGACAAGCCCTTCCACCAATTTGTACTTTCTCAACAAGAAAGTGATTTGTTGTAATGGACTGGTTAGATTTTCTTGATCGATATCGCTATTGGTTTCAGTCATAACGGATTATCACAGAGATAAAAAATACCTTGGCTGCGATGTATACGATGTTCAGGTTACTATTTGATGACAGGAAAATGAAAGCAGCAGTATGCCATTATTAGCGAGAGCTGATTAATGGAATTGACGGAATCTGTAACGCTTTGGTCAGATTATATGGTGTGAGGCGGTGGAGTGTGTGATTTCAGCAACGCAATGACGGGCTGGGTTTGTGGCCTGACATTACGCCATAAAAAGAAGGATTCTGCCGCTTGTTCTACCAGCATGCCAATGCCATCCGCCTGTTGTTGTGCACCGCTGTATTTTGCCAGTCGAAGAAACGGGGTCGGTTCGCGACCATACATCATGTCGTATGCCAGGATGGTCTGGGTAAAAATTTTGCTTGGTAGCTCGGGTAAATCACCTTGTAGGCTTGCCGAGGTTGCATTGATGACGATATCGAAGTCTTGATCGGAGGAGCTCAGGATATCGCCAGCAATGATATCTCCATAAGCCGAGAATTTTTGTTGAAGTGCATACGCCTTGTCTGGAGTGCGATTAACTATGGCCAGTAATGCAGGCTGTTTTTGCAGAAGCGGCAGGACCACACCCTGAGCAGCGCCTCCGGCACCGATAAGTAAAATGCGCTGGTGGGTGATGGGTATACCCAAATTGATCTCGATATCCTTGACCAAGCCTACACCATCCGTGTTGTCGCCAAAAATTACATCGTGGTCAAAGCGTAGTGTATTGACGGCTTGAGCTATCGATGCGCGCTCGGTCAATTGGGTTGCAAGTTGATAGGCCTCCAGCTTGAAAGGGACGGTGACATTCAATCCCTTGCCATTCTGTTTAAGGAATTCACTGACTGTGCCACGGAAATTATCCAGTGGCGACAACAGGGCACGATACTGCATGTCCTGATGGGTCTGCTGGGCAAACAGGGCGTGTATGGTTGGGGATTTGCTGTGAGCGATAGGATTACCTACCACTGCATATAAATCTGACATAGAAAATTGCGGAGGGGTTGATTTGACGATTCGATCACTGACTCATGAGGGTATCAGACGGTGCAAAAACCCACGTTCTGGTGATATGCAGGATATCGGTGTCATGCCTGATATCAGGCGGAAACGGAGCAAATCCATTCTTGCCAGCAAGTTTGACGATATTGACAGCAGCCTCATCAAGAATTTTTTCACCTGAAGATCGATTGATTTCGATGGCTTCAAGCGCACCATCGGCTCTGATGCTGACCGTCAATTGCAAATTACCGTACAACTTGCCTTTTCTGGCAGCTTCAGGGTAATTCAAATTACCAATACGCTCGACTTTGATTCGCCAATCTTCAACATAACGGGCAAAACGGTATTCTTTGGTTCGGGCGCCGACAAATTTTCTTTTGGGGCGCTTCTGATAGGAATCATGATCTTGATCGATTTGAGCCTGCAAGCGTGCTATGTCCAGGCTGCGTAACAGCATGTCTGCCGTGTCTGGTGCGATAGGTTCGTTGTCGCTGTCAGTTTTTTGAATGTTGGTTTGTTCGATTTGCTTTTTGTCCTTGACTGCAGTCATCAACTGCTTTGCTTCTTTTTCCAGCTGTTTGACTTTCTTCTGTGCGGCAATGTCATCGATGATGGGTTTGTTTCTCGGAAGTACCGGAAATGGTGTTTTGGCACGTCGATTGTCATCTGTATTGCCACCATTATCCAGATTCTCTTGAGCGAGCAACTCGGTTTTTGCCGGTTCGGTTGGGGTTTTAGCGTTGACCAGTACAACTTCAAGGGAAGTCGTGAGGCGATCAAAATTAGGTTTCGGAAATTCAAAAGTCAGTCCAAATAGAACCGTGCCATGAAGCAATATCGAAACGATCATCGCTACGTGTAAACGTTGCGATGAGACTTGCTCATGGTTGCCGTTGCTACCGGGTATCAATTTATGTGAGTCTGAAGCTACTGCCAACGTTTTCCACGCCAGGTAAGTGAAATCAATTTGCTAACCTTTAATCAATGAGTATCTTATTGTAGGCAACAACGATGGGCTTGTCACATGTTTGTTATTACCACATCGATCTGAGCTCAGACATTGAGTTTTTGCATGAATTCTGCTTGCAGACTGCGTTCGAAAAGATCAATTTCAGACAGCTTCAACGACACATAGGTGCCAGCAGGCAATTCCGGTAAAGATGGAACCCGGGTAATGAATGGAATAGAGTCCAGTTTAACTAGATTTTCTTTAATGACTTGAGCATTGATGATTTGAACTTTCTCTTGTAGTAACCAGCGCAAGCACCAATAACGTTCCATTGAACGCTGGAATTCTCCATAAATGCTGTACGCCGCCTCAAAATCCCGCATGGCAATCAACAGCGTATTGCTTTCCTTGTTATAGTGCGGTTGATCATTACGGAGCATTGAAATCAGTTGTCGTTGATTGATCAAATCGACATAGCGTCGCATGGGAGAACTGCTCCAGGCATATTGCGAAACACCTAGTCCCTGATGTGGGGCAGGGGAAGTGCTCATTTTGACCTTGCCATTGGTTTGGCTGCGGAAAATGCCAGTTATGCCAGCATCGGTCAACTGCTTGCCCCATTCGGTATTGACATAGATCATTAGCTCGGAAACCACCTTGTCGATCGGGGAACCACGGCGTCGTTCACTGATGGTGATATGATCATTGATAATTTCAAAGTTGTAATCGACTTTGTCTTGATTGGAATCGCAGGATTTGCCACGTTGTTGCTCCATTTTACAAGAGAATTTCCAGAGCAGATTCAGCTCTTTGCTAAATGGGTGTTCAAATTTTCCTTGATTCAGTGTTGAGTCGTTGAAGTAATGCTCGAGCTGATTGTGACGCAAATTCGCCACGATGTTGACATTCTCGATTTTGCTGTGATTACTAATGACGGTAAAATCATCGGATACATCCAAGTATAGCGAAATGCTGGGGCGCGACCGATTTTCGATCAGCGTAAAGTGATTAATGATAGCATCGGGTAGCATGGTAATCTTGCTGCCAGGCAAATAAACCGTGGACAACCGTGTAGCGGCCAGTTTGTCCAATGCTGATTCGGGATCGATACCCAATGCTGGGGCCGCAATATGAATGCCGATGCGAAAACTTCCGAGGGCCAATGGTGTTACGGAAAAAGCATCATCGATTTCGGTCGTCGAGGCATCGTCTATACTGAAAGCCGAGACTTCAGCGTTAGGCAGATCGAATGATTCATGTAGCGATACGGGTGATTCCAACTCACCAAAACTGACTCCCTCAGGAAAATGTTCCCAGACGAATTGATTGAAATGGTAGTCATGCGAGGAAGATATGGCGCCGCATTTTTCCATCAGTTTGACCGGTGATAATTTTTTTTCACTGCATACTTTATCCAGTGCTTTCCACTCAATCGTGTTTTTGTCGGGTTTATATAACAACGAAGCTACATGTGGTTTGAATTCCTCTGGCAGGGTAAAACAGGTAAGCTGTTCGATATAACGCGTTTGCTGCTCTGCCAGTAAGCGTTTCTTTTCCTGACTGGCCAATGCGGCTTTGAGTGCTTCTGGTGGCGCTGCTTTGAAGTGGCCATGCCCTTTTTTGTAAAAGTGCATTGGTGCATTCTGCAGTAATTGCAAGACGGCAGCCGCTTCAACCGGACTGGGTTTGTGGCCAAAATAGTCTGTTGCAAGTGCTTCACTGGAGAATTCGGTATCCTGAATGCAACATTCCCATAAAAAATTTGGGTCTAATTCATTGCAAATCTGTTGTACCTGATTCATGAATTCAGTCAGGTGTGGTGTATCAAATCTAAGCAATATCGAAGCTGCTTTTATCTTGGAACGTTTGCCATGAACTGCTTCTACTTGCAATGAGTTTCCGTTGTCAGCGAGTATCATGCCCACCTTGAAGATTCCCGCTTCTTCATAAAAAACATTCATACGCTGGTTACATATTTCAGTTGGATTGTTGAGATCGGGTTAGAGAATCGAAAAGCAGCCTGGAAATCGGATCGAGACATACAAAAAGCTGTTTTTCAATAATGCCTGTACTACAGTTAGTATATATGACGCGTTTTCTGATCAGAAAGGTAGACAGAAAAAACTGGAATTAGTGCCAGTATGATTTAAAAATCATGTAAGTAAATTATATTTATGCTATAAGTGATCATAAGGATTCGTTAAGGCTCGGTTTTTAAAATTGTAGTGCAATGATTCTATATTTGGATGGTACTGGGTGTCCAATGATCTCATAGCTAATCATCCGAATGTTTTGCTAGAAATCTTTGAATTGTATCTTTAAGCTCAGAATTTTGCAGTGTCGTGGTTAAGTGCCGCAAACTATCCTTTCCTGTCTGGCTTAATTTTCTGACACCAATATTATTTTGAACGATAAACGATTTTAAGGTCTGCTCTGCATGTGGTGCTTGCACCAAAATATGAATTGCAGTAACTTTCCATCCTAATGCTTGCATTTTTCGTATCAGTGTAGGCGAGGTTTGCTTAAGTTTTGTAGCAATAGCGCCGTTTCTGACCTGTATCGTGAGTTTGCCATTTAAGATTCTCCCCATTGTGCAATGATTCGCCAAGTTTTTTGGAACAAGTTGAGAAAATATTGACTGATCCTTGCTTAACTGTTGCACAGTGAAGGGTAGACTTCCATACTCTGGGAGCTTGTCAAGGTGATCAATATAAGAGATCACTTTTTTACATGATGTCATGATGAATGATCAATATCCATTAAGTGTATGAATATAATTTTTATTTCTAATAAATCGGTGCGTGCCAAAAATTTTACTTTGACGGGTACACACATCATTTTTATTGCTACATTTCTACTCTTAGTCATTCTATCATTGACATTGGTTCTCAATTTCGTTGCTCAGCGTTACGCAGATCGAATCGAAACTCCGATGTTAAGGGCCATTCTTGTTAATCCTCAAGAAGAAAGGCATCAGAAAATCCAGAGTCACTTGCAAGATAATTTGAATGTGATGGCAACCAAACTTGGGCATATGCAAGCTCAACTGTTAAGATTGGATGCATTGGGAGAACGCTTGGCCGAATCGTCCGGAATTAAATCTAAAGACCTGTCATTTCATCAGATACCTGGGCAGGGAGGAGCATATAGTCATCTGCCATCGGAAGAATTATCTTTCAATGATTTTAATCATAGATTGCAAGAGTTATCCAACATGCTAGATGAAAGAGCTGATAAGTTGGGTGCGCTGGATTCGATTCTCCGGCAGGGGCGTTTGTCGAAGATTATCATACCTTCTGCCATGCCTATTGATATTGATTGGTTTTCATCAGGGTATGGTTACCGCATTGATCCGCTGTCAGGTAAAAGGACCTTCCATGAAGGAGTAGATTTTTCTGCAGATATCGGAACGCCAATCAAAGCGGCAGCGAGTGGAGTAGTTGTGTACTCGGATCGCCATCCTGAATATGGTAATATGATTGAGATTGATCATGGAGGGGAAATGATCAGCCGCTATGCACATGCTTCAAGGCGTTTGGTGCAACTCGGACAAGTAGTGTTACAGGGACAGAAAATTGCCGAGGTAGGCAATACAGGTCGCTCTACCGGGGCACATCTGCATTTTGAAATTCGGCATCAAGATAAGCCACTGAATCCATCCAGGTTTCTGAAGAAACCAAGTTAGTTCAGGTGCGCGAGACCGCACTGGTTGAAGATTCGTGGATTGCTACAATTTAACCCAGGGTGAGATCAAGGTCTCGCCCTCTGTTTTTTTTTAATGGTTGGTTTGAACAAATTTTAGAGACGCTATGTTAAGCAATTTACTCAAGAAAATTTTTGGTAGCCGTAATGATCGCATGATCAAGCAGTATTTAAGAAATGTTCATACAATCAATGATCTTGAATCGATTGTTGCGAAATTGACGGATGACGAGCTGCGCGCCAAAACAAATGAGTTCAAACAGCGTATCGACAACGGTGAAGCATTGGATGCCATTCTACCCGAGGCTTTTGCTGTAGTTCGGGAAACCGGTAAACGAGTTCTGGAAATGCGACATTTCGATGTGCAGTTGATTGGTGGCATGGTGTTGCATGGTGGAAAAATTGCCGAAATGCGGACCGGTGAAGGTAAAACCTTAATGGCCACTTTGCCGGCTTATCTGAATGCCTTGTCCGGAAATGGTGTGCACATCGTCACTGTCAATGATTATCTGGCCAAACGAGATGCAGAGTGGATGGGCAAGATTTACCGGTTTCTGGGCATGAGTGTCGGGGTGATCTATGCGCAAATGCCTCACACTGACAAGCAGACAGCCTATGCCTCAGACATTACATATGGAACCAATAACGAATATGGATTCGATTATCTACGAGACAATATGGTGACGCATCCGTTGGAACGCGCACAGCGGCATTTGAATTTTGCTATCGTAGACGAAGTGGATTCCATTTTGATCGATGAAGCCAGGACGCCTTTGATCATTTCCGGGCAGGCTGAGGGTGATACCGAGATTTATGTGCGCATGAATGCACTAATACCAAAACTGATAAAGCAGGAAACCGAAGATGGGCCGGGAGATTATAGTGTTGATGAGAAATCTCATCAGGTCACATTAAGTGAAGCCGGTTTCGAGCATGCCGAAAAACTGCTGGCCAATGCCGGTTTATTAAAAACCGGTTCCAGTTTGTATGATCCTGCGAATATTAATTTGATTCATCACCTGAATGCCGGATTACGCGCGCACAGCTTGTTTTTCCTGGATCAACATTATGTTGTCCAAGATGGTGAAGTTGTTATTGTCGATGAGTTTACTGGGCGGTTGATGTCGGGTCGACGCTGGTCAGATGGATTGCATCAAGCCGTGGAAGCCAAGGAAGGGGTTGTGATTCAAAAAGAGAATCAAACATTGGCATCCATCACATTCCAGAACTACTTTCGCATGTATCACAAGTTATCAGGTATGACGGGAACAGCCGATACCGAAGCAGCCGAGTTTCAGCAAATTTATGGTCTAGAGACCGTTATTATTCCCACGCATCGACCAATGATTCGGGATGATCGCATGGATCTCGTATTCCGTACCGCGAAAGAAAAACACGAAGCCATCATTCAAGGCGTGAGGGAATGCTATGAGAGTGGGCAGCCTGTACTTGTGGGTACCACATCGATTGAGAACAATGAATTGTTATCCAAGTTGCTCACTAAGGAGAAACTTCCGCATCAGGTTCTGAATGCCAAACAACACGCCAGTGAAGCTACGATTGTCGCGCAGGCCGGTCGACCCAAGATGATTACGATTGCAACGAATATGGCAGGTCGTGGTACGGATATCGTTCTGGGGGGTAGCATAGCTGCTGATGTAGAACATATACGTCAAGATGTGAAGCTCAGTAATGAACAAAAAGAGGAGCGCATCAAAGAAGTACATGCGCAATGGCAGGTTACACATGATGAGGTCTTGAAGGCGGGAGGGTTGCACATCATTGGTACCGAACGGCATGAGTCGCGTCGAGTGGATAATCAATTACGTGGACGTTCCGGTAGACAGGGGGATTCAGGTTCCAGTCGATTTTACTTGTCACTTGAAGATCCTTTGTTGCGTATATTTGCTTCAGATCGTGTGGCAAATATTATGACTCGGTTAAAGATGCCTGAAGGTGAAGCAATCGAGCATCCGTGGGTGACTCGAGCTATAGAAAATGCGCAGCGCAAGGTGGAAGCCCGTAATTTTGATATGCGCAAGCAATTGCTTGAATATGACGACGTTGCAAATGATCAGCGGAAAGTCATTTATCAGCAACGTAATGAGTTGCTAGAGGCAGACCAGGATATTTCGGAAACAGTTGCAATCATTCGGGATAGTGTTCTAAAAGATTTGTTTGAATCGTATATTCCGCCTGAGAGTGTCGAGGAACAGTGGGATGTTGCCGGATTGGAAAAAGCACTGGCCGCTGAGTTTCAACTGCACTATCCTTTACAGAAATGGCTTGAGCAGGAACCAGAACTACATGAAGAGAATTTGTTTGAGCGTATTACTCAACTGACAGAAGAACAGTATCGGACCAAGGTAGAGAAAGTTGGAGACGATATCATGCATCATTACGAGCGTGCAGTAATGTTGCAAACCCTCGATTCGCACTGGCGAGAGCATCTGGCTGCATTGGATCACTTGCGCCAAGGTATACATTTGCGAGGTTATGCACAGAAGAATCCCAAGCAGGAATATAAGCGGGAATCGTTTGAGCTTTTTACTAATATGCTCGAAGAAATTAAAAATGATGTCACAAAAATTCTGTTAACCGTGCAGATAAGAAATGAACAGCAAGTCGAAGAAGTAACCGAAACAATGAAATCTCCCGAAAATATTCAATTGCATCATGCTGCATACGATGAAGCATTGGAAGAGGAGGCAAGCAACAGTACTCATCAAAGCGAGAAACAGCCTTTTGTTCGCCAGAAGGACAAGGTTGGCCGCAACCAACCTTGTCCTTGTGGATCGGGCAAGAAATACAAGCAATGTCACGGTAAGATCAAATAATCCTGAGTCAAAATTTTTCCAAGAAAATGCATTCTGCTGAATATCGCTGTGATCGAGTGATAAGAGTAAATTTAATCTCAATAAACCCATAGTGGTTATGGTATACTGCGCATTTTTGAAATTCTTACTTTACTAAAATTAGGGCAAGAAGCAGCGAGGTCAATACGTTTGCTGCGTATTATGAATTTTTAATATTAATTGATGGAATGGTTGAAAATGGCTGATAGTTTTAGCATCAACGAGCGAATGAGCGGTCGCAGGAAGTTTCTGGTAGCCGCAACTTCTGTAGCGGGTGGTGTTGCAGGAGCAGCAATTGCGACGCCTTTTTTGTTAAGCATGATGCCCAGCGAACGAGCAAAAGCGGCGGGGGCACCAGTTGAAGTCGATATATCAAAGCTTGAGCCCGGTATGCTGCTGATGGTTGAGTGGCGTGGCAAGGTAGTATGGGTTCTGAATCGTACACCTGAAATGCTAGAGAGCTTGGTTAAGGTTGAGGGTAATCTGGCGGATCCAAATTCTGAAAAGAAACAGCAACCTGAGTATGCTAAGAATCGTACGCGTTCAATAAAGCCTGAGATTCTTGTTACAGAAGGTGTGTGTACACACTTGGGCTGTTCTCCAGTTTTCAGAAAAGATATTGCACCGGCAGACTTGGGGCCAGACTGGCAAGGTGGTTTTTTCTGTCCGTGCCATGGTTCCAAATTTGATTTGGCAGGCCGAGTTTTTAAAAGTGTACCTGCTCCTACGAATATGGTGGTGCCTCCTCATACCTACCTGAGTGATAGTCGCCTCTTGATTGGATCTGAAAGTGAGGGATCTGTTTAAATGAGTAACTTATTTAATTCTATGCTTGGATGGGTAGATAAGCGTTTTCCGCTATCATCTAATTGGAAAGCGCATTTATCCGAATATTATGCTCCGAAGAACTTCAATTTCTGGTATTTCTTCGGTTCCTTGGCGTTGTTGGTTCTGGTAAACCAATTAATTACCGGTATTTTTCTCACCATGAATTACAAGCCAGATGCGAGTATGGCGTTTGCATCTGTAGAGTACATCATGCGTGATGTGGATTATGGCTGGTTGATTCGTTATATGCACTCAACCGGTGCTTCCATGTTTTTTGTAGTGGTATATCTGCACATGTTTCGTGGAATGATGTATGGATCCTATCGGAAACCGCGTGAATTACTGTGGTTGGTTGGTATGGCCATCTTCTTCGTATTAATGAGTTTGGCATTTACCGGTTACATTTTGCCTTGGGGGCAAATGTCATACTGGGGGGCACAAGTAATTGTTAGCATGTTTGGGGCTATTCCTATGGTTGGTGAGACCTTGCAGCAATGGTTGCTAGGTGATTTTACTTTATCGGATGCTGCACTTAATCGCTTTTTTGCTTATCATGTAGTAACCCTACCTTTGGTGTTGTTGGTGTTGGTATTTGTTCACATATTGGCTTTACATGAAACTGGATCAAATAATCCAGATGGTGTAGAAATCAAGGAAAATAAAAACGCTGCAACTGGTATACCGGTTGATGGAATACCTTTTCACCCTTATTACACCGTTAAGGATATAGTTGGTGTAGTTGTTTTCTTGTTTGTGTTCTGCGGGATTATTTTCTTTGCTCCAGAGATGGGGGGGTATTTTCTGGAGTATAACAATTTCATACCAGCTAATACTTTGCAAACACCCGACCACATTGCTCCCGTATGGTATTTTACACCGTATTATTCGATGTTAAGAGCAGTAACTGTTAATTTCTTGGGAATTGATGCCAAATTATGGGGTGTGATTTTAATGGCAGGATCGGTAGTCATTTTTTGTTTTTTACCATGGCTAGATCGAAGTCCAGTGAAATCGATTCGTTACAAGGGGCCTTATTTTAAAATTGCTTTGGGTCTGTTCGTAATTAGCTTCTTTGTTTTGGGGTGGTTAGGAACAAAATCTCCTACTCCTCTCTACACTTTATTAGCACAAATTTTTACGGTTATTTATTTTGCTTTTTTCATTTTGATGCCTTTATATAGCAAGATAGATAAAACGAAACCTGAGCCTAAGAGGCTGAAAGAGTGAAAAAAATGAAGAAAACTGTGAATTTAGTATTAATAGCCATTTTTTCTGTGGTTTCGTTAAGTGCTTATGGTTCCGAGTCTGGTATCCCACTTGATAAAGCTCCAGTGAATATCGACGATAATGCTTCTCTTCAACGAGGAGCTGAGAGTTTCGTTAACTATTGCTTGACTTGTCATGGTGCAAGTTATATGCGCTATAACCGACATCGGGATATCGGTTTTTCCAATGAAGATATTATGAATAAGCTGGTTCATACCGGCCAGAAATCAGGTGATCTGATGCTATCCTCAATGCGGAAAAAAGAAGGAGAAGAGTGGTTCGGTGTTGTACCACCGGATTTATCAGTCATAGCGCGTTCACGTGGTGCTGACTGGCTTTATACGTATTTACGCACCTTTTACCGTGATGAAGGTACTGCGACCGGATGGAATAATCTAACCTTTGATCGTGCAGCAATGCCACATGTGCTATACCAATTACAGGGCGAGCAAAAGCTTGTTGTTAAGACTGGCGATAAAGGCGAGCAAAAAAGTTTGGTATTGGATAAAGCAGGTCAATTAAATTCAGCAGAGTATGACAAGTTTGTTGGAGATCTTGTTAATTATCTGGTTTATCTTGGCGAGCCTCACGCTAACGAGAGAAAAGATCTGGGAATTAAAGTAATGCTCTTCTTACTTGGTATGTTTGTTTTGTCATATTTCTTGAAAAAAGAATACTGGAAAGATATTCACTGATGATATTCATCAAATTCCGAATACTCTGGTGCGTTATAATGCAGCGCTGACAAAGTAAGAGAATTTACAAGTATGATGACATTGTATTCAACGATAACTTGTCCATATAGCCATCGTTGCAGGATCGTATTGCACGAAAAAGATATGGACTTTCAGGTAATTGATGTGGACCCTAATAGCAAATCTGAGGATCTGGCTTTAATGAGTCCATATGGTAAAGCTCCAGTATTGGTTGAACGTGATCTGGTTCTTTACGAGTCAAATATTATCAATGAATACATTGATGACAGATTTCCCCATCCTCAACTTATGCCGGCTGATCCTGTCATGCGTGCCAGAGCACGTCTATTGTTGTATCGCTTTGAACAGGAGCTCTTCAGTCATATTGGTGTATTTGATGGTGGGGATCAGAAAGTTATCGACAAGGCAAGAACAATCATTTCAGAAAATCTAACTTTAATTTCCCCTGTTTTCGAAAAACAAAAATTCATGTTAGGCGATGAGTTTTCTATGCTTGATGTTGCAATAGCGCCATTATTATGGCGTCTAGAATATTACGAAATTAGACTTCCAAAACAAGCTGCACCACTGTTGAAATATTCTGAAAGACTGTTTAGCCGTCCGTTATTCATTGACGCCTTATCAGCTTCAGAGAAAATTATGCGAAAATGAATAATATTAGTGGTGATAAAAAACAAGATTTATTGTATACAATTTATAACTGGTGTTTAGAAAATGGTTTTACGCCATATATTTCTGTAAAAAACTACTCAAATATGGATAAGCAGTTGTGGAAGTATGAGAAAAATAATGAGATTATCTTTAACATTTCTCCCAGTGCTGTATGTGACCTTATAATTAATGATTATGGTGTGAATTTTAGTGCACGTTTCAATGGGGTATTGAAGAATCTAAAAATTCCATTAGATGCTGTAAGCGGAATATTCGCAAAAGAGGTAAATCAAGGGATTCAATTTTCAATTCTTGGAAATGATATTGTAAGTGATGATATCTCTACAGTAATGGATAATAAAATAAAAGATTTCAAATTAGAAACGTCAAGATCACACTTGAAGTTAGTAAAGTAATAAATACTTTTTTGCCGGCATAGCTCAGATGGTAGAGCAGCTGATTTGTAATCAGAAGGTCCCGAGTTCGATTCTTGGTGTCGGCACCACCATAAATAATGGCTTGCAATTTTCATGCAAGCCATTTTTGTTTCCGGGGTTACGCTGGGGTTACATTGCAGCAATCTAGCAACGATTTCGCACTATTTTTATGTTCTTTCCAAGCGATCAAATCAGATATTTTGTACCTGACCTTGCTACCGATTTTGTAGAAAGGGATGGTTTCTTTCTTTGTGCAGCGCCATGAAGCAAGCGTATTTATTTTTACTCCGATAATTTGTGCGGCCACCACTGGATCAACCTCTTCCGTGTTTTCGCTGGACTCAATTATTTTGCTTAGGGTTAAGTTTTTTTCGCTCATCTATCTAGCTCCAATACTTTTCAAATTTACGTGAACTCTTTCCTTTCTAATTAATGGCTTCGTTACATTTTGCGCAAGAACTATATTGTTTTTTTAAATTAAAATTTTTGTTGTTAATCTTAATCACTAGAATCAATACCGCCAAAACCAATACCAGAGCAGCAGCAAATAAATTCATAATGGCCGCCTGTCTGGAAATTCTGACCAGTTCACGGATATCATGATTAATAGCGATTACTAATTTTTTCACTGATTAACTGCATGCTTTGGTCTATTAATTTATCGTTGTTTTTGCTAAATTGTTTGTGCATTAATCAGCGCATTGGCTTTTTTGCTGGTGACCGTTTGCACTGATTAAAACTCTCTTCCAAAATTGCTTGATACTTACGCAGCTCAGCATGAGCCTTTTGTTCCAGCAATACTTCATTTAAAGTGTGCATCATCAATACCGGATCATCCTGCGATAGAGGTTTTCATGTTCCCGACGCTATTCTTTCAATGAGTGCATCTGAATTGTCGCACTCATGTTAGAACTGCGGCGGTACATTTTCGATGTTGGTGAAGAGTTGCCTGCGGATAATCGTTAATCTTTGGCGCCAGATTTACTGGCAAAGCACTATTTTTTAGCGCTTCATCAAAGGTAAATTTTTGATTGCAGCATTTTGCTCAAATCCTTGCCGAGTCTCAGGCTTGTAGTGCGGCAATTCGGATAATGGCGGATACAGCTCTGTTCGCTATCCAATACGTTTTCATTTTCTCGAATTGCTTGCCATTCATGCTGATTTCTCCCCAATAAGGATTTAACCAGACAACAAACAGTGCTTCTTTCGGAAACTGTTTAATCAGATGTACAAAACCATTCAATGTATCCAGCAAAGCCTGACTACCCGTGATGACGGTATGCACAATCAATTCATGCCCCATATCTAAAAGCAAGGCGGGTATCCGATTGCTGATAAGATAATGTGACATCGGTACAGGTGCTGGCACCATTATCAATAATGACGTCATTGTCTGCTTTAGCTATCAATTCAATTAAATCATCAAACTTTCTCGGATCAATCTCATCATTGTTCATCACATTAATCTGCTTAACATTGGTTTTAAAACCATAAAAAAGTAAGCATTAACCGGATCGGTATCCAATGCATAATGGATTGCCGCCTTTGGCAAACTTAATGTTGTGCTAGAGTGATGATATGAACGATTTTCCGACTCCGCCCTTCCTTGCAAAATCATAATATGTACTCCACCATCAGACCAACTCCTCTTTTTCAGTTGCAGAATTAAACGTAATCCTCCCAACGACCATTCCCGGTTGACTTTCCTCTTATCAATGCGCGTGCTGCTTTTTGTTCTCACCATATTGACGAAAGTCCTGAACCATTGGTAAGAACATTTGATTTTTTCTTCCTGGCGAGTTCCAGATCTGTGATTGTTCAGCCATCCTTTAATGCTTGTTCAGATTAGGCTTCAATGCGATGAAGTGCCGGTAAAATTGCTTACCGGTACTTTTGTTTTTATCCGCATAAAAAGCGGCGATTTTATCTGATAGATTTAGTCATCACACAATTTCCACAAAAATAGTTATCTTGGTGTTCAAACAGCTTTTTGTTTTTTTGCTTTTCTTTTCCTGTTTCTTTTTCAGTTTCTCTTAATTGCTTATCCTTTCTTTTTGTTTCCAAGTGACTGTTATTTAGTTGAATAAAGCTTCTTTCAAGTATTTTTATACTGTTTGAAATTATGATATAACGAAAATAAACTATTTGCAAACATCGATTATAGTGTTAGTATATTTCTTAAAACTCACAGAACCGGGCAAGATATGTGGAGATGGCCATCTCCACTCCAACTTATTCGCACTCTGTGCTCAACGTTGATCTTGCTCTTCGAGGAAAACTGAAATGATTGGCAAAAAGAATCCTAAGACAATCAAAAAAGAAAGAAGAGATAAGAAGCTCAGGGTGCCTGTTTTGTCAATCGAGGAAGCTGAAATAAAGAGCAAAGCAACGGATGCCGGATTGCCCGTGGCCGAGTACCTGCGCAATCTGGGCCTGGGTTATCAAGTACCCAGTGTTATAGATAATCGAAAAGTGGATACTTTGTTAAAAATAAACGCGGATCTTGGCAGACTGGGTGGGTTGATCAAACTTTGGCTCACCAATGACAAGCGTACAAAATTAATTGGCAAGTCGCAGTTGCATTTGACCTTGGACAGTATCCGGAATACGCAAAGCACGATGCTGGATGCCATTATGAAGCTTAAAAAATAACTTTCGGAATAGTCATTTTTATTTAAGCAGCTTAAATACGATGATCGCTAAAATCATACCCATCAAATCAGTGCGCAAAAGTAACTTCTCTGTGCTGATACAGTATCTGATTGACCCTCAAGACAAGAGTGAACGTGTCAGTCAGATCAAGGTATCAAACTGTTATTCAGACGATCAGATAGCTGCATTGATAGAGATACAAAATACACAGGAAATGAACACGCGCGCCAAATCGGATAAAACTTGTCATTTGGTGCTGAGCTTCCCGGAAGGAGAACGTTTATCAGATACTGATCTGAATGCCATTGAAGAGCGATTTTGTGATGTCTTGGGTTTTAATGGTCATCAACGCATCAGCGTTGTCCATATTGATACCAATAACTTGCACGTGCATATCGCCATCAACAAGATACATCCTAGAAACTTAACAATCCACAATCCTTATTATGATTACAAAAAAGTAGCGAAGCTTTGTGAACAAATCGAACAGGAATATGGTTTAACACAGGTTAATCATGAAACCGTAAGTGATAAAGTCTCCAGAGTAGCGCAAGAAATTGAAGCCAGAACTGGTGTTGAGAGTTTATTGGGCTGGATCAAGCGTGAGTGTTTGGATGAATTGAAGCAGTCGGGCAACTGGCAGGATTTGCATCAGGTTCTAGTTAGACATGGCCTTCAAATCAAGGAGCGCGGCAACGGTTTTGTATTGGTTGCCAATAATGGCGTAGCTGTTAAAGCCAGCTCGGTTGATCGATCTTTGTCCAAAGGCAGTTTGATCCAGAGACTGGGTGCATTTATACCTGGTGAGCATTCTGCTCAATCTTCACGGCCAGACACCAAACAATACCAGCCAAGACCGCTACAAAACCGAATAGATACTTCCGAACTTTATGCGCGATACCAACAAGAACTGAGCGACTCTGCCAGACAGCGGACAAACCAATGGGTCATGCTGCGACACACACGGGATCAACTCATTGACCGCGCTAAACGAGAAGCCAAACTCAAGCGCAACATCATTAAAAGCATCAAAGCTGGGAGATTGGCCAAAAAAGTGCTGTATGCAACCGCACATCAGCAGGTCAAAACAACTATCGAAGTTATTAAAAGCGATTACCAGAAAGCCTACCAGCACTCTAAAACCAGTCATTCCAGAATGGGGTGGCTGGATTGGCTCACATTTGAGGCCAAGCTTGGTAAGACGCAAGCATTGGCTGTTTTGCGATCCAGAAGAGTGGGTCAATTTAAGGGCAACCAGGTATCGGCTAAGCAAAGCCATGATGGCCCCAGCGCTAATAGTTACTTTAAGGATGGCTTGGTGGAATCTATCACCAAAATCGGCACAGTCACTTATCAAGCAGGATCAACCACAATTCGCGATGACGGCAAGCGATTAATCGTGCTGTCGGATACAACACAAGATGCATTGGTAGATATTTTACAAGTGGCCATGAAGAAGTACGGTAGCCACCTGGCGATCAATGGAACAGAATCGTTTCGCCTTCAGATAGCACAGGTTGCAGCGCAAAACAAAATGCGCGTGACATTTGATGACAAGCGGCTGGAACAATACCGTCAGAAGTTAATGAAACAGCATGCTTTAAGTAAAACGCAATCGGTAGATCAAAAACGATCCACCACCTCCAACACCAGAAGGAGCCTCTGATGAATAACATCAATCTGAGTTCTAAAGACAGCAGAAATGTCAAAAAAGACAAGATTATCGTTCGCTCATTATCCATTGTCTGTCTTGTTGGCGGATTCCAAGTCGCCACCCAGTATTTTGCCTATAAATTCAATTATCAAGAACAATTAGGCGCACACTTTTTTAACATCTATGAACCCTGGTCGATCCTGGTGTGGGCAGTCAAATGGTATGGCGAGTATTCAGGCATCTTCGATCTGGCGGCAGGTTTCGGCATCTTATTTTCCAGTGTCGGTTTGATTCTGGTGCTGGTCATTAAAATGGTACTGGTCAATTCATCCAGAACCAATCAGGGATTGCATGGCTCAGCCAGGTGGGCGGATAAGCAGGACATTGTAGCCGCAGGACTGCTTGCAACAGCCAAGAATCACAAAAGTAACAAGAGCGATGCGGTTTATGTCGGCGGCTGGCGGGATAATTCCGGCAAGACTCACTATCTGAAACACAGCGGCCCGGAGCATGTGTTGTGTTATGCCCCGACTCGCTCTGGCAAGGGTGTCAGCTTGGTCATACCTACCTTGCTTTCTTGGAGTCAGAGTGCGGTCATTACCGATCTCAAAGGCGAGTTATGGGCATTGACCTCCGGTTGGAGAAAGCAGTATGCCAAAAACAAGGTGCTGCGTTTTGATCCGGCATCAACAAGCAGTGCGCATTGGAATCCGCTGGATGAAATCCAGATTGGCAGTGGCACTGAAGTTGCCGATGTTCAAAACCTGACCACCTTAATCGTTGATCCGGATGGTAAAGGATTACAAACCCACTGGCAGAAAACCAGCCAGGCATTGCTGGTGGGTGTCATTTTGCATGTTTTGTACAAATCGCAGCGAGAAGGAACCCCTGCCACATTATCGACTGTCGATGCAATGCTATCCGATCCTGATCGCGATATCAGGGAATTGTGGATGGAAATGGTCATGCAGGATTATCTGGACGGCAAAAGTCACCCAGTGACTGCAGCGACTGCGCGCGATATGCTGGATCGCCCAGAGGAAGAAGCGGGTTCCGTGCTATCAACCGCAAAATCCTATCTATCTTTGTACCGCGATCCGATTGTGGCCAACAATATCAGTGATTCCGATTTTAGAATCCGTGACCTCATGCACCTTGAGAACCCCGTCAGCTTATACATTGTGTCACACCCCAATGACAAATCGCGATTGCGTCCTTTAATTCGCATTTTGATCAATATGATCATCCGGAAACTGGCCGATAGAATCACGTTTAAAGACGGTCAACCCAGCGCGCATTACAAACACAAGCTGCTATTGATGCTGGATGAATTCCCAAGCCTAGGCAAGCTTGAAATCTTTCAGGAATCCCTCGCGTTTATCGCGAGCTATGGCATGAAAGCCTATCTGATCTGCCAGGATTTAAATCAGCTTAAAAGCCGTGAAACCGGCTACGGGCATGATGAAGCGATCACTTCCAACTGTCATATCCAGACCGCATTTGCCCCTAACCGGATTGAAACAGCGGAACACTTATCCAAGTTGACCGGGCAGACCACGGTTATCAAAGAACAGATTACCACCAGTGGCCGCCGCTCATCGATGATGCATGGACATGTCACCCGTACCTTACAGGAGACGCAGCGCGCGTTATTGACGCCGGATGAATGTATGCGACTGCCAGGCCCGATGAAAGATGCTGAAGGCAAGATCATCAAGCCGGGCGACATGATTATTTATGTGGCAGGTTTCCCTGCTATCTATGGCACGCAGTCTTTGTATTTCCAGGATGAAACCTTTACGGCACGGGCACAGGTCAATCCCCCGAGCTTCAGCGACAAATTAACCGGACTGTGAGATACCTCGAACTCTATTGAGCCAACTTCATGAAAAAAAACATAAAAATCCTGGTTGTTTCTGTTCTGGCATTAAGCGTTAGCCTATTTGTGCTGAGTATTGGTGCACGAATCAGCGGAATTTATATCAATACCACACCCAGCTTACCGGTGGGTTTTTACAAAGTCGTTGATGAACCGATTGTAAACGGCGCTTATGTCGCTTTCTGCCCACCACAGAATGCGGTTTTTGATATGGCTAAGAATAGATCCTACATCAATCGAGGGGATTGTCCGGGCGGTTATGGTTTGTTGTTGAAACGGGCGTTTGCACAATCCGGAGATACGGTTTCCATCGATCAGGTTGGCATCTATGTGAATGGTGAACACTTGCCTAATAGCGCCCAACTAACAGCCGATGCTGAGGGTCAGCCATTGCCGCAATACCGGCTTCAAACTGTGCTAAATGATTCTGAATACCTGCTGCTATCCGATGTGAACCCACAATCCTTTGATGCGCGCTATTTCGGACTGATTGCGCGTGATCAGATTCAACAGGTTGTCCGTCCGATTTTTATCTGGAGTCATTAATTAAAATTTAAAGGAGACAATGTTATGAATAGACCGCCGATTGATGCTGAAACCAACAATCCTGACATAACAGAAATCATTCAGGAAAAGCTACTCGATGCAGAAATACCGGGTTTCCAAGCTGAATTCGATCCCTTAGAAGCTGAAAGGTTGGGTGCATTCAAAGAAGATGCTTTGAGTGAGGAAGATGCGCTGGACAGCAGCATCGATAAAACTAGCGCGGAGGTTGAAGATGAAAGAGGCTAAGAAGGCTTTTCATGAACAAGTCGCCGAGAATCTGATTGAGCAACTCAAAAAAGGCACTGCGCCCTGGCAAAAGCCGTGGGAACCCGGTGATCTGCTGGCCGCATTACCGGTCAATCCAACAACGGGTAAGCGCTACCGGGGAATTAATAGCCTGAACCTGATGAGCTGTGCGTATACGGATCCGCGTTGGTTGACGTACAAGCAAGCGGTAAGTCTTGGCGCACAAGTGCGCAAAGGTGAAAAAAGCACGCTCGTGCAATACTGGAAATTCACTGATGAACGTATCAAAACCGATGACAACAATAATCCTGTACTCAATACTGAGGGCCAGCCCATTAAAGAACAGGTCAGGCTTGAACGCCCCAGGGTGTTCTATGCCGCCGTATTTAATGCGCAGCAGATGGATAATTTGCCAGAACTCGATATAAAAACCCCTGACTGGGATCCACAGGAGCGGGCCGAACACATATTACAAGCATCCCATGCCTTGATCCGTCATGGGGAGGCTGACCGCGCATTTTACCGGCCAGCAACTGACAGTATCCACTTGCCACACAAACACCAGTTTCCAACACCCGATCGCTACTACGCAACCGCCCTGCATGAACTGGGCCACTGGACAGGTCATGAATTGCGCTTAAACCGTGACCTATCGCATCCATTCGGTAGCGAAGGCTACGGCCGCGAAGAATTGCGCGCCGAGATTGCCAGCATGCTGCTCAGCGGTGAATTGGGGGTTGGTCATGATCCGGGGCAGCATGTGGCTTATGTAAGTTCATGGATCAAAGCGCTACAGGAAGATCCGACAGAGATATTTCGTGCCGCTGCTGATGCTGAAAAAATCCAGGATTATGTACTGGCATTGTCGCAACAACAGGAAATTGCAAAAGGTATTGATAAGCAGGAGGCAACCAAAATGGATCAAATCAAGCAAAACACCGACAGCTATTTACACAATCTCTCACCTGATCTGGCCACCATCGCATCTCGCAATATCAAACGGTTTCATGATCTGACACAAGCTATGCCAAAAAAGGATCAGGATGCCATCATTCTGGTTGCTGATGCACTCAAGTTTTTGAGAGGCGGCGGTATTGATAACCTGGAGTTTGAAGAAGTATCTTCAGACAAATTGGGATTTAGTATTCCGGCTGACTGGAATGGACAGATCCAAGTACAAGGTAAGGCAATTCAATCCGATAAAAATGGTAACAAGTCTATAGTATCCGCTGATTCAATAAACACGGAGCCGCAGTTTTGGGGCGTGATTATGCAGCGTGATAATCAGACTTTTCAATGGGTAAAAGACTGTGAATCCAAGCAAGAAGCGCAAGATTTAACCAGCTTGCTTGCACTCATCGATGTCGCTGCAGAACAAAGTGAGCATGAAAAGGCCGTTAAGCTTGCCAACATCGATGAAAACCGTGCTCGAAATGATCCACTTAGTACTGAAGTATCGATATCAGGAGCCAAGACCGAGCAAAACGATGGCAATGCTCGTCAATATTTGATTGTTTCTTATCGTGATAAAGACTTGGCAAAGGCTGCAGGAGCTCGTTGGGATAAAACCGCCCGTGCCTGGTATGTAGGGTCAGAAGCGGATATTCAAACATTACAGCGTTGGCTGCCGGAGAATGTTTCCAGGCAGCAGGAACCGGCTATCGATCCTCACGTGGAATTTGCTGATTTGCTGTGCGCTCAAGGTTGCCGGGTTGATGGCAATCATCCGGTGATGGATGGCGGCACACACAGAATTAAAGTTGAGGGTGATAAGTCGGGTGAGAAATCAGGTTTTTATGTGGCGCACCTGGATGGTCATCCTGCCGGATATTTTAAGAATAATCGAACCGGTATAGAGACGCGCTGGAAGGCCAAGGGGTATTCGTTAACGGATGTGAAAAAAGCAGAACTGTTAACACAGGCTGCTATCAAGCAGCAAAATAGAAAAGCTGAGCAACAGGCACTGCACATCAAGGTTGCTGATGCAATTCAACAATTGCTGACTATCGCACCTGCTGCCGATTCCGAGCATCCTTATCTGAAAGACAAGCATGCCCGGCCAGGTGATCTGAGAATTGTGCCGCAGAATGCTGATGACTTACCCAATGACTCAATCATAAAAATTGGTCAGAACTGGCAGGAAGTCAAAGCACTACGAGAAGAGAATCCAGACTGCATTGTACTGACAGCCGGTGATTTATTGCTGGCCGCACAAGATATTCATGGACAAATCTGGAGTGTGCAAACGATACAGGCTGGTGGAGCAAAGCTTTTTGCATCTGGTAGCAGAAAGGAGAATAATTTCCATGTGGTTGGTGGTATGAGTCAAGGACTCACAGCACTGGATTCAGCACCTGCCATTGTGATTGCTGAAGGCTATGCCACCGCAGACACGCTATCCCAAGCACTGGGTTATCCTGTCATCGCTGCATTTGATTCAGGTAACTTGCCCAAAGTCGCGCTGGATTTACATCATAAATACCCGCACAAGCCAATCGTTATTGCGGGAGATGATGATCATCACCTGGAATCCACCCTTGGCAAAAACCCCGGAAAGGAAAAAGCGCTGGAAGCAGTGGCATTGGTAAATGGGTCTGCAGTATTTCCGATTTTTGCACCGAGTGCGCGGGACTCAAAAAAGTTAAATGATTTTAATGATCTCGCCAATAAAAGCGTGCTGGGTATTGTGGCGGTTAAACGTCAGGTCGGATCGGTTGTTGAAAAAGTATCGCAGCAGGCTAAACACGACAGTTTATTGAAGTTACAAACATCTATTGAACCTAAGCAGCAGGAAATCAGGCAAAAACGGGCACTGGTCAAGTAATCTTTTAAGGAGACTACAAGATGCGCGATAATAGGCTGAAGATTCCAGGAACTCCATCCAATCCTGATGAAGGTGATCTTTATGAAAAAATTGAGACTCGTCCCGGTACTACAGACAAGCAAAAGGAAGCAGGTCGATGCGCCTATACAGAACTGCTCGAATCTCATGCTCGATGGGCAGGTGGCACCTTATTGGGTTGTGATTTCCCGAAAGACTTCCGAGAAAAAGGAGGAACCATCTTCCTGAATCAGCCCATCAAGTCAGGCCATGATCTGGCAATAATGGCGCAAATATTACGCGATCCGCGTTATGAGACGCTAAGAATATTTTATACCCGTATGAATCGCATCGTTCATCATACTGCTGTGAGTTCCAGATTACCGGGTGCAGTCTATTTGGAGAAGATTGGACAGGCCAAACATGATCTGGGTGTTTTGGTAGAAAAGACTAGGCGACATGTTAAAGCCGATGGTTACTGGTTATTGCATAATCATCCATCGGGTAATGCTAAGCCGTCAAGTCAGGATATCAGGCTTACAGAAATACTTGCATCATTTGTTCCGAGTTTTAAAGGCCATGTCATTATCAATACCAGTCAATACAGCGTCATTGATAAAGAAGGTCATGTCGATTTTGTAGATTGGATGGGTAATCAGGCAGGAGGTTATCAGAATAAGCATTATAAAAGTCATGAACTGCTCCTGGAGAAAATAGCCTCACCGGAGGATCTGGCAAAGATAGGCCATGCTTTAAAAAAGCGAGACCAGTTTTTTAACTTGATAGGCATCAGTGCAAATGGTTTTGTATTGTCGTTAAGTGAATTACCTCTATCTGTACTGAATCGTCCTCAAAATCTACTACTGGCACGACTACAAAATTTTGCACGCAATTCCGGCGTCAATACCGTATTTGCCATCACGAAAGCTAATGATTACAGACACCCGGTATTATCTAAAGCCTGTGAAGTTGGCATACTAAAAGATGTGCTAACCGTAGAGGGCTCTGATTATCGTTCATTGCGAGAAGAAGGGTTATTTGCGTCAATGCCCGGTGAAATAAGTGCCATTTTTAGGAAGCCAAGAGCCTTTGTGAAGGAAGATGGTGGATTGGGCAAACGCAAAAGTCGTACACGCTGACAGTTATTCGGTATTTAATACTTATATAGTATACTATAGTGCTCTTTATACCTTTTCATGTGCTCTATAGTATTCATTATGTCTGTCAGATCATTTCGTGTTGAACAAGTCCTGAAGAAACTCGGTGGTGACATTCGTGACGCAAGAAAGCGCCGGGGAATTACTGTGCAATTGATGGCGGAGCGCATGGGCGTTACACGGGTAACGGTTGCAAAAATTGAACGCGGCGAACCAAATACCAGTATGGGCAATTACGCGATGGCGTTATACATCCTTGGTAAAGCTGATGAACTCGAAATGCTGATGGATCGTACCCATGATTCCCTCGGTTTGGATCTGATGGATGAGAAACTACCCAAACGAGTCAGGGTTTCTAAATGAGTGATACGCACCTGCTTGTCTCATTGGATTGGCAAGGACAATTGCATCGCATTGGTCACCTGGAAATTCATAAAAGCCGTGGTAGAGAAAACTACCGCTTTATCTATGAACGCTCTTGGATCAAACATCCCAATCGCTTTGCCATTGATCCGGAACTCCCTTTACTGGTTGATATGCCGTATTTGAACAACCGCTTATGGGGTGCTTTCCAGGATATTTCACCGGATCGTTGGGGCAGACTGATTCAGACACGCGCAACCGGTATCTTTTTAAGTGACAGTGACTATATGTTGGGTGTTAGTGATTACATGCGCATGGGTGGACTTCGTTTGAGTCACAGTCATGCGCCAGACGTGTTTCTTGCAGGGCATACAAATATCCCAAAGCTGATTCATATGCGACAACTTGAAACCGCAGCCAGACATTTTGAGAGCGGTACTGAGACCGCCGCTGATCTTGCCATGCTTGCGCAGCCTGGCTCATCGCTTGGCGGGGCGCGACCCAAAGCGGCGATTGAAGATGCCGGTGAACTCTGGATTGCCAAGTTTTCTTCACAAAACGATACGGAGCGGGTCAGTTTATGGGAAGCCGTTATGCTGGATCTTGCACAACAAGCCGGAATTGAGATAACAGCATTCAGGGTTTTAAATGCAAAGAGTGATTCGCCGGTTCTTCTGGTCAAACGATTTGACCGTGAGAAAACACTGCGTACCCCTTTTATGTCTGCAATGACACTATTAGGACGTAATGAAGATACCAAGGAAGGTGCGAGTTATCTGGAAATGGCTGATGCCATTAATCGTGAATCTGCGCAGCCTGCACAAGATCGCCTGGAATTATGGCGTCGCATGACATTCAACGCCATGACCGGCAATATTGATGATCATCTCCGTAATCATGGTTTTTTGCGCGCATCCCAAGGATGGCGGCTGGCACCTGCTTATGATTTAAACCCGACAACCCAGCCTTTTACCCAACGAGTGCATCAACTGGCATTTAACCAAAGCGTTAAACCATCATTAGAAACCTGCTTGGAGCTGGCAGAATACTTTGCATTAAATCAGTCAGTAACAGACCTGGCATTACAAAAGATCGGGGAAAGTCTGGGTAATTGGCAATTGACCGCAAAACGCCATCAATTACGCAGCGATGAAATCAAGCGTATGGCACCATCCTTTGAGCACGAAGATAGTCAACGGCTAATTTCAATAGCCACAAAAACAATTTCACGTTCACGCAGCAGCTAATGGCCGGGTTATTATGTGCGGCGGAATTGAATATCAGGGTGAAAAGATATATTTCCCGCAATCGGGTGCGCGATTGCCAGTGCGTTTGCGAGATGGAATGGAGCAAGGTAAGAATGTGATTTACTCAATCCTCTCAAACATTTTCTTCAAATATACCAGTCCACCATCCGGCATAAATAAAACATTCCGTTCTTCCAGTTCTTCCTGTTTGCAAGAAATATTCAGTAAACTTGCAAATTGCGTTGCTGAAACGATAAAGGCATTCAGTGTCAATTTCGGATCACCCAGTTTCTCTTCTAGCACCTTCACTTCTTTATATAAACCTAGTTTAGGATCATTCAGGTTCATTTGGCGCAGCCCTTTGGGGTCAATAAAGTTTAACCATTGCTCGCCGGTAGTATCGTCAACCAACCATAACAGGAAATCCGGGTAGAAATTGCCTGCCAAGGCAAAGCCCAGCCCTTTAGCTTTGGTATCGGCATTACGAAGTAAATAAATGCTACGTTTTCCAATTATTTGCTGGCCAAGTGTAGATTGATAGAAGATTTCAAGGTCGCGCACAAACTGCACCTCGCTGGGAGCATCAAAAGCTAGTGGGCGCATTTTTAGTGGCACATCCCCTTCAATAGCAAATAAGGGATAGTAGAGATGGCGATCGAAGCAAATGGCCACCATCTGGCCTGCATTCCATTGACTGGCTTCGCCAATTTTGCCACTCTTCACCAGCTCTTGCAGTACCCTGATCTGCTTTTCGTAAGCTTCTCCGTCATCGGTATTATCAATTTCAAAGTGATATACCTTAAGCAAGGCATCGTCATCGTTCTTGATATGGACAATGTCGTAGAACTGACCTTCATAAGCCGTTTTCAGCACCTTATAAAAACGATCCGTATAATCTTGCAATAAGCGAACAAGAATATCTTCCTGTTTGCGGATGTCTGCAATGTTGCGAATCACCAGCTCGGCTTGTGGAATATACAGGGTGTACCAGTCATCGCGCGTTCGGCAGAAATCCATCAATCGTGTGCGCTCCAGACGCAAATTGCTCCAGCTTCTTTGTTGTTTAAATTCCTGTACTGCCAGATAGATCCGGTCAAAATCAAACAGCGCCATGGTTGCGCTTGCAATTTTGCCTTTATTGCGAATGCTGGCGTTTGTTGTGATGCTGGTTTTATCCTGCGTGCTCATGGCTTCTATCTTGGGATATAAATCCAAATCGATAGATACCTTATTGATTTTGCCCTCAAACTCGCCCGGCACTTCGTATAACCAAGGAAAGTGTGTACGCTTGAATCCCTTGATCTGGTTGTCCTTATAGCCATCTTTCAATGCCAGGGACTTCAACTTACTTTCAGGCAGATTGATGTGGGTTTCAAAATCAAGTTCGATCATTTCATCCGATGGTGTAATGCCTTCTTCTTTCAGATAATCTTTAAAAGCGGCCATATAACCCGCATTCACACCAAAAATATTCAGTGTTTCCAATCTTTCCAGATGCATTCCTTTCGGTCTTTGCCCAGGTAGACTGCGTTTGAGTGAATAATCCTTGCCTTTCAAACGCACGCCGCGCCCGAATAACTGAATGATCTGCGAGCCTTCGCCTTGACCCATATTGAGCAAACCCATAGTGGATACACGCCAACTGCTCCAGCCTTCGGTAAATTTGCGTGAACCAATCAATACATGCAAATGGCTATCCTTTTTATTCAGCGTGCCAAACTTTGACTCAGCAAAATCATCCGCTTCGGTATCAAACCATTGGGTATTCTCAATTTTCTCCGCTTCTCTAAAAAAACCGGCATCATCGCCAATATTGATCAGCCCAAACGGTTCGGCATCACCTACCCGTAGCGCCAACTCTCCTTTGCTTCGCTTCAAATTGACCACTTTCAGCCGCTGCCGCGCATCGGTATTAAACAGCAACTTAAGAATGCCGGAATAAACAACATCGGCATTGAAGTGCATCAATGGCGTAAAGCGGTTATGAAAAATATTATTGCCTTTGGCATCCAATAGGCGTGCGGTATTGGCGAGCAAATCTTTCAACCATTGCTTAGCGCTAGCTTCATCATTCAGAAAGCCAGCCAGGAATCTGAGAACACTCAGAATATCTGAGTCTTCACCCGCGACGGTATTGCCCACAAACACCCACAGCGGTTTTTCAATGTTGAAATCAACCAGTCTGTCACGGTTTGTGTTCCACAGGTATTGCTGTTGATAGAAACTCAGCAAACAAGCAGTGAAATATTGCCGAGCGATATCCGGCCGATCGTAGTCTTCATTTTTCAGATTGAGAATCAGCGACTCTTTTCCATAGCCGTCTTCGTAGAAAAATTTATAGGAGTAATCAAACAGAATGCTTTTGGCATAAATCTCCCGCGTCGCCATTGTGCGCGCTTTTCGTTTTTCTTCTCGTGTTAGCATCAATTGCTGTATTTGAGATTCATCCAGTTTTCTCAGATTGGCTGTTTCAAACAGCATTTTGGCTTTTCTCTTGATCAATTCCTGCTCTGCTTTGACGACGGTTAAACCCTTTGCCACTGCTTGGCCAAAAGTAGCAGAATATTCGAAAGCAAAACCGCCTCGCACCAGCACTTCACGGCGACTCATCCAAGCGCCTGCTTCCTTGCTGGTGCCACGATGCCCCTCATCCACCAGCACCAGATTATTGCCTTCAAAAGCTTCTACTGCGACCGTCTTGTCGCCCATTTCATCGCCCAGCTTGTTGATGTCGATGATCTCAACAGTGCCGCGAGGCGGAGTTTGCGCCTTGTTGAAATTCTGGGCGTAACCGAAGCCGGATAGATGCAACTCTTCCAAATGTTGGCGTGAAAGCCCTTCGTTTGGCGTAAGCAAAATGATCTTGTCCGGGTAAATGTTTTTTTGACCGCTCTGAAAATAATGTAAATACTGGTGGATATTGACATGCAGCAGCAATGTCTTGCCGCTGCCGGTGGCATTCCAGAAAGCCAGCTTGTTCAATTCATCCACATCAAAAGACTGGAATCGGTGATCGACCTCTTGTCCGTCGTTATAGGTCTGCATTCCTTTATTCAAGCCATCCAGCAATTGCTGCCTCTGGTTGAAATACCAATCCAGATATATCTCAGTGAACAGCAACGAGAGATACTGGAAATACTTCATATTGAGTACAGTGCCTTCGATCTTGTTGCGCTGCTCGGTGATAGCATTCCAATGCTGCACAATATTCAGATCATAACGGCGCAGATCTTGTTGCCTGATCAAATCCGGTTGAAACAAATCGTGCTGCAAAGCATGAAAAAAACCGCTTTGTCCGTCCTCTTCGATTCCTTCATGCCGGTCTTCCCCCAGTCGAGTTTTCAGTGCCAGCAAGCTGCCGCCATTGAAAAAACTCATCATCCAGTGATTGAGTACTAACTGCTTGTGGAAGTTAGCCATTTCTTCAAACTTCCATGCTAAACATGCGCTGCAAAAATTCTGGCTCGATCTGGCGTATTTTCAATGTCTTGGTAATGCCACCTTCCTCCTCGGTGGTGGTAAATACAGCCGGAATGTTGTGGTCGCCGTTGATATAGACGACTTCGAATTCACTGTCCGCCGGATTGATCGCCAGTTTGCCGCACAGGCGGTTCAATTGCTCATAATCCACCCGTTCCACATCGCGCCACAGCACCAGCGTTTTTTCACCCGACGGCAGCCAGCCGATGATCGTCACAAAACCTTGTTCCCGTTGCATGTCGATATGCCTCACGCGCAAGCCGATCAGGTAATTGAAGGTTTCCACCAGGTCAATCGTGCGTTCTTCATAAGCACCGGCAGAATCCACGGTGACTTTGAGCGTGCAATCGAATGGTTTGTTGAAATGTTCCACTGACAGCAGCGAGCCACGGCTTTCGATATCCAGCATGTAACGCAGCAGATAATCTTCCTGAGCGGATGACGGCAGGGTGTCGAGCAGGTCTTGTTGCTGTGCCGTGCGGCGTAGTTGCAGATTATTCAGCGTATCTTCGTAGCTCTCCAGTTCGAGGATTTTGAAAGCATGAGAAATGCCGGTTTCAGGGGCTGTCGCCTTGCCGTCCTTCCAGTCAGCGGAATAGGCGACTTTCTGGATACGGGGTTTCAGGACGGTATCGAAGTATTCGCCTTGTTCGACGAGGATGTATTTACGATTGCCTTGGTCTTCGCGGTTGAGATTGATGACGGCATGACCTGTAGTGCCTGAACCGGCGAAGTAATCAATAATAATTGGAGATTCTATACTATGCGTCATTGAATCAACTGCATCTGTTACAGTGTGAATTGACTTGGGATATGAAAATGCTTCGTTACTGCCTAGAATATCAGCAATCAGCCTTGTACCATGCGGGCCAGCGTTAAACCTGCTGTCAACCCAATTGCTCATGAGTATTGATCTTTTTCCTTTTGTATCAACTTTCAGTTTGAGTATAAGATTCTCAGATAAGATTATTTCACCATTTGTCAATGCTTGAACTGCGGAAGTGTAAGAACGGCACCACACTTGTTCTCGTCCACTTTGACCAATAGGATAAACACGAGAGTATCCTTCAACAGTATCCTCTGTTATATACTGCTCGCCCTTTTTAGGTGGGGGTTCAATACCAATAATCGTTTTGTTTTTTTTATCAAGAATAAATGCATAAAAGCTATTTGGTCTTCCATTCCTGGATTTATTATCGCCAGGTCCGCTGAGCATGAAACTTCTGTATTCAGTCTCCCCAGATTTTTCTTTTCCTCTTAAAATGTCCTTCCCAATTGGGGTATAAACAAGCATGTACTCATGTGTTCTTGATATATTGTTTCCGCCACTTCCTTGTGGATGATGATTGACGATCACCATATTTCTCTCATGACAAGATAATACGTTATCCGCCATCTCGGAAAGGCGAACCATCGCGAAGTCATCAATAGCTATTGCTATTGATGCATCTTGTTTAAGCAAGCGAGTACTTGTATTTAGTCTATCGGTAATCAGCGTTAACCATGAAGAATCTTTATAGGAATTTTTGTAAATAATCTCAGAAGCGGATGTGTTATATGGCGGGTCTATATATATACAATCGACCATTTCATTATAAGTTTCTCGCAATAGTGTGAGCGCTTGAAAATTATCGCCATGAATCAACAAGCCATCAAGGCTGTCATCCAGATTATCCGCCGCGGCTAGCAGAGCGTATTTGAATACCGCATCAAATAGCGCGGTGTCCACCATCAAGCAAGGATGCGCCTTCAGGTATTCGACACTGCCCGCTTTGGCTTGGTTAAACAGGCCGGTTTCATTCTCACCCAGCATTCCCAGCTTTTCCCACTGTTCCCATTGCCCGGGGTTGGCGGCAATGATTGGATAAAGGCTTTCCGGCACCCGGTCGAGCGTGATGCAGTAATGCGTCGCCACGACAAATTTCTTTTTCAGCCAGAGTTTTTTCTGAAAATCTTCCAGTTGTGCGAGGAAGGCGATCAAGTCCAGCGCAATCGCACGCAAAGTCTGAATCAGGCGCAGATTCTTTTCGATGTCGGCAAATTTTTCGGCATGCTGCACATCGTCGAGGTGCATGACTTCATTCTTGATATAGAAATCCAATTCGTTGCACAGGAACCGGCCCAAATCCTTATGAATGAAATAGTCGGCGGTATTTCTCGTGGTGTATTGCGTCAGGTGCTTTTCCAACAGCGTGCGCTGGGGGTTCTTTTCCGTGGGCTCACGCCGACTCAAACCCAGCCAGCGGGCTTTGACGTTTGCATCATCCAGGATCGTATTGACTGCATCAATCACCAACTTTTCCTGCTTGCTGTCCGGCGTATTTTTGGGCATGGCTTTGTATTCAAAGCGCAGCACCAATTCTTGCCCATTAGCGCCATTTTCTTCCGTCACCGGCAACAATTCTTCTTCAGTTTCATCGCTTTCCTCATCGGTAAGTATGCGGGTGTGCTTTTCAATCAGCACAAAACGGCGTTCCTTGTCGTTATCCTTGCGGTTGTCCTTGGCGGTATCCGCCGTAACCAGACGAAAGCTTACCGTGCGCCCGTCATCCAGCTTGAAGGCGTAGTTGGAGAAGCTTTCACTGCTCTTGATGTAATGCTGATCTTTATTCGCCCAATGTAGCACCACTTCTTCCCCGGCATAGGGAATGGCGTAAGTGTCGCCCTTATAGCGGCGCTGACTGATGAAATCGCCTTTGTCGTAATAGCGGGAGAAGAACGTGAGCAGATGCGAAAATACGGCGTTCTCGTGTTCGGAAGTGCCGGTACTATATTGAGCCAGTTTTTGCTTGATTTCCTGTACTTTGGGTACGGTTACAGGATCAATACCATCAGCTCGGTATTGTATTTCTTTTTCCACCAATTCTCTTTGCAAGCCATCAAGATTCGCCGCGCGGGAAGCTGCTAGGCTTTCGTTCACTTTGGCTTTGAGGCGATGCTCCAGATAATGGTTAATCTCCACCGCGCGCGTATTGAAGATGCGATAGATGCCAAAATCCAGCTCAGGCCGGTCGATCTGAAATATTTCTTTTAGCTTCTTAACGAGGTCGTCGTATTTGCTCATGGTTTTCCGTCAGGATATTGCGTAAGTTCGGTCTGCTAGCACCATATTGCCCGTGTTTTCCAATCATCCGGAAAACCCATGGGTTTTGTATCAATGTGAGACCGGGTCAATATGCTTATTAATCGTTCGTGCCAATGGTGGCCAGGCGCGATCTGATTCATTAGATAATTCATCATAACCAGTGTGTTATAGATACGCCGCGGTGCTTTGGGATTAAAACTATTGAGCAGTGCTTGTGGACGTTTTCGAGGCAGCTTGAATCCAAAAGTAAATTCACGGCTCCATAGGCGGCTATGGTGAGCACATAGATTTCGCATCGTACTTAGGTGGTGCAAAAAAGACACTAAATTAACTTCATCACAGTCATAGACATGCGCTACAAGATTGCGATCTGCACCATTGCTCAAGTTGGCATACCACTTGGAAAGTTGACCAAGTGTCATGATTTCTACCACTGCCCAGATAGGCGGTAACGGTTCGATATATTTCGCCAATAAATGTTGTATAAAGGTTTCCTTACTTCGGCGCGCCTCTTCATTTAATTGACTAACTTGCCCGGCATGATTCCAAACTGGTTTGAATAATGCCGAATTCAAATGCGGGTGCGTACCGTAGCGATGCCCCAACTGGAAAGAAAACTGTGCGCGTATGGCCACTTCGATACGTTCAATCGCATCCATTACCAGTAAACGTAATTCACGATCAAAGATATACAAATCCAGAACTTGCTCAAAACTGGTTCCTTGCTGGAAGGTATGCGTGGCGTGATCCGACTCAAATGGCAACCAGTAGGCAGTTAATCGATAGTAATTAATCTGGCTAAGGTAATGTGCCGCCCGTGCTGTGTCATTGAACACCATACCACGTCCACGCAACTGGTCAATCTGTTGCGCAATCGTTAGCGCTGGTTTGGTATAGGGTTGTTTAATCATCCAGGCACCCTATAAAAAAGGAAACCCCCCATGGTGCGCAAATCTTACGGGATGCGTGGGGGGTGTTGTTATTAGCATGATAATGAATTGCATCCATATACGTCAATTTTTTATCAATTATTTAGGACATAGGACAGGATAAAAATTTACAATCATCGGGCACGTCAAACGACTCGCCATTCGATTGTGAATAATTGCTCAGATTCCGTCTTCTGGGTGAGGCGCCGTTCCAGTGACTCTATCAGGGTATTGCGCTTTTCAATAATGCTGTCTTCCACCTGAAAAATCTCTTGCCGCTGGCGACGTTGCTGCTTTTCCAGCTTTTGTATCTGTTTCTGGATTTCATGCTGTTCGTCGAGATTGGGAGCCAATCGGGCTTGCCGTTGCTGAATTTTGATCTGTTCTTTGGTGTCCTTCAGTGCTTTTTCGGCAGAAAGGACCATGTCATCCGCCCATTTTTCAAGTTTTTCACGTGCTTCATTGAAATATTGATTGTTAGTTTCCAGAGATTGACTAATCGTGGATTTACTATGTCGTTGTACTTCCGCTGTAAGCCTTTGCGCAATCGGTTCAGGTATATTGGTCGCACCCTGATCTTCTGCCATGCAGTTAAATAATTTTTCACAGGTTTCTTGTTCTAACGATAAACCTTGATCGTCAATGGCAGAAAATAATAAGTACTCTTCACGCTCGAAGCTTTCAATTGCAAGTAGTGTCAACGTAAGATATCCACATTTGCCACGTAAGGCTTCTACCAAATGCAGGCGTGTGGGGTGTTGGCTGACATTAAACGCAATACGTGCGGGCGGCGTGTTCAGTATTTTAGCCTGATCAATAACAAATTCACCTAATGGATGCGATAGGCGATATAAGAATGTTCCAAATTCAGCGCTTAAGTCTTCAGTTGTTTCGGTTGTATATGGTTTGTCAGCCTTGGGTGTGCTTTTGGAAATAAGATGATAACGACCCACTGCTACATCTTGTATGGGCGGTCTAGTAAGGTCAAAAGTCAATGTGCTATCGTCAAATTGTGCCCGTTTATGGAGCATGAAATGGGTCAGTGACCAGAAACGTTTACTAAAGCGATCCAGTTGGGCTTTTGCATCGTTCAACTGAATGCGTAATCGCTCATGCACATCTTCGTCAAAGTTCTCAAGCAACATTCTGTGGGTATCATTCATGCGTGCCTGAATTCGCTCATCCATTTCTGCTTGCAGCGCTTTAAAAGCAGTTTCGATCTGATCTGGTGTGCGGCATTGCTGATAAATAGTCAGGATACGTTTTTCAAAATCCACACCGGATTCAATGCTGCCCAACACATCATCGGATGCACCAAAAACGCCATTAAACAGGTTGAATTTTTCGGTCAACAATTCCAAAACCCGGCGATCAGCCTGATTGCGTTCATTCAGGAAGTTGACCACAACCACGTCATGTCGTTGCCCATAGCGATGACAACGGCCAATCCGCTGTTCCACCCGCTGAGGATTCCACGGCAGATCATAGTTGATTACCAAGGAACAAAACTGAATATTGACACCTTCGGCAGCTGCTTCGGTGGCAATCATAATACTGGCTTCATCACGAAAATGCTCAATCAGTGCGGTGCGAATATCGATATCTCTAGAGCCTGCAATACGACCAGTGCCTTGGTTGTCGTCGAGCCAATTTTCATAGATGGCAGTGGCTTCCGGGCTATTGTTGGTGCCGCTGAATTGAACGACCTGACCCGCATAGCCGTTGGCTTGCAGGTACTCATTAAGGTAAGCCTGAGTGCGACGTGATTCGGTGAAAATCAGTGCCTTTCGCTGTGCGCCGGTTGTAGCCATTTGCTGAAAACCGATATCTAAGGCAGTCAGCAGACTATGCGTTTTAGTATCAGTACCAATATTTCTGGCCCATGCAGCCAATTGCGCTAGTAAGCTTATTTCTTCCTCTAGTTGCTTACGATCTATAGTGCTTTGAATCGAATTGCTATCTTCCTCCGGTGGATCTATTGCCAGTATTTCATCGAGTAAGTCTTCTTCGATGTCTTCTTCAGCAATCAATTGCTCGGCGAAACCAGGATCATCCTGTATTTTTTCATCACGTAATGCTTCCAATCTTACTTTCATGGTCTCAAGCGTTCCGGCAATCGCCAGCGAAGAGGAAGCCAATAGTTTGCGTAAAATCAGTTCTGTGAGATGTCGCTGTCTATACGGAATAGCATAACTGTTTGGACGTAGCAAAAAATCACTAACTGATTCATAGAGTTGATGTTCATTATCAGTAGGACGAAATGGCTGAGTAATGGCGCGCCGTTCCGTATATCGAATATATTCCGTAACCTGGTTGCGCAAAGTGCGTCGGCAGAATCCTGACAAACGTTGTCGTAAGCTATCCAAATCACCGCTTGCGCCAACATACTGGGTACGAAAAGCATTCACATCGCCAAAAAGGTGTTCGTCAATGAGCGTGGAAAGACCATATAACTCGAGCAATGAGTTTTGCAGGGGTGTTGCTGTTAACAGTAGTTTGCGACAATCTTTCGTTGCCCAGCGGATCCCCTGTCCAATTTTGTTGCTTTCCCGATAGGCATTGCGGAGTTTATGTGCTTCATCAATAACCACCAAATCCCAGGCAATGGCTTTCAATTCATCACGAATCCGGCTGGCGTAGTTATACGATAAGATGATAATAACTTTCTGGTTGAGAGGTGATTGATCCTTTTCGAGTTGATCGCGCCAAGTTTTGGCATCAAGAACGACCACGGGCAAATTGAATTTCTCTTCCAACTCCAGTGCCCATTGCTTGCGCAATGAAGCAGGGCAGATAACCAAAAGCCGCCGCTTTCTTTCCGACCAGTACTGGCACAATACAATTCCTGCCTCAATCGTCTTTCCCAAACCCACTTCGTCAGCAAGTAAAACACCTTTCGATAATGGCGATTTCAAAGCAAATAGAGCAGCTTCTATTTGATGTGGATTCAGGTCAACACTGGCATCAAAAAGTGATTGAGACAGTCGACCTATACCATTGGGTGCATGTCGTCGTGTAAGGTCGTGCGCAAAGTATTTTGCTTGGAAAGCTGTAATCATTAGTCGAAGTCCGTCACCAGTTATTCCAATTCATATCGACCAGAATGATTAAATAAAAGAGTTAGTACAATTTAGATATGTAGAAATGTACCGCACATATTCAGATAAATCCAATTGATAAAGTTTATACCAGTCGATTCTATTGATTGTAATCTAATGTGGTTAGTATCTTACTTTCAATTGCTTAGCCTTGATCTTTCATATCAGTATATTTGACATAACCATACACATCATGATTGAATACTGAAACACATTTCAAATATGGAGTCATTCGAACATGTCAAATCGTGGCGGGAAAAGAGAGAATGCAGGTAGGCCGCGTGGCCAGGGTAAATATGGTGAGCCGACGGTTTCAGTACGCATACCGCAAAGTCAGGGAGCTACCATCAAAAACTTTCTGGATGCATACCAGCGTAAAAGAACAGGCTCCGATCAAGAAACAACCAACGTGGATGAGTTTTTTATTCCCGCCATTGGCGATCAACCAACCTTGTTACCGCTTTTTTCCACCAAAGTGGCGGCAGGTTTTCCCAGTCCGGCAGATGATCATGTCGAGAAAAGTCTCGATGTCAGTGAATTTCTAATTGATCATGCTGCATCGACGTTCTTTGTCACGATTAAGGGAGATTCGATGATCGATGTCGGTTTACTGCCGGGGGATAAAGTTGTTGTGGATCGCTCCAAAACGCCCGGTATCGGCGATATTGTACTGGCTGTGGTGGATCGGGAATTTACCATCAAAATCTTTGATTACGGGGCGAACAAAATGCCAAGGCTGATGCCAGCCAATTCGTCAGGTGCTTACAAACCCATTTACATTCGCCCAGATATGCAGTTTGAGATATTTGGTGTAGTGATAGGATCATTCCGTCGCTTCAAGTAAGTTACTGTCGGTTTATATATGACGGAGAGAATTTTGAAGTCATCACGCTGAATTGATATGCCCGTTCATTCTATCGCTCTGATTGATGTGAATAACTTCTATGTTAGTTGCGAACGAGTATTCAATCCCAAACTGGAAGACAAACCGGTTGTAGTGCTATCCAACAATGACGGTTGCGCGGTTGCCAGAAGCAACGAAGTAAAAGCACTGGGCGTCAAAATGGGTCAACCGTGGTTTCAACTGAAAGATCTAGCCAAAAAACACGGAATCATTGCCTACTCATCCAACTATGCGTTGTATGCCGACATGAGCAATCGCGTCATGAGCATACTGGGAATGTTCAGTCCAAACCAGGAAATTTATTCCATTGATGAATGCTTTCTTGATCTCACCGATTTTAGAACAAAAAGCTTGACTCACTACGGTCAGAAAATTCGTCAGCGAGTGAAGCAGTGGACGGGTTTGCCGGTTTGTGTCGGGATAGGTTCCACCAAAACACTGGCCAAGCTTGCTAACCACATTGCCAAAAAGAATCTTGAATTTAGTGGCGTGTGTAACCTGAACGTCATGTCATCACAGCAACAAAATGAATGGTTCAGCAAAATTGAAGTCGGTGAAATATGGGGTATTGGCAGACGGCTTGCACCCAAACTGCATGAAATCGGCATCAAAACCGTATGGGATCTCAAAACAGCATCGCCATCACAAATGCGTACTCGTTTCTCGGTCGTGATGGAGAAAACCATTCGTGAGATCAATGGCACGGCCTGTATCGAACTGGAAGAAATCAATCCGCCGAAAAAACAGATCGTCAGTTCCCGCTCGTTCGGAATACCTGTATCCGATCTGGCTAGTCTGGAAGAATCGGTATC
>JAMWZR010000037.1 GCA_024282035.1 Nitrosomonas sp.
CGTTAAAACAGGGCCGTTCGTATGACTGGTTGAGCCAGCATGGCTTTGAATCAATTGCCGAAGTTCAGGACTACGCAACAAAATGACTGTGGATCTATCATCACGAACGGCGAAACACGGCCATTAGGAATTACCGAGATTCTGGACGATAAAATCACTGCTTTGAATAACTGGATTTGATCTAACAAACATCGTCAAATCAGGTAATTGTCAGATTGGGTCTGAATTATTTCATTTTACATGACCATGCCAATCTTCGCGAATCTATTAGCTATTATACTTAATTGTAGTCGCCAGGTTGTCTACAACGAGTTTTAAATTCAACTAACACCCTACATTTTCAAG
The DNA here is from genome assembly GCA_024282035.1 of Nitrosomonas sp. GTDB lineage: Bacteria > Pseudomonadota > Gammaproteobacteria > Burkholderiales > Nitrosomonadaceae > Nitrosomonas. The sequence goes on from JAMWZR010000037.1 coordinate 346, forward strand.
CATAAATCTGTCCTTTAGGATCATAGATCGAAATCTTTTCAGCAGCACAATGCAATGCAGCAAATGCACATTGATTATGATGAATCAAGGCCGAAATGATTAACCTATTTGAATCATTCATCTCTCTTGCTATAGAAGCAAATTTAATAAATTCTTGCCATACAACTTTAGATTCACTCTGATCCGGTAAAGAATTATCCAAATTAATCGCATCGAATTCTAATCCTTGATCGCACATGTGCTCGCGAAACATCAAATTGAATGTTGTAAAGTTATTAATCAATTTAGATTTAATGGTTGCACAAGTTTGTAGATCATCAATCTCACCCTCAATCAACGCACGTTCTTCTTTTTTTAGAGTATCGATAAATACTTGTAAATTACCTATTTCAATTTTGATACTTGAGATAACCTCAGGTGCCAAAGATATTGAAGACATTAAATATTACCTTTCTTAGTCTGTATTAATTCTTTTACAGTTTCGAGTAATCGATCAGCAACTACTTCAGGATTAATTTGAAAATTACCTTCACTTATCGCTTGCTTGACTTCCGCCACAAGAGATGCGTCAAATACTGGTTGATTAGATTCAATATCAGAGGTTTGTAGTTTTGCAAAATTCGAACTGAGATGTACATTACCCGCTTCGGGAGATTCAGTGTCACGCGTATTATCGATGCGCTTCTTGCTTTCATTTGCAGAAACTGATGTTACAGATTGTAGCGATTTATCAATTTTCATGATTTTCCTAACTGTGAGCATTGTTGTAATGCGTTACGGCACTTCTAATTTTAACTTTAATATTAAAATAATTTTCTTACAAGAATTCGACTTCAAAAAACTTTATAAAGAACATAAGTTATTGGTACTAAATAATCCAATTTACAAAAATAGTTTGATCAAAAAAACAGATTTATTCTAAGACCTCATTTTGTTAAGGATAATCCCTCCGAAAAATACCAGGATTTAAAAGTAGAATTTTCTTGTAATCTAAGAACAGGAGATTCTGCAATGAAGAAATCGAAATTTAGTGATAGCCAGATCATGACGATACTCAAACAAGCTGGGGCAGTGGTTCCAGTACCTCAGCTGTGCCGAGTACTTGGAATGAGCAGCGACGTTTTATAATGGGCGTAGAAAAGACGGCGTTATGGATACATCAATGGCATCCTGGCTCAAAGAATTGGAAGAAGAGAATCGGTATCTGAAAAAGATGTATGCCAAAGAGCGGTTAAAATCGGAGTTACGCAAGGAAGCACTGGAAAAAAGTGGTAGTGTCTTGACAGCGGCGCGAGTTGGTAAAACAAATTGTTACGCAAAGAAAGATCAGTATTCGTTTAACCTGCGATATCTATGGTATCAGCGAGATCTACTACCGCTATCGGCCCAGTCTCAGCCTTGATAACCATATTATTGCAGATCGACTGCTGCGATTGACGCACAACCAATGAAACTGGGGGGTTGGTTATGTTTTCTGTACTTGCGCAATGTGAAGTGTTTTTCCTGGAATCACAAGCGTGTTTACCGTATTTGTCAGGAATTGGAACTGAATATACGGATCAAGCCGAAAATACGGCTCAAACGCGACAAACTAATGACACTATCGGTACCGTCAACAATCAACGACCTGGTCAATGGATTTTATGCATGATCAGCTGGAAGACGGTCGCAGTTTTCGACTATTGACTATACTGGATGACTGCAATCGTGGAGGACTAGGTTTTTACATACCAGCAGAACGAGTCATACGTATGCTGAACCACCCTGATCGAGTGGCATGATAAGCCTAATCGGATACGCTGTGACAATAGCTCTGAATACATCAGTGAAAAGCTGTCTGGGCAGTCGAAAATGAAATGCAGCTGGAATTCATTCAGCCAGGTAAATCTTAGCAAAATGCCTACATAGAGCGTTACAACAGGACCGTACGTATGACTAGTTGAACCAGCATTGCTTTGTGAATCAATTACCTAGGTTCAGGACCATGCAATAAACAATAAAATGGATGTGAATCTATAATCACGAACGGCCTAACATGGCCGTTGGGGTAATAACACAAAAACAAAAACTCACCCAATTAGCGTATTAAATTCTACCTTTAACTTCGGTTATAAATGGGGGAATTACAACAGAAATTGAAAGAATAAAGAAAATTGCTTAACTGTGAGTTGACAGGTTTACCTGATCACATCACTTTATATTGCCCTGATAAAACATTGGGTTGCAAATTTGAATATATTGTCATTTTACTAAACAATCTCATTTACTTTAACTACAATTACGCTTAATCGACAGAACCCCGGGCATTGAACTATATGAGTTGGGTCACATCAAGTTTATTGAAAACAAATCGCAAAAAAAATATTCCCAATTTCTATGGTTTCCTGCTGATAGCTCATATTGGCGATTCTTCATGCCACGCTTTTGAATTAAAAAATAAAAATGGACTAAAGATCAAGTCGGATAACGGTGCTTTTGAATTAGGCCTGAATGGCCGGACTCACCTAGACATGCATTCCATTTTTCCCGATACTGCAATTGAAAGTTACCCCGCTTTTGGCAGTCAGTTACTGAATCACAATGATCGTGATGGATTTAATTGGCGCAGAACCTACGCTACATTAACTGGAAAAATTCACAATATCAATTTCAAATTCGAGAATGACTTTGCTGTTAATGCAACTACCGCCTTCCCACATAGTTTGCGTGAAGCTTGGGTATCGACGCAACTGGGTCCGGGGCAGATCACAATTGGCCAATTCAAACCATATCGCGGGCTTGAAGAATTAACCAGTTCCAACGAAATCACCATGATGGAGCGACCATCTACATCTTCAACCGGACTATATAATGGACGACAGTTCCTCACCGGTATTGGTTACCGTGGCATGATTGGGGAGAAACTAGGGTTTGGTGTGTATGCCATGAGTCTGTCACATTTTGGTTTGCCATTCTCAGGTATTAGTTATGGTGGACGGGCTGTGTGGCTACCATGGGACCAGCCTGGTAAAACGCTACATCTTGGCTTTTCCGTAAGCCGGGACACCACTGATAAAGATTCCCTGTCAGCCAGAATCGTTGATATTTATGGTGGACGAGAAGGTATAAATAAATCTTTAGGGATTGCAGGCGCCGCTTTAGGCTCACCCGTGCATAACAGTCAAACCACATTTTCTGCCGAAGCCGCTTATGCGATCCAATCACTTACGCTCCAGGGGGAGTATGCCATCTCCCATTTGGACAATACGCATTTGTTACAAAATCGGCTGAAAAATTCATTGATTCAGGCCTTTTATATACAGGCAAGCTGGTTTGTAACAGGAGAAGAAGCTGTATATAAAAAGGATCGCGGAGCATTTGGCAAACCGCGCCCCAACAATTCATGGGGTGCGATCGAACTGGTCATGCGCTATGATTTCGCTGAAAATACCAGTCAAAACCTCCAGGCAAATCCCTGTAAAACAGGTACATCGAAATGCCAAGTCGAAATCATTACGTTTGGAGCCAATTGGTATCCCAACCCGCATGTCCGCTTCATGTTCAATTACTATCTTACTGAAGCCATGATAGGCATAAACGACTCCAATCCATTGACTAGAAGTGATAATCTCTCCGCGTTCTCGTTCCGCACTCAGTTCAGTTTCTAAGCAGCTTGCAAGCTCACTTACTGCGTGAGAGTGCATTTTTGTGAATGCACACACACAAAACTACACGGGAAGAAATTATTTTTCTGCTGATAGCGCCTGTGGAATGGCAGCCTTGAGATAATAAAACATCGACCAGATTGTCAGGACAGCAGCAACATAAATGAGCCACGTACCAACGTTCTGGGGCTCGAAATGCACCCCAATACGATCGTGATACAGCAAAAGCGGAATGGCGATCATTTGCGAAGTGGTTTTGATCTTACCCAAAAATGACACCGCCACACTCTTGGACTGACCGATTTGTGCCATCCATTCACGTAAAGCGGATACCGTAATTTCCCGCCCAATAATGATCAATGCGATGGGTGCATCCAGTCGACCGAGATAAACCAGAACAATCAATGCTGCCGACACCATCAATTTATCGGCTACCGGGTCCAGAAAAGCCCCAAAAGCTGAAGATTGATTCAATACTCGCGCCAGGTAACCATCCAGCCAATCCGTAATAGCTGCGCCAGCAAAAATCATTGTCGCAGTCAGGTTCTTTTGGGGCGGTGACAGCCATTCCTCAGGCAGATAATAGATACCGACAAACAATGGAATGGCCAGTATACGCAACCACGTCAACAGATTGGGAAGATTGTAAGGCATGATAGGAAATAAGGATTGATCGAACAACCACACATTGCGGAATACCGTCAACACCGGGTTGAAATTAATGTAATTCTTTATAAATTTTTTCTGCTAATTTGCGACTGATACCTTCTGTTTGCTGTAATTCTTCAATGCTCGCGGTCAGTACCCCTTTCAGTCCACCAAAACGCCCCAGCAGTTTCTGTCTGCGCTTTGCCCCAACGCCGCTGATATCCTCAAGACTGGAACTGGTTCTGGCTTTGCCACGTCGACCACGGTGGCCCTGTATGGCAAAACGATGTGCTTCATCCCGTATCTGTTGGATCAGATGCAGGGCAGCGTGCTCACTAGGCAATTGTAACGGCTTTTCCAGCAGCGGCGAAATTAGTTGTTCCAGTCCTGGCTTGCGCTCTTCACCTTTTGCCACACCGACCAGATTGGCATCATAAATCCCCAGTTCATATAAGGCTTCCTGCGCTGCCGTAACTTGCCCCTTGCCGCCATCGATTAGGATCAGATCCGGCAGTTGCCCTTCCCCACTAACCACTTTTTGATAACGCCGCGACAAAGCTTCGCGCATGGCTGCATAATCGTCACCCGGTGTGATGCCTTCAATATTATATCGACGGTATTCGTTGTTGCGCATGGCATAATGGTCATATACCACGCAAGATGCCACCGTCGCCTCGCCCAAAGTGTGACTGATGTCGAAACATTCGATACGTTGCAATCCGGGCATGTTCAGTACCTGCTGCAATGCCAGCAATCGCTTTTCCTGACTAGCTTGCCGACTTAGCTGCTGTTGCAACGCCAGTCGCGCGTTTTCCGTGGCCATATTGAGCCAGATACGCTTCTCACCGATAGGGTTGAACTGGATGACAATTTTATGGCCACATTGCTCAGTCAGCAGTTCCTGCAATACTTCACGCTCGATGCTCTCGCCAACGATAATGAGTGATGGCGCACTCCGATTCAGATAGTGCTGCGCCAAAAAAGCTTCTATCACATTGCCGGCAGTACAGTCATCGGCATTCTGGGGAAAGAAACTCTTGTCACCCAGATGCCTGCCTCCCCGAATCATGGCCAGGTTGACGCAAACCCTGCCTGATCCATCATTGTGCAGAGCACAGGCAATGACATCGGCATCAAGCGCCTTGCCGCTATCGACAAATTGCTTTTCACGAATTCGGCGCAAGGCTTGCATCTGATCTCGTAACAAGGCAGCCTGTTCATAGTCCATCCGCTCCGAAGCTTGTTGCATCTGCGTTTCAATACCTGCAATCACTTCGGTTTGTTTGCCTTGCAGAAACAATTCGGCATTGCGGACATCCATGCGGTAATCCTGAGCAGAAATCTGGCCTATGCAGGGACCGCTGCAACGTTTGATCTGATACAGCAAACAGGGGCGCGTGCGGTTGCTGAATACACTATCTTCACAGGTACGCAAGCGAAAGATTTTTTGCAATAAATGAATACTTTCGCGAACGATTCCTGCATTGGGATAAGGTCCGAAATACTGGTGCGTTTTGTCCAAAACACCACGATAAAAACCCAGCCTGGGGAAACCATGTCCACTCAAGATTACATACGGATAAGACTTGTCGTCACGAAAAATAATGTTGTAGCGTGGCTTGAGGCTCTTGATGAGATTATTCTCAAGCAGCAACGCTTCGGCTTCCGAGCGTGTCACCGTGGTTTCGATCTGGGCAATCTGCGACACCATGAGCTGGATACGCGGTCCCAGACTGCTTTTCTGGAAATACGATGACACCCGTTTTTTCAGACTAACAGCTTTACCAACGTAAATTACTTCTCCTTTGGCGTTGATCATGCGATACACACCCGGCAGAAGAGGAAGGTTGGCGCAAAACTCCTTGGCGTTAAACTCGGAATCCGACAATGGACTTAGTCCTCACTACCCAACAACTTTCCAGCAATGGCCCAGTTTTCATCAGGAATTTCATCAAAACTGATATACGTATAGGATCTGGGTTTCTTGGCCACCCGCTCCAGGGTGTCGCACAACTCAGTGGCAATTTGCTGTTTCTGTTCACGTGTCAGGGTTCCGGCAACGCGGATGTTGACGTAAGGCATAGCATTTTCTCCTTGTTATGATGATGAATTCCGCAAATCATTGACGATATGCGTAAAGACCTGCTCAAACATTTCAGCTGTCAGGCGCTTGGTTTGCGTATTGTAGCGACTGCAGTGATAGCTGTCATAGAGTTTCAACCCGCTATCCGCGTTCAGTTCATGCACGGCACCATGGGCAAAACGGTATAGACCGGGCTTGCGTTGCAGCGCCATCAACACAGCCTGGTGCGCCACGGTTCCCAGCGCCAGTATTGCCATCCCACCCGACTGGATGAATTCGTTCAATTCCGCTTCCAAAAATGTATTGCATTGCTTTATTTCCTGCAAAACAGGCTTGTTGTCCGGAGGCAGGCATTTCACGGCGTTGGTAATGCGACACCCCAGCAATTGCAAGTCATCCTGCACCGAAACGGATTCGGCATGTGTCGCCAGACCAAATTTGTGCAAAGTCTGATACAGTAAGATACCTGCGTAATCGCCGGTAAATGGCCTGCCAGTCCGGTTGGCGCCATGCATGCCGGGTGCCAGACCGACGATCAGCAGCTTTGCCATCCGATCACCAAAAGCTTCAACAGGTTGTGCATGATAATCCGGGTGGTGATTCTTGACAGTTTGCAGGAAAGTCGCCAATCGCGGACATTGCCGACACGTTTGTAGATCGTTTAAAGCATTCACTTTTACTGAACAATCATGAGCAGAACTATACATCGGTGAGTATGATGAAAATCGAATTTTTCGGGTACTAGCAGAGCGTTGTGCTTGTAAACATGTGTATCAGTATTGAACCAAACGGCAAAATAGCTGCATTCCCATCGTTTTTCTGGATAGCGATAATATGGTATTGGTCATTATTTTTTCCCATGAATACGTTGGCGCAAGGTACACCGGATAATATCAAAAAATCACCGGCAGTCCTCTTGTCCGCGCCACAAGAAATCGAGGCATTCATTGTAAAGTACATCAAAGTTCCGCAGGAACCCTTTAGCGATAGCCATGCCGAAAAAACTTTCCTGTACCGTGCACAAAAGGAAATTCGCAGTCTACTCGCTACCGAAGGCTATTTCTCGCCGACGATCACGATCACACATCGATCAGAAGAAGGTATCAGCAAACCTGAGATCACCATTGATCCAGGCAACCAAACTCTTGTGAGTAGCATTGATATTACATTTCAGGGTGAAATCACGCAGTCATCAGAAAAATATCACCAACGTATCGATGACATCCGCAACGCTTGGCCATTGAAACCGGATGCGCCGTTTCGCTCGACGGATTGGGAGCAAGCGAAGAATACCCTGTTATCACTGTTGACCCAGGAAGAATTTGCTGCGGCAAACATCATCAACAGCCAGGCGCGCATCGATTCTGAACTGGCACGCGCACACCTGACCATCGAGATCGATTCCGGGCCGGTTTTTTATTTTGGTTCCATCCAGATCACTGGACTAGAACGTTACTCTTCCTCATTGATAACAGATCTGGCACCGTTCAAACCCGGAGACCCTTACCGGCGGGAGTTGCTGCACCGCTATCAGATGGCTCTTCAGAAAGCGCCACAATTTAGCACCGTGTCGATCAGCATCACGCCGGACATTGCTCAGCATCAGGCCATACCGGTGCAGGTTACGCTTGCCGAAGCGAAGTCACAGCGTTTTGCCTTTGGTGCCGGTTACAGCTCGAACAATGGTGCTCGCGGGGAAGTGAATTACCGCAATCACAATTTTCTGGATCGAGCCTGGAATTTGACCAGCATGTTGCGGCTGGAACAAAAGCGGCAAACTTTTTTTGCCGGTATCGACACCCTGCCAGACCAGAACAATATCAATCATTCGCTCATTGCCAGCCTGCAAATGACCGATATCGAGAACCTGAAAACTACCGAGCAAAAAGTAGGCTTCAATCGCAATTACCAGACACCCGAGGTACAAATGCAATGGGGGCTGAACTGGCAGCGTGAGAACAAGCAACCGGCTGGCGCCCTGCATCAGATCAACGAAGCACTGACACTGGACTGGCGTTGGCGGCGGCAGATCATCGATAATCCGGTTAACATCCGCCGTGGTCATGTTTCGGAAATCCGGTTTGGCGGAGGCAGTCAGCAACTGTTTTCCACTCAGGATTTCATCCGGACTTATGCCCGGCACCAAAGCTGGTGGCCAGTCGGCACGCGAGATGTTTTCTATATCCGCGCCGAAATTGGCTATACTCTGGCGCCATCGCGTTTTGGCATCCCTCAGGAATATCTGTTTCGCGCAGGTGGTATTCAATCGATCCGGGGTTACGATTTCAAAAGTATCGGCGTACAGGAAGGTAATGCCACGGTTGGCGGACGTGTCATGCTTACCGGAACGGCCGAATATACACATTGGCTGACCCAGCAGTGGGGAGCGGCCGCATTTGCCGATATTGGCAGTGCAGCCGATAGCTGGCACACTCTGCATCCTTTTTTGGGTTACGGTAGCGGCATTCGCTGGCGCAGTCCTGCCGGACCAGTTGCACTTGATCTAGCGCGATCTCACGAAACCGGCACCTTGCGTATCCATTTTTCCATGGCTGTTGCTTTCTGAATGCCATACCCATGTCGATGACACCATCCTCAGCCTCGGAAGCACATCAGCCTGTAAACCCAGTCAGGAAATCACCGTGGCTCTCCGGCATGATAGGTGTAGCAAGCTTTGTACTGCTATCCATCGTGCTATCGGTTTATTGGCTATTCCTCACCTCCTCCGGCCTGCACTGGTTACTGATGCAAACCAGTCAGATCAGCGGTGACACGATCCGCTTTTCCGGTATCCATGGAACACTACGTTCGATGCATGTCGAACGTATCGATATCGAGCAGCAAGCTTTTTCCGGAACATTGCTGGATACACGACTGGCGTGGCAGCCACAAAAGCTGTTCTCTCAGCAAGTCAGTATCGATCACATTACCATTGCGTCCATACAGGCTAAGCCAACCACACCCTCTGCGACAGCTTCCAGCATGCCAGACAGCCTGCAATGGCCTGTAGCCATATCGATTCCGTCCCTGCACATCGGTTCGATACACTATCTTGCACCCAGCAACGATTCGTCTTATGCGATCTCGCAAGTCGAGTCATCCTTTAACAGCAATGGCTTGCATCATCAGTTAAACCGCTTGGATTTTCATACGCCTTGGGGGCAAGTAACCGCCAGGGCAAGCTTGGATGGTCAGGCACCATTTCGCTTGAACGCACAACTTGAGTGGCAAGATGCGAGTCACTGGGGCGATGCCATAGTCAAAATCAGCGGCGATTTATCGCAATTATCCATCCAAAGTCATGCCACACAGACTTTACACAAACGTGACTTGACTCTGCTCGTACAACCCTTTGCAGACAATCCGATCAAACATCTTCAAGCTTCATTTGAAGGACTGAATCCAGTCGATTTCATTCAAGGTTTACCCAATGCCCGTTTATCCATCGATGCCAATCTGCTTCAAAACGATGACGGTACACTGTCCGGTCCATTGCGAATCAGCAATTCCACCGCCTCATCCTTTGACGAGGGTGGCATTCCATTTACCATATTGGAAGCGGATACCGCCATTACACCGCAGCAGGTGTCATTGCAAAACATGCGCCTGCAACTTGCAAAACTGCTCGTTGCCGAAGGCAATTTGACCTGGCAACTGCACAACCTGACTGGCCAGAGTCACATCGAAATCAAGCAACTGAATCCACGATCCATCGACAAACGCCTGAAAGCGGCAAACTTGTCAGGATCAGTCGATTTGCAAGGCGATCTACAGCGGCAATCTGCCGAGATTCATCTGAAAGACAAAAATCTGCGCTTGCAGACATCGCTTCTGCGGACTCCGGAACAGATCGCCATGCAGTCATTCATTCTGCAGCACAACCAATCACGACTTACCGCCCAAGCCAGTTGGGCGCCGGCTAATGATCAACCATTCGAATTATCGGGCAAACTGGAGCGCTTCAATATGGCGCACTTCCTGCAAGGTCCGGAAACCAGTCTCAACGCATCCTTCGAGGCATCCGGTACATCGGCACCGCACATTTCCGGCATTTTCGATTATCAGATTCAAAAGAGTCATTGGGCAAAGTCACCGATGCACGGCTCGGGTCATGTTACATTCAATACACTTCAGCAATGGCAAGGCCAGGCTCAACTACACATTGGCAGCAATCACATTCATGCCAATGGCGATGTGGGTCGATCCAAGGATTGGCTGGAGCTGACTTTTGATGCTCCGACGCTCGCACAATTAGGACTGGGACTGACGGGTGATGCGCACGGACGCATCAAATTGCATGGCAAACAGCAACCTTGGCCCGATGCGGAAATTTATTTGCACAGCAAACGACTGGATTTACCCGGTCAACACCGGTTTTCCGGATTTTTCGTCAAGGGTGATTTGCAGCGCGAAGCACTGACATGGCATGCCAGCCTGGACAGCTATCGCGATCAAGAGCAGACACGTCTGCGACAGCTAACGATCGATGGCACGGGTTCTTCATCAGCGCATGACATACTGATCAGAGCACAACTTGCCGAAACGACAAAACTTCGTCTGCATGCCAGCGGAGGCGTAGCAGGCCAATCTGCATCATCAGCACTGCGCTGGGATGGACAATTGACGGAACTATCCGTCACCGGCAACTTGCCCGTACATTTGCAGTCTCCGGTAGCACTATCCGTGCAGAAACAGTCGATCATGCTGGGTCCCACCAGGCTTGCCCTATCCGATGGTTATCTTGCGATTGAGCAATTTCAATGGACGCCGAAGGATTGGAAGACACGCGGGCATTTTTCCGGCGTGGCCATTCATCCAAGTTACCGTGATGCTTCGCAACAATCTGCGGTGCATCTGGGTGGGCGGTGGAATTGGGCATCGCAAACCCGGCTGGAGGGGCACTTACATATCCAACGTGAACAAGGCGATTGGTTCTTACCAGGTGAGATTCCTCAACCATTCGGCCTTAAAACCCTGCAGCTCAAGGTCGATGCCCAAGACAACAAATTGACCGGGTCGGTGGAACTGTCCAGTGAAACCATCGGCACGATACAGACTCGCGCTACCCTGCCCCTGCATTCCACATCCGACGGATGGTCCATCTCCACCACCACACCCATCAGTGGCGCAATTCAGACTCGGATTACCAATCTCAAATGGCTGGATGAACTGCTGGGAGAAAGCATGAATGCCGATGGTAGCCTACAAATTCAGGCCGATGTACATGGTACCTGGAAACAGCCTGTCTTTTCCGGCACGGCGACAGGCCAGGATCTCAGTTTGCTGCATCTGGACCACGGCATTGATATTCAACAGGGAAATCTGGTCGCACACTTTGATGATTCCAATCTGATCATCGATCATTTGCGCTTCAACAGCCTACTGCCCGCTCCCACCGAAACCCGCTGGTTTAAGGATTTAAAGCTGGATCAAGATATCGGAAAACTCAATATTTCGGGCAATATCGACCTGATGGGACATGACAGTCTGTTGGATTTCCAGTTACATCGACTGCCACTGGCGCATAAAACCGATTACTGGATCATAGCTTCCGGCTCCGGTCAGGCCCGATGGCATTCGAATCAGCTCATTCTGCTGGGAAAGCTGCGAGCCGATGCCGGTTTGTTGCTGCAACGGCCACAAGATCGTCCCGAGCTATCCGACGATATCGTGTTGGTTAGCCAATCGTCCGCACCAACGCAATCCAAACTGGGGTTGTTACTCGATATGCAGTTAGATCTCGGTGATAGCTTCTATATTCGGGCTTCCGGTCTCGAAGGGCGACTGGCTGGACAACTCCGTGTACAGAATACGGCGCGAAACAAACTGCAACTGAATGGATCGATCACGGCGCAGGATACGACATTCAAGGCTTATGGCCAGGATCTAACAGTCAAACGCGGCATTGTGAGTTTTCAGGGTCCCCTGGACAATCCGGAGCTCAATGTTCTGGCCTTGCGTGAAGGTCTGCAAGTGGAAGCAGGCGTAGAAATCATGGGTTCGGTGCGACATCCGCAAGTCAAGCTGGTGTCGACTCCCAATGTACCGGATACCGAGAAACTATCCTGGATCGTTCTGGGGCGAAAACCCGACACCAGTGGACTGGATGTCACGACACTGGTATCAGCAGCCGGTTCGATACTAGGCGGTCAAACCGGATCCGGCATTACAGATCAGATCACCCGCACACTCGGGGTGGATGAAATCACTTTCAGACAAGCCGGTGTTGGCAGTTCGTTGAGCGGACAAATCGGTGTCGTTGGCAAGCGTCTCTCCTCACGCGCTTATTTGAGTTATGAGCGCAGTCTGGCCACCACCACGATGGGCATCACCAAACTCACTTACAACCTGACTCCCCGAATCACTGTGGTCACACAAGCCGGTGAGGACAATGCAGCCGATCTGTTTTATACCTTTCAGTTTGACTAGCGATACAAAAATGAATCTAACGAAACGAAGCGAAGCACGCAGAAACTAGGCGCTCTGCGTGCTGGTGAAATAATCCTGGCAATCAGGGTTTGGCAGCAGCCGGTTCTTCTTTTTTCTCGCCTTCGGCTGCAGGTGCGGCTGCCGGTGCAGGTTTCTCAGCATTACCATCATCAGCCAGCTTGCTACCTACATAGCTACCAACGGCTCCGCCAACTAGGGCTGGCATGACTGATTGCAGCATGGATGGGCTCTGTGCAGCGGCAGGCGCGGGAGCAGCAGCATTTGCGGCTGGAGCGGCGGCAGCACCGGAATTGGCTGGCGCAGCAGTATTAGCGCTTGCGGGTTGGGATGATGCGTTCGAAGCAGGTGCATCAGCTTTCTTTTGAGGTGCAGCAGCGGCAGGTTTCGAACTGGACGAACCTTTCGAAGCGCTACTTTTCCCTCCTTTTGCATACACATTACCTGCAGCCAACAGTGCCGAAACCAAAATTACACATAAAATCTTATTCATATTGTTATGACCCATAAAGTAATAAATATTATTAATCAGACTCTTACATTATTATCAAAATAACGCTTACAGACAGAAAAAAACTAGCTGCCTGTCAGGCAAAGAATGAGCAATCTCAATTCTTAAAACGTGCCCGGCCGCGCCTGGCATTTTGAAAATTTTTTCTGACCCTGTCAATAAACAGAAAGTTCGGAATACGGATAATCTTGAATCTCCAGCGATGAATCCGAGTCTATCCCGATAAGCTTCAATCCCGTAACTGACAGCAACCAAGGTGCGACAAAAAGACTAACTCAATTCAACAAAGCCTTGATCTTAGCTTTTGTCGCGATTGGACCAATGCCGTAGCTTGCCATCTTTGTCGAAATACAGATAAATGGCCGTCGCCTCTCCCAGCAAGTCGGTGATATTAAGCACAGAATCAGGGCCGAATGCCGTAATGTTATATTCCCAGATATCTCCTCCTGGATTCTTGCGCGTTCCTGAACACCACTTGCACGGCAGTCCCCATGACGCAATGACTTCATTTTGCGTCATGCCTTGTAGCAAATCCTTGCGATCGATCGCACGGCGCACTTCTTCGGTTAATGCCGCATCGGCCATGACAGACTGGCGGATTTCGAGTTCACGTGTAGCCCCACATCCCTGCAACAATCCTGCCAGGACAATGAACACAATCACAAATTTGTTTGACATAAACATTCGACCGGAAGATTTAAAACGCGAACCAACTGATTCTGTCGACAGACAGGATGGAAAGACTATCACAAAAGTGCTCACTGTGAGCGTGTTAGATGTTACTTGCAAGACCTAAAGGAGTTTTCATTTCCTTAATCAAGGTCATCGTACTCATTTGGAACCGCCAGGAAATTAAAAAACATCGCAGCGATCATATTCGCTCGTGCTGATTCAATTCCCAGTATTTCAGTATCGAATCGATGGTCATACCGTATCGATCGGCACCCATGGGTTTGGTAATAAAACTATTGGCGTGCTTGGTGATTGCTTGTTGAATGTCCTTACTGGCGGCCGATGTGGTAAACACAACGACGGGAATACGAGCCAAGTACTCATCATCCTTGATTGTAGACAAAATTTCATGACCATCATATTTGGGTAATTTGAGGTCAAGCAGACAAAGCCAAGGCAGCGGACGCTCACCGTTACGAATTGATTCGAGATATTGCATTGCCGAACCACCGTCGGGAAGATGGATGATATCGATATCCTGCCGATACTCGGCGATATAAAACATGGCTAATTCGGCATGCTCGTAACTGTCTTCGATCAACAACAGGTTTCGACGCTGATGGGTCATGCTAACTCACCTCCGCGGTTTTGGATCGTGGAAATTTCAACCAGAAACATGCACCTTTACCAGGCTCTGATTCCACCCAGATATCACCACCATGAATTTTCATCACTTTCTTGACGATCGCCAGGCCAATTCCCGAACCTTCGGCATGATTATCCAGTCGATAAAACAATCCAAAGATTTTCTGTTGAAAGGCCGGCTCAATGCCAGGTCCGTTATCCCTGCAAAATATCAGGGAATGATCGTAATACGCAATCGCTCCAATTTCAAGCCGCGCTCCTTGTTCTTCATTCGGCGCATATTTGACGGCATTCGTCAGGATGTTCTCGAACAGTTGCAGGATGCGGCTTTCATTGCCATGAATCACCGGTAAATTGGGATGAATGCGCAATGTAAAACCGATTCGATTCAGGTTTTCTTCATGCGTCTGTGCAAATCGGTATAGCAGTGCATTCATGTCGATTCGTTTGTGATTCAAATCAATTCGCCCTACCCGACTGAAATCCAGTAAATCGTTGATGAGCTGCTCCATGCGTCCAATGGACAACGTGATCTTGTCCAGTCTGCTCACGGCCTGTTCATATTGTCCCTGATCGGCCAATTTGCGCATGATGCTGACAAATCCCATGCTGGTAACCAAAGGCGATTTAAGGTCGTGCGACACCGTATGGATAACTTGCTCCAGTTCCTCATTGGTATGCTCAAGCGTTTTATGACTGCTCTCCAGAGCACGGGTTAATCGCAAGGATTCCTGCAGCAGGCATTCGGTTTCCATGTTTTTGTCCCTGAAGCTGGAGGCAGCATGTATCAATTGACCGATTTCATCATTCAAGGGGTAGGCCGGAATGCTCGCTTGACTCGAACCTCCGGTCAAAGCACGAAAAGTATTGGCCAAGCGTGCGATGGGTAAAGCAATGCTGCGCCGGATGCTATCCGTGATCAGAGCCATAATCGCCAGTAAAACGCTACAGCACACCGTCAATATCCAGAGTATTTCCTCAACATGCGCTGAAATCGCCCGCTCCTTGACTGCCATTTCTTCTGTTATCAAGTTGGAGAGTTTCTTGGATTGATAGAGAATCTCATAGGCCTCTGCTGCCATCACGACATTGATCAGATAGAGATAACCCCGCGTCCTCTGCACTACTTCATTAAAGCTTTGCCGGTAACGCTCCAGCTTATCGATGGCTTGGTTGATCAGGCTCTGCTGAGCATGATTATGTCGGCCAATATTTTCCAGAACCGCAGTGGCTTCATCCAATTGCTCCTTTGCTGCAGCCACGTAACTTGAGTCCAGAATATCCAGATAACGGTAAAGGTTTCGTTCAACGGACAATAAACGATTGAGTATGCTTTCCAGCTGCCAGTTTACGTCACTGGAATGACTGAACTGAATCGTCAGGTCGCGAATCAACGTTTCGATTGTGGAAGCGTGGTTTCGGAAATCATTTCTGATCAAATATTGCTGGGTATCGCGCTGCTTCTTGACTTGCAAGAATACTGCATAATAATTTTTCAAGTGCGGCCGGATTGTATCCAGAAAAGCCTGAATTTTCGGTGGATTGGCTTGCAGATCAGTATCCAGTTGTTTCAGCAGATTTTCATAACCTGTCATGACTTGATCAGCAGCCGAAGGATGTCCCTGATAGGTGTATATCATGGCTTGCCGGTGAATGTCGGTAATCTGTCCTGTCAATAACAAGTCGATATGAAATTTCTGGCTGGAGGAAATATAGCTACGGTAATCGTTACTGATACTCGAGAAAGCCAATGCAGCCAGAATGACAATGATGACGGATACCGAACCGGCAAGAATGTAACCAATATTGATGCGTTGTTGTAATTTGAAATGATTGATCAGAAACTGGGTCACGTTCAGGTCCTCATGACAGCAGAAACTCATTCCATTTCAATAAACTGTATTCATGATTATCCATTACGGTATTCCATATCGCCACGTTCTCAAAACGCTTGGCATACGTTCCCCCAGTCCGCACTTCCCCTGGACGCACCACTGCCGCACCATTAATTCCTTTCAGTGCTTCCTGTGCCGGTTTGCCGGCGTACCAGTAATCCCACTCCGAAGCCGACATGAACTGCCGTGACCTTTCAGGATTGGAAATGTAGTAACCCTGCCTGGCAATGAATGCACCCGGCCAGCCTGATAACCACCAGTTCATGAAAGCATAGGCAGCATCCTTGCGCTCATCATGGCAATCACGCGACAAGCACATTACGCCATGCCATGCACGGTAACCTTCCTTGGGGGCGGCGTAGACACAGGGGATTCCCCTGCCGATCAATTGCCTGACTGCCGGTGAAAACATGCTGCCGATAACCATTTCTCCAGACGCCATCAGTTCAATGGAATGAGGCACAGATGTCCATACGCCCCGGAAATGCCCGCGTCTTTTTTTGTCTATAACAATCTCGAACAGGGCATCGATTTCTTCCCGTGTCATGCCACTGATATCTTTGAACGTCATCAAACCTTGTGCCTGAACTGCCAATGCCAAATCGAAAATACCGATGGTGGGAGCATTGACGATGGCTACCTTACCCGCATACCGTTCATCCAGCAGCCAACTCCAGCTTTCGGTCTCATAGGGAATTCCCTTGGAAATCACTCCCGAGTTGTAGCCAAACGAATCGGTATTGTGAACATACGGCAGAAAACTGATCCGCTGTGTGGCCTCAGGTCCAAGTGAACCATCTGCCTGGATATACAGGAGTTTGTGGGGTGCATCGCCTTGCCCGATCGGTGCATGCTCAGTCAATCTTCCCAATTTGCTCAGGTTGTTGATTTCCTCCCAGTATTTCAATTTCTTGATTTCAATTGGTTGAATCGCATCGGCCATTCGCAATATCTTGATACTATCTGACCACTGCTCGTAAATATCAAAGCTTCCCGGGTTGGTTGACGCTTTGAAAAGCACCTCTGCATCCCCACCGGGATAAAATTCGATATGAATCCCAAGATCTTGCTCCGCACGCTGACGAATCGTCTCCTGCAAAGTGACATGTGTACCCAGGACCCGGATGGTAGGCTTGCGGTTATAAGTCTTTATGATGGCCGGAAACCCCAGTGTTGAAGAGGTAGCAGCCGAAATCAGGGCTCCACTTTTGATTAAGAACGAACGTCGATCCATCCTTGTTCCAAACGATGTTGTTTCAGGAATATTCTTACTGAACACAAAACGACTCAAACGATACCTTTACATCCAATACAATATGCTTCGTGACATCAATCATGTAAAGATTCATTTAATTCAAGCATGAATCATAATGCCTATCTGCCCAGTCAAAAACTGAATTAAGCCTGTATTTTCAGGGCAATTTGAAAGATTGGATTACAAACGGCAATGTTAAGCCTATGCAAATTGGCTTGGGCTGCTATAATTTTTTACATCTTCCGTATAAACCTCTCGAAAAAATTAGCATGCCAGCAAAACTTAACCTTTCGTCGCACAAGACTCAATTCGCCATGTTACTGGGTGTATTTGTATCCATTTTTATTGTCTTTGGCGCTTTCTATCAGGCCAGTACACAAGGCGATTCGTCCGATACCTATCCTAAAGGATTCCGGGGCGGTGCCTGTACCATAGAATCAGAGAAACTGACCATCGGATATTCGGGCTATTTCTTACCCGATGATTATAAAGTTCCCGAGGATACCATTCGGTCACCACACATACCCGTAGAATGCGGCAAATTGCCTGCTGCAGGCACCTTACATATCACTATTGACTTACTCTATCCGGAAACGGCCCGCGATATTGCTATTGCCTTGCGTTTGGTCAAAATCGAGTCACAGGGAGAAAAAGAAACCGAACAACAGGTCATGGTTATACCCGCACAGCAACATCCATCCGGCGTCATCACGCAAATTCTTAAAATGAGTGAAACCGGAAAATATATCCTGTATTTAGAGGACGGAAATGACAAGAAAGCGGGCCTGCGAGTTAAAGTTCCGATTAAAGTAGGTTTTGACTGGAAAGATCATTTCAGGAAAACATTCTCAACTTTTATGAAAAAAGATTGAATGCATCCCCGAATATTGTGATATGACGGAATATCGAGTTAAATTTCATCGACATACCAATTTTTTCTAATCCTTTGTTTTTTACTGCCGTTAATTAATTTGTAAAAAATAAGGAGAGTATTATGGATGTAGCGGCCATAGCCAGTTTGGCAACGATGATGTCCGAGAATAGTACCCGTGAGGCTGTGAGTATGGCTGTCCTTAAGAAAGCCATGGATATTGATGCTGCAGGTGCGCTGGCTTTGATTGAAGCGATACCTGATACGCAACCGGCACAATATCTTCCAGCACATCTAGGAAAAAATATAAATACCACTGCTTAATTTTTACATTTCTCCGTTCACAACAGCGCTACATATGTAGCGCTGTTTTTTTTTGCCGACTTCCAGAATCGTGGATGCCTAGAGGGCGCAAAGGTTTCAATCCCCACAAGATTGATGTTAAAGATTTCCATATTTCTAACAATTCGTTAGAATTTTTAAAAATTCTGTTTTTTTGTACAATATTCCAGAACGAATATGGAACATTGTTGGCAATATCAGTCTGTTCAGATAAAGAAATTGGGAACAGATCTGATCTGTGAAACTAATTTTTCTCCGGTTTGAAAAATGATTAGTGAAGAAAATTTTAACCTGACCGACTTTAACTCAGCCACTACTGAGCATATCCGGCTTCAACTGCTTAGCAGAACAGCTGCAATGGGTGACTGGTTGCTATGCTTGCAGACAAATGCCGTGACTTGGTCAGCTTATCTCTACGAGTTTTATGAATTGGGTACTGGATTCGATTGTGCAACATTATTCAATGCCACTACTCTTTATCAAGAGTCAGAAAAGCAAAAAATGCTGGCGCTGATCAGGCAGGTTGCGACCACCAACATACAATGCAGCGAAGTATTTAAGATCGCCATGAAAGATGGTCGAATCAAGTGGCACTCGACAACGATCTCTCCCGTGACCGACAAACATGGAAAGGTGGTCGGTTTGTATGGTGTACTGCAAAACATCACTCAAAAAAAGCAAATCGAAGAAAAGAAATCAAAAGAGCATTTTATCTACGACTATATTCTGGATAAGTTGCCAACCGAGTTGGTCGTACTGGATAAAGCCGGTCGCTATATTTTTGCCAATGATGCTGCTGTCAAGAGCAAGGAACGACGGGGAATCCGGATCGGAAAAAAACGGGGCTCCAATAATGACCTTGAAAACTGGATTCCAGTATCCGAATCAAAGCGCTCAGAAATTCTGAAGCAATGCATGGTTGAAAAAAAATCGGTGACTTTCGAGGAGAAACTCATCGATACGGATGGTACTGAAAGAACTTACATACGTAACATGTACCCAGTGCTTGACGAAAAGCAAGTTACGGAATTCCTAGTTAGCTATGGCGTAGATATCACTGCCAGCAAAAAAAGCGAACTGGATTTGCAGCGGATGGCTATCGTTGCCGAAAAAACAAATGGGATTGTCATGATCACCGATCATGCAAAAAAAATCATATGGATCAATGATAGTTTCGAGCGAATTCTGGGATACAGTTCGGAAGAAGTGATCGGCTATGATCCTGCAGATTTTCTACAAGGCCCCGAAACGTCCCCTGAAACCATTCAGGAAATCGCCTGCTCCCTGCAAAAAACTGGCACTTTTTCTGGTGAAATTCTGAATTACACAAAAAGTGGCAATAAAATATGGCTTTATCTCGATATTGCTGCAGTTTATGATGACTCAGGCAAACTGATTAATTATGTTGCGGTCGAAAATGATATTACTCTCATCAAAATGGCCGAACAGCGACACCAAAAAGCCATGGAAAAGGAACGTGAGCTGAATCGTTTCAAAACGCAATTTGTCAGCCTGGCATCGCATCAGTTCCGCACTCCCTTGGCGACTATTCGCTCAAGCATGGATTTACTGGAATTAAAAATGGAATCGAGTCGACAAGACCCATCTTTCGCCGAGCTTTTCCAGAAACATAAGGGAGTTATGGCAGAAGAAACGACTCGCATGACCGAGTTAATGGAAAATATTCTCGACATTGGACGTATCGATGAAGGCAAGATAGAGTTATTCAAAAAACAGTTGCCTTTCAAGAAATTTATGGATGAATTCGTCAAGGCCAATATTGAACCGGGCGGACAGCAAAGGCAGCTCGACTATCATTTCGATACGGTTGATCGAACCATTGGTATCGATGAGATTCTATTGCGTAATGTTCTGCGCAATATTGTATCCAATGCGTTCAAATACTCAGAAGGCAAGCAACCACCCGAATTGACGGTCACCCTGCAGCAAAATGCCTATATTATTAGCGTCAAGGATTTTGGCATTGGCATTCCCGAGCACGATCAGCCTTTTTTATTTCAATCTTTTTATCGGGCTTCCAATGCCAAAATTATCCCTGGGAGCGGACTTGGTTTGATGATAGCCAGGAAGCTGATAGTCATTCACGGCGGCAAAATATATTTCGAAAGTAAAGCAGGGTTTGGTTGCACTGTAACCGTGCAGTTACCTTTCTAAAAGCAATAAACATGGATAACCCATTGATATTGGTCATAGAAGATGAAAAAGCCTTACGCGAAAATATCTGCGCCATTATTGCGCATTACGGTTTTCGGGTTATCTGTGCACCCAGTGGCGAAGAAGGCATCAGAATGGCACTGGAATGTCTACCACAGCTCATCATTTGCGACATCATGCTACCCGGCATCGATGGTTTCGAAGTTTTCAACAAAATAAAAAAACAGTCTCAACCCACTCCAGCTGCTTTTATTTTTCTTACTGCCAAATCAACGCGTAATGACACTCGGATGGGTATGGATATGGGAGCTGACGATTATCTAACCAAACCCTTTACCCGAATCGAATTAATCAACAGCATCAAAGCCCGGTTGGACAAGCTATCCAAAATCGCCGTCCATCAACAGAATAAGGATGCCATTTCGGAGGCGATGTTAAACAAATTGTCATTGTTGACCAAGGCAGAACGAAAAGTTTTAACTGCCATTTCCGAGGGATTTACCACACCTCAAATTGCGCAACGGCTTTTTCTTAGCAAGAAAACAATTGAGAATCATCGTGTTAATATCTCCAGGAAACTCAATCTCAGTGGCCCAAACAGCTTGCTCAATTTTGCACTACGTCTAAAACCCCAGGATTCTGGTCCGCATCTTCCGGATAACCTAGTCTCAACGACACCGAACTGACACCCTTCAAACCTTGTATCTGACCTATAGATACGGCATTTAGCACTTCTATTTCCTTGCTCTGCATTTCGATCCAGAAAATGAGTGGATCCATTCATTGTAAAAATATTTGGCTCAGCTATTCTTAATTGCGTAAAAAAGAAATACTCAGTCTTGATATTGCATTCATCAAAATTGGGTGATTCAAAAAACGCGCAATTTAACTTTTTAATGGAGGACTATATGGCAACAACATATGGAACGTCGAGCGCAAGTTCTAGCGCTGGCTACGACATGTCGCTGTGGTACGACTCGAAGTATTACAAGCTGGGCATGGGCACGATGCTGCT
>JAMWZR010000004.1 GCA_024282035.1 Nitrosomonas sp.
ATCGGACCGATTGTTGCAGTTATCGCAATTGCTGCTTTCTTCCTCATGCGTAAACGCAAAAATCCTTCCGCTGCATAAGAAATTCCTAAAGGCGTACTTGCGTAAATGCAGTTGCGCCTTTTTTATTGATTAAGTATTAAACAACTGCTCCGTCATTTTCTAGAGGTTTTTTCTCGGGCTTAACCAAGTCTTCTCGCTTAACTCCCAGCAGCATGATGATCGAACTTCCGACCATTATCGAAGAGTAAATTCCAAATAAGATGCCGATTGTCAGGGCGAGTGAGAAATAATGCAGTGTTTCACCACCAAACAAGAACATTGCGATAACAACCATTTGAGTACAGCCATGTGTGATAACCGTGCGAGACATAGTTTGCGTAATTGCACTATCTATGACTTGCGTGATGGTTGCACCGCGCATTTTCCGAAAATTTTCACGAATGCGGTCAAAAATAATGACGGATTCGTTAACGGAATATCCAAGAATCGCAAGAATGGCTGCAAGTACTGTCAATGAAAATTCCCATTGGAAGAATGCAAAGCAACCAACGATGATGACGACATCATGAAGATTGGCAATTATCCCAGCTACACCAAACTTCCATTCGAAACGCATCGCAAGATAGGCGACGATACCGAGAGAAACGAACAATAATGCCAGTGCACCATTTTCTAGTAATTCAGCCCCAACCTGTGGACCTACGAATTCGACGCGCTTCATTTCCACGGAAGAATCAGCCTGTCTGAGCGCAGTCAGGACAATTTCCGACAGTTGCGCACTAGAAACTGCAGGTTTGATAGGTAAACGAATCAACACATCGCGGGAAGTACCAAAGTTTTGCACACTGGCATCCGGCATATCCTGCTCTGCCAGAATCGTTCGAATTTTCTCTAAATCGGCGGCTTCACTGTAACTAACCTCCAGAACGGTGCCACCTGTAAAGTCCACATTGAGATTCAGACCATTAACAGCAATAAAATAGACTGACAAAATGAATGTCACAATGGAGATAACGGCTCCTGGTCGTCTCCAACTCATGAATGGAATGTCTCGATTGAATCTAAAAAACTCCATAATTCTTCCTTAAATGCAATAAAAATTTATTTGGAACGCTTGGAATCCGAAGATTTTTTTCTGTTCTTCGATTTACCGGTAGCAGTGACACTTGATTTGACATCACGGTTCTCAGTGTCAGGGATTGTTTCTGAATCAGCTGATTTGCTTATTGCAGGTTCATTTTTCGGAAGATCTAGTTTCTCCGATTTTGTTGTAGTTGCTGTCATATCCTGAATCAAGTCCATGCTGCTAGGTTTGATTGTTGGTCTGGTAGTCTTGTCGGTTTTGGGGATCCAGATTTTTCCGACAGGTACGCGATCTAGTTTGCGTCGACTGCCATAAATCAGATTGACCATACCTCGGGATACGAACGTAGCTGTAAACACGGAAGTCAGAATTCCCAAGCACAGTACGACAGCGAAACCTTTGACAGGGCCGGATCCGAATGCGAATAATGCTATTCCCGCAATTAGTGTAGTGATGTTGGAATCCACAATCGTGCCAAATGCACGCTCGAATCCGGTAAAAATGGCTTGTTGTGAAGATGCACCGCTACGAACTTCATCTCGAATACGTTCGTTGATTAGAACATTCGCATCGATAGCCATGCCCACCGTTAATGCCAGTGCAGCCATACCTGGTAATGTCAATGTAGCCTGCATGATCGACAGTAAACCGACGAGCAATAACAAGTTAAATGCCAGTGCCAAGACAGAGATCATTCCAAATGCGGTGTAGTACATGGCTACAAATACCGCAACGGCGAGAAATCCATATAAAGTCGAATTGAAACCACGAGCAATATTTTCGGCACCCAGACTCGGTCCTACTGTTCTTTCCTCGATGATGTCCATCGGAGCGGCCAAGGCACCGGCACGCAACAGCAATGCAACATCCCTGGCTTCAGGGCTGGTCATGCGCCCACTGATCTGCACTCGCCCGCCGCCAATTTCTTCGCGGATGACAGGGGCTGTGATTACCTCAGCCTGATTTTTTTCGATCAGCAAAATGGCCATGCGCTTGCCCACATTTTCACGGGTAAGTTGTTTGAAAATCCGTGAGCCACTGGTATCCAGGTTGATATGGACGGCCGGTTGATTGTCTTTGTCGAAGCCGGGTTGCGCATCAGTGATGTGCTCACCAGTAAGTAATACTTGTTTCTTGACAAGTAGTGGACTGCCACTTCGCTCTTCATAGAGCTCGGTTCCGAATGGCACCTTGCCACGCAACGCTGCATCCAGGTCACGTTCATCATCCACCATACGAATTTCCAGTGTGGCTGTACGACCCAGGATATCCTTGGCCTTGGCTGTATCCTGAACACCTGGCAACTGTACGATGACGCGATCGGCGCCAGCTTTCTGGATTATGGGTTCGGCTACACCCAGTTCATTAACACGATTTCTGAGCGTGGTGATGTTCTGTAGAACCGTCGATTCCTGCATGCGTATTTGTGCTTCAGGCTTGATCGTGACGATCAGGTGAAACCGATTGCCGTTTTGTTCCTCAAGCAGAGCGAGATCAGGAAAATTATTTTTTAACTCGGTGTGGGCTTTGGTTCGTGATTCAGCATCACGAAACTTGATTATCAGTTTTTTACCCTGCTTTTCCAGCCCACTATAAGTAATTTTTTGTTCGCGCAAGGTGCTGCGGAGATCATTGTTGTAACGATCAAGCGCTTTTTCCATGGCACCTTCCATGTCGACTGCGAGCATGAAATGAACACCGCCTCGCAAATCTAAACCCAGGTACATGGGTAAAGCGCCCAGATCGGCCAGCCACTTAGGAGAATTGGGTAGAAGATTCAGTGCAACGATGTAATCATTTCCCAGTGCAGACTCGAGCGTATCTTTCGCCTTGATTTGGGAATCCGTGTTTGCAAATCGTGTTTTGATGCTGTTTCCTTCCAGGAGCATGCCATCAAATGCGATACCGGACTGCTTGAGTGTATCCTCGACACGTTGTAGCAGAGTGTTGTCAGCGCTAACGGAACTGCGTAATGGGGAAATCTGGATTGCAGGAGATTCGCCGTAAAAATTGGGAAGGGTGTAAATAAATCCGAGTACGATCGAAACCGCGATAATCAGATATTGCCAAAGAGCGTAGCGATTCATGTGTGTATAACGATTGAATGATGGGAATAAATATGTTGGAATGACGAGATGCTGGAATCAGCCTGCGAAATCGCTGCTAGCCTTTATCAGCATCACTATCTTTGCTATCCGTAGCTGCATTTTCACCCTCTGCTTTGGTGGCTTTTGGTTTTTGGATTTTTCCACCTTTGGGATCAATGTTTTTCAAGGTTCCCTTAGGGAGCAGCGTTTGTACGGAAGATCTCACCAAAGTGACTTCTACGTTGGGGGCGATTTCGACGATGACATAACTTTCGCTGACGCTGATGATCGTGCCGAGGAAGCCGCCGTTGGTGATGACTTCATCTCCTCTCTGCAATCCTTCGGTCATTTGTTTATGTTCTTTTGCACGTTTGGATTGAGGGCGAATCAGCAAGAAATAAAACAAGATGACAATACCAAACATGGGTAACAGGCTTAATAAGCTCGCGTCAGACTGCCCTGATGTGGTCGCAGTTTGTGCAAATGCTTCACTAATTAGCATAAAACTCTCCAGAAAAACGTCTCAAAAATCGACATATTAGCATGCTGATCACTCATGCCAGAAATTCTTGAACAAATTGTTCAAATTGATTGTTCTCAATGGCCGTGCGTATTTCCTGCATCAGTTGCTGGTAATAATGCAGGTTATGGACGGTGTTCAGATGAGCCCCCAGCATTTCGTTGGTACGCTGTAAGTGGTGTAAATAGGAGCGACTGAAATGTGCACAGGTATAACAGTTGCAATGTGGATCGGGTGGGGAAGTATCAAACCGGTATTGGCTGTTGCGCAACTTGATGATGCCATGTCGTGTATATAGCCAGCCATTTCGTGCATTACGCGTGGGTAGCACGCAATCAAACATATCGACTCCGAAAGCTACAGCCTGCACCAAATCCGATGGTGTGCCAACACCCATCAGATATCTTGGCTTGTCCGTTGGCAGCAAGGGGGCCGTATGTTTGAGTATTCTTAGCATCTCAGATTTGGGTTCTCCCACGGAAAGTCCACCTATGGCATAACCATCAAAACCGATCTCTTGTAAACCGGCAAGAGATTGTTCACGCAGGTGCTCATACATTCCACCCTGAACAATACCGAACAAGGCATTGTTGTTGCCAGCGTGCGCTTTTTTGGAACGTTCGGCCCAGCGTAAACTTAACTCCATGGATAGACGGGTTGTGGTTTCGTCAGCCGGATAGGGTGTGCATTCATCGAATACCATGACGATGTCGGAATTGAGCGTATGCTGTATGCGCATTGATTCCTCCGGAGATAAAAAGCAATTATCGCCATTGATCGGAGACTTGAAATGTACGCCTTGCTCGGTAATTTTGCGTAGATCACCCAGGCTGTATACTTGAAAACCACCTGAGTCGGTCAGGATAGGACCATCCCATGACATGAACTGGTGTAATCCTTGGTGCACTTGAATAACTTCGAGTCCGGGGCGCAACCACAAATGAAAGGTGTTGCCCAAGATGATCTGGGCATGAATGGCATGCAGTGCCGCGGGTGACATGCCTTTGACTGCCCCATAGGTGCCGACCGGCATGAAAACGGGAGTTTCAATAGTGCCATGTGCGACGGTCAGTGTGCCACGGCGCGCCGCATGATCTGTTGAGTGTAATTGAAATTTCATGATTGTCTTTCAATCAGCATAGCGTCGCCATAACTAAAAAAACGATAACCACTGTCAATGGCATGCTGGTATGCCTTTCGCATCAGGTCCACGCCTGAGAAAGCTGATACCAGCATCAGTAGGGTCGAGCGTGGCAGATGAAAGTTGGTCAATAATCTTTCGACGATTTGAAATCGATAACCTGGAGTGATGAAAATATTGGTATCACCGTAACCTTCAACGATTTTCCCTTGATGCATCATGGCACAGGCTTCAAGTGCACGCAGGGTGGTTGTGCCAACTGCGAGAACCCTTCCCCCCGTCATTTGCGCGTGCTCGATGGCTAATGCAGTGGATTGAGGGATATGGAATCTTTCGTGATGCATGACGTGATCGGCAATGTTTTCAACACGGACAGGTTGGAACGTCCCGGCTCCGACATGCAGTGTTACATATGTAATCGTTACATTCAGCGATTGCAGAGTGCTTATCATGTCGGGATCAAAATGCAATCCGGCTGTGGGGGCGGCCACAGCCCCCGGATTTCTGGCGTAGACCGTCTGATATCGAGCTTCATCGGTGGTACTGGCGCAACGCTCTATATAGGGCGGCAATGGCAACTGTCCAAAGCGTTCCAGTAATTCCGTAACGGGCTCGGGGTTGTGGAAATGTAGGGTGTAAAACTCACCTTGGCGAGCAATTACACTGGCTTCGATGGATTCAGCTAACAGTAACTGTGTGTCTGCTTTGGGGGCGTGACTGGAGCGTATGCCAGCCAACACGTGGTGATCATCCAGGATCCGTTCAACCATGACTTCCACCTTTCCCCTAGTCATTTTCTTGGTGCCTCTCAGACGCGCTTTGATGACCTGCGTGTCATTGAAAACAAAGACATCGCCTTTGCGCACATAATCGGAGAGTTTGGAGAATTCAGTGTCGTACAATTCTGCTGTAGGGCTGTTGACATAAAGCATACGACTACCGGTACGTTGTGGAACTGGAAATTGAGCAATCAATTCTGGTGGTAGGTAAAAATCAAAATCCTGTGTTTTCATATTCGACATTATACTGGCTTAATCTCTTTTCCGTCTTGGCAGCTTGCCGTTGCACTGGATTTCAGTGATAATTGCGCCTTCCTTGTTTTTTCGATGAATGAGCAAGGTTGTTAGCAAAGCCGAGATGGCGGAATTGGTAGACGCACGGGACTCAAAATCCCGCGATGGTGACATCATGGGGGTTCGATTCCCCCTCTCGGCACCACAAACTGACTGGTTAAACCAGTATCCTGTATGAAATGGCAGAATGCCGCAATCCCTTTATTGATGTGTATCTTGAACAGATATACCCAATTCTATTGGCTCAATACTTTGCTCGTTTAAGTGATTGATCAATCAAATCCAATTGAATCTTACTTTTCTGGCTGATGCTGTCGGTAACAGCGACCGGTTTCTGTTTCAGTTGGACTCATGCTAATCTCTGTTTTGATTTGACTCTGAGAGATTACATATGTGGTGCCGACGTCATAAAGTCATTTTATGAAACTTGAAATTGCAAAGCTATCCGAAGCGGGAGGACGGAAAATCAATGAAGACGCCTGTGATTACCTTTCTGATTCCAATGTGACTTGTTGCGTACTGTCCGATGGAGTAGGAGGGTATGCGGGAGGAGATGTAGCGTCACGACTCGTGACTAAATATGCATGCAAGCTATTTGCACGGCAACCGGATTGCAGCTCCAAGGCAATCGAACTGGTTTTTCAGGGAGTGGATGAAGCACTCATAAGGGAGCAACAGAGAGATAGGGCATTGGCAAAAATGCGTGCCACGGGTGTCATCCTGATCATTGACAGTATGAACTGCAAAGCCATATGGGGGCATATTGGCGACTCCCGCCTGTATTGTTTTCGATCGGGGAGCACAGTGTTTCGTACACGGGATCACAGCATCGTGCAAAATATGATCGATACTGGGTATCTGATCTCAAGTGAGATTCGATCGTCGCCAGTCCGTAATCAGTTATATGCGGCTTTGGGGAACAATAATCTTGAAGAATTGGATTTATTGCAGGAGCCGATATCTGTTCAGTGCAGCGATGCTTTTTTGATTTGCTCGGATGGACTATGGCAGTATGTGGAAGACCATGAAATGGTATCCATGATTGAATCGGTATCTTCTGCAGCGGAGTGGTTAAAGAATTTGGAGAAATTGGTTTTATCGCGTGGTGATATAACTCAGGATAATTATTCCGCCATCGCCGTTTGGTGTAGATAGGCGTTGTCAGAATATTACATCTACCTCATTTTCGATGCCCTGATCCCAATTCACGTCATCGTTTAACTCTCAATTACATTCTTCTTTTCATTATATTTTCTTGATTTCAAGTAAACGTAAGCGTATCGGTGTCGTAAATCGTCTTCGCATACAATTACGGTCTTTTTCCTACCTTCTTCAACACTTAGAAATTTTCTTAAGTCTGTAATATGCGCATCCATGGAAACAGCAAAAAGGCTTGATTTTCCGATACCCGTCCAGTGATGCAGACACTGATACGGGAACGATAACGGAGGGATCACTGCAAATCTTTCCGGGTTTTTGAATTTTATGGATGCCAGGAACGACTATGAGAAATATCATTTCAAGGTTTTTTATTCTGCTGCTGATTACTTTTATCGCACAGGAAGCGCTTGCACAGAAACGCATTTACATCGCTCCCGACGATCACACGGACTATATGTGGAAAGGTAACGAGCAGCAGTACCAGGATGCTTTTCTAACCATGACCGATTACTACCTGAATCAAATGGATGCAACTGCAGGTAGCCCCTCTCCCTATCAGGCGCGCTGGAATGCCGATGGCAGCTTCTGGATGTGGACATACCAGAAAAATCGCACACAAGCGCAATTCCAACGGCTGATCAATCGCATCAAGGATGGACATTTCAGCATGCCGCTGAATGCACTGGTGCTGTCCAATGGTGGCACGCCAGCAGAGGCGGTACTGCGTGGCATGCTGTATCCCGGCATGATCGAACGTGAATACAACGTCGATTTCCCGATTGCCATCTCGATGGAGAACCAAACACTTCCCTATGGTTTGTCATCGCTGTGGGCAGGTTCTGGAGCGCAATACTCGTGGAAAGGTGTGTGTGGATGCGCCACACATGTGCCTCATCTCAGTAATCGCGAACGCGAGACTTATTATGTAGGTGGACGCGATGGCAGCAAGATATTGATGAAGTGGCATTCGTTATTTACTAATATGGACTCGATGGGTGGATATGCCGAAGGACGCAGCATCGGTGCGGCCATCAATTTTGTCGAAACAAACGCGACGTTCAAGAATAGATATCCTTTTCCTATTGTCGGCATTTTTGGTAAGGGCGAAGATGATCTGAAGACAGTGGATAATATTTTTGTCACGACAGCGCAGAACACAAGCAATGCCAACCGTCAGGTCATCGTGTCGAATCAGCTGGACTTCTTTAAGGATTTTGAAGCCAATCACGGTGCCGATCTGGAAACCCACGCCGCGAGTTACGGCAACGAATGGGAACTGTATTCGGCGTCCATGTCCGAAGTATCGGCACGGGTAAAACGCGCACTGGAAAAATTGCGCAGCGCGGACGCCATGGCCACGCTGGTGTCACTGCAGAATCCAGGATTCATGAGCAGCCGCATCGCAGCTCGTGACAAGGCCATGCTTAATTTCGGCCTGTACTACGAACACAACTGGACGGCCGATGGTCCGGTTACTCGAGCAGCTCGTGCCGATTGGCAGCGCAAGATCGAAGGCGAGATCACATCCTATGTGAACACGCTGCACAACGATGCCAAGAACCAGTTGGGTACGATGATCGCCAAAAGCGGTGCCAACACGCGCTTCTATGTCTTCAACAGCTTGAGCTGGGTGCGTACCGACTATGCCGATTTCCCGATGACCACCAAAAATGCCGTGCATGTGGTGGATCTGACCACAGGTCAGGAAGTCCCTTCGCAGTATGTCACGATCGAAGGTAAGAACCGCCTGCGCATTCTGGCGAGCGATGTACCGTCGGTGGGCTACAAGGTGTATGAAATTAGAAGCGGTGCGGGTACGGCGTTTGCCAATGCCGCGACGGTCAGTGGTGGCAATATCATCGAAAACGATTTCTATCGCGTCACCGTATCGGGTACGGGAGCCATCACCAGTCTGGTTGACAAGATGCGTGGCAATCGTCAGTTCGTGCGCAATGTCAATGGTCTGAAAATCAATGACCTGGGTGGAGTTGGCGGTAGCGTCGTGGTCGAGAATGCCGGTCCGGTCAGCGTGACCCTGCGTGCCACGTCGGTCAATCCCTACTCGCTGGTATCGCGCATCACGCTGATCCGTGACAGCGATCGCATCGAAATCCAGAACAATATCCAGCAGAACTTCGGCGAGGTACTGACCTGGGGTTATTCGTTCAACATCGATGCTCCCAATGTCTGGCACGAAGAAGTGGGAGCGGTCATCCGCGCCAAACTGCTGCCCAAGGGCGGTCACTACTCGGCCACCAATGCGCGTTACGACTGGCTGACGGTCAATCACTTTGCCGACATGTCCGCAGCCAATGTTGGTGTGACATTGTCCAATGCCGATGCCTACTACATGAAGATGGGAAACAGCACGCTTACGTTGCTTGACACCACGACCCCGCAACTGAACATTCTGGCTGGAGGACAAGTCGACGGTCCGAATCTGGGTATTCCGAATCAGGACGGCGACAGCAACTTCCTGCAACGCTTCGCCCTGCAAACGCATGGTGCGTTCAATCAGACTACAGCCATGAAGTTTTCACTGGAGCATCAGAACCCGCTGGTCGCCAGCACTGTGACCGGAACCGATCCAGTCTATGGCGAAACCGACTACTCGTTCCTCACCGTGTCCGATCCGGATGTGCTGTTGTGGGCACTGAAGCCTGCCGAGGACGGTATCGATCACGGCATCATCGCACGGGTATGGAATCAGGCCGATGCGGCGCGCAACTACACCCTGTCGTTGGCTCCCGGTATTGTCACGGCTAAGAAAGCCTCGCATATCGAGACTGACATCGCTGCAGCAACGGTAGTCAATGGCAACCTGTCGGCACCGATTGCCAAGAACCAGATCCAGACGCATCGTCTGCTGGTGCAGTAATTGGCGCGATGCCAGGCGGTATGTGTTATTGCCGGTCAGCACGCCTGATCGGCTGGTTGTAAAGGAGATCCTGAAAAGGGTGGAAGTGTCATCCTGAGTCAGATTTCCGCAAGGTTTACCCCTCTGATGCGCCCTGGTGCCACCCACTTGCACTCGGGCGCATTTTTTTACCCAGAACAGCAGACAGTCTCAGTCAATTTATTCGGACTGTGTTTTACAAATGGTATCCGCGATATGCTGAAAATTGGACTGAGGCACCAATGCAAACCAGTCTGGTGATTCTTCATGGCGAGCGCCGATGACGCTGCCTGAAGCAAGTTTGTCGGGATAGAGCAAATGCGCAATGGGGCGTGCCCGAAGTAGCTGGCAATCGAACTCATAGCGGGATTTGAGTGCGTGAAATCCGCCTTTCTGCTTGCTGTCAAAACTGGTCAAGATCCAGACCTTGATGAGTTGCGCGTGTTTTTCCAGTGTTTCCGGATCGAAATAATGTGATTCCCCAGGTTTAATTGTGCGGTCCAGGGCAACCCATTGTGCTTGGGTAGCTGGGCTAACCGTAAACAAGAGTGACAGCAGTAGAAGATTTATCAAGGGGTGCTGGTATAACCCAATATTTGTTTTTGTCATGGCGTGTTGATATGAATTCTTCGATATCGGTGCAGATTGTTGTAAATGATGCATCATTGCAGATGAAATAGTTTCAACCTCATGTGTTTTCAACTATTCTTAGAGCCTTTGATTCAACACGGTTGGCTGGTGCTGTAAATGTAGACTGAGCTGCGGTCGATTGGCTTTATTATAACTGTAATGATAAGGGATCGCTGAGCGATACCTGTGCATGAGCAAGCGAATCAGTTTTTTTGTGTAAATCATTTTTGACGCAATGTGTACTGCTGCGTTCGAAGCAATATGGATATCTTCAAACTGGAGTGGATTATGGAAGAATTGAACCAAGCCTGGGTCATGCTGAAACTAGGCGGGATCATTATTGCGCCACTGTCGCTATTGGCGGTGATCGCTTTGGCAATCATGCTGGAGAAGGCTTTTATTTACTGGCGCTACGCGCGACTCTCAAGTGATTTGCTGAATCTTGTGGAAACTTATGGTTTCAAGTGGAATGATCTGGAGAAAATTCTATCGGGTTTAGACAAACGGCATTATTACAAGCGTTTTTTTGAGGTCGTCATCTCCAATCGTCATAAACCCGCATGGTGGACCGAATCACGTGCCGCCGACGAAGCACAGATTATCGAAGCAGCGTTGGCACGTCGGCTCTGGGCACTGGAGACCATTGTCACAGCAGCTCCGCTGCTAGGACTGGTGGGTACGGTTGTCGGGATGATGCGGGCATTTCAGGTCATTGGCAGTGAAGGCGTAGTTAATCCGACTGCGGTTACTGGCGGGGTGGCGGAGGCGTTGATTGCAACCGTAGTGGGGTTGGCTATCGCATTGGTGGCCTTGTTCGGATTCAATTATTTTTCCCGCTTGCAATCCCTGACAATGGACGAAATGGAGCGTCTAGGGACGCGGTTGATCGACAATATTCGTCTGGACCAGCAGGAAAAGCACCATGAAGCTCCGTAAATCGCGCCCGATCCAGAAAGGTCGGATCGAGATCATTCCCATGATCGACGTGATGTTCTTTTTGTTGGCGACATTCATGCTGGCCTCGCTTTCCATGCAGAAACTGGATTCTTTGCAAGTCAATCTGCCGGAAGGAGCAGCCGAAAAGCTTAGCGCCGAGAAGCCTGTAACCCTGACCTTGACCAAAGACAGCAAAATATATATTAACCAGACGGTTGTCACGTTGGACACTTTGGCTACGACCCTGAAACCGTTACTTGCCGATGCCAAGCAGAAACTCATTGTTTCTGCCGATAGTGAAGCACCACAGGGTATAGTCGTGCAAGCCATGTTGCGTGCGCGATCCGCTGGCGCCCAGCATTTTCTGATTGCAGTCAAGCATAAGTAACCGTGTGAGCATGGCGAACTCCAGATCGAAAGAAATTCGTCTGTGGTGGCCTTTGCCACTGGCTGTACTCATCTGGATTCTGCTGATCTGGGGGGTAGGGTTTGTGCTGTCCTTACAGGAGATCGAGCCTATCCAGCCTCCTCCACCCATTGCGGCAAGTTTCATTGACCTGAATGAAGCCGAGAATGCAAAAAACTCAATGCCGGCTTCCACGCCGAATTCTGCACAGCCACCCCAGGAGAAGGCCAATCCGGTAGTGGCGGAAACAAAATCACAGCACAAGCTGCCTATGCCTGCACAGCCGCCCGCACGGTCGCAGACTAAACCCAAAACGGTTGAAAAGCCGAATAAACCTGTTCCGGCTCAACCTGCAAAGGAAAAGGCGATCACCAAGACACCACCCAAAATTGCACCCGATGCGCCGCAGGATTTGTCCGAATATATCAAGGCGCGACGGCGCGCAGAAGGAATTTTTGATAACCCGGAAAATGCTGCTCCAGCGAGCGGATCGCCACCCATGTCCGCAGAGGAGGCGCGCATGGCGAATGTCAGACGTAATCTGCAAACTCCTGGAACCAGTGGCATCTTTCAGATTCTGCGGATAGGTCCAAGAACGGCCGAGTTTTCCTTTCGCGCCTGGACCACCGGACAGAGTAATCCACGCTTGCAGATGATTCAGGTCGATGCCGGACCGGATGGCGATGTCGAGCGTGCAATCGTTCGCCGCATGATCGAGTTGATTCGGCAGTATTACAAGGAAGATTTCAACTGGGAATCGCACCGACTGCATCGTGTGGTAGTGTTATCTGCGCGTGAAAAGGATACGACCGGACTCGAAGATTTTCTGATGCGTGAGTTCTTTGTTACACCACCCCGCTAGATTCATTTTGAAATGCTGACAGTCAGCAATCCCGCGATTTCTCAATCCTGAGTATTTTTCGGCATTTTGTATTCAAGAAACACTTCGAAAAAGTCGTAAGCATTCCCAAATGCAGTGTTCGCTCGCGAGCGCATTTCAATGCATCAGGTTATCTCGGATGTGTGCGCGAGATTCGGTTTTCTTATCAATGGTTTCAATGAATACAAAGCAAACGATCAAAGTCGAAGTCAATGATTTGCAAGTGGGAATGTATGTTTGCGATCTTGATCGACCCTGGCTGGAAACTCCATACCTCATTCAAGGGATCCTGATCCAGTCCGAGGACGATATCGAGAGATTGAAACGATATTGCACGCTGGTGTATGTGGATGTCGAGCGTAGTGTGCAGGATGTGTCCCTGAAGCGGGAAAAAGGGGCGGTGAATGTGAATCAGCAGAGCGTGATCAACAACGCCAAAGCGCACTCGTCGCATGCCACCTTTTCACTGGACAACGCCCTTTGCCGGACCACGACTTATTCAGATAGTCGCTCTGTGGAGCATGAGTTGCCAGCGGCGACGAAAGCCTATCAGGCAACTGCATCGATTTTCGATGATATCAGCAACAATATCGAGAGTAATATCAAGTTCGATATTCGCGTTGCTCAAGACGTGGTGAATACACTCTGCGAGAGCATTATCAGGAATCCCGATGCTGCCATGCTCATGGCGCAGCTTAAGGTTACCGGAAAGGAACTCTATGATAATGCGATCAAGACATCGGTGCATTTGCTGGCCTTTGGTCGTCATCTCGGGTTGCCGCGCAAAGAATTGGCCATTCTTGGGTTGGGTGGCTTATTGATGGATATCGGCAGGCAGCGATTGCCCAAGTCCTTGCAAACCAAGCGAAGCCTGTGGTTGAAACCGGATGAACGCAAGCTGATGAAGCAGCATGTGCAGTTTGGTCAGGAAATTGTGACGCAATTAAGCGATGCTTCCGATGAAGTAGTCATGATGGTGGTGCAACACCATGAACGAGAAAACGGTAATGGCTATCCCAATGGCTTGTATGCCAACCAGTTGCATCCCTACAGCCGCATGGCTGCGATCGTGGACTGCTATGAGGAACTGATCTGGGGGCAACCTGACCTACAGGGCATGAAACCCAGTCATGCACTCAAGGAACTCAAGGACAATGTGCAAAATGGACTGAGTCTCACTTTAGTGGAGCAGTTCGCGCAGTGTGTCGGCATTTTTCCGATTGGCAGTCTGGTGGAACTTAATTCTGGAGAAATTGCGATTGTATTGGCTCACAACCGTACACAGCGGTTCCTGCCAAGCATCATGATCATCTGTGATGCCAGCAGGAAACCCTATGCAGCGCCAGTGACGCTAGATCTGCGTACAGCCGGGCCGAATCCAGCCGGAGTGTCCTATGCCATCGCTTCTGACTTGCCACAAGGAGCCTATGGAATCGATGCCAAGAAGTACTATTTGTAGCGCAGGCATATTCTCATGACCATTCTTGATTATCGGGGTTTCCTGCAAACTGCAGCCACAAAGCTTGCAGACTTTAGTGGCGGCGATCAGCATCATGCACTCCTGTTGGTGAATCTTGAGCGGTTGGCTGAGCTGGACGGCGTATTGGGATTTGCGAAGGTCGATGAGGTCATGGAGAAAGTGTCGCAACAGCTTCAGCAATCCCTGAATGTCGAGGACTTGCTGGGTATCACAGGGCGCTACCAGATTTGCTGTTTACTGATCGACCTGCTCTCGGATGCTCATGCCACACTGGCGGCACATAAGATCCTGAGGATTCTGACTCCGCCCTTTGTAATCGGCAGGCAGAACATCTTATTGGCACCGCGCATCGGTGTGACATCGAGTGCTGAAAGTGGCTGTAAGCTGGAGCAGTTGATGAGTCACGCCAGCATGGCAGCTCGTCAGGCACGGCTGGACAATGAAGCCATCCGGCAATATGTGGCGACTAAGGAAGATCCATTATTGCAACACATCGACTTGTGGTCCGATTTGGGAAATGCCATTGAAACCCGGGAACTGCATTTGTGTTATCAACCGCAAGTGCATCTCGTCAGTGGCAAGATTGAATCTGCCGAGGCGTTGTTACGCTGGAGACATCCGGAGCGAGGGCTGATTCCGACCGATAAACTGATTCAGCTTGCAGAAGGCACGGAATTGATGTCGCGGCTGACATCCTGGGTGTTCAATACTGCTTTGCGGGAATGCGCAGAATATCGCAGGGTTGGACTGGATACCGGCGTGTCGGTCAATTTTTCGGCGCATGATTTGCGTGATCCCGAGTTGCTGGATTTGGTAATGCAGGGACTCCAGTTGTGGCACGTGCCCCCGAACAAAGTGACCATCGAACTGACAGAAACTGCGGTTATGGAAAACTATGCCACTACGCTTGAAACATTGCAGAAACTGAAGGAAATGGGATTCCGGCTGGCTATGGATGATTTTGGAACCGGCTATTCATCGATGGCCAGAATGCTTGATTTACCGCTGGATGAAGTCAAGATAGACATGGTGTTTGTCAAACATTTGACCATTCGAAATACTCACGAACGCATCGTCGATTCCATGATCAACCTGGCTCACCGACTGAATTTGTCGGTTGTGGCCGAAGGCGTCGAGGATTATCCGACTTACGAGCGTTTGCGGGCACTGGGGTGCGACATCATTCAAGGTTATTTGATCGGTAAGGCAATGCCTTTGCCGGAACTGATTGAAACTGTCCTGCACCAATCTCCGGATGTATTTAAAGCCATTCCGTCTCGATAATCTGGGTTAGACGATTGCAACCGGGCTCGCCGGGTCACTGATGCTGGTTGAGTGACAGATTGCAGAGGCAACATGAAAGTATGTCGGCTGTGCCAGGTTGGACACTATAATGATGCTTTTGTAAGTCAGGATCGTTATGGCCACCATCAAACCATTACCGGAACTACTGATCAACCAGATTGCCGCTGGTGAGGTGATAGAACGTCCGGCTTCAGCGCTCAAGGAAATTCTGGAAAACAGTATCGACGCCGGGGCCGGGAAGATTACCGTGCAATTGCAGCAGGGTGGAGTCAAACAGATTCGTGTGACCGACGACGGTGGTGGAATTGCCAAGGATGAATTATTGCTGGCCTTGACCAGACATAGCACCAGTAAGATCAGTACTCTAGATGATTTACAACGTATCAATAGTCTGGGTTTTCGTGGAGAGGCACTGGCCAGCATTGCAGCAGTATCGAGGCTGACACTATCGAGTCGCCAAGCGGGGCAAGATCACGCCTGGCAGATACAGGTCGATGGGGCGATGATGTCGCAACCGATACCCGCCGCGCTCAGTACCGGTACGAGTCTGGATGTGCATGACTTGTATTTCAATATTCCGGCACGGCGCAAATTCCTGAAGTCGGAAGCGACCGAGTTTGCGCATTGTGATGAGGTCTTCAAGCGTATTGCATTGTCACAGCCCGATATAGAGTTGCAGTTGCAGCATAATGGAAAAGTGCGACGACACTTGCGTGCAACCGGTCTGGAGCAAAGAATCACAGCCATCATGGGAGAGGAATTTGCTCAAGCTGCGATTTGTATCGATGAACATTCCACAGGGCTGACTTTGCAAGGCATGGCGGCGTTACCGGCGTATGCCCGATCGACTCGCGATGCGCAGTATTTTTTTGTCAATTCTCGTTTTGTTAGTGACAAACTGATAACGCATGCCTTGCGTGAGGCCTACCGTGATGTGCTGCATCTCGACCGGCATCCGGCGTTTGTGCTGTTTCTGCAAATCGATCCGGAGGCGGTGGATGTGAATGTGCATCCAACCAAAATCGAAGTGCGTTTTCGCGAACCTCGTGCATTACATCAATTTATTTTTCATGCCGTTGACAAAGTGCTGGCCTCGCCCAACCGGGAAAGAAAGCCAGATGAGTCAGCTGAGCCAGCCCAGTCAGTGCGTTCCTATCCCAGTTTTCCGCAATTCAACAAAACAGTCCAACGAGCAGCACAATCGGATGGTTTTTACCGAACCCTGTTTGGATCGCAAAATGGGTTTTCCTCCGTTGCTGCGGTGCCGATGGCTGTCGATAATCAGGTAGCACTCTTGGAAAATGCCGTCCATTCGGAACAATCTGATTCGGGGCAGGATACACATCCGTTGGGGTTTGCTCTGGGGCAGTTGCATGGTGTTTATATACTGGCGCAGAATACGCGGGGACTGGTGGTGGTTGACATGCATGCCGCTCATGAGCGGATAATGTATGAGCAGCTCAAACAGGCACTGGACATCCAGCATCTTGCGCAGCAATCATTGTTGATACCGGTTACTTTCCAGGCGAACGAGCTAGAAGTTGCCGTGGTCGAAGAGAGCCAGGAAGCGCTGCAACAACTAGGGTTTGAAATGGCCGTATTGTCGCCGAATGCACTGGCTGTACGTGGAGTTCCCGCTGTATTGCAGGATGCAGATATAGCGCAATTGGCGCGGGCGATTTTGCAGGAAATCCGAGAATATGGTGCCAGCCAGGTTTTAACCGTCAAACGCAATGAAATGCTGGCAACCATGGCGTGCCATGGTGCCGTGAGGGCGAATCGCCAGTTGACGCTGAGTGAGATGAATGCGCTGCTCAGGAAAATGGAAATGACCGAGCGTGCAGAGCAGTGTAACCACGGGCGACCTACCTGGTTTGAGACCAGTTTGATGGAACTGGACAAGTTGTTCATGCGTGGTAAGTGAAATTTGTCATGAACCGACGGTCGTACCCGAATCGGCTAATGCAATCGGGTTTCGCAGCGCTCGGATTGTCTGCGGTTAACTCAATACATCACGTTGACTGAGCAAGAATGACCGAACTAAAAATACAAGGAGAGCACAATGAAAACTAGAATAATTCTGATGATCCCACCGATCATGTTGGCGCTGAGTGGTTGCGCCACGATGTCCGAATCACAGCGCGTTTCGGCGCAAGGGAGCGCCATCGGTGCTGGTGCCGGTGCGGCGATTGGTGCGTTGATCGGGGGCGGCAAGGGTGCGGCCATCGGTGCCGGATCAGGTGCTTTGCTGGGTGCCGGTGCTGGTTACCTGTGGTCACAAAAAATGGAGGAACAAAAGAGACAAATGGAGGCAGCAACAGCCGGAACGGGAGTCCAAGTGTCACAAACCCAGGATAATCGGCTCAAGCTGAATATTCCCAGCGATATTTCTTTTGATTCCGGCAGGTCTGACATCAACCCGGATTTCAGACCGATTTTGGATAATTTTGCCACTAGCCTGAGTCAGAATCCAGGCACGGTCATCACCATCATCGGTCATACCGACAATACCGGCAGTGACGCCATCAACAATCCACTATCCGTTAATCGTGCCGCTAGCACGCGTGATTATCTGGTCAGCCGGGGAGTGGCAGTAAATCGTATTCATATCGATGGACGTGGTTCGCATGAGCCGATCGCAGCTAACGACACAGCAGAGCATCGCGCAGATAATCGCCGAGTCGAGATTTTTGTCATGGAGCAGGCAGCAGCGCAACCTGTTGCTGCACCTGCAGCGCCGCCTGCTCCGGTGGCACCGGCGGTCCCTACTCGTGCGTATTGAAGTTGCTGTGGTCTGAGATGGTGAAGTGTGGGTCAGGGGTAAATATTAATCGATCGGGAACATCACATGTTGAATTGGGTAACTGAAAATTTTGTTAGGTATATGAGAGAGCAAATTGATATGGCGCGAAGGCTTTTACTTGCGCTACCCCTAGCTTGTCTGAGTACTGTCGTCTTGGCTGAATGGACTGAAGTTGGTAAAGATGAAGGTAAAGGTGGTTTCACGGCGTATGCCGATGTGGCTTCTATTCGTAAAGTAGGTGACAGGTCGAAGATGTGGGCATTGTTTGACTATCGTGTAGTGCAGAAAGCTTCCGGCGTGGAATTCCTGTCCGAAAAAATTCGTCGTGAGTACGACTGCAAGGAGAGACAGATGCGAAAGCTGGCTTTTTCGCTATTCAGCTGGAATATGGAAGGCGGAGATCTGGTGCGCTCCTATAGTCAGCCGCAAAGGTGGGAAGCAGTGAGTTCGGGCAGTATCGACGAAATCGAATGGAAATTGGCGTGCGATGTGAAATGAGCACGCCGGTTCGGTTGTTATAACCCATATAGCTTTCTTTTCAGGGCGCAGCGATCCAGAATGATGGTGCTGATTTCTTCAATGGAAATTCCCGTGGTATCTAGAAAAGGGATGTTGAAGCGATGAAATAATGCTTCTTGCCATTGGATTTCATTTTCACACTGAGCTCGTGAGGCATAGTGGCTGTTAGGTTGGCGTTCCTGTCGTATGAGGTGCAATTGTTCTGGAGTGAGGGTAAGGCCAAACAGCTTGTCTTGGACTGGTATCAAGGTGGCTGGCACTTGCAGGATTTCCATGTCATCCGGTGTCAGCGGATAATTTGCAGCGGCAATACCGTATTGAAGTCCTAGGTATAGGCAGGTCGGGGTTTTGCCGGAACGGGAAACACCAATCAGGATGATATCGGCTTCGTCCAGATGTTTGGGATTGACGCCGTCATCGTGCGCTAACACGAAATTGATGGCATCAATACGCCTGAAATAGGATAAATGATGCTTCATG
Organism: Nitrosomonas sp.; assembly: GCA_024282035.1. GTDB lineage: Bacteria > Pseudomonadota > Gammaproteobacteria > Burkholderiales > Nitrosomonadaceae > Nitrosomonas. Next base: position 19,402 of record JAMWZR010000004.1, read on the forward strand.
CCATGTGAGCGTCCTGGCATGCGGGCGAAAGGTTGGCGCAACTCTGCTTCGATGGCGGGGATGAAAGTCTCAAAATAATCAAAAACCTGGCAGTTGGCCCGCTTGATCAGGTCAAGTACTTCCGGTTTCAGCAGCGTACTGAAAACCAGCGCACGATGACCATCCTGTTCACTGGCTTGGTTGATTTGCTTGAGCACGGCTTGTGCCTTGGTAACATTGTCAATGAATGGAATGTTGATCATGTCCCAGGTGATGCCATCGAATTGTGCCAGTAAACTGTGTCCCAGGGTTTCAGCCGTGATGGCAGTGCGGTCCGACAAGTAGAATGCCGTGCGTTTTTGCCGAACCATCATGATTCGACCTTGGACAAGCGTAACCAGGTATCAACCACGGAATCGGGGTTGAGCGATAGGCTGCTGATACCCTGTTGATAAAGCCAAATGGCAAAGTCAGGGAAATCCGATGGGCCCTGACCGCAAATACCAATGTATTTGCCCTGCTTGCGGCACGTGTCGATAGCCATTTTCAACAATTTTTTGACGGCAGGATTGCGCTCATCGAATAAATGGGCGACCAGACTGGAGTCGCGGTCGATGCCCAGAGTTAATTGGGTCATATCGTTGGAACCAATGGAAAAACCATCGAAGTATTGCAGAAACTCTTCAGCCAGCAGAGCATTGGAGGGAATCTCGCACATCATGATCAGACGCAACCCATTCTGACCACGTATCAATCCATGTGATGCCATTAATGCAGTGACCTGTTCCGCTTCTTCGAGGGTGCGGCAGAATGGTAGCATGATCTCGATATTGGTCAGGTGCATGTCGTCGCGGACTTTGCGTAATGCGCGACATTCCAGTTCAAAGCAGCTACGAAAGGTGGAATCGAGATAGCGTGAAACCCCCCGGAATCCGATCATGGGATTTTCTTCGTTAGGTTCATAACGACTGCCACCGATAAGACCTGCATATTCATTGGATTTGAAGTCAGATGTGCGAACGATGACCGGATTGGGATAAAAAGCTGCAGCCAGTGTTGCAATGCCTTCGGTGAGTTTTTCGACGTAAAAGTTAACTGGGCTGCTATAGCCGGCAATGCGTCGACTGATCTGGTTTTTTAGATCACTCGACAGGGAGTTGAATTCCAACAGCGCCTTGGGGTGGATGCCGATGCGATTATTGATGATGAATTCAAGTCTGGCTAGTCCCACTCCCTGATTGGGTGTGCGGGAAATCGAAAAAGCGTGGGATGGGTCGCCGACATTCATCATGATTTTGACTGGGAGATCGGGCAGGTTTCCGGTATTGGCCGTTAGGTGTTCATAAGGTAGAAGTCCTTCATAGATTCGCCCGGTGTCTCCTTCGGCACAAGAAACTGTTACTTTCGTACCATCGGTGATCAGTGCGGTTGCATTGCCACATCCAACGACAGCCGGAATGCCCATTTCACGTGCGATGATTGCGGCATGGCAGGTTCGTCCCCCACGGTTGGTGACGATAGCCGAAGCCCGTTTCATGATGGGCTCCCAGTCCGGATCGGTCATGTCTGTGATCAGTACATCGCCGGGTTCGAGTTCATGCATTTGATTGGTATTCAGGATCAAGCGGGCTGTGCCTTGGCCAATTTTCTGGCCAATGGCCCGGCCTTCGGCAAGCAATGTGCCCTTGCTGCTCAGTTTGTAACGCTCCAGTACCACAGGGTTACGGCTTTCGACAGTTTCGGGACGTGCCTGCACGATATAGAGTTGTCCATCGACACCATCCAGCGCCCATTCGATATCCATCGGGCGGCCATAATGCTGTTCGATGATTATTGCCTGGCGTGCCAGTGCTTCCACTTGGGCATCAGTGAGAGAAAACTGCATGCGCCGTGCGGTTTCGACATCGCGTATCAAAGTCAGTGAATCAGTGGTTGATTTTTTGTCCGCGTAAACCATTTCAATACCTTTGGTACCCAGACGGCGCGACAGAATGGCAGGGTGTCCAGCCGCTAGTCCGCGTTTGAAGACGTAGAATTCATCTGGATTGACGATACCCTGAACGATGGTTTCACCCAAGCCATAGGCTGACGTGATGAAGACCGCTTCACGAAAGCCGGATTCCGTATCCAGCGTAAACATCACACCACTGGCGCCAAGATCGCTACGTACCATTTTCTGGATTCCGGCCGACAGGTAAACTTTTTCGTGTGGAAATCCCTGATGGACACGATAGGCAATTGCCCGGTCATTATAGAGCGAAGCAAATACGATCTTGATTGCATCGAAGATTTGCTCCAGACCTTGTACATTGAGTAGGGTTTCCTGCTGACCTGCAAAGGAGGCATCGGAGAGGTCTTCTGCCGTTGCTGAGGAGCGGACCGCAAAGGAAATGTCATGGTGATTGTGGTTGCCGGCAACCAGCTTGTCATAAGCCTGTGATATGGCATGCAGAATCTTGTCTGGGATTGCGGCGCTGAGTATCCAGCCACGAATGGTTCGGCCTACTGTCGATAGTGCATTGATATTGTCGACATCCAGCTCAGCCAGTATTTGATTGATACGCCCGACCAAACCATTGGCGGATAGGAATTCACGATATGCCGTCGTAGTCGTGGCAAATCCTGAAGGCACATTGACGCCGACTTGTGAAAGATGGTTGATCATTTCTCCCAATGAAGCATTCTTTCCTCCAACTAGACCAACGTCATTCATGGAGAGATGATCGAACCAAGCTATGTATTCAGACATTAGATACTCCTATCCATACGCTAAATTCTCTGTAGATAGCAATTATAGCGTTTGGATCATCACTATGATTGTAGAAAAGAGCACATCGCAAAATTTTGCTATTTCCGTTGAACCACTTGGTTACAAAATTTCAAAAAATACGAATTCTACAATAGTCAGTGAGTGTTATCGTGGTTTCGCAACGCATTTACCTAAAGGAAGCGATAAGAATGCGAGCTGCTTTGTCTCAAATCAATACAATTAATTGAAAGCGCAAATCAACTAAATCGTAAGTCAGGTATATTGAATAGGAGTGATGCGAGGAGCGACGAGGGGTTGTTCAAAAGCGTGTTTAATCAACATTACAAGATAGCGTATCAATCATAAAGATTATCCTGTGCCGCCTACACCACTAGCAGGTGGAATTGCTGGGCGGATAAAATATAATGTCATTAATTTTTTTTTCGTTAGAAGTGATTTTTTCATACATAACCTTAATACGAGTATTATTAATATCTAAATATTCACCTTTCTGTTAATTGCGTTTATTCTTGTATTACCTACTAAGGTTCAAATGCACTAAGAATTTCTCCATAAATTCCGTTGAATAATTGCTGTCAATAGTCACAAGGTCTAATTCTATTTTTTTGGGCAATGTGATAAATCTTCATCCGGTATTAGTGTGCCGGATACTTCTGAAGCAGAAATAGGTGAAGAGCGTGCTCTTATTAATAGGCATGTGCGTTTATGCATCTTGAATACTGTTAATGAAAGCGGCAAATATACTGAATGAAACTTGGCGTATGACATGATCAAAAAAGAATAAAAGCTGATAACAATTTGCATGGATGAAATAAGAATACGCTTGAGTTGTTGGAAAAAGCTGGTGCTGATGACGTTTTCGTCGCTGGTACTGGTATTTTCCATGGATGTGCGCGCCGAGTTAACGGGTAGTGTAACGGGAGCAACCGACTACCTTTGGCGTGGCTATTCTAAAAGTAATGGCAGTCTGGTTGGGCAAGCCAATATCGATTATCAATTCAGATCAGGGGTATATCTCGGCAGTTTTTTTTCGACAGTGAATTTTGCAGACCATGGTTTTAAAGATCGTTCTAATTTTGAATTAAGACCTTATCTGGGATATGCACATACATTATCGGATGACTGGCGAGCCAATGTGGCATGGACGAGATATATTTATGACGGGAAAATATTTGGTCAAGTTGCTGACTATAACGAATTTTATTTTTTTCTTCATTTTCGAGATTTGCTGACAGCCAATGTAAATTTTTCCGAAAATGGTTATAACCAGAATCATATGTCCTTTAGTACCGAAATCACCGGTCGTTACCCGATTACGGATGCTGTGGAAATATCCGGTGGTGTGGGCTTTAACAAACAAAAAAAGATACTGGAGTATGATTATGTTTATTGGAACTCAGGAGTGACTGTTCATTTTTCACGTAATATTGGCATTGATATCCGCTACTTTGGTAGCGAAGAGGCAGGTGTAGCCTCTTATCAGTCATCACCGGCAGCACATTGGGAATTTCACCCGTATCATATTGGGCATCGTGCAGTATTCTCGATCACATTTGGATTTTAGTTTTTGTTTTCTTGTAATGAACTTTTTATATGAATTGCGAAATATACGTTGCGATACGAAAATTTAAGAATAAATAGGCTGTTTGAAACGAACAAGCATGACGGGATGCGAAATTAAAAATAAAAATGCGAAAATCCTTATGCTCTGATGAACAACAATTAAAAGAGCGCAATTTAATTGTTGAAATTACAACGGGAAGTGAAAGGGCTTTTGAAGAACTCTATCAATTATATTTTAGTCGACTTTATCAATTCATTTATCAAATAACAAGAAACCAAGATGCAATTGAAGAAGTCATTAACGATGTAATGTTTGTAGTTTGGGAAAAAGCATCAACCTATGATCAGATATGTCGTCCTTCGACTTGGATTTTAGGGATAGCTTATTTTAAAGCCATTAAACGTGTTGAACAGAATATTGTCCGTGAAGACCGGGCGGTAGAGTTCGATGATGAGTTGGATTATTTTCCAGATAGAAGTACACAGTGGATTTCACAATTAGAAACCGATAACTGGCTGGAAGCAGCGTTTAGTAGGTTATCGGCTGAACAGCGAGCAGTGGTGGAAATGACTTATTATCAGGGGTTACATTACAATGAAATATCTGAGATCATGCAATGTCCTGAGAATACTGTAAAAACCAGAATGTTTCATGCACGCAAGGTATTGGCTAAATTATTTATGGAGCTTAACGGCGGGGTCTAAAAGATGTTATCTGATAAAACAAAATTTTCTAGTGGGACTGAGCATCAGAAAGTTTGGGATCTTTTGCCTTGGTATATCAATCGTACTCTTGATACAACCGAGAGGGAGATTGTTCACGTTCACGTCAAAACCTGTATTGCGTGTCGTATCGAATTGAATCAACAACAACTGATATACGAGAGAATACCGCAACTAGGCTCGACTCGGCAATTATCTCAAGTTTCATTTAATCAATTAAAAAATAGAATAGCAAAACGTCCGCAGATGTATGTGGTTTCACAGCAAGAAAAGCGGATTGAAAAATTACCCTCTATGTCTTGGCGGAGTGTCAGCTTTCTTAAACATGTCGCATTGGCAGCAAGCATTGTGATGTTTGCGCTACCATTTATGCTAAGTTCGTCCATTGATTATCATTCTTCTGGAAATGAATATAGAACACTTGCCAGTGCAACAACTGGTGAACAAAGTCAAAATATTCTTAGAATTGTTTTTACTGACCCACTCAGTCCACAAAAAATCAACACTATATTGGATAGTGTATCGGGTGAGATTCTGAGTGGTCCATCGGAAAACGGCGTGTATGAGGTCAGAATTGGTAACCAGCAATCGAGCTTGCAAATGGTTAAAGCTGCGATAACCCGATTGAAAAATAATCAGGATGTTGTCTTTGCTGAATTTGCGCATGGTTTACCTGCTTCTAAATGAGTCATAGTGTAAAACTGGGTGATCAAATGAAAATAGGCCTGTTTTTTGTCTCGTTTCTGTGGTGCATGCTGAGTGCCGTTGTGGCGAATGCCGAACTGGAAATGTCAGTTGATTCGCAGATTTTTGATGATAAACAATCTGAACGTATAATTTTGGTTACTTATTCGGATAAGCATATTAGCCGCGTTCCGATTGGCACATCGAGTCATGCGTATCGACGCAGAGGGGATTACAGCAGCTCGAGTTGGGGCAAGCGCATAGCCGCCAGTCTGGAATCGGATTATAAACTGAAGATACTATCGCAATGGCCTATCAAAGAAATTGGTGAACATTGTGTCGTTTACCTGGTTAGCGAGAATCATTCTATTGATGACGTGATCAATGCGTTATCAAAGGATGAACGGGTCGAGAATGTTCAATTGATGAATACTTTTCACGTTTTGTCTGCCAGTAAATACAGCGATCCCTATTACCGGCTGCAATCCAATGTTCAATCTATCAATCTGGCCGAGATTCACTCTCAAGCAACTGGAAAAAACATAACGATCGCGATCGTTGACACCGGGGTGGATACCAAGCACCCAGATCTGGATGGCCAAATCCAAAACAGCAAGGATTTTGTAGCACAGAAGTCTTTGGCAGCTTTGGGGGATAATCACGGTACAGCAATTGCTGGAGTGATTGCAGCTAAACCAAACAATGGACAAGGCATTGTCGGCATTGCACCTGATAGCAATGTGGTTTCGCTGAAGGCATGCTGGGGCACCAAGGAAGGCGCACTCGAAGCTGTTTGCAACAGTTTCACGCTTGCGTTAGCTATCAATACAGCGATTGAGATGAAAGTCGATGTGCTGAATCTGAGTCTTACAGGACCACACGATCCCTTATTAGCAAAATTGGTAGATAAAGCAGTGAAGCAGGGTATTATTGTGGTTGCTTCGCAAGCTGACAAAGTGGATGGCAAATCGGGTTTTCCGTCACAACAGCCCGGTGTCATCGGTGTCAGAAGTACACATAGTCAAGATTTACTTCCAACAAACAGCAACCATGTGTTTGCGATCACTGCACCTGGACAAGATATATTGACGACATTGCCTAATGGTGCATATGATTTTGTATCCGGTAACTCTTTGGCTACTGCTCATATTTCTGGATTGGCGGCATTACTCTTGCAATCGAAACGCAACGTCAATCGTAATGAGTTGATGAATTTATTGGCTACAGCGAATGAACCAACGTTTTATAAAGTTTTCCGCAAGGGAAAACATAACAGTACAGTCAGTATGACAGTCAATAAAAATTCCACTCGGGATGGAAGTTAGTATTATTGATGTTGTTGAAGGTAATGGTAGATTGTTACTTTTCAATGTAATGTAGAAAGCAGTACCCTCTTAAGGTTTTCTCTCTCATCTCAGGTCTTGGGCGATAGTTGGTAATTAATCCTTCTGGGAACGAGTCCAAATTCATTCTTTATTGATCGATATACAACAACCATAATTCCTTGTGTTGAGAATTGATCGGCTTTAACCTATTAATTCACATCAATTTTGTGGATTTCTTGTATTATCATTGCATATTCGACATTCCAGAATAGCCGCAGATAATTACGTGGGATCTATGGGCGCAATAATTGTTATTGTGAAAAGGTTAAGTTATGGTTTGCGTTTCATTCTTTTTTTGCTGTTATCGATCAATGCTATTTGGTTAATCAGTCAGTCTGCCAATGGTGCAACGCTGGGGCAGAATCGTATTCTGGATTTGAGTATCGAAGAGTTGATGCAGATTGAAGTAACTTCGGTGTCGCGACGTGCTCAAAAACTCTCTCAAACAGCATCCGCAATTTTTGTCATCACCCAAGACGATATCCGGCGTTCTGGTGTGACCAGTATTCCAGAAGCTTTGCGAATGGCCCCTGGGGTCGAAGTGGCACGCGTAGGAACAGACAAATGGTCAATTAGTGTTCGGGGATTCAATGGTCGATTTGCTAACAAGCTACAGGTGCTGATTGATGGTCGCAGTGTTTATACTCCATTGTTTTCCGGTGTGATCTGGAGTCAGCAAGATACTTTTATCGAAGATATCGAACGTATCGAAGTGATACGTGGACCAAGCGCTACCGTGTGGGGCGCAAATGCGGTCAACGGTGTGATCAATATTATTACCAAGAAAGCTGCTGACACGCAGGGAGTTCTGTTCTCTGCCGGAGGAGGTAGTTTTGAGCAGGGTTTCATGGGGGTGCGCTATGGCGGGAAATTGAGTGACAACACAGCTTTTCGCTTATACGCCAAAAGTTTTGGCCGAGATAATATGACTTCAATCGCTTCGACCAATGTGCATGATAACTGGCAATCTGCCCGAGCTGGATTTCGAATTGATCATGTACATGGAATAGATCAGGTGACGTTACAGGGTGATATTTTTGTCAATCGCATTGGTGATAGCCTGCAGCAACCTACCTTGCTCGCACCATTTTCTCGACTGGATGTTGTCGACACAACCGAAAATGGTGGAAATATCCGAATGCGCTGGGATCGAAATTTTTCCAACCAATCTTCCATGATGTTGCAGGCCTACTATGATCGAGTATATAACCAGCTTGCTCCACTAACAAAATATGCCGAAAGCTTTGATATTGATTTTCAGCATCGCTTGCCACTGTTCAGTCAGCATGATGTGACTTGGGGGCTGAACTACCGCTTATATAACAACAAGGTTGCCGAATCTGTGTTGACGGCATTCACTCCTGCTCAAAAGACAAATCATAATTTCAGTGCTTTTGTGCGCGATGAGATTGCATTGATACCCAACAAGCTGGCCCTATTTCTGGGCACGCGGCTGGATCACAATGATTTCACTGGTCTCGAGATACAACCAAGCGGGCGTTTGATGTTAACGCCTAATGAGCATAATTCGATTTGGATATCGGTATCCAGGGCGGTGCGCATTCCATCGCGGGGAGAAAATGATGTCACCATTGCGGGACGAGTATTGCAATCATTGCCCGGAACAACGGGATCGACTCTACCAGGCTTGATGGTCGTACAGGGGAATAATCATTTTGCATCAGAAAAACTGATTGCATATGAACTGGGTTATCGTCGTCCGCTGGCGTCCAATATTTCCATTGATCTGGCAGGTTTCTTCAACGACTATACGCAATTGCGGGACTTTAGGTTTGGTCAACCCGTCCCCGGGGCGGGGATTATTCCACATGTGGTTTTGCCAATCTTGTTTACCAATGATACTACTGCCCATTCTTATGGCATGGAGACTTCGGTCGACTGGCGTCCACGGGAGAATTGGCGATTGCAAGGCAATTATTCATACTTGCAAATTCATACCGCATCTAACGCAGAGTTTCGGCAAATGGATTCGTCTTCTTCAGGTGCGGGCAAAGCCAATCCTCGCCATCAATTTTCACTGCGTTCGCACTACGACTATTCTGAAAGGTTGCAATTCAATTTATGGGTGCGTTATGTCAGTGGTTTGGCATTTTTTAATATCCCGGCTTATGTCACCATGGATGCGAAGCTCGCATGGAAGCCCATCAAAAATACCGAGTTCTTTGTAGTGGGACAGAATCTGTTTCAACAGAAGCATCGCGAATCACAGTCGGACTTCATTCCATCGATTCCGGTTTACATACCTAGGGGCGTTTATGCTGGGATGGAGTGGCGATTCTAATCCAAGTATTTTGAATTAAGAAGGCTGGGTTTTGGTGGAATGCCACGTAGTGTTTCGTTTCAGTGTCAATTCAGTTGCAGTTGACTGACGGATTCCTGTTTGACAAATGCCGACAAATGTTTGAGTAGTTCTTCTTCCCTGTATGGTTTTCCAAGAAAAACATCTACACCCAGGCTCTTGGCAATTTTCTGGTGCTTTTCTGCTGATCTCGATGAAATGATAATGATGGGAATGGATGCAGTGGCGGTGTTGGCTCGTACTTGTTTGATCAATTCAAAGCCATTCATTTTAGGCATTTCCAAGTCGACCAGCATTACATCGGGTTTATTTTCCTGGAGTATCTGTAGCGCTTCGGAGCCGTTCTTTGCCATCAGCACCTCACATCCCTCGCGTTCCAGCAACCGGCAAGTCACTTTGCGTACCGTGAGAGAGTCATCGACGACCATGGCCGTTGGGGTTCTGGGTATTTTTTTATGTGTATTGACAGGTAGATCGGTGGTTGTTGTATTGAAATAGTGTTGAAGCTCGCTGCGTTGCAACAGTTTGACCGGGTTTATGATCAGAATGACATCGCCGTTTGCCGTAATCGTGGCTCCTTCGATGCCGGGAGCATGGGCAAGCTGCGAGCTGGTATTTTTGACCACTGCATCTGTGTCTTCGATGAATTCATCGATCTGGATTGCCAGATGCTGGGTTCCACTGTGCAGGAATAATACCCGCCCGTGACGGGGAAGCTGCGCATCGGAAGGTTCATCCAACAAATGCGACAAATGGGCTAATGGGTATTTCTTGCCATTCCATTCCACGTGCCGTTCCTGATTTATTTTCTGTAATGTTGCGTTATCAAATTCATGCTGATGTTCGACAATAAATGCCGGAATTGCGTAGGTTTGTTTACCAGCCCGAATCATGAAGGTTTGTACGACTGACAGCATGAGTGGCAGGTAAATGGTGAAAGTAGTGCCTTGATTGGGGGTAGAGCTGACGCTGATTCGTCCGCCCAATATGGAAATCTCATTTCTGACAATATCGAGTCCGATACCGCGTCCTGCAATGCCGGTAATCGAGTCAGTAGTGGACAGTCCAGGTGAGAAAATCAAGGACATTAACTGATCATCGTCCAAGGCTTCATCGGGCTGGATCAATCCCAACCGGACGGCCTCTTCGTGTATGCGTGATAAATTGAGACCTTGACCGTCGTCGCTCAGTGTAACGATGACTTCATTGGCTTCCTGGTGCAATTGCAGCGTGACTTGTCCGCTTTCAGGCTTGCCAGCCTGGCGTCGTTGAGCGGGCTCTTCGATGCCATGTGCAATGGCATTTCGCAGCAAATGTTCCAACGGAGGATTGATTTTTTCCAGGATATTGCGATCGATTTCAACTTCACTGCCCTGAATTTCCAGGCTGGCTTTCTTACCCAAATCATCTGCAACTTGCCGGGCAATTCGGTAATAGCGCTCGGCGAAATTGCTAAATGGCAATGTACGGACCTGTAACAAGGATTGTTGCAATTGCCGGTTGACCACGGACTGTTGCGCTGCGGCTTCTTCTGCGGCGATATGTGAAGCGCGCAGGCTTTTTTGTACAGTGATGATGTCATCGACACTCTCTGCCATGAGTCGCGTCAGTTCCTGCAAGCGGGTGAAACGGTCGAATTCCAGTGGATCCAGACTGTGTTCATTATCTTGTCGCTGAGCCAGACGCGATTGCATCTGTGTTTCAGCCTGTATTTCCACTTCGCGCAACTGATCGTGCAAGCGATGTGTGCTTTCAGACAAATCCTGCAAAGATTGCTTAAACTGATTAAGCTGGGTTTCGATCTTGACGCGCAAGATACCGGCCTCGCTGGCATCGGTAACAAGCCGGTCAATGAGTTCTGTATTGATGCGCAGTATCGTTTTTGCCTGTAGTGAATCAGTTCTCTCGATGGCGACACTATCTGTAGCGGGAGTCTCACCGGCGGCAGGCTCGGGTGTGGATTCCTGAGCGGGTTGTTTGACCTGTAATTGTTCGATTTGAGCGCCGATGCGATCAAACTCACTTTCCAGTTGATCTAGTGCGGCATCACTGATGTTGTGCTCATGGAAAGCAGTTGCGATATGGCTTTCCATGGCATGAATCAATTCCCCGAGATGCATTGCGCCGGCCATGCGTGCACTGCCTTTAAGGGTGTGCAGCAACCGCAGCAATGCATGGTGAATGTCTTCATCCTGGGGCAGTACCCGCCATGCACGTAGCTTGCTGCCGATCTGTGGAATGATGTCGTGCGTTTCTTCCAGGAAAGCCAGCAATAATTCATCATTAAATGAATCTACCGGAGCATCGGGCAATTGGGGCTGTATTGTTTTCTCAACGATCGTTTCAACAACTGGTGGTGTCTCAACAACCGCAGCTACTAGTGTTGCTTTAGTTGCCAAAGTTGAGGCAATGGGAGCAGATATTTCAACATCTTCACGACCATGCAGAAGGTTGTCTGCACTACGTACCAGATCATCAGCGATCACTTCGGCATGTCCATGATCGCGCAGACTCTGACACCATCCACCATACGCTTTGCATGCACGATCAATCAATGCGATGAATTTCTCAGTGACAGGTTTTTTTCCGGCAATCCATTGTGTCAGAACCTGTTCCAGCTTCCAGGCCACTTCACTCATCGCATTGAGTTGCACCATGCGTCCGCTACCCTTGAGTGTATGGAATGCGCGACGCAGGTTGGTTAGTGCTTCGCTGCTGGCGGATTGCTGATAACTTTGGAGATCGGTAACGATTCCGGCTAGAACTGTTTCTGCTTCATCAAGGAATATACCGAGCAGCTCCGGATCGGAAGTGGTATCAACAGGCGCCAAAGGCGCTTCCTTGACTGGCTGCGGTGGTCGAATCGCGACAGGAGGAGAAACGGTAGTGGAGACGGCATTGAATAATCGGATGGCTTCATCGATGATTTGATGACTGTCGGGGCGCCCGCTTTTGTATGCTTCAGTAAAGAAGCCCAGGCTGCTGAGACCATCAACCAGCAATATTTGTTCGGCTTCGAGAATGTTGTGCTCAGGTTGCAGGAGTTTTTCTACCAGATGATGACAATGAGTCAGTAGCGTATTGGCTTGTTGCAGATCAAGCATGATCAATGCGCCGGAAACTTGCTGGAACAAATCGGCAAGGCCAGACAATTCAGCACGCTGGGCTGGTTCAAAAAAGAATTTGTCCAGTATGTTCTCGATCTGTGCGAGATTGACCAGAATTTCCTGTGTAACTTGACCCAGTAGTTCGTTTTCCTGCGTCTTGCTTTCGAGTGGCGCCATGGCAGGGACACTGGGAAGCTCCGTATCCTCTTGACGCGTTGTGGTGATGTGATGCAGGCGCTCGGCCAGCGCCGAAATTTGCTGGGGTAGATCTGGGGAGAGCTTGTTGAAGTCGTCCAGAATGCTTTCCACCATCAACAGGGCAGTGGCCATTTCCATAGCCAGTTCTTCATTAAGATCCTGGGGATGGGCTTGCAGATTGGCAATACTGTCGCCAATGACCCGAACGATCTGTGTCAGGGGTGCACATTCGGTTTGCAGTGCCTGATGCCCGAGCCATTCGACGTACTCAAACAGCGAATCCAGACTCTCTTGCTGTCCAGCACAGAACTCTCGCCACATGTCATTGGCTTGCATCAGTGTGTTGCGTAATTTTTGCAGGACGGGCTGTAGCGTATCGACTTGCTCGAATGTCGGTGAATCATCGACAACTTGACCCGGCCAGGTATAGCTGTCGCGGATTTCGGTCAGACGGGGGCTGGTCGATTCGCTGTTGGAGATGTGATACAGCAATTCACGCATCAACAATGTTGCCGTGTTTTCGGTGGTACCTGCTGCAAGATGACGGACTGCCTGTTCGATCTTGCCGCACAGGCGACGAACCGATACGTCAATGGAAGTGTCCTGCTGTTGTAGTAAATCTTCCAGAAAACCGGCTGTCACCCACCAGAATGCACGCTGTTCGGTAGTTCCCGGAAATTCTTCCAGTTTGCCGATGGCATTGGCCATTTGCTGCAGACTGTTTTGCTGGGTTGGGTCGCGCAACCATTTCAGCAATCCAACCTGGAATTCCATGCCAACCTGTTTGGCGATTAATCTTTGTGCGGTGGCATTGATATGTGCAACCTCAGGCTTGAGAACGGGAGTGGCAATCAGGCGGGGGAAAAATAAATCGCTTTCCGGGGCATTTTCATACCCATAGACCTGCATGAGTGCGCGATAAGCTGGGAAAAGGCGGAGTGGGTTTTCTTCCTTGCCATCGATGAGCTCGTTAAGGTAGAAGAGTAAAGCCTTGTTGGATTGCTTCAACGCGTCGCAGATTTGCGCGCTGGGACTGATCTTTTTGATCAGCAGCGCATCCACCACTTGCTCCATTTTTTCACTGACGATGGCGATACTGCTCAACCCAAGCATCTCGAACAAGCCATCCATTTGATGGATGTAGTTCTTGCAATCCTTGAGGGGGTTGATTTTGTCCGGATGACTGGCAATAGCGTCGATATTCTGTTCGATCAACGAAAAGACCTGATAAATCCCTTCCTTGATTCCGATAATCGAAGAAATATTCAGTTTGGATTGAGCGCTCATCCCGAAATACTATCAATCAATACGAGTAATTGAAAATAGAATCAAACTTTAAAATTCGCGACGGAGGCCTTGAGCTCGGTCGCAAAACCTGTAATTTGCTTGACTGATGTAGTAGCCAAACGGGTACCCACGGTGTGCTGACGGGTAATGTGCAGGATTTCTTCCATATTTGCAACCACTTTGTTCGCTGAACTTGTTTGCGTACTGGTTGCTTCAAATATACTGGTGACCAGTGTCGCCAGTTGTTTCGATACCTGTTCGATTTCTTCCAGCGCGCGTCCGGCAGAGTCGGAACGTTGGGTACCTTGCGTGACACCCATCGTACTTCTCTCCATGGCAGCAATGGCATCTTGAGTATCGTGTTGTATGGTGAGAATCAGTTCGCTGATTTGTTTGCTGGCCTCGGTTGATCGTTCTGCCAGTCGCTGTACTTCCTGTGCAATGACCGTGAAGCCACGTCCGGCTTCTCCGGCGGCAGTGGCTTGCAAGGCTGCGTTGAGAGCCAATACGTTGGTTTGTTCGGTGATGTCGGTCATCAGGGTAACAATTTCGCCAATTTCTTGCGAGCTTTCACCCAGGCGTTTGATCCGTTTCGAAGTGTCCTGGATATGTGTACGAATATCATTCATTCCCGTGATGGTTTCGCGTACAGCCGATGCCCCCTTTTCCGCAGCCGCCAGGGATTGCTTGGCAACGCGTGCCGATTCCGTTGCCATGTCGGAGACTTCGGTAATGGAATCGCTCATGCCCAGAACCGCGATGGTGCTTTCTTCGATTTTTTCCGATTGCAATTGCTCGGCGGACAATAGTTCGACCGCAACCTGCTGGGCTTGCTGTGAGGCTTGTACGACGAGGGTGCTGGCTTGGTTAACTTGTTCCACGAGAGTGTGAAGTTCTTCGATGGTGCAGTTGATTGCATCCGCGACGGAACCGGTCATGTGATGAGTGATGTCGGTGCGGACCGTCAGATCGCCATCGGCAATTTTCTTCATATCCAGTAGCAGAGTCTGCATGGCTTTCTGGGTTTGAATGATTTCGTTATGACTGAGCAAATCCTGTTTATGGTTCAGTATTTCCTGCTTCAACGATTTTTGACGCTGGGATCGAATGAAGAAAGGCAGTGTGATCGCCAGACCGGCAATCAGACCATAGAACAGAATGTTCAGCGTAAAAGCGACCCAAGCTGTCTGTTCGCGCAATTCATGCTGCAATTGCTCAGTCAGATTCAACATCGATTCGTGAGTATTGGCTATGTCCATGCTGGTGGATTGAATGGTAATGGCATGGGTGATTTCCTTGCCGATCACATTCAGATTATCAGCAAGTTTCTGTAATAGGGAATAGCTGTGAGAGAGCAGGTCCTGAATTTTGTCATCCTTATCGGAAGCCGCTGCCAGACCATTTCGGCCTTGACTCAAGGTTTGCAGGATGATCGAGATTTGTGCGCGATCCTGCGCTAGTTGTGCCGAAATTTCCGTGGCGGTCCACTCTCCGGACAGCATCAGTTGTATGTTTTTGACGGCATCGCGCACATGGACTCTGATCGATTCGAGCGTTTTGATTTCGGCTGAAAGGTGACCCACTTCGGTCATACGTGCGGCCAGCTCGTCAATACGGCGACCAAATTGATTGTAGTGACGGGAAACGGCCTTCATGCTGCTGCCAAAGCGTACCAGTGAATCTTTCTCAGTAAAAAAGGATTGTGCCGTCTTGTCCGCAAGCTGCCAATCATCCAGATAGTCTTCCAAGGCAGGTAAATCAGCCGAAACTGGAGAAACGGTTTCATCGTGATAAAAGCCACCCTGGGTTATGAGCATGATTAAATGGCTTAGTTGATTGTGATGTTCCTGCAGCTCCGAGAAAACCGAAGTTTGTCCTGTAGCTGCCTGCTGCGCTGCCTTGGCGATTCGTACATGTTGCATTGACACTTGCGATACGACTTCAGATTGGATCGCAGTGTTTTGGTTAATGTGATTGCTTGCAATCAGTGTCAAGACTAGCAACGTAGATAAGACTGCCAGCGTGATACCAGGCGAAAAAAAATTCTTCAAAAATGCAAAAGTATTTGAAGCATCTTGCCGTACTGGGATCGTGAGAACTGGCAAATTGGTCGTTGTGGTGGTGGCGCCTGTAGTCAACCCGAGATTAGAAAAATGCTCTTCCATGAGTTTCTCCTGATTCAATTGTGCTGTTATAAATCAGCCAAATCCTTCTTTGGGACAATGGCTTGATGTCCGATGGTGGATAGCATAAGACAAAAGCCCGAAATCAAAGATGCAATAAGACCTGGAAAAGGGGGTCTTTTGATACTGGATTTCCGGATGAACTTGTTCTGGAACGGGAAATTCTTGACGCAGGGTGTGTAGGAATTGTTCTTCCTGCGTGTAGGCAAGCGGCGGGTTATTCCTGAGATTCTCGTGGCTGGCGTGCAGTTATTTAAGCTGTACGTTGATCAAATAGCCGGGTTGCGTGATGTAAATCAAGCGAGGAATAATCGATAGACGGGATTTTCAGTTTCATCCCAGTAGCGATATCCCAATTGATCGAGAAATGCTTTGAAATTTGACTTCTCTTCTGCAGCCACTTGGATGCCGATCAGAACCCGCCCGTAATCCGCGCCATGATTGCGGTAATGAAACAAGCTGATGTTCCAGTTGTGGCTCATGTTATTCAGGAAATTCATCAGTGCACCAGGGCGATCTGGAAATTCAAAGCGGTAGACGATTTCATTCTTGACTTCGCGAGCCCTTCCGCCAACGAGATGACGCACATGCAGTTTTGCCATCTCGTTGTTGCTCAAATCCTCGGTGGCCAGGCCGCTGTGACGCAATTCTTCGATCAGTGCCTGCGTTTCCTGTTGATTGCGCACGGATATGCCGACAAAAACATGCGCCACTTTCGGGTCGGCGTAACGGTAGTTGAATTCGGTGATGCTGCGGGTGCCGAGCAGATTGCAGAATTTCTTGAAACTGCCGGGCTGCTCCGGGATGGTGACTGACATGACCGCTTCGCGTTGTTCACCGATTTCGGCGCGTTCGGAGATGTGGCGCAGGCGGTCAAAATTCATGTTGGCGCCGGACGCGATGGCGACGAGTGTCTGATGTTGAATGTTTTCGCGTGCAACGTAAGCCTTGATGCCGGCAATCGACAGCGCACCGGAAGGCTCCAGGATGGTGCGGGTATCCTCGAATACGTCCTTGATGGCGGCACAAATGGCATCGGTATCAACCAACATGACTTCATCGACCAGCTCGCGGCACAAGCGGAAAGTTTCTTTGCCGACATGCCGCACCGCCACGCCATCGGCGAACAGACCCACTTGTGGCAGTTTGATGCGGCGACCCATTTGCAGCGAGCGATACATGGCATCCGAGTCGACTGGCTCAACGCCAATGATCTTGATCTTGGGATACAGTCGTTTGACGTAGGCTGCCACACCTGCGATTAAGCCACCGCCACCGATGGGAACAAAAATCGCGTGGATGGTGCCAGTGTGCTGACGCAGGATTTCCATGCCGATAGTGCCTTGGCCGGCGATGACGTCAGGGTCGTCGTAGGGATGCACGAATGTGGCTTCTTCTTCCTTGGCGAGTGCGATGGCATGCTCATAGGCGTCATTGTACGAGTCGCCATGCAGGGTGACCGTGGCGCCATGTCCCATCACTGCATTGACCTTGATCTGGGGGGTCGTGACCGGCATGACGATGGTTGCGGAACAATCCAGTTTCCTGGCAGCCAGCGCCACACCTTGCGCATGGTTGCCGGCCGAAGCTGCGATGATACCTCGGTTGCGAATGGCCGGAGACAGTTTGATCATCTTGTTGTAGGCGCCACGCAGTTTGAAGGAGAACACTTGCTGTAAGTCCTCTCGTTTCAGCAAAACCTGGTTATGTATGCGTTCCGACAGATTGGCAACGCGTTCCAGCGGGCTTTCGATTGCTACATCATAGACCTGTGCGGTCAGAATTCTTTCAAGATAATCGCTTTTCATCGTGTGCGACCAGATCCCTCCAGCCGTCATTAAATCCAGAACAGGGAAGGGAATTTTATCATGATCGAGTCGATACAGGATGTGCGTTATGGTTGTTGCCTCAGGGGAGACTGGCAATACAGGGGAGTCAGGTTGGCAGGATGCTTTTTCCCCAGGCTTCCAGGGCATCCAGAATTTCGCCAGCCTTAGGGCGGACGGGAGCAGATTCCCGCAATCTTGCAATTTCTGAGGTGAATCGGTGCACGGTCATGTGCGTTTCTTCCAATTGTGTTAGTCGCGTTACGCAGTGTTGCTGCCAGCGTTCTAGTTCGTCGGTTGTCAATGTTTCCGGCCAGTTGCGAGCACGGTAGCGAAACAGCAGTTCGGGTAATCGCGAATCGTGAAAATCAAAGCGCGAGGTTGCCAGATCCTGCGGTGCGGCTCGACGCACTTGGGCCGAGTAATATTGATCGGTCTGATCGAAAAAACCATCGTACAGCGCACTATCGACATCGCCGGTTGGTTCGAATGTCTGGCTGGAATAAGCAATGGCCACCCGTTCAAAAAAGTTGGGATGAGCGAGTAATGTTTGCCAGTTGCGATGGCAGGAGTGCAGATCCATTCCGATGCGTTCCGCTGTTTCATCGTCCAGTGCGTTTTTGGGCGCCAATGCCGGGCATTTGTTGGTTTTGATGGCTTTTACCGGTAATCGCTTTGCACCTTCAGGCAAGGCATCCTGGCGTGTGAACAGTAATTGATGCAGATCTGCGCTGTCCAGTGATAGAAATGCTTCCGGATCGTGGCGCAAGTCATACACCAGAATACTGTTGCTGTTACCCGGTTCGGCGATGAGCGGCATGACTAGCGAAGTGCAGCCATTCTGTGCTGGATACATGCGAGTGGTATGCACTACTGGATGATGGCTGGACAGATTGAGCTGACTGGCGGCTCTGCGCTTGTCGCGCAGCTGGAACAACCAGTCGTAAAGGCGAGGTTGTTGCGTTCGCAGCAAACGTGCCAAAGCGATGGTGGCGCGGACATCGGACAGGGCATCGTGTGCGGAGTCATGAACCAGTCCATTCGCAGTTGTCAGATCTTCCAGGCGGAAACTGGGTTGCCCGTCAGCGTGCTGTGGCCAGGTGATGCCATCCGGACGCAGTGCATAAGCCATCCGTGTCAGATCAATGATGTCCCAGCGTGAATTGCCATGCTGCCACTCGCGTGCATAAGGTTCATAGAAGTTGCGGTACAGCGTGAAACGTGTGACTTCGTCGTCGAAACGCAATGAGTTGTAGCCGGCGCCGCAGGTTCCGGGGTGTGACAATTCAGCATGGATGCGTTTGATGAACTTGAATTCCGGTATGCCCTGCTGATCTGCAAGCTGCGGTGTGATGCCGGTAAGCAGGCAGGCTTCGGGATGCGGCAGATAGTCGCGAGCAGGTTTGCAATATAAAACCAGCGGATCACCGATTTCCTGCAGTGCCTCGTTGGTCCGGATGCCGGCAAACTGTGCGGGACGATCGCGTTTGGGATCGGCACCAAATGTTTCATAATCGTGCCAGTAAAATGTCATCGGCATGGTTGGGATGATTGGAAGTTCATGGTTACACAAAACTCGCTTTGCAAGTGTCTTGGGCTGCAATTATAGTGCTATCTTACGCAAAAAATTTTGAACACATACAAGGAAAAGCAAGATGGCAAGAAAACTGATCAGCTCGGGCTCAACTTTTGAAAAAGAAATCGGCTATTCACGTGCGGTAGTGGAAGGAAACTGGATTCTGGTGTCGGGTACGACCGGTTTCGATTACAGCAAGATGACCATTTCCGATGATCTGCTGGAGCAGGCCGAACAATGCTTCAAGAATATCGAAGCGGCATTGCAGCAAGCCGGTTCAAGCATGAAAGATGTGGTGCGGGTGACTTATGTGTTTCCCAAGGCAGAAGATTTTGAGAAGTGCTGGCCGGTGATGCGTAAATATCTGGGTGAGGTTCGGCCATCGGCCATGATGCTGGCTGCAGGGTTATCTGATCCGCGCATGAAAATCGAGATTCAGGTTACGGCCTATCGCGCAGACGCAGCTTGACGATTGTGACACCGGATCAGCCAGCGGGTTAGTCGATTCATGTCGCCATTTACTCAGCGCATTGACTTTTCGCGCTGCCTGATGCGGAGGAATAAGGTCATGAGCATCAGGCCACCGAGCCCTCCGGCAACGTCGATCAGGCTGTCGGTTATCAGTGGGGAACGGTTGTTGATGAACAGCTGTGCCAGTTCCGTGCCGGTCGCCAGTAGAATCAGGATGATCAGATGGATGAACCAGGATTGTTTTAACGTGGCTTTCAGTGTCAGACCCAACAGGAAAAATACAACGACATGCCAAACCTTGGATAGATCCCACGGCAAGATCGCTTTGAAAGATTGATCATCAGCGTGAATCTGTGCGGTGACTTCCTCCGAAATCTGGTTCTTGATTTTGCCCGGCAGCGTGGTGCCGATGACGATGGTCGCAAAGGCAAGTGCTAATGTTAGTCGCTTCAGAAAGGTATGGCCGCTGATCGATAAGCAGGTGCCGAGCAGTAGCAGGAAAAGTATGCTCCAGGAAACCAGCAGACCTGATTGGATCCAGAAATAAGCCGGATTTTCGGACACCGGAACAAGGTGTATGTTTTTGAGTTGGAGTGATCCGGTGGCATGACTCAATTCTGCCATTACACGGATGTTCTGCGTGTCGGGTGCAACGGTAAAATAGGCGCGATGATTTTCCCAGGGTTGGGTTCCAATCAGGGAGATTGCTGCGATCGACAGATCCCAGCGGTTCCTTTGGCCGTTGTGCTGTATCAGCAGGAGTCTTGCCTGGTGCCAGGGTTTGGTTCCGGCGACGACTGCAGTGCTGCGCGCATCGGCCGACAGCATCAGTATGGTGTCCGGTACAACCGGTGCAATATACTGCACGACGCCGGTATCGACCTGAGCGCTTGTAGAATGCAGTGTGATCGTGCCATCTTCGATATCGATGCGGCCAGCTTGAGTCGTTCGGGCATGCCAATCCTCGGTTAGTAGTTCGCCGCCATTCGGCAGATAGGGAGGTACCCATTCGTGCAACAGCAGTGTTGCACAGGTCATGATCAAGAAAAAGATGCCATGTGTTTTGAGTGTAGGCATGTGGGTATGACCCGAGTGTCTGGAATAGGATTGAAAATCGCATGATGCGTCGAGTCAGTTAAACGTATTTCGGGCAGAGTCGTCAAGATCTGTATTGTTGACGTAACTTATTGGGTACTTCGATGACAATTCTGGTCATTCAGCTGTGACAGATGATTGCAGTGCCATCTGCAGGGCAGCGTGCCAGACAGATCTTTTTTCTTCGAGAGATAGTCGGGCATGGGCCGGACTGGTGGAGGGCAGACGTATCAATTTGAAGATCGAGGTATCGCAGCTTGCGGCAACATAACGCCTGAAGCAGGCTTCAGCTTTGCCACCGTTGAAGAAAATATGTGTAAGGGCAGGTTGTGTGGCGAAAAAAGACTGAAAGTCGTTGACGATCTCGCTACCGACCTCAATGCCGGTATCCAGGCTGCCTGTGCGTTTGCAGGATCTCAATACATCCCAGAGTGCGATTGGGGATGATTGCAAGGCTGCAACCCTTGCGGCATAGTTTGCATCGGGATGGAGTTGGAGCCATGCCGACAGGATTGGCCAAAAAGCGTTGCGCTGATGCGCGTAATATTGTTCCGCTGTAAGGGAAGCCTGGCCCGGCATGCTACCCAGGATGAGGATTTTGGCCTGACGCCCTGCAATGGGTGCAAAACTGTAGATGGTTGACATGACGCAGGCCGGCGATCATTTAAGATGATCGAGATAATAATGGCGAACGGAATTGAGCTGTTGATCGATTTCGTAAACCAGAGGCCGGCCGGTTGGCATTTTTAGCGCCATGACCTGGAGCGGGGTGAGATCACCCAGAAGCATCATCAGGACACGAAGTGTATTGCGGTGTGACACGATCAGTATCCTTTTTCCAAGCTGTATTTGTGGCTTGATCGTTTCTTGCCAGTATGGACTGATTCGCGCATATGCCTGATGCATGCTTTCGCCCAGGGGTAGCTCTTTTGGGTCGATTTCGGCATAGCGGGATTGATTGCCTGGATAACGTGGATCCAGGTGATTCAGAAATGGAGGGGGGGCGTCAAATTTGATTTGGCAGCCGAGTAGAGGCCAGATGCCGAATCGTTTGATGGCTGCCCATCGCTCCATGCCTTCCAACGCACCATAATGTCGTTCATTGAGGTGCCAGTTTTCAATGACTGGGATATCCCGTCGCATGGATGACAGCACAATGTGCGCGGTGGTCTGGGCGCGCTGCAATACCGATGTGAAGCACAGATCGAACGTGTAACCCGCCTGTTTGAGCAAGAACGCCGCTTGTTCGGCTTCCTTTTCACCTTTGGGGCTGAGTGGTATGTCGCTCCAGCCGGTCAGTTTCTTGTCGCGATTCCAGATGCTTTGACCATGGCGCAGGAGCACCAGCTTGTTGACACCATCGGAATGGTTGGAGGAACAATCGGATGAAAGTACCTTGAGCATCAGGTTTGCTGTTGACGTGATGCTTCGTGAGCCGCGGATTCCTGCCAGATTTGCCGCAGGGCTGGCCACAGGCCACTGCGCAGTGTTTTGATGTACTGCGAGTTGTCGGTCAGGTTGTTGATCAGGCGGCGCTGTGCCTTACCAAGGTTGTGGTAGGGCATGCTCATGAACAGATGATGCGTGGCATGGTAGCGCAATCCCACTGGAGCCCACAGCGGCGTTACCAGAAAGTTGCCGGGAATGTTGATGGAGTCGAGATATTGCTCCGGTAAAGTCATCTTGTGGTCGCCAGGATTGCGGTAGGCGTGTGCGGCAAGTGTACGTAATGAATTCAGAATGAAGACGGTTACAGCCGTCAGATACCACAGGATCAGCACCGAATAGGGAAATACGCCCGATACGACCAGTGCAATGATGCTGGCGCCGAATATACAGGCTCCCATTTCCTGTTGGCGCCAGTTGTGGTCGTTACGGATGGCATTCTCGCCGCGTCGGTATGCGGGATCGATAGTCAGCGAGGAAGCGCGTTCCCAGACGATCTTGCGCAGTGGGGGAATCAGGTACGACAGCGGTGTAAGTACGACGAAACGCAGCGCCAGTAAAGGTGGAATCAGAAAGGACAAAAGTACATACACCACCATTTCTGCTGGTCTGCGGGTTGCAAAGGGCAGATATTCGCCATCGGCGGTTGTGCCGTAGACATCTGGCTTGTGGTGATCGTTATGTACGCCATCATAGGTAAATGAGGGAATCATGAAGGGAATGCCACAAATGACATTCCAGACCAGCCGGAAATTCCGGAATGTGCCTTTTTTGAGATGTGCCAGTTCATGAACGAAGATCGCTGAGCGATACAGTGCCAGCACCGCTACGATAAAACCGCCCAATTGCCATAGCGATAAAAAAGGGGAAAACAGGGTGGTCAGGAAAGCAGACCAGCCCAATGTGATATGAAACAGAAAATCGATCCAGTAAATCCAGGGGTTGGGTGTCATCAGGTCGCGCACCAGATGATGTGCTTCACGCAGTGGAAATTCCTTGATGTAGGGGGCTTGGGGTTCGCTCACTTTCTCTCTCGCATGTCATTCAGGCCAGCAGGATCGTAGTTGTTGCAGGATATGCTGGTTGATCGTGCTGTCAGTTTGATTGGGTTCGCCCAGATTGGGTACGCCTGGCCATCCTGCATCGACAAATACCATTCCGGCAAACGATTGGGGACCGGAATAACGGGGCAGCACATGGAAGTGTACATCCGGATCGACCATCATGAGCATCAGGTAGTTGATTCGGTTGTATTGGAATGCCTGGGTCAGGGTGACTTCAATGTGCCGCGTCACAGTGGCCAGTTCGGTAAAACTGTCGGGACTCAATTGTGAAAAGGCGGTGACTGGTTCGTGTGCTGCCAGGATCAGCGCACCAAGAGTCACTTGCGCCGGGCGGAGCAGGACGGTCCAGTGCTGATAACTGTGGATGATCGTTTGTGGTGCACCAAACTTGCGCATGGTGGCGTTGAAATCGGTAAAAGAAGGTTGCTGGGTCATAATGTCACATATTGAAGATGATACCGGCGCGTGCCAGATCTTCGATAAAATCGATCTCGCACCAGCGAAAACCACTAACTGAGCAGGCTCGGACCAAATGCTGTTTGGCAAGGCGATCGATGATCGATAAATACCAGGATTTCAGTTCAGCCGGATGACGCAGTGCTTCCTCGACAGACTGACGAAACAGGAATGCACCCTGGTCGCGAAAATAAAGCAGACCGATGGACTCCGCATTGACTTGATGGGGCGGTACGATTTTACTGACTTGGTGCACCCAGCCCTCGGTATCCAACTGTACTTTCATGTCGTCGGCATCGTAAGCATCCTTGTAATCCACGCTCAGTGTAATGGCCGCTGGTGTTGAATTCAAGACTTTCAGCAGCAGCGCGGATTCGATGACGGTGTCGCCGTTCAGCAATAGGAAGCTGCCGTTCATTTCATCGCGCGCGATCCAGCAACTGGCAAGATTATCCGCTACTTCATAAAACGGATTGAAGCGTGTTTTGATGTCGGGATGAGCAGCGTAGCGTTGCTGGAGCAGGTCTTCTATCAAATCAGCTTTAAAGCCGGTAATGATGGTGATGTGATCGATGCCAACGCTAAGCAGTGCGTCGATTTGTCGCGACAGTACCGGTTGATCGGCGACCGGCAGCAGGCATTTCGGCGTATTTTCCGTCAGTGGCAGTAGCCTTCGCCCTTGTCCGGCACTGAGGATGATGGCTTTGATCGGAATTGCGGATGAGGATGGATGATCATGCGTCATATCGTTGAAAACGGGATGAACAAAGGCATCCCGATGGCTAGTATGGGTTGAATGGAAACTTCATAGTGCGGCATTGTAACGAAGTTTAGTGCGAGGGCGCAGGTTATTGAAAGGAAAGACTGCTCATTTGCTTTAATTCGGCAACGATGCGTTGTGTGGCATGCAAAAAGTCATCGATCTGCTGCACGGTGTTGTCTCGCCCCAGGCTCACACGCACAGCGCATCGTGCCAACATCGGATCGACCTGCATGGCGCCGAGCACATGGCTTTGCCCGGGATTGACACTGGAACAGGCGGCGCCAGCTGCAACAGCAAATCCAGCCTTGTCCAGCTTTACCACCAAGGTGTCTCCCTCGATTTCCGGTAAGGCAAAGTAACTGGTATTGGGAATGCGCGCAGCTTCGCGTCCGAAAATCGTTGCACCCATACCGATCAGGCCTGTCTCCAGTCGATCGCGCAAACCTGAAACATGTTGCGCCGTTTCTGCGGTGCGTGCCTGTGCGAGCGAGCAGGCCAGACCAAAACCAACAATCGCGGGTACATTTTCGGTGCCCGAACGTAGGCCGTTTTCA
This sequence comes from Nitrosomonas sp., assembly GCA_024282035.1. Taxonomy (GTDB): domain Bacteria; phylum Pseudomonadota; class Gammaproteobacteria; order Burkholderiales; family Nitrosomonadaceae; genus Nitrosomonas. The sequence continues at coordinate 44,852 of JAMWZR010000004.1, forward strand.
TGTCCGCCACCGTAAATCAAGGGTTTCAACAACAAGCGTTTGTCAACAATCAGCGCAGCTGCACCCTTGGGACCATTGATCTTGTGTGCTGACAAGGTCATGGCGTGTACTTTCAGGGTGGCAAAATCAACCGGTATCTTTCCCAATCCCTGAATGGCATCGGTGTGAATGTAAGCACCCTGTGCACGCGCCATTTCTGCAATGGCAGCGACATCCTGGATTACACCGGTTTCATTGTTTGCGAGCATGACTGAAACGAGCTTGGGTGGATGTTGCTGTAGGGCGAGTCCGGCTGTCTCCACATCTACTCGACCGGAAGTGTCGACACAAAATTGCTGTAGACTCCATGGTTCACCGCTGCGGCGGGACAAAGCCTGTGCCGGTTTCAGGACGCAGGGGTGCTCGATTGCGCTGATGAACAAGTGCCCCGGTTTGAGACTATCGGCTGCGCCGCGTATGAATAAGTTGTTGGCTTCCGAGCCGCCACTGGTAAAAATGACCTGCACTGGCTGCACACCCACAGCTTCAGCGACTTGCCGACGCGCCTGGTCGATGGCGCGGCGAGCTTGAATGCCGTAGCCATGCCTGCTCGATGCATTGCCGTATTCTTGCTGAAAATATGGCAGCATGGCATCCAGTACTGCATCGTCCATACGGGTGGTGGCATTGTGATCGAAATAGACTGAGGACATGGGATAGGATGCATGGTTTATCAAAAATTCCGACTCGGAATTGTAATCCAGATGGCATGTTTGGTGATTAATTCTTTATGTAGGCGCGTCAATTTGGAACTGTCGCATTACAACTGGATCAAGAGCCGAAAATGCAAAAAACGCTTAGATCGGTACTGAGGGATTAATCAATCGCCGATCTGCCATTCCACGTAAATGCATTGTTCATCGATGGGTTGATGGGGAAGTCGGGCGACCGGGCAATCCAGCCTTCAGGAGAAACGAGGTATACGTAGGCTAGAGATTCTTTTTTGGCAGGTCCGACAATATCCATGCCATAGGACATGGTTCCCGATGCTGGAAGGGTCAGCATGCCGTAATCACGAATGTGAAGCAGAAATTGACCAGGTGGCCCCGAAAATTTCCACTGCAGGATCTTGCGTCGTCCCTGGCTCTCAACGGCAACATCAATGCCAAATGATTGATTGGAGCCTGCGGAAAGTTGCTGGTGTAAATGGTTGGCAATCTCCTGGACTTGGCTATCAGTCATGAGGCGGACGTGACGGTAACGATCGTCGTATGCATACAATGCTGGTCTGCCTTTTTCAACTAATGAAATCAATTCGTTGTCGCTACGTATTAGTGTAGGTGAATGTCGTCCGGTGATAATCAGATTGGCCTTTTGTATGAGAGACAGGTAGCTGAGATCCTTGAACTGAGAAGGAAGAAAGAAGCCGCCCTGTTCGTTTTCGATGAGGAACTGGTTCTGCTTCTCTAGGGTGTGACTGTTGCTTGCTATCTTTGTAATCGTTTGTTGCTGTGAAAAAATGAGCATACCGGCAACGGCAACCAGAGAGATGACATGAGCCGGTTTGGAATGTGTCAGCCAAACCAGGCCTATTGCAAGAACCCAGCTGAAAAAAAACAATAATCGTGAGGACAGAATATCTGCAAAGCCGGTTTGTAACATTGGCAGGATGGGTGTGGCAACGGTGATCGCTACACTTGTTAGAAATAGTACATTGATTTTTTGCTGATGCTGGATCTTTACAAGCAATAGGGAAATGATGCAATACGTCAAGATGATCCCAGCAATCCAGGTATTACCGAATAGATTTGAGAAAAAACCTGCCAGTATCTCATTCAGGGTCAGTTGCCCTGACAATGGTGGCTGACCATATCCACCGATTCCTTGCAAGACTTGTAACCGAACTGCAGCATAGGCTATGGCCACTAGTAAGGCGGTCCATAGGTGACGCAGACGATTTTTCCATGATCCTTCGGGATAGAAGATAAGTATTGCGATGATGGGGACATAAAGTTCCTTACTTAGGCAGGCCATTGCATAAACCCCAGCCGCTGTTGTCGACAGGAATGGATTGTTTTCACGTAAGCCGCGCACAAAAAAGTAGAGCGCTAGAATCGTAAATAATAATCCGTAGGCATAATGTCCGGTCATCAGCAGTTGTCCTACAGTGCCTGTTGCCGGCATGGAGAGGAAGAGGGCTGCTCCCATGAAAGAGGCCATGGGAGTAAACCAGAGTCGCAGTAATAAAAAAGTCGCTGTGGCGGATGCCCAAATAATGAGCAGGAGATGGGCATAATGCCCCGCGGGATTTACACCAAAAAATGGCAGCCCTATTTCATAGAAAAAAGCATTCCAGGGTGTGATATGCGCCCAGGATTGTTCACGCATGATGTCGGGAACAAAGAAATACTGCCAAGGTGAATAAGTTGCGGTAAAAAATAGGTGTGGACCATCGTCAAAGCGCCAGCCTGCTGATAACGCGCTGTGGTGCAAAACCAGGCAGAGAAATGCGAGTATCGTTGCAACCGTTAATGGGTGACTCGTTATTTGGTGCCACTGCATGTTGGCATGATTTATTGCAGATTTTTCCATGTCCAGTTTTTGTGTGCGAGGAAAGTCGTCAGAGGTAGGAAAATGAACGATATGAGTACACCAATCAGATAATGCCAATGCAGAGTTTCGCTGATGGCAACGGCTATCAGCGAAACGGTCAGTCCAGCGAGTGAGACGATCAGGAATCGTGCATAGCGATGGCTGGTGACAGCGGTCTGAAAAGACCAGCGGCTATTTGCCCAGAAAGAAAAAAGATTGGCACTGATGAATGCAAATCCATTGGCGGGTATGGGGTGGACTTCCAGAAGCTCTACCATGCCGGTGACAATGATCAAATGTATGAGTGTGTTGATCACTCCAATCAGTGAAAAGCTCGTCAATTGTCGTCCGGTTTCACGGTTTAACATGGGTTTGTGTTCCATCGTGACGTTGTCTGATGATGTAGATTGGTCTTTGCTTGCTTTCACTGTAGATGCGACCGATATATTCTCCCAGGACACCGATGCCCATCAGCTGGATTCCGCCAAGAAAAAGGATGGCGGTGAGCAGCGAGGCATAACCAGGCACATCGATACCAAACAGCAATGTTTTGATGATGATCCAGCAACCGTATACCAAAGCAAGCAGTGCCACGGTAAATCCGGCATAAACCCAAACTGTCAAAGGTGCGGTGCTGAAACTGGTGATCCCTTCTAGTGCTAAGATCCACAAGCGTTTTGTATTGAAAGACGATTTTCCAGATTTGCGTGATTCCACGGTGAAATCAAGGATGGTGTGTTTGAATCCAACCCAGGCAAATAGTCCTTTCATGAAGCGCCGACGCTCGGGCAAGCTTCGCAAGGCCTTGATCACGCGTTTGTCCATCAGGCGAAAATCACCAACATCGCGTGGAATTTCACATTCCGAGATGTGGTTATGCAGACGATAGAACCACTGCGTGATCCTGCGTTGCACGAAGTGATCTGTATTTCGGGAGGTACGTCGTGCCAGGACGATATCGATGCCACTTTCCCACTCCCGGACCATGTCAATGATCAGTTCTGGAGGATGCTGCAGATCAGCATCGATTGGAATGACTGCATCGCCCGTGGCGGAATCGATACCGGCAGTGAGTGCCGCTTCCTTGCCGAAGTTGCGTGATAGTTCCAGTATCGTGATGCGGGGATTGTGTGCCGCATGTCGAAGGAGTGTTGCCAGGGTGTTGTCTGTGCTGCCGTCGTCAATACAGATGATTTCATGGTGATACGCTTGCAGTTTCAATAGAGTGGATTCCAGTCTGTCAAAAAAGGCATCGAGATTGCTAGCTTCATTGAAGCAGGGGACCACGATAGACAAAATGCTGGGCGGTGAACTGGAAAAGACTGCTGATTTCGTACTGGAAATTTAGATGCCTCTCGCTGTTTGACTGGTGAATATAGCAAAATAGATTGCGACGAGCAATCAAGTGTTGGTTTCTGAAGGGTTTTTAATATTCAACAGGTAATGGATCCAGACTGCGCCATAAGTACCAGGTGGCTACCGAGCACCAGGGGTGCCATGCCTGTGCAATGGCTAACATGTTGCTTTTATTTGCTGGTTGACTGTTGAGATAGTGCTGGCTGATTGCGCGCTGTAGACCGATATCATCCAACGGCAGGATATTCGGACGTTGCAAGTGGAAGATCAGAAACATTTCAGCCGTCCAGCGACCAATGCCTTTTACCTGCACAAGCTTGTCGATGACGGCTTGATCATCCATTGCAGTCCATTCGGTTTCATTCAGAGTGCCATCCAAGAATTGCCGTGACAGATCCTTCAGATAAATGATTTTTCGTGCAGAGAGTCCGCAGGCGCGAAGTCGATCTGGTTCCGCATCAGTAATGGATAGTGGCGACAAACTTGGAAGAGCCATGATAAAGCGTTGCCAGACACTTTCAGCAGCCTTGACGGAAATTTGTTGGCCAACGATTGAGCGTGCCAGGGTTGTAAAAGAACACCCTCGGGATACCAGTGTCGCATTCTCAAATTGGTGTATCAGTTGCTGCATGATTGGATCGCATGCGGCTAGATCTTGTGTCGCCTGTTTCCAGTATGTTGGTGTCATGGGTTACATCGGGGTGAGAACTATACGATTCTGACAGTTTGCATGCTTTCCATGAGTCAAACAAGGCGAGCTGCCATTTTTTGCAGATAAATGACAATTTACATTCAATTATTTTCTTATCTACATTATTTTTTTTGATGTTTTTAATTTTAATGCGTGTCAAATATTACATTTAAGTCTTTGTCGTGAAACTACAAACGTCTTTAGTTCAACTTGACTATCCCATTTTTTTTGATTAAAGTGGGAAGGAGTGGGGGAATGTGGGGAAAAATGGTTTAACCCGATAATTTCTTCTTAATTTGGGGAGACAGTATGTTTCGTGGCGTCACGCAACTTAGTCTGGATGCGAAAGGTAGACTTGCGATACCTGCAAAATACCGCGCCGAACTAATGTCTTCCTGTGCAGGATGTTTGATCATCACAGTTGATCCTTCGCGGTGCTTACTGATTTATCCTCAACCAGCGTGGGAACCGATAGAACAAAAACTCAATAATCTTCCAAGTTTTGAAACGAAAACCCGCAATTTGCAAAGGTTGCTGGTTGGTAATGCCAGTGATGTCGAGATGGATGCCGCCGGGCGTGTCTTGGTGCCGCCGCCATTGCGGCAATTTGCAAGTTTGTCTAAAGAAGTCGTATTGGTTGGTCAGGGTACAAAATTTGAATTGTGGGATGAGTCGAAATGGAATCAACAGATTGAAGTTGCACTTGATTTCGATAGTGGTGCTATGCCGCCCGAGTTAAATGGGTTTTCCCTGTAATCGGGTTCTGCTTTAACGCATGCATATTTCGGTGTTGTTGCATGAAACGGTAGAAGCGCTCGCGATAAAGCCTAATGGAATCTATGTGGATGGGACTTTTGGGCGTGGTGGTCACAGTCGCATGATCTTGTCGTTGCTTGATGAGCGGGGTAGGTTGATTGCTTTGGATAAGGACCCTGCAGCCATTGCTTCCGGTGAGATGCTTCAGGATGAGCGCTTCAGTATTCATCATTGCGGTTTCTCACTCATGCAACAGAAATTGCTGCAATTGGGTATTGAAGAGGTGGATGGTATTTTGCTGGACCTTGGGGTTTCATCCCCGCAATTGGAAGAGACGATACGCGGATTCAGTTTTCGTTTGGCCGGTCCGCTCGATATGAGAATGGACACGAGTCGTGGGCAAACCGCTGCGGAATGGTTGGCGGTGGTATCTGAAGATCAACTGGAAAGGGTGATAAGAGATTATGGCGAAGAACGGTATGCTCGGCAGATTGCAAGAGCGATTATTGTGGCAAGAGCGCGGCAGCCTATTGTTACCACATTACAACTTGCCGAGATTGTCGCAGCGGTCGTACGCGCGCGGCAGTCTCGGCGGGAAGCTGTCCGGCATCCGGCGACGCGCACTTTTCAGGCGATTCGGATTTATATCAATCAGGAGCTTGAAGAGCTGTCGTTAGCATTGCCGCAATGTGTTGATTTGCTGAAACCGGGGGGGAGATTGGTGATTATTAGCTTTCATTCGCTCGAGGATCGTATGGTGAAACAATTTATACGCAAGGCATCCACTGTCGATGAACCGCCACGCGGTATTCCCATGATGGAAAGTGAAATACGGCGGCTGAGTAAACCGGCTTTAAAGCGAATAGGTCAGACAGTTCGTCCTGGAAGTGATGAAGTAGAGGAAAATGTAAGAGCGCGTAGCGCAGTTATGCGGGTAGCGGAAAAACAGTTTTATCCGGGGTAAGCAAGTGTTCAAATTGAATATTGTGCTGATGTTGTTGATCATAGTATGTGCTTTGGGCGTCGTCACCTCGCAACATATGGCGCGCAAGCTGTTCATGGCTCTGGAAAAGGAGAAAGAGACCGAGCGTAAACTCGATGTGGAATGGGGCAGGTTGCAACTGGAGCAGAGCACACTGGTCATGCACGGGCGCATTGAACGCATTGCGCGTGAACAGTTGAATATGCAGGTGCCATCTGCCACAAGCATACAAATTGTATCCATTAGTTCTGCGAGTGAAGATTCAAGGATGAGAGGCTTGAAGCCATGATACAAACGGAAAAACCGCAAATCAGACTGGCAACTTGGCGTTCATACGCGCTTTTTGCCTTGCTGGTTCTGGGATTTCTTGGTTTGATCGGTCGCGCAGTCTATCTGCAGGGTATGCAACACGATTTTCTCCAGGAGAAAGGAGAATCGCGCTATAGCCGCATCGTTGAAATGAATGCCGATAGGGGCATGATCACGGATCGCAATGGGCAAATACTGGCGATCAGCTCTCCGATTGCCTCAGTTTGTGCCGATCCGAAACTGACCAAAGTGTCTCCAGAACAGCTCAAGCAACTGGCAACCTTGTTGGAAACGAATAATAGCGATCTGGATGAGCGATTCAATCGGAAGAATTCCCGGTTTGTTTACTTGAAACGCCAAGTGATTCCGGAAATTGCCGACAAAGTGATGAAATTGAAAATTCCAGGTGTGTTTTTGACGCATGAATCCAAACGTTACTATCCTGAACGTGAATTTGCTGCGCATGTGCTTGGATTTACGGACATCAACGATGTTGGGCAAGAAGGGGTTGAGCGTGGCTGGCAGGAAGTGCTTGCCGGTGAGCTGGGAAGCCGTCGCGTCATCAAGGATAATAAGGGTCGTATCGTGGAGGATATCGAGAACATCCGTTCACCGAAACCCGGACAAGACTTGATCCTGTCAATTGATCAGAGAATTCAGTATCGCGCACATACGGAGCTGGAAGAGGCGATCAGATTAAATAAGGCCAAGGCTGGCAGTATCGTTGTGCTGGACGCACAGAGTGGAGAGATTCTGGCTCTGACGAATTTGCCGGTTTACAACCCCAACCGGCGATCAACCATCAGTAGCGACAAGATTCGCAATCGGGCGTTGATCGACACTTTTGAACCTGGCTCGACCATGAAGCCTTTTACTGTGGCCATAGCGCTGGAAGTGGGGAAGGTCAACGCCAATACGGTATTGCAGACAGCACCAGGGCAAATGCAGGTGGGTCGAAAAACCATACGCGATGTGAGCAACAAAGGGGAGTTGACGGTTGCCCAAATCATTCAGCAATCCAGTAATGTTGGAACTGCGAAAATAGCTCTGTCGCTGCCGCCTCAAACCATGTGGCAGATGTTCAATCGGTCCGGTTTTGGTACGAGTACGCAATCGGGTTTTCCCGGGGAGGTTGGTGGCATACTGCGTGCCTACAATTCCTGGAAACCTATCGAACAAGCCACCATGTCTTATGGTCACGGAATATCGGCAAGCCTGATGCAATTGGCGCGTGCTTATACCATCTTTGCCAGCGGCGGCGAATTGAAGCCCATATCACTATTGAAGCAGGATATGCCAGTGACCGGGCAGCGGGTGATATCGCGCGATACGGCCAAAGCTATGAGTTATATGCTTGAGCTGGCGACAAAACCTGGCGGTACGGCGCCGCTGGCACAAATCAATGGTTATCGTGTCGCCGGAAAAACAGGAACGGCGCACAAACTGATCGATGGCCAATACGCCAAGAAAAGCTATATATCGACTTTCGTGGGTTATGCTCCGGCATCCAATCCTCGTTTGATCGTTGCCGTGATGATCGATGAGCCTTCTGCTGGTAAATATTTCGGAGGAGCCGTTGCAGCGCCGGTTTTCAGCAATGTCATGGCAAGCGCCCTGCGCATCATGAATGTGGCGCCGGATGCGCCGGCCAACAATGTCATTACCTTTACCGCAACACCTGAAATGGACGATGAAGGATGAGTGTCATGGCCATCAAGCGCAAACCTCCAAAATTGTTTGATATACACTGTCTGAGTGAACTGGGGGTCGATATCCGTAATCTTCAGGTCGATAGCCGGCGTATTCAGCCTGGCGATACATTCCTGGCTTATGCAGGCGAAAAACAGGATGGCCGGCATTACATTTCCCAGGCCATAGCAGCTGGTGCCAATGCTGTTTTGTGGGATCCCCAGGATTTTTTATGGGATTCGCGCTGGTCGGTTCCATCGCTTGCCATCCATGAACTCAAAGCCAGAGCCGGAGAAATAGCCAGTTATGTTTATGGTCAGCCGTCACAGAAATTATGGACGATTGGAATTACGGGAACCAACGGTAAGACTTCATGCAGTCACTGGTATGCCCAGGCAATGAATGAATTGCAGAAGAAAACGGCAATCATAGGCACACTGGGTAACGGTTTTATTCCTGCGCTTGAAGCTGCAAGTAATACCACGCCGGATGCAACTGTATTGCAGCAGGCGCTGGCGACTTATGCGCAACAGGGTGCGGAAAATGTGGTCATGGAAGTGTCCTCGCACGGTATCGTGCAAGGCCGCGTCAACGGTACGACCTTTTCCGTGGCAGTGCTAACCAATTTGTCGCGCGATCATCTGGACTATCATCGGGATATGGACGCGTATGCAGCAGCAAAGGCGCGCTTGTTTTTTTGGTCAGGACTGAAGTTTGCGGTAATCAACATGGACGATGTGTTGGGTGTGGAGCTATCGCGCCAGCTTGCCGGCAAACTAACCCGAATTATCGGCTATGGATTCCACTATCCCGAATTGGGTTGCTACTCGACACATTTCAGTATGGTTTATGGCTCCAATCTGCGAGCCAGTGTGGACGGTGTCGAGTTTGACGTGGAATTTGAGGGACAGGTTGCACACCTGCAAGTCAATGTACTGGGCAAATTCAATGCCTATAACTTGCTTGCAGTGCTGGCGGCACTGTTGGCAAGCAACATTTCCCTGGTGTATGCAGCTCGTGCGCTGCAAAGAGTGCATGCTATTCCAGGCAGGATGGAAAAACACGTGGCTGCCAAACAGCCAATGATCATCGTGGATTATGCGCACACTCCAGATGCGCTGGAAAAGGTCCTGAATTCGCTGCAGGACATGCTGAGATCGACAACCCGAAATCAAGTCGATCCGCCGAGATTGCATTGTGTCATTGGCTGTGGCGGCGATCGTGATCGTGGCAAGCGGGCCATGATCGGTGAGGTGGCAACACGTTTGGCCGATGCCGTGATTTTTACCAGTGACAATCCACGTTCGGAAGATCCGCTGCGAATCATTGATGACATAACCGCAGGTGCGCATGGTCGGCGGTATCAAGTCGAGGTCGATCGCGCTCTCGCGATTTATCAGGTTATCGATAACGCGCAGACAGGTGACATTGTCCTGGTGGCTGGCAAAGGACATGAGAAATATCAGGAGATTCGAGGGGAAAAGATCCCTTTCGATGACAATGAGGTGGTCAGACAGGTATTGCACGATCTGGCCGGTCAGTCGCGGGTGCGATCATGATGACGTTGCATGAGGCAGCTCGAGCCGTCCAATCGGAATGGGCGGGCGCCGATGTGCTGTTTACCTCGGTTAGTACGGACAGCCGAACATTGCATCCCGGCAGTCTGTTCATTGCGTTGAGTGGGGAACATTTTGATGGCACCCGATTTGTCGCAGGGGCAGCCGATCGGGGGGCTGTGGCAGCCATGATCAATACCCAGACCAACATACAGGATCTACCAACACATTTACCCTTGATTCGTGTCAAGGATACGCGCCTTGCGCTGGGACAACTTGCAGCTTACTGGAGGAATCGATTTGCACTGCCTCTGATTGCGGTGACAGGAAGCAATGGTAAAACGACAGTCAAGGAAATGATTGCTGCGATATTACGCCAGGATGATCTAACTCAGCATGAAGAAGGCGAAGGTTACGATCGTGTTCTCGTTACCGAGGGTAACCTGAACAACGATATTGGCGTGCCTCAGATGCTGCTGAGGCTGCGTCCGCATCATCGTTATGCCGTGATCGAGATGGGAATGAATCATGTGGGTGAGATTGCCTATTTGACGGATCTAGCCAGACCGGACGTGGCTGTGATTACCAATGCAGGCGCTGCCCATATCGAAGGACTGGGATCCGTAGATGCTGTTGCACGCGCCAAGGCCGAGATTTTTCAAGGATTGAGTGTGCATGGTACTGCAGTAATCAACGCCGATGATGCCCACGCAGCATTGTGGCGTCGGTGTGCGGGGGCTCGTGAGATACTGGATTTTGGCTTGCGTGAGCACGCACGAGTTAGCGCAGATTACGAGTTGTTGTCGTTGGCGAGCAGAGTTACGATGCATCTGCCGAAGGGCAATGCGGATGTCTTGCTGCAAGTATCGGGTGTACACAATATCTATAACGCCTTGGCCGCAGCGTCTGCAACGACGGCGCTGGGAGTTCGAACAGCTTGCATAGCTGCTGGGCTAGCGCATTTCCAGGGTGTGCCTGGGCGCTTGCAGAAAAAATCCGGGGTGCATCAAGCTTTGCTGATCGACGATACCTACAATGCTAATCCCGATTCGGTGAAAGCGGCATTGGCGGTTCTGGCGGCGACGAGTGGAAAAAAAATACTGGTACTGGGTGATATGGGCGAACTGGGTGCGTCGTCGGTCGATCTGCATCGCACCATAGGCAGAGATGCACGCCAGGCCGGACTGGATCGGTTATTGACCCTGGGTGAATTGAGCGCTTATGCAACCCAGGAATTTGGGCCAGGTGGACAGCACTTCGATTCGCTGGACGATTTGCTGGATGCAACGGAAAGCATGCTGGGCAGGGATGTCACCCTGCTTGTCAAGGGGTCGCGATTCATGCACATGGAACGTGTGGTTCGGCAACTGGAAAATAAACCTTCGTGAGATCAATGGAAAACGCTAAATCCATATCGGACATCATTATGCAGCAAATGGGGTTTTCATGCTGTTAGCCTTTTTTCAATGGCTGGCGCAGGACATACGGACATTTAATGTGTTCAGCTATATCACTTTGCGAACCGTGCTGGCGGTGTTGACTGCGATGGTCATTGCATTTGTGATCGGACCAAAAATGATTCGCAAGTTGACGGCATATAAGATCGGTCAGGCGGTGCGCGATGATGGCCCGCAATCGCACCTGGTCAAAGCCGGCACCCCAACAATGGGAGGGGCTCTGATACTCATGTCGATCATGTTGACGACATTGCTGTGGGCTGATTTGAGTAACCGCTATATCTGGGTTGTGCTATTGACGACATTGGGTTTTGGGGCGATCGGCTGGGTGGATGATTATCGCAAGGTGGTGTATCGCAACCCCAAAGGACTGTCAGCAGCAGCAAAATTCTTCTGGCAATCGGTAATTGCACTGGTTGTCGCGATTTATCTGGCACTGACTGCCGATATACCGGCGCAAACCGACATGATCGTGCCGTTTTTCAAGGGTGTGGCAATTCCTCTGGGTGTAACGGGATTTGTGATATTGAGCTATTTTGTCATTGTCGGTACCAGCAATGCGGTGAATCTGACCGATGGTCTGGATGGTCTGGCCATCATGCCAACCGTCATGATTTGCAGTGCGCTGGCGCTTTTTGCTTATGTGACAGGACATGCCGTGTTTGCCAAGTATCTTGGCATACCCTATATCCCAAACAGTGGTGAATTGTCCGTGTTTTGCGGTGCGCTGGCTGGAGCCGGGTTGGCTTTTCTGTGGTTCAATGCCTATCCCGCCGAAGTGTTCATGGGCGATGTCGGTGCGCTGGCACTCGGAGCCGCTCTGGGTATCGTAACCGTTATCGTGCGTCAGGAGATCGTGTTGCTGATCATGGGAGGGGTTTTCGTGGTTGAGACCCTGTCCGTAATGTTGCAGGTTGCATCATTCAAGCTGATGGGTAAACGCATATTCCGAATGGCACCGCTACATCATCATTTTGAATTAAAGGGCTGGAAAGAAAATCAGGTCGTAGTGCGCTTCTGGATCATTACACTGATTCTTGTATTGATCGGGTTATCAACATTGAAACTGAGATGAACTTACAAGGTAAAATCATACTGGTACTAGGCATGGGTGAAACAGGTTTGTCCATGGTGAAATGGCTGCTGCAGCAAGGAGCTATCGTGCGTGTTGCGGATAGCCGTAACGAGCCACCTCATAAAAAGGAACTGTTGCAAGTTTATCCACAGTTGCACGTGCATACTGGTCCTTTCCAGCCGGAAATCTTCTCGGATATCGATATGATTGCCATCAGTCCTGGCGTTCCTGTCGCCGAGCCTTGTATTCAACAGGCGGTGCAACGTGGTATTCCGGTTGTGGGGGATATGGATTTATTCAGCTGGGGGCTGGAGCGGGATGCATTGCCGCGACCCAAGATTGTCGCGATCACCGGAGCCAATGGTAAAACAACTGTGACTGCCATGGTCGGTGCGCTCTTGAAGAAAGCGGGCTGGAATGTAGAAGTGGCAGGCAATATCGGTCCTGCTGTCTTGACTGCGCTGATGCAACGGCTGGAGTCAAGGAATTGGCCGCAAGCCTGGGTGCTCGAGACCTCCAGTTTCCAACTGGAAACCATGCATCATCTCAACGCCGATGTAGCTACGGTGCTCAATGTCAGTGAAGATCACCTGGATCGTTATGCCAGCATGCAGGACTATGCTCTGGCCAAGGCCAAAGTATTCTGGAATGAAAACCATGCCGGTATTCAGGTGCTGAATCGGGACGATTCGATTGTCAGCGCCATGTCCCTCGAAGGGCGGCAACATATCACTTTCGGCATCGATGAGCCGCCGACCGCGGAAGATTTCGGTCTCGTTCATGATGGCGAAGATCTGTGGCTCGCCCAAGGCGAAACACAATTGATGAAAGCGAGTGAATTGACGGTCAATGGACTGCACAATGCAACCAATGCTCTGGCTGCATTGGCCCTATGCAGGGCGCTGGGAGTCGCCATGGATCCGCTGCTCAGCGCGCTGCGTGAGTTTCGCGGGTTGCCACATCGCATGGAAAAAGTGACTGCTTTCAATGGAGTGACTTTTTACGATGACTCCAAAAGCACCAATGTAGGTTCGACGGTTGCTGCACTGAGTGGCATGAAACAGAACGCGATTCTGATTGCGGGTGGTGAGGGTAAAGGTCAGGATTTTTCACATCTGCGCGAGGCAGTCAGTCATGGCGCACGTGCAGTGGTGCTGATTGGTCGCGATGCCGGAATCATTGCAAACGAAATCAAGGATACGGGAGTGCCCATGTATTTCGCAGTGACAATGGAAGAGGCCATGCAGAAAAGTTTTCTGCTGGCACAACCCGGCGATGCAGTGTTGCTATCGCCGGCATGTGCCAGTTTTGACATGTTTCGCAATTATATCCATCGCGCCGAAGTATTTGTCGCGGCGGTCAGGGACATCGAAAAGCGTTTTTTCAATTTTGGACAAAAGAAGCATTGAGCATGGCATACGCACCCCATAACCAGAAACCTCGAGTCATGAATAATTTTGATCATGCACTGGTCTGGTTTACGTTGCTGCTACTCAGCATAGGCTTGGTCATGATTTATTCGGCTTCCATCGCGATAGCGGAAGCCCAGTTTGGTGCTGACCGGGCAGGCCATTACCTAGTGCGTCACAGTATTTATCTGGCGGTAGGGTTAATGCTGGGGTTCATCGCATTTCAGGTGCCCATGCAGATCTGGCGCAAAGGCGTCAGTTACCTGTTTTTGATCAGTGTGTCATTACTGGTGCTGGTCCTGGTGCCGGGAATCGGTCATGAGGTCAATGGCAGTCAGCGCTGGATTCCGTTGTTGGTAGTCAATTTGCAACCATCGGAATTCATGAAGTTTGCGATGATTTTGTACGCGGCTGATTACGTCAACCGCAAGGCTGAGGATTTGAGTTTTTTGCTCAAGGGTTTTCTGCCCATTACGGTCGTGCTGGCAATTGTCGGGTTTCTGCTATTGCTGGAACCCGATTTTGGTGCATTCTTCGTCGTGACGGCGCTGGCCATGTCAATTTTGTTTCTGGGCGGAGTCAGCCTGAAAATTTTCATCGGTTTGATCAGTATTCTGGCAGCAGGGCTGTATGGGCTTATCCTGAGTTCACCTTATCGACTGGATCGCGTGGTGGCATTCATGGATCCCTGGGCGGATCCATACGGAAAAGGCTATCAACTCAGCCATGCCCTGATTGCTTTTGGTCGGGGTGAGTGGCTGGGTGTCGGTCTGGGAGGAAGTGTCGAAAAATTATTCTATCTACCCGAGGCCCACACCGATTTTATTCTTTCAGTTCTTGCCGAGGAGCTCGGTTTTGTAGGCGTGACGATCGTCATCATTTTGTTTGCGGGACTGATACGCCGAGCTTTCGTGATCGGTCGTCTGGCAGCCAAGCTGGATATGCCTTTTTCAGCCCTGGTGGCGCAGGGGATCGGTGTTTGGATCGGTCTGCAGGCAGTGATCAATATGGGCGTCAACATGGGGGTGCTGCCCACTAAAGGGCTGACATTGCCGTTGCTGAGTTTCGGTGGTAGCAGTATTACGGCAATCTGTATTGCGCTGGCTGTGCTGTTGCGCATCGACTGGGAAAATCGTCAGCGCTTGCGGGGATTGACAGTATGAAAACGGGCACGATTCTGATCATGGCAGGTGGAACCGGAGGACATGTCTTTCCCGGTCTGGCTGTGGCGGATTATCTGCGGCAATTGGGCTGGCATATCGTGTGGCTGGGAACGCAGGCTGGCATGGAACAAAAGCTGGTACCGGCACGCGGTTATGAGACCGAAGTCATCAGTTTCTCCGGTTTACGTGGAAAACAATGGACGACCTGGTTGTTACTGCCACTGCGCCTGTTAAAAGCATTCTTGCAGAGTATCCGGATTTTGCGTCGCATCAAACCGGATGTGGTTCTGGGCATGGGTGGATACCCTGCATTCCCGGGAGGATTGATGGCTTCATTACTGAATAGACCGTTGATCATTCATGAACAGAATGCCTTGCCGGGACTGACCAACAAGGTGTTGGCGCAATTGGCAGATAAAGTCATGCTGGGTTTTCCAGGAGCGCTGGGTTCTGCAGCAGGCAAAACCGTATTTTCTGGTAATCCCGTACGTGCTGACATTACTCGAGTTCCCCTACCGCAACAGCGATTTCAAGGACGTGAAGGCCGATTGAAATTGCTGGTAGTGGGAGGCAGCTTGGGGGCACAGATTCTCAATACGACGGTTCCGCTGGCGCTGAGATCGATTCCTGCCGAATTGCGGCCGCAAGTGGTGCACCAGACAGGGGCTGCACATGTGCAGACGGTACAGAAAACATACGCTGATTTGGGAGTGACTGGTGAGATAATGGCATTTGTCGAAGATATGGCGAAACAGTATGCCGAATGCGATCTGGTGGTGTGCCGCGCCGGCGCCCTGACCATTGCTGAGATCAGTGCTGCAGGGGTGGCCAGTATACTGGTGCCGTATCCGTACGCAGTGGATGATCATCAAACCAGCAATGCTCGGTTTTTGGCTGACCAAGGTGCCGCATTGCTGATTCCACAATCCGAATTGAATCCGGAAAAGCTAGCTCAGTGGCTTACCACGCTGACGCGGGAAAAGTTGTTGGACATGGCCGGTAAGGCACGCAGCCTGGCCAAACCGGAGGCCACCAGGGTTGTGGCCGAGGCCTGTATTGAATTGAGTGGAGTTACGCATGAAGCATAAAGTCAAGCATATTCATTTTGTAGGCATCGGTGGCGCGGGTATGAGTGGAATTGCGGAAGTCTTCGCAAATCTGGGCTATCAAGTCAGTGGTTCGGATCTGATGGAGAGTCAGGTTACGCAGCAGCTGCGTAGCCTCGGTGTGAAGGTATTCGTGGGCCATGAAGCGTCACAGATTGCAGGCGCCAACGTCGTTGTGACATCAACCGCAGTCAAGCCGGATAACCCGGAAGTCTTGGAAGCGAAGCGTAAAAATATCCCTGTCGTTCCCCGTGCCATGATGCTGGCCGAATTGCTCAGATTGCGCAGTGGCATTGCCATTGCGGGTGCACATGGAAAAACCACCACAACCAGTCTGATAGCCAGTATACTTGCGGCGGCTGAAATGGACCCGACTTTTGTCATTGGTGGAAAATTGCAGGCGGTGGGCTGTCATGCCAAATTGGGGAAGGGAGAATTCATCGTGGTGGAAGCCGATGAATCGGATGCTTCATTCCTGTATTTACAGCCGGTACTGACCGTCGTGACAAATATTGATGCGGATCATATGGAAACTTATGGACACGACTTCAATAAGCTTAAACAGACATTTGTCGAATTCGTGCAGCATTTGCCTTTTTATGGCATGGCAGTTTTGTGCGTGGACGATCCCCATGTTCGTGAGGTCATGCCGGATATTACCAAACCCATGACTACCTATGGATTGTCCGATGATGCACAGGTGCGTGCCATCAATATTCATCACCACCGCAATCAAATGACCTTTACCGCCGTCGTGGGTGTCAACGGCTCGGCCAGAAGGCTCGACATCACGCTGAATCTTCCCGGTGTGCACAATATTCGCAATGCCTTGGCAGCCATTACCGTTGCTAACGAGATAGGTGTGCCCGATGCTGCCATCATCAAGGCGCTAGCAGAATTCAAAGGTGTAGAGAGACGCTTCCAGCAATACGGGGAAATTCGCTTGTCGGGGCAAAAATGCTTTACGCTGGTTGATGACTACGGACATCATCCAGCCGAAATGGAAGCTACCATGAAAGCGGCTCGCGGCGCGTTTTCGGGGCGGCGCCTGATTGTTGCATTTCAGCCGCATCGCTACACGCGTACACGTGATGTATTCGAGGATTTCGTCAAGGTGTTGTCACTGGCCGATGGTGTGTTGCTGACCGATGTCTATTCCGCCGGGGAGGATCCGATCGTCGCAGCAGACAGCAAATCCCTATCACGCTCCATTCGCATTCTGGGCAAGGTCGAACCCATTTACATCGAAGATGTCAATGATCTGCCCATGGCGATTCTAAATGTCGTGCAGGATGGTGATGTGGTTTTGGTGATGGGGGCTGGATCGATTTCCCGGGTCGCGCCCGCACTGGTCGCGATGAGTAGCAAGCGACGCGTTGCGAATGGTCATGAATATGAGAGTGCATGAATAATGATGACGGTGCCATCCATTCACAAGACGGGTATATCTGCGGTGAATCGGCAGATGGGAGCCGATGACATGTCGGTGTTGAGCGGCGAGATGCGTTTCAACGAACCCATGAGTCGGCATACCAGCTGGCGTGCGGGCGGCAAGGCAAAACGTTTTTATATTCCGGTAGATGAGCAGGATCTGGTGAGGATGTTGTCAAGTTTGCAGGACAGTGAACAGGTGTATGTCATCGGATTGGGCAGCAATCTGTTGGTCAGGGATGGTGGCGTACAAGGCACGATCATCGGACTGCATGCGCGTCTGGATGCGTTGCAGTTGATAGAGCATACCGATACGGATGGCCTGGTTTATGCCGGAGCAGGTGTTGCTTGCGCCAAGGTAGCCCGGTTTGCTGCCAGAAACAATCTGGCAGGAGCAGAATTTCTGACGGGTATCCCCGGAACCATCGGTGGTGCATTGGCCATGAATGCCGGTTGTTATGGAGCTGAAACCTGGCAGACCGTGAAACGTGTCAGAGTGGTTGATCATCATGGCGAAATCCATGAACGTACGGCGGATGAGTATCAGGCGGGATATCGCAGCATTCGGTTAATGCAGAAAGGGGATACGGCCGTACAGTCGGAATGGTTTGTTGGCGGGTACTTCAGTTGGGCGAGAGGGAATCAGAGCGAATCACGGCTAATAATGAAAGATTTGCTTGCCCGGCGTGTAAACAGTCAGCCGCTCAATCTACCCAATGCGGGTTCGGTATTCCGCAATCCGCCCGGTGATCATGCGGCGCGCCTGATTCAGGCTTGCGGTCTCAAGGGATGTGCTATCGGTGGGGCGATGGTGTCGCCCAAACATGCCAATTTCATCGTGAATACCGGCAAGGCCAGTGCAACCGACATTGAGACGCTGATTTTGCTGGTACAGGATAAAGTCAAAAGCGCAATGGGCATTACATTGATTCCGGAAGTCCGAATCATCGGTGATGCAGGGAGGCCCACAGCATGACAGCGCGGAACTTCGGAAAAGTGGCCGTATTGTTGGGTGGCCGTTCGGCTGAACGGGAAATATCCTTGCAGAGTGGTCAGGCCGTATTGACGGCTCTACTGGAAAGTGGGGTGGATGCGCAAGCCTTCGATCCTGCTCAGCAATCCCTGGAAATGTTGAAGCACCAGGGATTCGACAAGGCATTCATCGCATTGCATGGCCGTTTTGGCGAAGATGGCACGATCCAGGGTGTACTGGAGTGGTTGGGGATACCGTATACCGGCAGTGGTGTCATGGCCAGCGCACTGGCGATGGATAAATGGCGCACCAAATTGGTTTGGCAGGCAGCCGGCATTCGTTCGCCGCGTTTTGAAATACTGGAAGAGAACAGCCACTTCGAACAGGTGGCAGAGAATCTTGGATTGCCATTGATCATCAAGCCAGCCCGCGAAGGTTCGACGATCGGACTGAGTAAAGTTCATCATAAGGAAGATGTGGCAGCGGCCTATCGATTGGCGGCACAGCACGATGCACTGGTGCTGGCAGAAGAATTTATCGCAGGCAAAGAATTGACCGTCGCCATCCTGGGCGAGACACCTTTGCCTGTCGTGCGCATAGAAGTGGCAGGTGATTTATATGATTACGAAGCCAAGTATTTATCTGATGCGACACAATATTTTTGTCCTAGCGGTCTGTCTGCTGAACAGGAGAAAGCCATTCAGCAGCAGGCCCTGCAGGCTTATCGTGTGCTCGGTTGCGAGGGATGGGGCAGAGTGGACCTGATTCTCGATGCAGCGGGCGAATTCTATTTTCTGGAAGCGAATACATCGCCTGGGATGACCAATCATAGCTTGGTACCCATGGCGGCCCGCACAGCCGGTATTCTGTTTGCAGAGTTGGTGTTGAGCATTCTGGATCGATCTCATGTGGAATAACCATCACGCATTGAACATGGTATCGACACTGCTGATTGGGACGGTAGCGGTTGCTGCCGTCTATGTAGTGGGGTCGCGGCTTGCGCAGCCACCCTTTTTCCCGATCAAGGAAATCAACATTCTTGTGCATGATAATGCGGACCGCGACGATCAGGACCTGCTCAATGTGACCTATGAGCAAATCGAGCGTCTTACCCGTGATGAGAT
Source organism: Nitrosomonas sp. (assembly GCA_024282035.1). Lineage (GTDB taxonomy): Bacteria > Pseudomonadota > Gammaproteobacteria > Burkholderiales > Nitrosomonadaceae > Nitrosomonas. Next base: position 64,500 of record JAMWZR010000004.1, read on the forward strand.
TAAAGGTAACTTTCTGTCAGTGGATTTGACGGAAGTTCGTGCGGCATTTGTGAAATTACCCTGGGTGCGTGATGCCAAAGTCAACCGGCAATGGCCCCATGGTTTGAATGTAACGCTTGAGGAGCATCAGGCACTGGCCTATTGGGGGAGTCATGCACTAGTCAATACATATGGCGAGGTATTTCGGGTCAGTATCGACAGGGATTTGCCTGTATTTACCGGACCCAAGGAAGCGAATGCACAGGAAGTTGCGGATCAGTACCGGAAGTTCAATCACATTCTGGCGCCGCTACAACAATCCGCAGTGGAGATCAACCTGACTCCACGCTATGCATGGCGATTACGACTGAATACAGGAACCGTGCTGGAACTGGGACGGGATGAAATCGAGGCTAGATTGGCTCGTTACGTCATGTTCTACCACCATAATATAGTTCAGTTTAGTCAGGAAGAACCATTGGCCTATGTTGATTTGCGCTATCCCAATGGATTCGCCATTCGCGTTCCTGAAGTAAAACAGCATGCACCGCGTAAATCTGATTCAAGAAAGCAGGCTTGAAACCAGGGAGACAAAACTAGATGAACAAAGCCAGAGAAAACAGAAATTTGATTGTTGGTCTTGATATTGGCACGTCAAAAATCGTTGCCGTCGTCGCTGAAGTGATTCCGGAGGGTGGTTTTGAAGTCATTGGACTCGGTAGTCATCCTTCTCGTGGGTTGAAAAAAGGGGTCGTGGCCAACATTGAAACCACGGTTAACGCCATTCAGCGTGCCCTGGAAGAAGCCGAACTGATGGCGGATTGCAAGATTCACGAAGTGTATACCGGGATAGCCGGTAGCCACATCAAGGGCTTCAATTCGGATGGTATGGTTCCGATCAAGGACAAGGAAGTCACGGAAAAGGATGTGGAGCGGGTCATGGAAGCAGCCAAGGCTGTCAATATCCCGGCCGATCAGCAGATTCTGCATATCCTGAATCAGGAATTCATCATCGACGGTCAGGAAGATGTGCGTGAGCCGGTGGGCATGAGCGGCATCCGTCTGGAAGTCAAGGTGCATATCGTCACGGGAGCGGTTTCTGCTGCGCAGAATATCATGAAATGTGTGCATCGTTGCGGTCTGGAGGTGCGTGATTTGATACTGCAACCGCTGGCATCAGCGATGGCAGTATTGTCCGAGGATGAAAAAGACCTGGGAGTGTGTCTGGTCGATATTGGCGGTGGTACGACGGATATCGCTGTGTTTACCAATGGGGCCATTCGGCATACTGCGGTGATTCCGATTGCCGGCGATCAGGTAACGAACGATATTGCGATGGCGCTGCGTACACCCACCAAAAGCGCCGAGGACATCAAGTGCCGCTATGGGTGTGCTTTGCGGAGCCTGGCAGATACCAAGGAGATGGTGGAAGTTCCAGATGTCGGCAACCGGGGATCGCGTCAACTTTCCCGGCAAACACTCGCAGAAGTTATCGAGCCTCGAGTCGAGGAACTCTATTGCATGGTTCAGGCTGAACTGAGGCGGAGTGGATTCGAGGAACTGTTGTCATCCGGTATCGTGATAACAGGCGGATCGGCTTCCTTGCGCGGAATGGTGGAACTGGGAGAAGAAATTTTTCATATGCCGGTGAGATTGGGGCTGCCCACTTACCATGGCAATCTAAAAGAAGTAATTCATACACCACGCTATTCAACCGGTATCGGTTTGATTCTGGCTGGTATTGAACAAATGCAGCATCAACAGGGTTCAAAATTGCAGGGAGGGTCGGCCAAACAAATTCTTTCGAGGATGAAAGGATGGTTTCAGAGAAATTTCTGAGGGGTGGTTTTAACGGTTGTGGTGGTGATGAATAGCTTTAATTTCAATGTACTAAAGGAGAGACATGATGTTCGAAATCTTAAATAACGAAACTCAAGAAGCAATCATCAAAGTGGTTGGTGTTGGTGGATGTGGAAGCAATGCAGTGGATCACATGATCCAGAATGGTATGCAGGGCGTCGAGTTTATCAGTATGAATACTGATGCACAGGCATTGAAAAGCAACAAGGCTCCGACTGTTTTACAGTTGGGTACCGGTATAACCAAAGGATTGGGTGCTGGCGCCAATCCTGATATCGGACGCGAGGCAGCGCTGGAAGATCGTGATCGCATAGCAGAATTGATTCAAGGTGCAGACATGCTGTTTATCACAGCTGGTATGGGCGGAGGCACCGGTACCGGTGCGGCACCGGTAGTGGCACAAGTTGCCAAGGAAATGGGCATCCTGACCGTTGCAGTAGTGAGCAAGCCGTTTGCATTCGAAGGCAAGCGACTGGCTGCTGCCAAGGCAGGGATGGAAGCACTGTCACATCATGTCGATTCCTTGATCGTAATTCCGAACGATAAGCTGATGATGGTATTGGGTAACGATATTTCCATGCTGGATGCATTCAAGGCAGCCAATGATGTGCTGTATGGTGCTGTGGCAGGAATTGCCGAAGTGATCAATTGTCCAGGTCTGGTTAACGTCGACTTCGCTGACGTCAAGACAGTCATGTCGGAAATGGGTATGGCCATGATGGGGTCAGCCATTGCTGCAGGAGTTGATCGTGCGCGTGTTGCCGCAGAACGTGCGGTTTCAAGCCCGCTCCTGGAGGACATTGCCTTGTCAGGTGCACGTGGTATTCTGGTTAACATTACAGCCAGCTCGTCATTGAAGATGCGTGAAGTGCATGAAGTCATGAGTGCGATCAAGAATCTGTCTGCCGAAGATGCCACGATCATCGTGGGTACGGTCATAGATGAAGGTATGGGTGAAGATCTGCGTGTGACCATGGTGGCAACCGGTCTGGGCAGTGTCAACCAAAGCCAGAATACACCACTGACTGTCATTCATAGCCGTACTGGTACGGATGATCGGGATGCGATGTACTCCACCGAAGAACCCGCTGTCATGAGAACGGGTAGAAGGAGCAACGCAACAGTGGCAGCAATGCGCCAGTCAGGAGTCGATCCTATGGATATTCCAGCTTTTCTGAGAAGACAAGCTGACTAGTTTTTCAGCGAAAAATCCATGCTTTGCTGCCCTGTTGATGATTCGGCAGGGCGGTTTGGCAAACCGATGCTAGATTTTGTTTTACTGGTTGGTTAGTTTTCTGCTGCATTTCCACGGGGTTTAGGGATGAAGCAGTGATTAGTGCTGGTCTGTTTGGGATTCGTTAGTTGGCGAGAACCATTGCAAGGTTTGATGTAGTTTGACGACTTCTCCCACGATAATGAGGGTTGGTGGATTCAGATACGCCGCAGCTGCGAGTTGTGGCAGTGTATTCAGGGTGCCGACAACAGTTTTCTGCTGCTGGGTCGTACCCTGCTGGATGATGGCGGCGGGAGTATCATCTGGCAGACCATGCTGAATCAATTGCTGGCATAGTACCGGCAACCCCACCAGTCCCATATAGATGACTATCGTCTGATGCGGTCGGGCTAGATTGGTCCAATCCAGGTCAATGCTATTGTCTTTCAGATGGCCTGTCACAAAAATACAGGATTGCGCATAATCGCGATGTGTCAGCGGGATACCGGCATAGGCGGCAACACCGGATGCAGCAGTGATACCGGGTACTACCTGAAACGGAATGTTGTGTGCTGCCAACGATTCGATCTCTTCACCGCCACGCCCGAAAATAAAAGGATCGCCGCCTTTCAGTCTCAATACACGTTTACCTGCTTGCGCTAGTCTGACCAGAAGCTGATTGATGGATTCCTGTTGCAGGGTGTGGTGATTACGTTCCTTGCCGGCATAAATGCGTGTTGCGTCACGACGTACCATATCCAGAATGGCGGGTGATACCAACCTGTCATAGATGACGACATCAGCTTGCTGCATAAGGCGCATGGCGCGAAAAGTGAGCAGATCGGGATTACCGGGGCCTGCTCCCACCAGATAAACCTCACCACGTGGTGATTGATCAGGTGTTTGATGCAATGATTGTAGCAAGTAGTTTTCGGCGGCTTTGTCTTGACCGGCTAAAACCTTTTCGGTAAAGGCGCCTTGCAGCATTCTTTCCCAGAAAAAGCGTCTGTTGTCTGGGTGTTTGAAATGCTGCTTGACCTGCTGGCGCAGTCGGCCTGCTAAAGCGGCGAGACGAGCATAAGCCACTGGAATCATGGTTTCCAGTTGAGCGCGCAGCAGTCTGACCAGAACCGGCGATTGGCCACTGCTGGAGAGTGCAATTAATAGTGGTGAGCGGTCAATTATCGATGGCATGATGAAGGTGCATAATTCCGGTTGATCGACAACATTAACCGGGATATTGCGGACCCGTGCTGCCTCTGAAACCACTCGGTTTACTTCTTCATCGTTGGTAGCTGCGATGACGAGCGCGATGTTATCCAGTTGATGGGGATGAAAATTTGCTTTGAGATGCTTTATTTTTTCTTCCACAACCCATGAATTCAAAGTTGCGTTCAATTCGGGCGCAGCGACCAATACATCCGCGTTGGCCTGCATGAGCATGGTTGCTTTGCGTGCAGCCACTTCACCTCCACCCACTACCAGACATGCTTTATTTTTGATGTTTAAAAAGACCGGGAAAAAGTCCATTGTATTTGCACATCAACAATTATTCTGAACAGTAAAAAATTGATGCAGATGATACCCAACGAACGGGTCTTTATCTGCATCAACCAAGAATACTATATATCGAACAGTAGTAGAGTGGTGAATCAGGTCGGAAGCCGGAGGAAAGTGTTTTTAGTGACTGGATTCCAGCGTCAGGATATCTTCCAACTGAACATTGGAACCGGTGCCTTTAAAAACAGTACCTATCTTTTTCTTGTTCAGATGCTCGATGTTCAGGTCATATACTTTCTGTGAAAGTGGAAAATATTTCACTTCCTTGACAAGCTCTGGCGCATTCTTCATGTAGAAGTTGATAAATTCGTTTACTTCGGGCTTTTCAGTTGATTTGGCATTGACGTAGATGAACAGTGGACGAGATAAAGGTTTATAGCTGTTATTTTTGACACTATCGGCCGAAGGCAGCACTCCACCATTACCGTTGTCGACAGCAACGGCATTGATACGCTTGCTATTTTCGATGTAATAAGCAAAACCAAAGAAACCCAACGCGTAAATATCACTGGCGACACCTTGCACCAATACATTGTCATCCTCTGAGGCAGTGTAGTCACCACGACTGGATTTTGCTTTACCTACGACAGCCTCGGTAAAGTATTCGAATGTTCCCGAGTCTGCACCTGCCCCGTACAGCTTGATCTTTTTATCAGGCCATTGTGGATTGATTTGATTCCAGTGTGTAATTTTGCCCTGTGCTTCGGGTTCCCAGATTTTCTTCAATTCGGCGACGGTAATCGATTTGCTCCAGTTATTTTTGGGATTGACTACAACAGTTAGTGCATCGAATGCGATGGGCATCTCAATATATTGCACGCCGGTTTGCTTGCAGGCCTCCATCTCTCCAGCAGTGATAGGTCGCGAAGCATTGATTACATCAATCTCATTGCGACAAAATTTTTTGAATCCTCCCCCAGTGCCGGCGATTCCGACGGTAACACGAACCGCTCCGCGCTTGGCTTTCTGGAAATCTTCGGCAACGGCTTCAGTAATGGGAAAAACAGTACTGGAACCATCAATTTTGACGATCGGACTGGCGTTTGAAATTGCAACCGATGAACCGAATAGCAGTGCTACAGCGAATACCTTTAGGCTAATTGGATATGACATGGGCTTACTTTCTCCAAGCATTGCGTAATGCAAAAAAGTTTTTAGAATTGGTACCGAATGATATTTCAGTATTGTTACAAAATTATGACAAACTGAAAATTCGGTGTATGCCAATGTATGCCTTGACTTCCGAGTGAGGAAACTTAATTTTATGAATGACTCGCGGTTTGTACGGTATCAGCAATATGCTTTGCCCAGTAGTTGACCTTATGTTCTGACTCACCTTCCACCATAACCCTGATAAGCGGCTCGGTACCGGATGCACGAATCAGTACACGCCCCTTGTCTTTAAGTTCTGCTTCGGCAGTTTGTTGTATGGCTTTGATCGCCTCATTCTCGGCAACATTGAAAGAACCGGGAATTTTGACATTGATGATTTTTTGCGGATACAGCGTGACACCGCGCATGAATTCAGCTAGTGTTTTCTGCGTATCACGCAGAGCGTACAAAACCTGCAATGCCGAAATGATACCGTCACCAGTCGTGTGCCTATCTCTACAGATGATGTGCCCTGAGTTCTCTCCACCCAGGAACCATTTTTTCTCAAGCAGTAGTTCAGATACATAACGGTCGCCTACTTTGGCGCGGAGAAAAGGGATGTTGAGCTTCTTGAAACGGTTCTCGATTGCCAGATTAGTCATTAGAGTACCAACCACTCCGCCTTTTAGAGCCTTCTTTTGCTTGCGATGTTTCGCAATGATGTACAGAAGCTCGTCTCCTTCAAACAGTCTGCCATTTTTGTCGACCATCATGATGCGATCACCATCGCCATCCAGCGCTATGCCAAAATCTGCATGATTTTGTTTGACAGCCTGTTGCAGTGTCGCGCAATGGGTAGCTCCACAATCTAAGTTGATGTTGAGTCCATTGGGTTGTGCGCCTATCGTGATGACATCTGCACCTAATTCATGCATGACATGGCCGGCGATATGGTAGGCCGCGCCGTGCGCGCAATCGACAACGATTTTTAGTCCTCTCAGGTCAAGATGATATGGAAAGCTGCTTTTGCAGAATTCGATATAGCGACCGGATGCATCTTTAAGGCGCTGTACCTTTCCGAGTTTAGCCGAAGGCATGGTTTCTATGGGAGCATCCAATCCCATTTCAATTTTATGCTCGATTTCATCAGGAAGTTTTATGCCTTTCGACGAGAAAAACTTTACCCCATTATCTTCAAATCGATTATGCGATGCCGAGATAACGATACCTGCCTGTAGCCGTAATGCACGAATCAGATAGGCAATGGCAGAAGTTGGCATTGGGCCGGATAAGAAAACATCAACACCTGCCGCACATAATCCTGCTTCCAGAGCCGATTCGAACATGTATCCTGATATGCGCGTATCTTTGCCAATGAGTACGGTTGGACGTTCACCTTCGAGCCGTTGCCAATCATTCGACAGAACTTTGCCAGCAGAATATCCCAATCGCATGATGAATTCTGGCGTGATCGGTTCGACCCCAACACGCCCCCTGATACCATCTGTACCAAAATATTTTTTAGTCAATTTAGAATGAGTTCGATCGTAGTGTCTATAAAGTATTAATGTCTGAGTTTTGAATTGAAGTCAAAGTGGTGAGGGCATCCTTGCTAGCCTTGACATCGTGTACGCGTATTATTTTGGCACCTTTGATAATTGCAAGCAAGGCTGCGGTGATACTTTCATGCACTCGTTGTTCGACAGGGTTGCCAGTAATGGCTCCAAGCATGGATTTGCGCGATAGTCCTGCCAAAATAGGAATTTTTAACGTAGTAAGCTGCTCCAGATGATTGAGGAGCGTGAGATTATGCTGTAGCGTTTTGCCAAAACCAAAACCGGGGTCGATAATCAGACGACGGCGTTCTATGCCGGCCTTAATGCAAGCTTCAATGCGTTGTTGCAGAAAATCTTTCACCTCAGACACGATATTTCGATATTGTGGATTCATTTGCATATTTTGTGGCGTGCCCTGCATGTGCATCAAGCAAACATGAATATCTGGATGTGGGGCAATCGTCTCCAAGGCTCCTGGATTATTCAGCGCATGAACATCATTGATCATGATCGCTCCAGAACTAATGGCTTGTTTCATGACTTCTGGCTTGGAGGTGTCGACAGAAATTGGAATGTTATATTTACTAAGCCCTTCAAGAACCGGAATGACGCGCGTTAATTCATCCGCGACACTGACTGGTTGACTTCCTGGACGAGTTGATTCTCCTCCGATGTCCAGGATATCTGCACCCTCATCAATAAGCTTTTTGCCATGAGAGATGGCTTGCTGTGCTGACAGATACTTCCCCCCATCCGAGAATGAATCAGGTGTGACGTTGATAATTCCCATGATCAATGGGCGATTGGTCGCGAAGATATTATTTGAGGCGGAAATGTTCACTAAAGAGTATTGCAATGAATGGAAAAGAAAACGGGATATGAATTTAAATCATATCCCGTAATAATTTGAATTAGCAATGTTTAATCTGCTTCTTTTGCTACCCCTTGTGGAGTTGCTGGTTCTTCTCGCTGTTCGGGTTTAACCGTCGTGGGTTCTCCACTTGGTGTTGAAGACATGGACTGAGGCGGTTTTGGAGGGCGCGGAGGACGACCTTCCATGATGTCCTTGATTTGCTCGCTGTCTATGGTTTCCCATTCCAGTAATGCTTTGGTCATTGCTTCAATCTTGTCCTTGTTGTCTTCAATCAGTTTGCGTGCTATGGCATACTGGTCATCAATGATACGACGAACTTCAGCATCCACTTTTTGCATGGTTGATTCGCTGACATTTTTATGTGTCGTCACTGAACGACCAAGAAAAACTTCACCTTCGTTTTCACCATAAACCATGGGTCCCAGTATGTCTGACATTCCCCACTGTGTGACCATTTGCCGGGCCAGATCCGTTGCACGCTCAAAATCATTCGAAGCACCCGTAGTCATTTGATTCATGAAAACCTCTTCGGCAATACGTCCGCCAAACATGACAGAGATCCTCTGTAGAATTTCTTCACGTTCCATACTGAAACGATCTTCAGTTGGTAACTGCATGGTGACTCCGAGTGCGCGACCTCTTGGTATGATTGTCACTTTGTGAACCGGATCAGCTTTAGGTAGTAAGCACGCAACGACGGCATGTCCTGATTCATGATAGGCTGTGTTTTTACGTTCATGTTCAGGCATGACCACTGAGCGTCTTTCGGCACCCATAAATATCTTATCCTTGGCGCGCTCAAAGTCATCCATATCTACCAATCGCTTGTTACTGCGCGCAGCAAACAACGCAGCTTCATTAACCAGATTGGCTAAATCCGCTCCTGACATACCGGGTGTGCCGCGAGCCAGAATCTCAGCCTTGACATCAGGCGCCAGAGGAACTTTGCGCATGTGTACATGCAGGATTTGTTCCCTTCCGCGAATGTCCGGTAACGGTACGGTAACTTGGCGGTCAAAACGACCTGGACGAAGTAAAGCAGGGTCAAGTACATCTGGACGGTTTGTTGCTGCAATGACTATTACACCCATTGATCCTTCGAAACCATCCATTTCCACCAATAGCTGATTCAATGTCTGTTCACGTTCGTCATTGCCACCTCCCAAACCTGCTCCGCGTTGACGACCAACTGCATCAATTTCGTCAATGAAGATAATGCAAGGTGCATGTTTTTTGGCTTGTTCAAACATGTCCCTTACCCTTGATGCACCCACACCAACAAACATCTCAACGAAGTCCGATCCCGAAATACTGAAAAACGGAACTTGCGCTTCACCCGCGATAGCTCGTGCCAACAGTGTTTTACCTGTTCCCGGGCTACCGACCATCAGTACACCACGTGGAATTCGGCCACCCAGTTTCTGGAATTTAGAAGGATCACGCAAGAATTCAACCAATTCTGCAACTTCTTCTTTGGCTTCTTCGCACCCCGCAACGTCATTAAAGGTAACTGTATTGGCAGATTTATCGAGCATACGAGCCTTACTTTTGCCAAATGAGAATGCACCACCGTTTCTACCACCGCCCTGCATTTGGCGCATGAAGAAGATCCATACTGCAATCAATAGAAGCATTGGGAACCATGAGATGAAAATACTCATCAGCATGGATGGCTCTTCTTCTGGTTTGGCTTCGATAATAACGCCTGACTTTAATAAATCACTTACCATCCACGGGTCTGATGGCGCATAAGTGGTGAAGCGTCTACCATCGGTTTTTGTTCCTTTGAGCGTTCGGCCTTCAATAACGACTTTGGCAATTCTTCCTTGGTTCAATTCAGTAATGAATTGAGAATATTCCATTGGTACTTGCGTCGGTTGACGAACGCTAAATTGATTAAACACTGTCATCAACACAAGTGCAATCACTAGCCAAATGGCCATGTTTTTAATTAAATTATTCAAGATAGCTCCTTGGTTTGCACCTTAATATCATTGATTAGTCATTCTAACTCTATTCTGGGAAATATAACAGAATAGTTCGTGTTATATAAATCTGTTGAAAATTATCATCCTACTCTTCAATCTCGTACCAATCACTGAGGGGATCCATTCATTTCTCCTGAGATTGTTGTTTCTTTCCATATCCCAGTAGATACATTTCTTTACTGCGATCACGCGAGGCTTTGGGTTTTCTGATCAGGACTTTATCGAAACTTTTACGCATGTTACTGAGAAATTGATCGAAATCTCTTCCTTGAAAAACTTTGACCAAAAAATTTCCACCATAGTTCAGTTGTTCCATTGCAAACTCTAACGCCAATTCAGACAAATACATACTCTTAGCTTGATCACTCACTGCAATACCACTGATATTGGGAGACATGTCAGAAATAACAAGATCTGCAGGGCTTCCGTTTAAATGATTCCTCAATTCCTCAGTGGCGCGTTCTTCACGGAAATCATCGCAGATAAAAGTGACCCCATTCAAGGGCACCATTTCCAGTATATCCAGTGCAATAATTTTTCCTTTGGGTCCGATTTTCTGCATTGCAACCTGAGACCAGCTACCTGGTGCCGCACCCAAATCAACTACTATCATTCCCGGCTTGATTAAATGATCACGTTCGCAAATTTCTAATAATTTATAGGCAGCGCGGGAACGATAACCATCTTTCTGTGCTTGCTTGACGAAAAAATCATTTACATGCTCTTTCATCCAGGCTTTACTGGTTTTGGTCTTTTTCATCGAGTAAAATAATCTTTTTGAACAAATTTATGTTATCACTAACCTTAGCCCGAAAACGCGAACTCAAAGCACTATCGCATTCTTTGCACCCCGTTGTCATGATAGGTAAATCTGGATTATCGGATAGTGTAATAGACGAACTGAATCGTGCGCTGGAGAGTCACGAGCTGATCAAAATCAAGGCTCAGATTGATGACCGATTAGTTAGAGATGCGTTACTCGAGGAAATTTGCAATAAACTTGATTCAGCGTCGGTGCAGCACATTGGTAAAATTTTTGTAATTTACCGTCCTAAGGCTGGAACAATGGATGCAAAGACTGACTGTTCGGGTAATAAAAAAACCAAACGTGTTCCTTTCCGAACCAAACGCAGCTATCAGAATTAGAATCTTACGTGGGTATCAGATATATTTGACGTCAAGAATTTCATATTCCCGTATTCCACTTGGAGCTTGAACTTCGGCAATATCACCAGCATATTTGCCAATTAGTGCTCGCGCAATAGGCGAACTGATTGAGATTTTTCCATCCTTGATGTTGGCCTCGTCATCACCGACGATTTGATAAGTTACCGCATCACCACTTTGCAAGTCTTCTAATTCGACAGTGGCACCAAAAACACAGGCTCCATCTGCATTGATCAATGCTGGATTGATGATCTGTGCACTGGAGAGCTTACTCTCCAGTTCGGCGATACGCCCTTCGATAAACCCCTGTTTTTCCTTGGCAGCATCGTATTCGGCATTTTCCGACAAGTCACCATGTGACCGAGCCTCAGCGATAGCAGCAATCACAGCAGGGCGGTGTATGGATTTCATTTCATGTAATTCTTTACGCAGCGCTTCAGCTCCAGCTACGGTTAATGGAATAGTACTCATCGTAATTCAATGCCTTTCAATCATTTTGTTTAATACACCAAAGATAATACTGACTCACGTTTTGAGTTGTACATGCATTTTTTGCAAATTATAAGCTTGCAATTCGCGTCTGTCGGTAATGCCTACACAGGCAGCGCGTGCTCCGGCAAGTGTCGTATAGTAGGTCACTTTGGCTTGAAGCGCGGCATGACGAATCGAATACGAATCTCGTATGGCACTGCGTTGGCTTTTAACCGTGTTGATGATCAAGCTGATTTCTCCGTTCTTGATCATATCTACGATATGTGGTCGTCCTTCCGCTACTTTATTGATGGTGATGACCTGGATACCTGCTTCGGAAATGGCAGCAGCAGTTCCGCGTGTAGCATAGAGGGTGAAGCCCAGTTGTGCAAGGCTGCGCGCGATTTCAATGGCATCCGGCTTGTCGGACTGGCGGACGCTGATGAAGATCTTGCCGGACGCTGGCAGACGTACGTCGGTAGCCAATTGTGACTTAACGAAAGCTTCTGCAAAGGTAGTACCCATTCCCATGACTTCGCCCGTTGATTTCATTTCCGGTCCAAGTATCGTATCGACGCCGGGAAGTTTGATAAAGGGGAACACCGCTTCCTTGACAGAATAATATTGCGGAATGATTTCTTTTGTAATGCCTTGTTTGATTAGATTATTGCCTGTCATGCAACGAGCAGAAATTTTTGCAAGCTGTAAACCAGTTGCTTTGGATATGAAAGGAACAGTGCGTGAGGCGCGCGGATTGACTTCCAAGACATATACCGTATCGTCCTGGATCGCAAATTGAACATTCATTAATCCAACGACATTCAAGGCCTGTGCCATTGCGGCAGTCTGGCGACGCAACTCATCGAGTGTGCCGGCCGATAAGTTGAAAGTCGGCAGTGCGCATGCCGAGTCACCGGAATGCACTCCAGCTTGTTCGATATGCTCCATGATGCCGCCGATCAGAACGGTTTCACCGTCATAGATGGCATCGACATCGACTTCCGTGGCATTGGTCAGAAAATGGTCCAACAGAACTGGTGAATCATTGGAAACCTTGACTGCTTCGCGCATGTAACGTTCGAGTTCTGCTTTCTCATGTACGATTTCCATGGCACGACCACCCAGAACATAGCTTGGACGCACAACCAGCGGATAACCAATTTCCTCAGCTGCTACCAATGCAGCTTCAGGGTTGCGAGCAGTGCGATTGGGGGGCTGCTTTAACCCCAGTTGGTGCAGCATTTTCTGGAAGCGCTCACGATCTTCCGCACAATCAATCATGTCAGGACTGGTGCCAATGATGGGAACACCATTGGCTTCCAAATCTCGCGCAAGCTTAAGCGGGGTTTGACCACCGTACTGCACGATGACGCCATCAGGTTTCTCGACGGCAACAATTTCGAGTACATCTTCCAATGTCAGCGGTTCAAAATACAGGCGATCCGAAGTGTCGTAGTCGGTTGAGACGGTTTCAGGATTGCAGTTCACCATGATTGTCTCGAAGCCATCCTCTCGTAAAGCCAGTGCGGCGTGTACGCAGCAATAATCGAATTCGATGCCTTGCCCAATGCGATTGGGTCCCCCGCCCAGCACCATGATTTTCTTTTTGTTCGTCGGATTGGCTTCGCATTCTTCTTCGTAAGTGGAATACATGTAAGCCGTGCTGGTGGCGAATTCTGCAGCGCAGGTATCGACTCGCTTATAGACTGGACGCAGGTTGAACTGATGGCGGCGCAAGCGGATTGCGGTTTGGTCGGTGTTGAGCAACTTTGCCAGTCGTCGATCGGAGAAACCGCTGCGCTTCAATTTGCGCAGCGTTGGTAGATCCAGTGATTCCAGAGGCAGCTGAGCTAAGGCTTGCTCCTGTTTAACCAGATCCTCGATCTGCACCAGAAACCAGATGTCAATATGTGTCAGCGCGTGAACTTCTTCAAGTGACAAATGACAGCGGAAGGCATCGGCTACAAACCAGATTCGGTCCGGACCCGGATTGGCCAATTCAGAATAGATGGTTTCCAGACTATCGGTTTTTTCATCTAGGCCATCAACGCTGGTTTCGAGACCGCGCAGCGCCTTTTGCAGCGATTCCTGGAAAGTGCGGCCAATGGCCATGACCTCCCCTACGGACTTCATTTGTGTGGTTAATCGATCATTGGTTTGCGGAAATTTTTCGAATGCAAAACGCGGAACCTTGGTAACGACATAATCAATGGTGGGTTCAAACGAAGCAGGTGTGATGCCGCCAGTGATATCGTTGCCCAGTTCATTCAGCGTGTAACCGACCGCGAGTTTGGCGGCGATTTTGGCAATCGGAAAGCCGGTTGCCTTGGATGCCAAAGCAGATGATCGGGATACGCGAGGATTCATTTCAATCACCAGCATGCGGCCGTTTTCCGGATTGATGGCGAACTGCACATTCGATCCCCCGGTTTCTACACCGATTTCACGCAATACGGCAATCGATGCATTGCGCATCAATTGATATTCTTTGTCGGTCAGGGTTTGTGCCGGTGCCACGGTAATGGAGTCACCCGTATGTACTCCCATTGGATCCAGATTCTCGATCGCGCAAACGATGATGCAGTTGTCGTTTTTGTCGCGCACCACTTCCATTTCGAATTCTTTCCAGCCGATCACCGATTCTTCAATCAGTAATTCCTTGGTAGGGGAAGTTTCAAGTCCGCGTTCGCAAATTGCCAAAAATTCTTCTCGGTTGTAAGCAATACCGCCGCCACTGCCGCCCATGGTAAAGGACGGACGGATGATGACGGGATAGCCCACCATGGCTTGGACCTGCAGGGCTTCCTCCATGCTGTGGGCGACAGCCGAGCGCGCTGAATTCAGTCCGATCCGGGTCATTGCCTGCTTGAATTTTTCCCGGTCTTCAGCCATATCGATGGCTTCACGCGATGCGCCGATCAGCTCGACGCCGTATTTTTGCAATACACCATGTTTGACCAGATCCAATGCGCAATTCAGTGCGGTTTGGCCTCCCATGGTGGGTAATAGCGCTTGTGGACGCTCGATGGCGATGATTTTCTCGAGCATGATCCAGGTAATGGGTTCGATATACGTTGCATCTGCCATCTCCGGGTCGGTCATGATCGTGGCAGGGTTGGAATTGACCAGAATGATGCGATAGCCTTCTTCACGCAGGGCCTTGCAGGCCTGCACACCGGAATAATCAAATTCGCATGCCTGGCCGATGATGATGGGGCCGGCACCGATAATCAGTATGGATTGTATGTCAGTACGTTTGGGCATGCTGTCGTGCTGGAAATGGTGTTGTTGGAATCAGGTTGATGGTGCAGATTGCAGTTTATGCTGCTGCATCATGCTGATGAAACGATCGAATAGGTAATCGGCTTCATGTGGTCCGGGACTGGCTTCGGGATGTCCCTGGAAGCAGAATGCTGGTTTCTCGGTTAACTCGAATCCTTGCAGGCTGCCGTCAAATAACGATACATGCGTAATACGTGCATTCTGCGGCAAGGTTGCCGCATCGACAGCGAAACCGTGGTTCTGGCTGGTGATGATCACTTTGCCACTGGCGATGTCTTGAACAGGATGATTGGCACCATGATGACCAAACTTCATTTTGATGGTGCGTGCTCCACTGGCTAATCCCAGAAGCTGGTGTCCCAGGCAAATGCCGAAAATCGGAATGTTTTGTTGCAGCAAGGTCTGGGTAGCCGAAATGGCATAGTCACAGGGTTCGGGGTCACCGGGGCCATTGGAAAGAAAAACGCCATCGGGTTGCATGGCCAGGATTTCTTTCGCCGATGTCTGTGCTGGAAAGACCGTGACATGACAGCCGCGTTGTGCCAGTTTGCGCAGAATGGTCCGCTTGATGCCAAAATCAAATGCAGCAACCCGATACTCAGTACGTTCCGGAACGCTGAATCCTGAGCCGAGCATCCATTCGCCCTCTGTCCAGAAATAGGATTGCCGGCAACTGACAACCTTGGCTAGATCCATTCCTGCCAGTCCGGGAAATGCCCGGGCAGCATCGAGCGCACGTTGTTCGTCGATCTCGCCTGCCATGATGCAGCCAGCCTGGGCTCCTTTTTCCCGCAGGATACGGGTTAGTTTGCGGGTATCGATTTCGGCGATGGCGACGACATGCTGTTCCTTCAGAAATTCTGGTAGTGTCTGCGTTTTGCGATGGCTGCTTGCCATCAGCGGCAGATCGCGTATTACCAGCCCGGCTGCGTGCACCTTGCTGACATTACCTGACTCATAATCTTCCCAATTGATACCGGTATTGCCGACGTGGGGATAAGTCAATGTGATGATCTGCTGACAGTAGGAGGGATCGGTCAGGATTTCCTGATAGCCGGTCATGGCTGTATTGAATGCCACTTCGCCTGTGCTGATTCCATCAACGCCAATGGATACCCCACGAAATACTGTTCCATCGGCAAGTGCGAGGATGGCGTGCAGGCGTTGTGACACAAAAGACTCCCTGGAAATGATTGTGAATAATAAAAAAAGCCAAGGCTTATCCGGTTTCTTGCCTTGGTTTTGAAGGCATGATTATACGTGAAAACGACTTTCTTGTGAGCATACCGTTTCCAATCGGGCTGAATGCCAGGTGGCATGCCGATTGTGGGGGAATCTCATGAATTCAAGTCAGGTAGCACATCGGCACGATCATGCTCGGAGTTTTTTCCAAGGCAGTCTGGGCGAATTGTGATACGAGAGATAATCCACAGTACAATGTGGAATGGTTCATGATCAATTTCAATTTCGCATTATTTACACATTTAGGAACAGCTGAAATCATGCATGTGTTCAAATCCAGAATAGACAAATGGGTGTTGGCTTGCCTAGCACTTTCAATCATAGCGTGCCTGATGGGTTCTTTCGTGATGCTCAAGGTGGGCGGTACCTTCAATTATATTCTTGCTGCAGTCGTCATCATTGTGGGAACAGGATTCCCCATCTGGATCTTGACTGCAACCGAATACAAGGTGCTGGATGACAAGTTGGAAATCCTGAGCGGTCCATTTACCTGGAGTATCGCCATCGCCGATATACAATCGATACAACCCGCACAAAATGTGATGACCAGTCCTGCACTGGCTTTTGAACGGCTGGAGATCAACTATGGGGAAAACAGGGCCATTTATGTATCACCGGAAAATGAATCCGAATTCATCCGCCTTCTCGGCAAAGAGAAATTCATCGCCCTATCCGGCAAAACGGACATTCAGATGACTAGAAAAAATTCCAAGAAAAAGAAATCGGATCGGAAAAGTCTGCGAGATTGAATCTCGCCATCGACTGTGAGTTTTGTGAAATCAATTTCTGGGGAGGGTTGTTCTGCGTTTGCCTCCCTGAGTAGATGAACGCCTTGTGATCAGGAAAGCAGTGACAGGTAGATTTGCCGATATGCCGCGGCACTGGCTGGCCAGCCGAAGTCTTTGGCCATGCCATTTTTCTGCAGGCGCTGCCAGTTCTTTTTGTTGTGATAGGCGCGGATCGCCTGTTGAATGGTGTGCAGCAATGTGTCGGCCTGCATTGGATAGAACAGGAAACCGCTGGCGGTTCCATCGGCCAGAGTGGATGGGTTGTAATCCACGACCGTATCCAGTAGACCTCCTGTGGCATGCACAATCGGTGGGGTGCCGTAGTGTTGGCTGTACATCTGATTAAGACCGCAAGGTTCGAATCGTGACGGCATCAGGAAACAATCCGCGCCGGCTTCAATGAGATGGGACAATCCTTCGTCAAAGCCGATGCGTACGGCAATCGAACCCGGATAAGTTTGTACCAGAGTCGAGAATTGGTGCTCGAGTTCGGCTTGATCACTGCCCAACACCACCAGTTGAGCGGGTAGTTTTACCAGCTGCGGCGCAATCTGGATGAGTAGGTCGGTTCCTTTCTGGTGATTGAGACGACTGACCACACCCAGCAAGGGTATGTCCGGATCAGAAGCCAGCCCCATTTGCTGTTGCAGGGCGTGTTTGTTCGCAGCCTTGTCCTGCAAGCTCAGGTTAGAGTAATTCTTCACCAGATGCCGATCTGTGGCGGGATTCCATTCCCGTGTGTCGATGCCATTGATGATGCCGGTCAGGTGTTGTTTGCGCGCAGCCAATAATCCCTGCAAACCGAAACCCAGGTTGTCGGTCTGGATTTCCTGGGCATAATTGGGACTGACAGTCGTAATGTGATCGGCGTAGTACAGTCCTGCTTTGAGAAAGGAAAGGTTGCCGTAATACTCCACGCCATGAATGTTGAAACTTTCGGCGGGCAGACCCAGCTGAATAGCCGTGCCCGGGGGAAAAACACCCTGATAGGCAAGATTATGGATGGTGATGAGAGTCGCTGCCTTTTTACCTCGATGGTAATGCAGGTAGGCGGGAGTCAGGCCACTCTGCCAATCATTGCAATGTGCAATATGCGGACGCCAGGCAAGTGGACTCGCATCGCTGGCCAGAATGGCGCCGATTTTGGATAGCAAGCCAAAGCGCAGTGCGTTGTCCGGCCAGTCTCGTCCCAGCGCATCCATGTAAGGTCCGCCTTCGCGCTGGAATAATCCGGGGCAGTCGATCACAAATACGGGAATGTTTTCGGTTTTACTCAGGGAGAGTCGCGCCGATAGTAGGGAAGACGGCGGATAGTGCGCCAGTTGGCCGAATTCGGCGACTTTGGATTTATATTTTACACCCGCCATAACTTGAGGGTATCCCGGTAACAGCAGCCGGGTGTCCGATTGCTGCAAGCGCAATGCGGCCGGTAAAGCCGCGCTGACATCGCCCAGACCGCCAGTCTTGCAGAGTGGATAGACTTCGGAGGTGATGAACAGGATGCGGGGTTCTTGTAGCGCAGACATAGAGAATTTTACTGGTGTTTCTTGAAAAAATGGATCAGTCCGCTGGTGGATGCATCATGGGATGTAACCGGTGCATCGCTTTCCAGTTCTTTCAGGATATTGCCTGCCAGTTGCTTGCCCAGTTCCACACCCCATTGATCAAACGGGTTGATGTTCCAAATCACGCTCTGTACAAACACCTTGTGCTCGTACAGGGCGATCAGCGCACCCAGAGTCCGTGGGTCAAGTTTCTTGAACAGAATTGATGTGGTGGGGCGGTTTCCGGGGAAAACTTTATGTGGCAGCAATTGTGCGATGGCGTCGGCATCCATGCCCTGGGCGATTAATTCCGCCTGGACTTGCTGGGCCGTCTTACCGGTCATCAAGGCCTCGGTTTGCGCGAAGAAGTTAGCCAGCAGCATCTGGTGGTGGCGTCCGATTGGGTGGTGACTCTGACATGGTGCGAGGAAGTCTGCCGGGATGGTTTGCGTGCCTTGATGCAGCAGTTGGTAGAATGCGTGCTGACCATTGGTTCCGGGTTCACCCCAGACGATTGCGCCAGTGGCATAGTCTACGGTGTTACCATCACGGTCGATGCGCTTACCGTTACTTTCCATTTCCAGTTGTTGCAGATAGGCTGCAAAGCGATGCATGGATTGATCGTAGGGTAGTACCGCATGCGAAACGGTGCCAAAAAAATTGATTTGCCAGATGCCGATGAGTCCCAGTATGACGGGTAAATTTCTTTCCAGCGGTGCAGTGGCAAAATGCCGGTCCATGTCTTGGGCGCCCGCAAGCAGGGCATAAAAATTATCCATGCCGATCGCCAGCGCTATCGGCAGACCGATGGCCGACCATAGCGAATAACGGCCGCCGACCCAATCCCAGAATTCAAACATGTTGTCTGGATCGATGCCAAATTGCTGTACAGCCTGGCGATTGGTGGAGACAGCTACGAAATGATCGGCGATCGCCGCCTCATTGCCGCCATGTGCCAGAAACCAAGCACGAGCTGAATGCGCATTGGTCAGCGTTTCCTGTGTCGTGAAGGTTTTGGAAGCAATGACAAAAAGGGTTGTGGCCGGATCGAGGTGCTGTAGTGTTGCGGCCAGATGCGTACCGTCGATATTGGAGACAAAATGGGGGCGGATGGTAGGTAAACCGTAGGGATTCAGCGCTTCGGTGACCATCACTGGCCCGAGGTCGGAACCGCCGATACCGATATTGACGACGTCGGTGAATCCTTTACCAGAGTAACCGCGGCGTGCGCCGGATTGGATGGCTACCGAGAATCGCTCCATCTGTTTCAGAACACGTTTTACTTCCTGTGTGATATCCATGCCCTCGACAACGACCGGCTGTTTACTTCGTAAGGCGACATGCAAGGCGGCGCGATGTTCTGTGGTATTGATTTTTTCTCCGGAAAACATGCGTGCGATCCAGTGCGGGAGTCGCTGCTGATGTGCGAGAGCCAGCAACAGGTCGATGGTTTCGGCATCAACGGGATGCTTGGAGAAATCCAGCAGAATGTCATTGAATTTCAGAGAAAATTGCTCAAAGCGCTGAGGGTTCTGCTGGAACAATTCGCGCAGATGTTGTTGCGCCATCTTGGGTTGATGGGTTTGCAGTGCGTGCCATGCAGGGGATTGGGTAAGTGATGACATGTTCAAGATTGGTTCACAGATTGATCATTGCAGATGGTGATTCTGCATGGGCGATACGTGGCTCGGGTCTGGCTGTTGTCAGCGGCATAGGATTGATTAGATTGATGGGGCAGAGTGACTCCTGATTTCCAGGGTAATGATCAACTCCTGTGCAGTGACAGGCCACTCCAATAAAAGCGTGGTGGCTTGCATGATTTTTTCAAATCCACTTTCCGATTGCGACACTGAAAAGTGCGGCTGGGCCTGAAACGCTACTGGAGCAGAAGTTTTCAGAACGATACTGCCGCCAAGTGTATCATCGTCCAGCGTGATTTCGGTCAAATCCTTTAATTGCAGGCATTGGCCGAAGCCACAGGGAATGTGCCCCTGGTGAACGTAGCGTCCACCCATGCCATCGCAACTGGGCATCGCCAGGTTGATTTCAGTGCTGAACAGCGACTGCATTTTAGCGCCAAAATGATACATCACCTGGAGCATGTTATTGTGCAAGGTAATGTATTTGCGTATGGCCTGTGCCGTATTGGAAGATTCATAATGATGATTTTCGAGCACCGGTTCCAGATTGCGATAATGAACGAATACACCGTCCAGTCGATCGACAAACAGGCTGCGCGGATGGTCATCCGCCACGATGTCCGCTGTGCTGATATCGTGTTTGTAGCTGACACGGTCATGAGCGGAAGCAATGCCATCACCATTATGGGCAGCTGAATCCTGTCCGCCGGACTGGATTTTGCGGTAATAATGTTCGGTCTGGTTGCGCAAGGTATCGCCAAAGTTATGTCCGAGCGCATAGGCATCGAGTTCGCAAATGCTGGCATAAGGATCGCGCTTGACCACGGCCTGGAGCAGGCCATTCTGACAGTAGGTTTCTTCTATGCCGTCTAGATCGGTATCTTCGGTGAAGTAGGGAGGGCGTGGACTGCACGCATCCAGCATGGCTTCCAGGGTAACCAATGCATGATAAACGGCGCGCCGCAGATGAGGCAGATACAAACCGCCGAATAATCCGTGCCAGTAGGCATCGTTGGCCTGGGACTCATATAATTTCTGCAGCATGGGCGGCTTGTGCAGAGGCTGTGGCAAAGCCGCCAATCTGGCTGAGAGACTCAGCATGCGTTTGTGCATCCAGTTGGATTCCGGATAGCGCGAAAAAAAATTTTTCCAGATTCCGCCACGCAAGTGCGCTTTCTTGTGTTCGAACCAGCCGTGTTCCTTGGCTTGCTGAATCAGGTCAGAGTAAGCATTGGCCGATGCCGCGGGTAATGTCCATTCGTTCATCTCGATGTACGATACCGTAGGCAGATAAACGATGCCTCTGGTTTTTTCACTGGCGTGATATTCGCTGTAATGTTGTGTGCGGATTTTTGGGGATGCCAGCACTTTTTGGATGAATTGTTCAAGCCACCCTTTCTCGTAAACCCATTGGTAAGTCTCTGGCCAGATTCCGAATTTTTCGATGTCGTCGAAATAAATACTGGCTGTGCGGGCATGAGGCGGATGCAGGTCGGCGAGCGATTCCAGATAGGCAACGGTTTCATCAGCCGGTGCAAATGGGATGCGGTAACGTAATGATTCAGAGATGGGGAACAGGTCGAGCTTGCGGGAATCTTCTTCGGTAGTGAAAAAGCCATTCAGTTCCGTTGCCGTTTTTCCAGCGCATAGAAAATGGTAGTCGTCCACGATGACATAGCGGATGCCGCAATCGGCAAGTGCGGGTACGACGGTCGATTCCCAGACACGTTCGGTCAGCCATGCACCTTGGGGACGTTGTCCTAGTTTCTCAGCCAATTTGGCGGAAAAGGTCTCGATCTGACCGATGCGGTCGCGATTGGGGATGACGGCCAGAACCGGTTCGGTATCACCAGCACCGAACAGTTCGACTTGATTACGTGCAACCATTTCTCGCAGCAGGACCATGTCTTCGGGATAATGCAGCAGCAGGTAATCGAGTAACCAACCGGAAAAGTGGACGGCAAAGCGGAATTCGGGATAACGATACAGCACTTGCAGGAATGGCTTGTAGCATCGCAAGTGCGCATCGATCAGCACGCTGGGAAAGTTACCGACGGGTTGATGCGCATGGACTCCAAATAGTAACGATACCGGTTGTGACATTGTATGGTTCCCTTAATGGTTCAAGAATCAGGGCAAACGAAAAACCGACTACAGCAACAATGCTTAGTATAGTGCGATTTCATTAAATGTTCATGACGATCGGCGCATGGCTCCGCTGACGTCGGTCAATTCGCTGCCTTTGCTGATGGATTCCATGATTGCCGCAGGGATGGGTAGTTTCAACAGACGGTACAGATTCATCAGGTTTTGCCTAAATAACCGGTCAAAACTGGCGACCGAGTGGGCCGGATTGTAATCGCCAAACCACCAGAACCAATCTGAGCTTTCACACGATGCCAATTGCCGGCTGGCTTCGACTTTTTCTTCCTCATTGAGCCGGTCGCTTTGCATGACCAAGTCATAACTGTGCTTTGCAGCACATAACATATCCCAGGCACAATTTTTTTCGCGATCGCCAATCCAGGTAGAAAACGTTCCATAAACCCAACTGCCGGCGGTCAGGGTCGACAATGTCGACACCTGATCGGGATGGTTCATTGCGGCAATGTAGTCGTGATACGTGGTGGTACGGATGAATGGGTGATCATCCAGCAGCGTGTAGAGATCGTCGAGGAAATAGTAGCCATTGTAGGGATACGATTCCCATGCGTTTTCACCATCGAGTATGACGCTGACGACGGGATTTTCATCTGCCGGGGTACTGTGATAGATGCGCTCCAGGGTGTGAATGAAATTTTCCGCAGCATCACGGCCAAACCAACGGGAATATTCGAAACCGATCAGATCGGACAACTGATCATCACGAAAGAAGCAGACGACCGACTCGGCTTCGCCGCTGACCCGGTACGGGCGATACAGATAATGATTGCGGTCCAATAAAGGTTTGTGTGGATTGGAAGCGCGCAAACTGTTGACCAGGACACCTTCACCACTGGCGCTCCACTGACAATGCTGATCGGCCATGATTTTCAGCATTGGTGTGGATAAGGCGCCTTCGGCTGGCCAAATACCACTGGGTTTTTCGTGAAAGCGTTGTTCATGACTCGAAATTGCCGAATCCAGATGGTACGCAACGCGACTGCGTCCTCCCGGGTATTGGCTATGCATCGGTAGCGCGACATCCGGTTGACTGTCGGAGGCGGAAGCAAAGTCGATCAGCAAGGGTGACAAAGGGTGATAGTGTGGTGTCGTAGAAATTTCAATCTGCCCGGATTCGGCAAGCTTGCGATAGCGTGGGATGAGCTGCTGGATCAGTTCCCCGATGAGGTCGAATAATTGCAGCCGGTCGGCAAAGGAAAAGCCCTCGCTCTTGGCCATCAGTTGCATGATGAATTCATTGTTGCGGCGAACGCTTTCGCCCATCCAGGCCAGGTGATACCACACCAGCAGGTCAGCCAGGTATTGACCGGAAAAATAGGATAATTCGCTTTCGTTATGCTTATTCAGCAAGTTGTACAGCTCATGCAAACGTTTGTATGCCGGGTAAGGCTGCAGCATGGTTTCGTGATTGCTCAGAAAACAGCTATCGAATACATACGATCGATCCTGGGGGTTGATGCGCTCCAGCTCCGGCGTAGCCAGCAGGCGAAGGAGTGGATTGCGTACCTGGCCCGTGGCATATTGCCGGGTGAAGTCTTCCAATTGATCGAGTAAAACCGGAACGAAATTGACGACCGCCTTGGTTTTGGGATGTGTTTCCAGATGGTGCGCCATGTCGGTATAGTCCTTGATGGCATGCAGATAGACCCATGGTAGTACGAATTCCTGGGTGACATAATCCCGGTAATCCGGCTGGTGCATGTGCCACAATAAAACAAGATTTAAGTGCTTCATGTTGAAAATGATTGTTTGCGGTTATAGTTGTTGTAGTTAAATGACCTTGTGAATTTTCTGGCCCAGCATTTCCGGGGTGATCAAGGTGATGCCACTGTCGGAAACATAAAATTTTTTGCGGTCGGCTGTGGTGTCATAACCGACGACCAGATTTTCCGGGATCACACACTGTTTTTCGACGACGACGCGCCGCAGCCGGGCATGTCGCCCGATCACGACATTGGGCAAGATGACGGAATCCTCCACGGTGCTGTAGCTATTGACCTTGACGTTGGAAAACAGCAGCGAACGGCGAACGGTGGCACCACTGATGATGCAGCCTCCCGAAACTGATGAATCCAGTGCCTGACCTCGTCTGTCTTCGTCATCGAATACGAATTTCGCAGGTGGCAACTGTTCCTGGTGTGTCCAGATGGGCCAATCGTCATCATACAAATTGAGCTGGGGGGTTACGGTGATCAGATCGATATTGGCTTCCCAGTAGGCATCAATGGTGCCGACATCACGCCAGTAGGGAACACCGGAAGCCATGTTTACGCAGCTATGCAGAAAACGGTGTGCGAAAACTCGGTGCCGGGGTACGAGATAGGGAATCAGATCCTTGCCGAAATCATGCGACGAGTCATGGCATTGGTGATCGCGTATCAATTGCTGGTACAGGAAATCTGCGTTAAAAACATAGATGCCCATACTGACCAGTGCTTTGTCGCTCTGCCCGGGAATCGGCACCGGATGCAGGGGTTTTTCAGCAAAACTGGTGACTTGCCAGTCCGTGTTGACACCCATGACGCCAAAGGCGCTGGCTTCTTCGATCGGTGCTTCAAGGCAGGCCACGGTCATGTCAGCACCTTTTTCAACATGCTCGCTCAGCAATTTGCTGTAATCCATCTTGTAGATATGATCACCACCCAGTATCAAAACATACCTGGTATTGTGGCGCTGCATGATGTCTATATTTTGAAAGACGGCGTCGGCAGTTCCTTGATACCATGTTTCCTCGGCAGTACGCTGTTGCGCTGGTAACAGTTCCACGAATTCCTTGAAGCGCCCATCGAGAAAACTCCAACCATGCTGAATATGACGGATCAGGCTTTGTGCCTTGTACTGCGTTACCACACCAATGCGCCGTACCCCGGAGTTGACACAGTTGGAAAGTGGAAAATCGATGATGCGGAACTTGCCACCGAAAGGAACGGCCGGTTTGGCGCGCCAATCCGTCAGTTGATGCAGACGGCTGCCACGTCCGCCGGCCAGTATCAATGCCAACGTATCATGTGCTACCTGATTGAGATAACGTGTGCTGGTTTTTTGTTCCGATTGTGATACGTTGTTGTACATAGCGCTAAACCCTCGATCATGAGTTGGTTAAGTGGGCGGCATTATGGCATTTCTTTCGGCATCCCTTTTAGTTTGATTGTCATGCGGTGCGTAGTTTGATTGTCATCAAAATGTATGGGCATAAGCCATGATGCAGGCAGGTTATAATTCATTGTATCTCAGTTAATCGTCTAATATTGTGACTACTACTGTCAATAAAAACTACCATGCAGCCTTGCTGCAAGCACGATTGCACGATCCGTTCTGCTTTCTGGGATTGCACAAGGAGCAGGGGCGCTACGTGGTGCGTGTATTCCGCCCGCATGATCTGAACGTATGGCTCAAGACCGCCAGCGGTTTCGAACCCATGCGCCGCATTCATGATCAGGGAATTTTCGAGTGGCATGGCGATATTGCGCCAGAACGGCCATGCCGCTTGCGCCTCGAGGAAAACAATTCGGCACCGCATCGCAAGGTGTACGAGATATACGATCCGTATGCGTTTTCACCGCAAATTTCTGATCATGATCTGTATTTGTTTCACGAAGGTAAATTGCAGCAGGCTTATCGCACCCTGGGTGCGCATGCTGTCACACATCATGACATACAGGGAATGCGTTTTGCGGTGTGGGCGCCGAATGCCGAGCGGGTTAGCGTAGTGGGGGACTTTAATCGCTGGGATGGCAGGATGCATCCGATGAAGGTTCATCCCGCCAGCGGTGTTTGGGAACTGTTCATTCCACAATTGCCGCCAGGTTCGCTGTACAAATTTGAAATTCGCAATCGCGCCAGCGGCGAGATCCTGCTGAAGACGGATCCCTTTGCCAGTCACTACGAATTGCGCCCGCAAACTGCGGCCCTGACGCCGGTTATCAACGCATACCAATGGCAGGACGAGGCCTGGATGACGAATCGCTCTCATTGGGACTGGCTGCATGCGCCATTGAACATTCTGGAAGTGCATGCCGGATCGTGGAAGCGACATGCCGATGGCCGTTTTTACACTTATCGTGAACTAGCTGGGCATCTGCTGCCCTATGTGCTGGAGATGGGTTACACCCATATCGAACTGATGCCTATTTCGGAGCATCCGCTGGATGAGTCCTGGGGGTATCAGACCACGGGTTATTTTGCCGTGACCAGCCGATACGGCACGGCCGATGATTTCCGGTTTTTCGTCGACAGTTGCCATGCTGCAGGAGTGGGGGTGATTCTGGATTGGGTGCCTGCGCATTTTCCACAAGATACATTTGCGCTGGCGCGTTTCGATGGTACCGCACTGTATGAACATGAAGATCCCCG
This sequence comes from Nitrosomonas sp., assembly GCA_024282035.1. GTDB lineage: Bacteria > Pseudomonadota > Gammaproteobacteria > Burkholderiales > Nitrosomonadaceae > Nitrosomonas. The sequence goes on from JAMWZR010000004.1 coordinate 91,272, forward strand.
TTTGGGTTTTCATCAGGATTGGGGTACGTACATTTTCAATTATGGGCGCAACGAGGTGAAATCCTTTTTGCTGTCCAGTGCGCATTACTGGCTTGCCGAGTTTCATCTGGATGGACTGCGTGTCGACGCGGTGGCGTCCATGCTGTATCTGGATTATTCGCGCAAGGAAGGTGAGTGGCTGCCAAACAAATACGGTGGTCGGGAAAACCTCGAAGCCATCGATTTTCTGCGCGATCTGAATGTCATGGTGCATGCCGAATTCCCGGGAGCGCTGACGCTGGCGGAAGAATCTACCGCCTGGCCCGGGGTATCAAGACCGACTTATGTCGGTGGTCTGGGATTTTCGATGAAGTGGAACATGGGTTGGATGCACGACAGCTTGTCTTACATGCGCCAGGACCCGGTTTATCGCCGCTATCATCATGAGCAGCTGACATTCAGTCAGTTGTATGCCTACACGGAAAATTTCGTGCTGCCGTTCTCGCATGACGAAGTCGTGCATGGCAAAGGTGCATTGTGGGACAAGATGCCGGGCGATGATTGGCAAAAATTTGCCAGTGTACGTTTGTTGCTGACTTTTCAACTGACCTGGCCGGGCAAGAAACTCAATTTCATGGGCAACGAATTTGCACAGAAACACGAATGGCGCGTCAACCATCAACTGGACTGGTATTTGCTGGAGTTACCGCAGCATGCGGGGGTTCGGGCCGCACTACATGATCTGAATCACTGTTACCGGAATATTCCTGCCCTGCATCAACTGGATTTTTCTCAGGAAGGCTTTCATTGGATCGATTGCCAGGATGCGGATCAATCCGCCATCAGCTTCATGCGTCGCGCCAAGGATGGCAGCCTGGTGCTGGTCGTTCTGAATTTTACCCCGGTGGTGCGTTGCCACTACCGCATTGGTGTTCCAGCGAGCGGCAGCTACCGCGAGATCTTCAACAGCGATTCCGCGTACTTCGGTGGTAGCAACGTCGGCAATCTGGGGCACATTACCAGTACAAATCAATCATGGATGGGATTTGCCGATTCGATAGAAATCACCTTACCACCGTTGGCGGGGCTGATTTTTACCTTGGTTTAGATTACGTGGGGAATTGTGTAACGCATTGGTAACGATGGGGGCACGGAAGTTCCAATTGCGTCAGAAAGAGGTTGAATAATACCGTTCCACATGAAATACTTACAACTCATTTCAATCCGCCTCTCTGAAACAACTCCAAGTTTTCTTGCACTTTAGTCCGTAACGACGGCTTTTTGCCTATACGTTGAGGTGGTCAATCATGGAGAATCCAGTGCATTACTTTACTTTTGTCAATCTTATTCTGCAGGACATGACTGGAAAGCGTGCTGTACGCGGAACAGCAGCCGAACATCTTCAGGCGGCCGAAGATTGGCTGAAGCGTGCGCATGATCGCCCGGGCGACGACGGTGTGAGCTACGGTTATTCCGTACGCGGTGGCTGGCGTGAATCCTATCCCGAAACCTCAGGCTATATTGCGACGACCTTTTTTGACTTGGCCCGTTTGCGTAATGACGGAGATTACCATGAGCGAGCAGTGCGCATTGTCCGCTGGTTACTGAGTGTGCAAAATCCGGATGGTTCATTTGCTAACCCGCGATATGGAGATGATGGGATTGTGTTTGATACTGGCCAAGATTTGTTTGGCTTGGTACGTGCCTATGAAGATACTCGTGATCCAGCATTCAAAATCGGTGCGCAACGTGCGGCGAACTGGCTAGTCAGCGTGGCTGATAGCAATGGTCGTTGGAATCGCTATGAATTTCTGAATACTCCGCATGTGTACAATACCCGCACTGCGTGGGCCTTGTTGCGGATGAACCAGGTGGAATACAGCGCGGAGCGCGAACGGATTGCCCGTGCTAATCTAGATTGGGCGGTGAGCGAACAACAAGCAAATGGTTTTTTTGATAACTGTGCATTTGTATATGGCAACAATCCTTTTACACACACCATTGCTTATGCTACTCGAGGTTTGCTGGAATCGGGTTTGTTGCTCGAAGACGCCAGCTATGTCAATGCGGCTCAGCGCTGCGCCGAAGCCGCTTTAAAACACTTACGACCCAGCGGCTTCTTGCCCGGTGAAATTGCAGTCGATGGTTCGGCGACCGTGAACTATTGCTGCATTACCGGCAATTGCCAGTTTGCGATTGTATGGGCTAGATTATTTGAACATACCGACGACAAGCGTTACCAGGAAGCTGCCATTCGTTCACTTGATTACGTGATGATTACGCAAGATATTCACACTAGCAATTCCAATATTCGCGGGGCGATCCGCGGCTCCATGCCGATCTGGGGGCGTTATGCACCACTCAGTTATCCTAATTGGGCCGCCAAATTTTTTATTGATGCTCTGATGTTGCGCCAACAATGGGATAGAAGATGAAACGAGTGAGACTGCTTAATTGCGCGTTTGATCCACTTACCTTTTCGCAAACCGTCGATACCATCTTTACCGGTTTGCAACAAAAAAAGCGCGGTTGGTTGTGTACGGTGAATGTGGCTATTTTAATGATGATGCGTAGCAACCATCGCCTACAGCATTTTGTTGATCGAGCCTCGTTGATCGTGGCTGATGGACAGCCACTAGTTTGGTTTGGCCCGCTATTCAATGCACAAATCCCTGAAAGGGTGACGGGGGTGGATTTGATCGGGGAACTGTGCGCCCGCGCTGCGCGTGATGGTGTTGGAGTGTATTTGCTCGGAGGTACGCAAGAAATTGTTGGTCGGGTCGCGCAGCGTTTACAAAGCGCAAATCCTACACTCAAGCTAACCTTTGCAGACGGCTATTTTGTTGCGTCGGAAGCTCCGGTTCGGGCAGCGGCGATTGCAGCAAGCGGTGCGCAGATTTTACTCGTGGGCATGGGGGTGCCGCGCCAGGAAAAATTTATCGAAGAGCAATGGGATACACTTGGTGTGGGGATGGCGATTGGGGTCGGCGGTAGTTTCGATGTGCTTGCGGGTGTTCGTCAACGTGCCCCGCTCTGGGTACAAAAGATAGGGATGGAATGGTTTTATCGGCTGATTCAAGAACCCCGACGTTTATTTAAACGTTATCTGGTTACCAATAGCCAATTTTTAGCGCTTGTTTTGGTCCGTTTTTTACAAGTAATCCTAATGAGAAGAAACTGAGTCGTATTCCAAACTGGTGAAGGAAACTTAGGCTTTGTTTTTTGCGGCTATGTGGTCAAGGACTGGTGAATGTTTGCGTCAGGGTAACCGGCGTGATCTGCCACGAGATACCCGACTCGTCTTCTTGTACCAGCCGCAGTCGCTCTTCTGACTGACCTTACTGATGATCGCGTTCTAATAACAATCCTTTTCACTTGGAAAATCCCCGATTAATCAATGTGTCGCGCCGACTGCTCAATCTTGAGCGATCCGGGCGTAAAATTGTGTAGAACCTTCAGCATGCTTGCTATACCAGAGGTAACTCGTACTCTCTGCAATTTTGAACATGTTCTATCTCCCTGAACTCTTCATGTTACTTGTGGCTAATTCTTTTTGTAAGGATATAGCCATCCAGATACTTTGTAAGCATCCTCGTTGCTTCGCGTGTGCAATCAAGAATTTCGATCCAACTAAGTTCAGGGAATTGGTAGTCCGCGGCGGAAAACTCAAAAGAAAATGACAATTCTTCTTTACTATGACTAGCTACGGGAGTGAAAACGTGAGAACGAGAGAAATGTATGTACCCGGATAAACTTTCATAGACTTTAGGCAACCATGGATAGTCTGCAGAATGGATCTTGACTAAATGAGCATCCGTCAGCTTCAAGCCTTGCGAATCTTTGAGTTTGTCGATCCGACAGCCCCCAACTACTTTTAGCGCGAATTCATTGGGATTTTCAACAAACCATGCAGCAGAAAAACGAAGTGCAGTATCGATATGGACTCGGAGAAGTGATCGGGCACAATCCATATTCCAAGAATTAACCATTTGAGAGATAGCGGCTGTGGTCGACAAATTTCGCTTAATCGCTCCATAAGCAAGCAAATCCAATCCAAATATTGGCATGTTGCTCTCGCCGAATAAGCACATGCCTGTACGAAGCATAGCGTCCCTATCTTTCTCTAATTGATCAAGTCTATCTCGAATATTTTTCCCATGCTCTCGCAATATCATCAAGCTATCCAATTACAGTCAGACATGTGGGTAATGTATAAATTACATTAGAAGAAATATTCATACTTTCAAAAATCACTGCTTTTCCAGATTAAAATCGGTTTAAGTTTCTGAACTTGAAAACTCCAATTCCCTGCCAAAATCCCTAGCTTGCGAAGCATGCCCCCCATCTGCCGCTTCATTCCATGAATCGAGTTAACTCGTACCATAATCCATTAGGCTCCTTAAAAAACGTCTAGAATGTTCGTTCCATCTTGCAGTTTTCATCTGCGAACATCACCTTGATTACAAGAACTAATCAGTTCATGCGATTTGGAGATTAATTCCTGCTGCCATTCGACAGGAATCGAGGTGCAACGTTTGCTTCAATCGGGTCGAAGATCTCCAATCAGTAAGTATTGGTTTTTTTCTTTACTTTTTCATATGACAGAAAAGGGAAGTATTGCAGCTACAGATTAAAAATCTTTTAAATCTGAATTATTTAGGAATTATTCAAATAATTCATCGCTGCGCCACAGCTGCGCTGCGCCGCGTACGCCGGAGCTGTCTCCGTGGCGGTTTTTGAGTATTGGAGTGATGAATTCATCGTTGAAGACATAGTGCGCTACCCTTTCGCGGCCTTCGGTGTAAAGTCGTTCGATATGGGACAGGCCGCCTCCGAGGATGATGGCATCGGGGTCGAGGATGTTGATTACCATGGCGAGAGCGCGACCGAAACGGTCCAGGAAACGTTGCATGGCCAATTCTGCCACGGCGTCATCCTGTAGCGCCAGTGCAGCAATCGCATGTGCCGTGACAGAGTCGGTGCCGCCATGTCGATGATAGTCTGCTGCCAGTCCCGTGCCCGAAATCAGGGTTTCGATACAGCCGTGTTGTCCGCAGTAGCAAGCAGGCCCATCACTTTCAAGTGTGTTATGGCCCCATTCGCCAGCGATATGCTGAAGACCTTGGTGCAAGCGACCATTGAACACGATTCCGCCGCCGACGCCAGTGCCCATGATGACACCAAAAACGACACCATGACCTTGACCAGCGCCGTCCAGTGCCTCGCTCAGCGCGAAACAGTTGGCGTCGTTGGCGATACGCAGTGGGCGATCCAGCAGTGTTTGCAGATCCTCGAGCAGCGGTTGTCCATTCAGACAAACGGTATTCGAATTTTTCATTCTGCCGGTTACGGCGGAAATGGCGCCAGGCGTGCCGATGCCGACTGTGCAGGTTTGGCCAATATCGGCCTCAAGCTGCAGCGTCAGGCGATGGATTTTTTGCAGAATGGCTTGGTAGCCTTCCGATTGTAACGTGTCGATACGCTGACGCAGCAATTCCCGGCCGTGCGAATCCAGTACCACCCCTTCAATTTTGGTTCCGCCAAGATCAATTCCGATGCGCATTTTTATTCTGTGAGGATGAATTCTTTGAATTGTGCTCGATTGCCGGGTGGATTGCAAAACCACCGGCATCGATATTGAATTGCCCCGATCCTATTCTGCCGCGATACGATCCAGTCCACTGCGGACAAACAGCAGTGCGCCGTGATCTGAAACGATGGGCAGGTTTTTTGCACCTACCGGTGCGATCTGCCAGTCACCGTGACGCAGCAGCGTATCGCCGATGAAGGCATCGCCCTCCAATATCAGGCATTCCTCGTCCTGGCTCAGGCATGCTTGGGCTGTGGACCACGAAGTGCCGGCATTTAGACGAATAAGTGTCGATCGAGACTGAACATGATCGAACAGCGGTTTGTTCGATACGCCAGGACTCATTTCAATCCAATCACCCGCTTGGGCGCGAATCGTGAGCAATTCCTGGCCATCTCCCGGCAGCAGGGCGGTCATCAGATCGCGTGCGATTTCCGCGGTATGCCCAACCGGGATGCCTCGGAGATACAACAAGGCGCCGGTAGCGGAGGAAATCCTGCCATGCCGGCTACCGGATCGTGCAAGGTGGTAGTCACCTGCACTGACTGTTAGTGTTCCGAGACTGGCAGAGCCGCGCAACACGATGCACTCCTCGTCTTCATGATGGCGATGCATGGGAAGACTGGCGCCAGGGGCAAGGTCCAGAATGAATGTGCGGTGAACGGCGTCGAGGGTTTTGGCCCGGACTCCGGGACTGAGCGTGCGCCATGATCCCTGTTCGCTGCGTATCGTGATACGTTCGGCTTCGGTATCCATACTGATGTGAATACGCTGAAAAATCCGTGTTCGGAGATCGGCACGTTGTGCAGGACTGGGAGGCAGCGGGTCCAGACCTTGCAGCAGAGCCGATTCCACGGCTTTGGTTGCGTCCGGATTGTCTGGGTCCAGGGGATAATGTTTTTTCATGATTCCACGCCTTTGTCTAAATCCGTTTCCAGTAACGATTGCAAGTGCTTCAACGCACGCCGGATATGCGATTTTACCGTGCCTAACGCCATGTCTGTATAGGCTGCTATTTCCTCATGCGTCAAGCCGCGGAAGAATGCCATGGCCAGTAGTTGTCTTTGCACCGGGTCGAGTTGCTGCATGGCCTGGTTCAGCCTGATGTTGTTTTGCGTGGCTGCGAGCAGGACCTGAGGATCGTCAGCACTGGTGGCTTCGGTTTGCAGGAGTAATTCAGGTTCCTCGTGCAGTTCTGCCGTGTCAGCGCGGCGCAAATGGTCCAGTGCCCGGCTGCGTGTTAGTGTCAGTAACCAGGCCATGACATTACCGCGTTGCGGATCGAATCGCAGGGCTTCGCGCCAAACCTGCCAGTACACGTCTTCACAGACTTCCTCGGCTGCCTGCGGGTTGCGCGTGATGCGCAGCGCCAGACTGTAGACCAGGCTCAGGGTGGTTTCGTAGAGTAGTGCCAGTGCCTGTTCATCGTGATGGGCAATGGCGCTGATCCATGCCTGCAAGTTTAAGTCCTGCTGGGTGTCGTTGCGAATCGTTGTACCGATATCACTCACGGCAGTCGTCCGTCAACTGGCTCGATCACGTCATGGCGTTCCATTGAGTCACACAAGTGGCTCATAGCGTTCGATTTGCGGCAGCGATACATCCGAAAATTCAAGTAGCTGGATTCTTGCCGTGTAGGGGCGACGATGGCTCGGAGCAATGCAAGTACTTCGTGGCAGTTACTGGCTTGCGCTGTCACACAGGCGATGACCTCGATGGTGCGCGGTGGCATGTTTTCCTCTCGATTCCAATACACGGGGGTGAATCGCAACGGCAATATAGCAGATACCGCATCAGCTTATACGCAGAAAGCCTGATTTTGGATGCAAATTGTTTGACAAGATCCGGTATCCATTATGAAAAATTTTAGTGCAGTGAAGCTGATTTAGGGGTTGCCTTGATTTGAGGCAGAACAAATAAATCTATTTTATTTCATTGTCTTAATCTATGAATTGACTGTTTTATCCACAGAATTTGTGGACAATCGAAATTGTTAATAGTTGCGGCTGGCAATCTCGTGAAGTACGGGATTATTTTTTTGCTTGCATCCAAATTTCATTTTCCTGCGTAAGTCATGTTGAATCGTCCTGCAGCGGACTGGCCGTTCAGGAATTTTGGCGATTCACCGAGGAAACCGATTTGTTGGGCTCGGTACGATGATTAAATTGACAGGAGAATGAATCATGCAATGGATGGAACCTAAAACCAATATACATGAATGGCTCAAATATGTAGCCATAGCGTTGATATGCGGGCTGGTTGCTGTAGATGGTATCGGCACGGTTGTGGCGAATGACGATGGGCAGGCGGGACGATCGGTGTCATCCACTACTGCGCGTGACGAGGAAGGTGAAACCGGTCCGCGTTTCGTGATGGAGAGTGATTCGGTGGCGGCGCGGCTGGGAGGTTATCATGGCATTCTGGCTTTTCTGCATCAGTTTGCCGTACCGGCTCTGCTGGCAGATAGCGAGATTGCTCCGTTTTTTGGCAATCTTACCACCACGCCCGAAGATATCGAGCAATGTCTGGCCATGATGCTGGATCACGACCTGGGGGGATCGTCGCGTCATAGCGGAGCCATGCTGGAATCGGGTCATCGTTGCCGTAGCTCCATGGCAAAAATCCATCGTGGACGACATATTCCCGACCAAGCCATTACCCGGTTTATTGCCATCGTCGGTGAACAAGCGGCATTGGCCGGAGTCAGTCCAGACGATATTAAGATGGTTGCCAAGGTGCTGGAACGCAACCGAGGAGGTATTCGCAACAAATAAAGAAACACATGCGACCCTGCTGGAGAGCGGGGTCGTCGTCTTCGCAGTTTTATTGCATGGAATGCAAACCGATCATGTTGCCTTCAGTATCCCGAATCAGGGCAATGTGTCCATATTCACCAATCGACATTTTACCGCGCATGAGTTGTCCCCCTGCGGCAGTTGCTCGAGCGGATTCGATACTGCAATCCGCACACATGAAGTAAACCAGCACGGCATTACCGCCCGACGGACCATCGGCCATTTTGACCAGTGCGCCGGATATACCCATTCTGTCTTTTAGCATCGGAAAACTCCACAACTCGATATTCATGTCGGGAGGATTGTTCAAACGTTCCAGGGTAACCTGAAACACGGTTTCATAAAAACGCTTGGCCCGATCCATGTCTTGTACATAGATTTCGAACCAGCCAACGGGATTATGGTTCATGTCCGTCTCCTGTGATGTTTTGTTACGGATCACAATGATTACACAGTTTTTGCTACAAAGTGGCTATGCAATATGTATTCGGGTGATGCCGGGTCAAGCGCAGGAAACAGAAATGGGGATTGGGGGATGTGGAACAGGGATGAGTATTCATTCTGCAGCAGGGAAAAACCCTGCTGCCTGACTTAAGCTACGGCGAGTTGCTGTGCCCGGAAGGCTCGGGCTATTTTTTCCAGATCCAGCACGGGCAGCATGCGTATGGCTTTACCGTTGCCGATTTGAGCCAGTTTGTTGGAATGGATCGCGTGCATCAGATCCGTGTGTTCCGCACCACCGAAGTGAGGTAATTCCGGTTCCCATTGCACCAATTCGATCGATTTCAGGGCAGGAATGGCGAATCCCATTGCTTCATCGTCGATTTCGATGACTAGAACACTGGCGGTGGGTGAAATCTGCGCGGGATGGCCGGTGACGAGACGACTTAGACAGACTACCGGGATGCTGCGTCCACGCACCACGATCATGCCCAGCATGGGGCCGGTTTGTTCGAAAATGGGAATGTCGTGCGTGAATGGCAGGATTTCGCGGATTTGTTCGAATGGTGAAGCGGTTTCACTACCGAGCAGATACGTGATCATGTTGCGTTTCTTTTCGGTACTTTCGCTGCCAGCTTCTGAGGCTGGAGTCTTGATCTGGCGCTTGATAGAGTGGTCCAATGTGATGACATCGGCCAGCGCAACGATTTGTGGATCGTTTTTGAGTACAGAGCTGTTCAATACCAGTAGTTGGGAAGCCAGGATCGATTCCTGCTGTACACTGGTCTCCGGCAGGGATGATTTGGGTAAAACCCCATTGAACAAGGAGGGTCTTGGTAGTGCATAGTTGGGTACATTGATGATTTCGCTGGGACGGATGCGTACGACATCGATTACTTTGTTGACCAGAAAAGCCACCATGCCCTGAGGTAACAAGATAATGAATGCCTGGATCGATGTATTCGGATCGAGTTTTCCAAGTCCGCAGACTTGCAGCAAATCCAACGTGGGGATCTTGTTGCTGGCGTATTGAATAACTCCCCGGCAACTGCCCATGGCCATGGCGGATTTTTCGATGACAGGATCGGATAACGTGGTGTATACCGCCATCGCATCGATCGCCAATGCGATCCGGTTGCAGCGTAGCAGGAGCATGGGAACGGCTTTGTTTTTTTGACTGATGCTGCCTTCCAGGGCACCACCGAGAGTGGTTTTTGACTCATGGTGGTCTACCAAAGGCACATCCTTGAGCATGACCAGCGCCGACGGCGACAGCAGATTGATCAGCGTGCCATCATCATTGCGGCGGATACTGCCATAAAAAACGGACTGGTCGGCCGCTGCAAAACTGACATGATTGATGTCCTGGGTATCGCCCGTGAACACACCGGTGACTGCTTCGGTCAGCAGACCCAGAAGCTTGTTTTCATGCACCATGATGATGACGCTCGGAAATGGTATTTTTGTTGCTGCCGCACCGAGCACGATACGCAGATCGATCACGGGCACCATGACACCGCGCAGATCGATTCCACCAATGACATAGGGTGCGGCACAGGGTAATTTAGCCAAGGTGCCGCAAGGTATGACTTCGCGCAAGGCCTGCATGGGTAATCCGAGATCCATGCCGCCAATGCGAAAGCCCCCGAATCCCGATTCTGTTGCGGATGATTCCATCAGTTGGCCTTGGTTTTCGCGCTGGCTATCTGTTCGATCAGCAAACTGACCTGCTTGGCCATCTTGCTCTGGTTTTCAGCGGATTCGGCAATTTCTGCCACGCTCTTGCTGGTTTTGGCTACGCCCGACATGATGCCCTCGAAGCTGCGCGATGCTTCGCGACTGACTTCAGCACCCTTGTCGACATGCTGCGTCGATTCCTCAATCAGCTTGGTGATTTCACGAGCCGCGACCGAGCTGCGTTCAGCAAGCTTGCGGACTTCATCGGCCACTACCGAGAAACCAATGCCATGTTCTCCGGCACGTGCAGCCTCGATGGCGGCGTTAAATGCCAATAGATTGGTTTGATTGGCAATTTCGTCGATGACGCCGACGATTTCAGAAACCTGCGACGAACTCGCCTGTATAGAGGTTATTGCGGTAATGGATTTTTGCAAAGCATCGAACCCCGATTGCGCCGCAGTAGAGGAGTCATGTGCCAGCTCGGCTGCTACATTTGAATTGGCCGCGATGGCGTTGACGCTCGCAACCAGTTCGCGAACATGTGAGTCCATTTCGGCTGCTCCACTGGCGATGCGTTTTTCGAGCTCGACTTCGCTGGTGACATCGTGTGCATACTTGACGATTTTCATGACCTGACCATTGAGATCGAAAATGGGATTGTAAGTCGCCTGAATCCATACATCGCGATTGAATTTGCCAACGCGATGGAATCGTCCGCTGATGAATTCACCTTCACCGAGTCTGAGCCAGAAATCACGATACTCCTTGCTTTGGGTGTACTCATTGGTACAGAACGTACTGTGGTGCTGGTCTTTGATTTCACGTAGTGTGTAACCCATTGCAGCCAGGAAATTACGATTGGCATCCAGTACCTTACCATTCAGATCGAATTCGATAACGGCTTGACCGCGATCGATGGCAGCGACCTTGGCTTCAAATTCAGAAGTTTGTAGCTTACTGCTGGTGATGTCGGTGGCAAATTTTACGACCCGGGCCGGATTGCCACAGGGATCGAAAATGGGGCTATACGTAGCCTGTATCCAGACTTCGTGATTATTTTTGCCGACGCGCTTGAATTCTCCCGACTCAAATTCGCCGTGTCCCAAACGCTCCCAGAAAGCCTGGTAATCTGCGCTCGCGGCTTCGACGGGGTCGACAAACATGCGATGATGCCGTCCCTTGATATCTTCCAGATGATATCCGGTGAGCCTGAGAAAGTTTTCGTTGGCGTTGATGACCTTGCCACTCATGTCGAACTCGATCATGGCCTGGGAGCGATCGATAGCCTGGATTTTTCCCATTGCATCCAGGCGTTCTAGTTTGACTGCGGTAATGTCATCCGCTTGGATAATGATCTTGGTCAGTATGCCATCGAGCCCGAGTATCGGGCTGAAATTGGCCAGAAACCAGCGTTCGAGTCCGCCTACACCCTTGCGCCGGATTTCGATATTGACCGGATGATGCTCGCGCAATGCGCGCCACAGATCGATATGAGGCTGAGCACGAATATCTTCTTCGAACTGAATGTGATTTTCGTGTTTGCCCAGCAGATCGGCGAGTCCGAAGCCGAGAGCATTTTGCATGCGCTCATTGGCACTGAGGATATGACCGTCCGCCGATAATTCCATCAGGCAACTGCTTTTGGATACGGCATCCATGCGCGCCGACATTTCCATCGCTTCAAGCTTTGCTTGCGTAATGTCATTACAATATTTCACTACGCGTATCGGTTTTCCATCGAGATCCAAGATGGGATTGTAAGTCGCCTGGATCCAGATTTTTTTTCCATCCTTGCC